>CANQDA010000052.1 GCA_947591155.1 uncultured Lachnospiraceae bacterium
ATCGTCGGCGAAATCTGGATCTTGTTGATGTTCCCCGGCTCGATCTTCGCCTGCATCAGATACTGCATTTCCCCGCCAATTCTCTTGCGGATGATCCCGAGATACCCGATCTCGTCCTGAATGATGACGGGCTGCTCGACAATCACTCGCTCCCCCGTCAGTACCTGAATCCCCTTTACTCGGAAAAAGCTTCCAGTTGGATTGCGGATCACGCCGGATTTTTCTTCGTAGTACCAAGGGATGCAGGCGGAGAGCGGGATACGACTAATGTGAGTCTGCAGCGCCGCGTTCATTTCAGCTATCCGAAAAAACAGTTCATCACTTTGTTTGTGCTTCATTTTCTCCCCACATTGCTTTACAGTTATCGTTCAATCGGGTATGGTATTAATTCTTTCTGTTCTTGCTATTGACGCACCAACGAGCTGCTCGATGTCATAGGAAGCTTCATAAGGAACGCATATCCCGCTCTAATACTGCAAAAACACTTATACTAACACAGGTACTTCAATTTACATTTTCTGATGACACAACACAACGCAATACTGACCGTTATCGTTCCGATTATACGCACAAAATATAAGCCTATCGACAGGAACATATCAGTGAATAATTGTTTGCCGAACAGCGCAAATCCCACTGCTAAAATTAGATAATTCAATGGATCGGCATATAGGTAAATTCCAAAAGTATTGCGAAGGAGCAGCTTGTAGAGTTTGATGTGAAGAAAATACGTCGAAACTATTTTTGAGGAAAACGGTATCAGTAACCGCTTTCCCTTTTCAACCAGGAGTAACTTGTAATTTCGATATTTTCCCTTCATATAGGAGCAATAGAAAAGCGCCCCGCTTAACGCCATAAATAGTGGCATGTGGAACAGATAGATCACGGCAGTCAAATATGATACACATTGGAAAAACAGTGACTTTTTTTCAAAATACTCCGAATAATCACACCCGCCGTAATCTGTCACATGGGATACGTAAGTAGCATGACCCAGTACTACCAACAGCATCACAATTACGCGCAAAATGTCGTACTCTGCCACGCGGTCATCGCTCAATTGATTTGCCGTCAATTCTTTTCTTGAGTTCTTCTCCGTCATACTCTACACACTTCTGTTTCCACTCCTGTTTTGGCTATGATCTCTTCACGATACTGTTCCAGCACTTCGTCCGTAACTCTGTTTAAGTTCAAAGGCTCCATTCCTAAAGTTAAATACTTTTCCCGTCCCAGATTGTGTTCCTTTATCAATTCCACCTTCTTCGGGCGGTACCAATTGAGGAGTTTGATGATCAAATCACGATTCATTTCGTCATCTGTATACCCACCAATCACAGGTACTCTGAACACCACGGGCTTTTGAGCTGAAAATACTCTGCCTATATTTGTCAGATACTGGGTAATCTGTCCGCCGAGCGTTTTATGACAGGTATCAGCGTCCAGTATTTTTATATCAATATAAAACAGATCCACGTATTCTATTGCTATCCTCAGCTGCTCTTTGGGGACAAATAAAGCGGTTTCTGTGCAGATATGGATTTTTTCATTCCTGAGGCGCTGAAGCAATGGTTCGAGTCTGTCAAACTGCAAAAGCGGCTCACCGCCGGAAAAGGTCACGCCGCCGGGCATACCTTTTAGCCCGGCGCCAACACCAAACTGGGCGTAAAATATCTTATCCTTTATCAGTTCATCATACAACTCGTCACAGCTGACCAATCTGCCATATGTTCCCTTTCCATCATCCTTTGTGTGCTCCTCAATCGTATATTGTATATTCTCCGGATTAGAGCACCACGGGCAGTGGAGCGAACAGCCTTTGCAGAATACTGTCGTTCTGATTCCAGGTCCGTCATGGAGGGAAAAGCGCTGTATATTTGTTATCATAACCCTACTGTCCATCGACATTTCCCCGCTTTAGTCTGGCAATGATCTTATTTATATTTGACAGGAAAAATTCGTCTCGCAAAATAAACAAAACTGAAAAATACACAGTAGCGCCGCAAATGACAATTATGGCCGTATTGAGCATCGAGGGATTAAGAATCGTTTTTACCGGCCAAAGGACAAGCGCCATGACAGCGCCGGCAATGTAATAATGCGTTCCCTCCTTGATGACACGCAAGGGAGAAAGCTCCTTTCGCACGATGATTAACTGAATGACTGCAATCACACTCTCTGCAGCTACCGAGGCAATGGCAGCTCCGAATGACTGTAGAAAATGGATTAACACGAGATTTAGACAGAAATTGACGCATGCTCCGATAATAACGGTATAAGTAAAAATATTCTGCCGTTTCGTCGGGATAAGGTACTGTATCCCTGTGACGTTATTTATGCCTATTGATAGGATCAAAAATGACAAGATCTGCAAAAGAGGGACTACTTTGTCATAGCCCATACCGAAAAACCAGGGGACGAAGTTGCCCGATATAGTTACAAGTCCAAAACAAAGCGGGATACCGAGGAACCACACAAATCGATAACCACGGTACATCAGCCGCTTTATGTCCTCTGTCTCGTTTCTTCCGTAGTGATACCCTATTCTTGGCACCATCACGGTACCCAGTGCAGTCACCACCGCCAACAGCATCTTGGAAATCTTGATGGCTTGCTCATAATAACCATTTTCAAAGGAGCTATCCGTGATGAGTCCGATCATGGTTTTGTCCAGCACTGTATAGATCTGGATCGCAATTGTCGGAATAAAAAGTGACCAAACCACCTTGATATCCCTAAAGGGTCTCAGCTTTGCTAAGGGGATTGGCTTTACATATTTGGGCAGGTACGCCCATAGAGAAATATTCCCCAGGGCTGTGAAAAGGCCCAATCCGAGAACATATAGGGACAGATCTTCTTTCGTCTTTACAAAAACGAAGACATATATCACCTGAAGTATCCGACAAACGGCATTTCTGGCAACAGTCTTGCCGAACTCCTCCAATCCTTGGAAGAACCAAGTAATATCGAAAAAGACGGCCACCAGATTGAGTGTCAGAATGAGATACAGTGCAGAGTTTAACTTTTGAAACAGCGAGAATATGACATAGACCACTATTGCTACTGCGGCTGTGCAAAAGCCCAATGTTTTCGTATTCCAGAAAATTTCGCTGCGTTTATTTACATCGTCTTGGACATAAGAAATCTCTCTCTGTCCATATGTTGAGATTCCCATTGTAGCGAAAAGAGTAAAATATGCCACGATAGATTCCACAAAGCTTGCCGTTCCAACGCCGTCAGGCTCAAGCACGCGGGAAAGATATGGGGCCAAGATCAGCGGCACGATCAGTAAAAGAATCTGGTAGCCCGCGTTTAGGATGTAATTTTTTTGGATACTTTTCTTTTGCATAGCAACTCCATGGAATAAATTCTATGCGGCCTTTTCGCTCTCTATCGCACGCTTAATGAGTACATCCTTGTACTCTTCTGGCAGGTCATTGAAGTAGGCACTGAACCCCCACACACGCACCACAAGATTTGGGAACAGCGTGGGGTCAGCCTTGGCGGCAATCAATGTTTTGCTGGCAACCACATTCATTTGGAGCTGAAAAATCCCGCCAGCAAAGCCCGCACGCAGAAGCGCAGCATATTTCTCATGGTTCTGCTGAAGCATTCCCGGGGAGGTAATGAAGTCGATCACATTGCCGTTAAGGCGGTTCTCATGGTAATCCAATTTCATGGCGAATGACAAAAGTTCTGTTGTAGGCAATGCAGATGCGGATGAGATATGTACGCTAAAGGGCTCACCATCCCTTCGCCCGTCAAAAGTCGCCGAAACATTATTCGCACCAGAAATATAGCTGGGTGAACTGAGGCCGAATTTAAATACACCACCATTGGCGGGCGTGTATTTTTTAAACTCCTCGCTTGTAAATACAATCAGTCGATTCGTAATGTCCACTACCGCCTTGGCGTCGCTTCCAAAGGCGGGTGAAAGGCTCTTTAACTCCTCGACCAAGTCGTCCTTTCCAACGAAATTTCCCTTGCGGGCATCATTCAGCTCTCTCAGTGTGAATCTCCCGCCTGCGAATCCCAACTTTTCCAAATTCAAAATAGAATTGACCACACTTCCCAGTCCCACGGAGGTAAGACCAATATTGTTATATTTCGCACCGCCCCGGGTAATATCTTTCCTTTGCTCCATACATGATGAGCTCAACAACGACAGGAGCGGATCCTCCTCATACATCCTGGCCGTCAATGGCATCAAGAGTTCCTGAATATATTTCCGAAGGCTGGTCTTGTAAAGAAAAACAATCTCCTCCATTGATTTAGCAGAATCAAACTCGGGAAAACATGCCATCCTTGTAAATGGTTCTGCAAAATTCAGAGACGCCACATTGTTCGGCTCAAAGCTTAATCCTGGTATAAGCGGCTCCCAGCAAGCCGATACACCATAGTCATATACATCGGCCTTGTCAAAGCCGCAGGAGAGCATAGCCGGGATGATCTCATCGTCATTGGCAAGTAGCGGCGCACCAATGCCTGTCGCAATGCAATCTATTGCCGGCTCCAACAAATCCTCCGGCATATCCGCTGTACAACGAAGCAGTATCTTGGGATCTGGGAGGCGCAACTCCTTTGACACTTCGATAAACAAATAAGTCAGCTCGTTGCAGCGATATCTCCCGTCCTTGTCCCGGCCACCAAGGATGATGATCTGCCCGGTATCACCCATGAGCACGGCGCTTTTAAACCAATAGCTCTCGTGGAGGACACGGAAGAAGTCCTTCAGCATATCCATTGCAGACGCACGGGTCAACATACCGGCCGACAAATCATGGCGGTACAAGTCGTCAAGAATCCAATCCAAGTGTCCCAGACCATTGAGGGTATGACCAGTCTGCCACAGAAATTGATTGAAGAACAGGATGCGCTGCAATGCCTCAAAAAAGCTCTCCGCAGGACGATGGAACAGCGTCTCGATGGCATCAAGCTGACACATGTACTTTTCGGCCACAGTGGGGGTCTTTCGGCAGCGATCAAGGTATCCCCTCATAGCCGCCATGATCGTCTGTTCTTCCTTTGCGAATCCGTTGTCTTCCTTTGCCAATTCTTCCGCAATTTTGCTGAAAGAGTTATGAACTACTGCATCATAATTGGCGGTGCAGTTGTCGAAAATGGTATTGGCATTGCGTACCGTTTTTAAGCAGTCGAGAGAATAGAAAAAGGTGCTGTTGGCCGCGGGGCAGATATCGACCTTGCTAAGCAATTTCGCAATTTGTTGCGCTTTGCTTCGACAAAGGCGTCCAAAATAAAACCGGGATCCGTTTTCCCGCAGGAAGGCCATCCGGCCGTGGGCCTGTTCACAGCGGGAATATTTACGGTAGAGAATAGCCCCGTAAGTGTAATCCTTTACCTTCGGTATTATAAATAAGGTCTTCTTAACGATCCTTTTCACAGCTTTCGCTACGCTCATATTCTCACCCGCCAAAAAATCTTTTATTCTCTAATCACTGCGCACGCATATCGCGGATCATGGTCTGGTACATTGGTCGCCGTTATTCTTTTGTTCTTGTTTCCCCATGTTATGCGGATAACGTATAACCAAAACAAATCATGTTTATTATTGTACCGAAACCAAAAAATGATCGCTGTTTCCCCCTGGTTTATCCCTTTGGTGCCTTAAAAAACAAGATTGTTTTTTGAATACCTGTTCTTAAATCATATAGACCGCGCCATCCTGTTTTTTCCAGCTTTTCCGCATCCAGCGCGGAATTCTCCATCATGCTATAGCCCTTTTTCTCCATATCGGAAGGATTACAAAACTCAATTCTTGTCCCGGTTTCCTGTGCCAGCATCTCTGCTACATCTCTAACGGAAACGACTGAATCCCGGTTGGAAATATTGTAGGCACATCCTTTTTTCCCATTTAACAGCACAGTCAAAATCGCTGAAGCGCAGTCCAATGTATAGCAATAAGACCGCAACTGACTCCCCGCGCTCTTCATCATGATCGATTCCCCTTGTACTGCATCGCGAGTGAACTGCGCGGAAGCCCGGTCGTCTGAATCCGTGATAGATGGGCCATAGATATGTCCTGGCCTGACGATCACGGTGTCTACGCCGTATTCCTCCCCATATGCCGCACACAGAGTTTCCGCCGCCCGCTTGGAACTGGGATACGCTGCCCGAGGATTTAAAATATCCACATAGCCGTAATCGCTTTCACTGTAAGGATGACGATCCGTCTTCTGCCCATAAACCTCACTGGAAGAGATGTATAAAACCCGCTTTGTATGGTTTTTAACAGCCATTTCCATCAAACAGTTCAATCCGATCAGGTTGCTTAACATCGTCTCCACTGGCTGGCTCCTGAACACCGCCGGACTGGCATTGCTGGCTCCATGAATAATATAGTCGGCGGAAATTGTCAAAGCTTCGTCCTTTGTGGCGTCGTATTGCAGGAAAGAATAATCTGTTCCCTCTGAGAAGGGGTAAAATCGTTTTCCCATGCGTTCTTGACTCCGGCCTGCCAAAAGAATCTTGATCCCGGCATCTCTTGTCCTGTTCAGGTGAAACAGCAGTTCTGCCACCGCCGAACAGATCAACCCCGTGCCTCCGGTAATCAATATGGACTTGTGAAACAACTCCGAAATATGCGGGACGCACTGGATCACCTTTTCAACGTCGTCCCAATAAGTATTGTCATATACAATCATAATCCGCCCCAATTTCTCCTTTCAACCAATCTGCTTTTTTACTCTGCAGCATTGCCTTAAAAATCATCATATCGTCTACTGTTGTTAATTTGATATTTCTATCAGAACCTGCGGCAAAATAGAGTCTCACACCAAGCTCAACCATCATTGTGTTTGTATAAGACGAGCCATAGATTCCAATTTTCTTTTCAAACGCCTCATGATACTTCTTATCCAGCAGATCAAATCGGTACGCTTGGGGGGTGACCACCCGGCGCAAGGTCTCCCGGGGAATATATTGCACCGTGGAAGCGCTGTCGTCTGTCACAAAAATCTGTTCATTATAGGGCATAGAGGAAACTGCATTTCCATATTTTTGGCATTTGTCGATTACATCTGACAGTACCGACGGCTCAATTATCGGCCTGATACTGTCATGAACAATCACAATATCATCTGGGCTGCACTCATCCTCCAAATTGTACACGCCATTTCGAATAGATTCCTGGCATGTTGCTCCACCAGGCGCTATCCACTTTAGTTTTGAAATCCCAAATTGCTTTGCGTAGGCCAGGAGAACATTGTGCCAGCCATCAATGCACACAACCTCAATGGCATCGATTAGGGGATGACGCTGAAATCCTTCCAAAGTGTATATCAGCACAGGCTTATCTTCTATGTGAATGAACTGTTTGGGAATATCTTGGTTCATACGGGAGCCAACACCCCCGGCGATGATGAGAGCGATGTTTTTCATTTATACTGCCTCACTATTATTGTTCGTTATACATGTTTGCTGCGTAGCAGCATCAGTCTCCGGTATTCTCGTATCTTTGGAACGTTATATGATCTTCATCACATATAGTGACGGTCTCGTTGACAATGTTTGACAATAACCAATTCATTCTGCCACACTTATTATAGATTTAAGAACTGCTTTGGCTTTTCTTTACTATGCATCCTTCTTCCGATTCCGCCTGCGAAAATAACGCCAATATTCATCTTATTTTCCCTCCAAAGTCTTCGACCTTGTCAGTTGTTTCGAAGTTTTCATATTCAAGCAGTACCAAATCATAAATTTCCATAGGAAGATAACTTTAATGAACCCTGTGCTAAGAATACTTGTGAAAAACGCCTCTCCAAAGAACGAGAAGACGATGGGTCCAGAAATGTAGCTATATATAAGCATATTGAAATTGATCGCCGTGTTTCGTCCGTTCAATTTGCTGCGTTCATATAGCATCTGAGACACAACGGCCAGTATAGCTGTTAAAACGACAACTCCCGTATAGCCAAAATCATATATAAACGGGTAAAATGTGGAATACACATTGCCGGTTCCTCCGCTTTGAAACGGCAGATATACTTCCACATTCCAACCCAAGCCAAACGTGCCGCTCAGCCAGCCTAGTATTCCGGCAAATGTCTGTCCTCCGAATACCTCCGCTCCTCTGTGGAATGGAGCAGCCAGATAAATATCGAGATTCTTGATTTCAGCTCCGAAGTAGAATGCCATCGTGTAGATTGCCGAATTCGTGACCGAATTCGCCTTCGAACTCTCTACCGCGTTTCGTCCTGCCATATCGCCCAGCGCCTTAAAGGAGAAGAGCGCAACAGTCACAGCGGCAACAAGAATCGCCATTTTCCTGAAGTTAATTCGATGACGGCGTCCACCCTTCATCTGCCAAAGGGCAAAAAACATGACAAATATGGCGACAAATATATCAAAAGCGTCGCCCCGTGCCCCGACCATCATGGCGCATACAACGCTCAGAATGACACTGACCAGCATCCAAACCGCATTGACGGTTTTATATTTGTAAGTCTTGTTATGGCAAAGCGTGTAAATCCATATGTAGCTTCCATATACTGAGATCATTCTTAAGTTGCTGGCGAGGGACGACAGATTAATCTTATCTTCGGAAAACATGTGGTAGTGTCTAAACCAATACATTACCGTTGAAAAATTGCCAGATATGCCATATTGCGACGTCAGCTTTCTCATATCCATGGCAATCGTGAACACGCTGATGATCTGCACCAGAACAAAGGCAACGACCTTCCAGGTGGATATATTGATCTGCTCGGGAGAAGTGGTTTTCTGCGCCTGTTCCCTCGCCCGCGCCCTGGTTCTCCTTCCGAAGGACGAGTATCTATATGAGATGCACGCAAGCAGACAAACAAAGCACCCACCAAACAGCACCAGAAAGGTGTTGAGATGCAAATCCAGCTTCCAAAATTCTCTATATACAGCGGCAAATATCGTCGCTATCAGGAATGGTCCGATAAAAAGCACCGGCGGAGACATCAATTCCTTATTCATGAAAAAGTAAGCCGCGTATAGCAGGATCGTCAGAAAAACGATAAGAACAAAAATAAGCATGATCTCTCCTAAAAATGGAATCCGGGCCTGTATATTGGATGCTTGCCCAGGCGTTCATGAAGCGCGTCGCTAAAAGCGGCGCGAAAGAGCTTCCGTTCCTCTTTTGTGTTTTTGGAAAGGAATGTCGTCTCCAGCAAAGTCTGCTTGATCAGTCTGAAATAAAAGTACCGGATGGGCAGATACTTCTTCAATAAGTAGAGCTGGTTTCTCCTGTCATAATATGTATGCCAACCGATCGTCCGATCGCCCATGCCGGGCGTATTATGGATGTACCGGCTGCCAGTCACACAAACCAACTTTCCGGTCTTTTTCAGCCGCATACTGTGCTCATTGTCATCACCGTAGATAAACAGTTCCCTGTTCGTGGTTCCCGCCTGAAGCAGTGCCTGCACCTTCATCATGGTCCCTACATAAGAGAACGTATCGATCTCGAACGCTTCTTTTGCATATTCCGCTTCCGGTACACCGCTGAACCGGGCTCTGAACAATCCGGCGGTAAGCCGGCTCCGATGGGACAGATGGCGCTTCCCCTGATTGATCACCGCGCTGCAAAGCACGGAAACCTGCGCCTGCTCCGTCTTTGTCAGTCCCTCATAATACTCAACCATCTTCTGGATCGCGTCCGGTTCCGGGAAAGCGTCGTCATCTGCCACCAGTATCCACTCGATGCCCGGCCGCCCATCCTTCACCTTCTCCAGCTCCGTATCCATGCCATTTCCGAATCCACCGGCGCCACCTGTATTCTCAGACAAGTGGAGCACAGCCCTGTTGAATGCGCCCTCCTTTGCGACCCATTCGTCCAGATATTCCCCTGTACCGTCCGTGCTGCAATTGTTCACTACCAGCATCTCCACGATCGGATATGTCTGCTTCTCATAGCACGCCAGCGCTGTCTTCAGCTTATCCAGTCTATTGAATGTTACCAACACAACCGCTATCCCCTGCGCCTTCACTTGCATCCACCTTTCCGTCAAGAATTGCCTTATAGACACTGTTCTCCATGGATTCATCCAGGTTTTTGTAGGTCAATTTGTGTACGGAGGAGCATTTCAAAATGTGCCGGATCTTTTTCTCGTCATAGGGATCGTTCAGGCACATGCCCATCAGGCTGGGATGTGTGTTGGAAAAAAATGGGATCTTTTCAAATTCCTCACGCAGCTCCTCTGTTTCGCTCAGTGCAGCTACGATCATATGGCATAGGAACTTGTCTTCTACTGTATCGCGTGCTTCCCAATAATTTATAAGAGAATCTCTGAGTGAAAATAAGAATCGGTTTCCCGCCGATTTAGCACAAATAAACCAACTTGAAATTTTCGTGACTGTCATATCCATAAAGGACGCCTGAAAAAAGAAAACATCCGCATCCAGAATCTCTGGGTCAATTTTCCCGGTCAGCAGAACCGTAGAATCAAGCCATATCCCACCGTATTGCGCCAGAAGAGCTACTCTGCATACATCCGAAAAATTAGCATCTGTAATCTTTCCACTCTCCCACTTATCCCAGATGGGCTGTGGGATTTCTACGTACTTCTTCATAGATTCCCTGTCCAACAGAACGAACTGATAGCCCATCTCCCCGGCGTATCTCTCCGCCCTGGAAACGCAGTGCCGCACGATGGCCGGCGCGTTCTCAATGCCCTGATACCAGAGACACCACACGGTTTTCCTGAACGGGTTATTCTCCTCCAGGGAGTCGTCCCGCTGGCGAATCACCAGATATTTTTTCAGCCGCTTCCGCGCCCGCAGCTGCCAGTTCATGATTCTGAGCAGTCTGTTGCTGTCCACGGGAATGACTGGCAGGAGAAAATATGCCCCCTGCAAGAGAATATTCTTGATGCCGTATTGTTTTCTCCATCGCTTCAGCTTCTCAAAAATCATATTTTCTCCTTCTCGAGTGCTCCGCATATCTCACCGATCATCTGAACAACCTGCTCGGTTGCCGTTCCCTTCTCAAAGGAGCCCAGCGTCTCCCGGTGCGCTCTCATGGCCTTTCGGAAAGAGACGGGATCGAAGCTCTCGATGGCTTCGGCGAGTTTCTCATTCGTCTCGCAGACCGGGAACCCCCAGGTGTGAATATCCATATCGAATCCGCGCTGCTGCGTGTATCGCGCCAGATCCGGAACATACAGAAAGCATGGCCTTTCTGTCAGAGAAAAGTCCCACATGGAGGAGGAATAGTCTGTGATCAGGGCATCGCAGGCATATAACAACTCCTGCATATCGGGATAATCGGTCAGGTCAAGCGCCTGTTCCGCCGCTTCCTTTCCGTAAACATGCGCCCGGAAAAGCATCTGAACCTTTTTCCCGAATCTCTTCTCAAAGGTCCGCTTTATCACCTCATAGTCGATCTTCTCAAATGTGTCCGTCCCTTCCCGCCAGGTGGGGGCATACAGAACGGCAAACGCGTCCCGCTCTATGCCCGCTTTTTTCCGGATGGAAAGGATCGCGTCCCGGGAGGGCTCCCCCACGAGTATATCGTTCCTTGGCATACCCGTCTCCAGAACCTCGCCCTTATATCCCAACTGCTCTCGCAGCACTCTCTCCTCCCAATAGCGACTGCTGACCAGGCAATAATCCGTCTCTCGCACGTGCATATCCCTTCTGATGGAATATGTTCTGCTCCGTAAGCACTCATCCGCTCCGATCTTCTTATAGCAGCCGCCTCCATGCCAGGTCTGGATCTCGATCTGGCCCTTGCGCTTCGGAATCTCCCCCGCCTGAAGATAGTTGCAGACATACACTTTGGATGTCACCCTATAGAAGATATGTTTCAAACTTCTAAACTTACAATATTGAACGCCGGCGGGGAGCCGGTTCTTGTCTTTGATCGCCCAAACGGCTTCAACGCTTTGCCCGTATTTTGAGCAAAGCGCCTCCGAGATGTATTTGGGATTGCAGTCATATTTTTCACCCGCAAAGGACTCAAAAAACACCCGATTCCGTTTTATTGGAAGGATGAACAGGATCCTCAGCAGGCCTCTGAGCATCAGAATGTATATCAGCTTCAAGTACTCTGTCATTTCGTTTCTTTCCTCACATCTTTTCCCATCTGCCCCTCAGCTCCGCTTCCGGGCAACCGTCATATATTTGTTCCAAGCGAATATATAAAACTTCCTTCCCAGCTTTCTGATCAAAATACCGAATTTGTTCCTGGCTGGCGCATCTCTGTCCGTTAAAACAGATAATTCGTATTTTTTTGCCTTGTTCAAAATCTCTTTCTCAATGGTCGGATCGATCGTTTCGGACTTATACAGCTGGTTCAGGGTGCTGAACAGCGCCCAGATCATCTTGCTGTCCGCGGCCCGGTTTAAGTCGGGATACCGGCTGGTCACACAGGCGCACAACTCCTCCGATATACTGATAAGCGTCAGCTTTCTGGGGCTGAATCCATTCTTCGTTATCGAATCGGAACGCATCCGATAGTAATACAGTTGCTTCATGCCCACAGCGATGTAATCCGCTCTTCCGATGAGCTTATAGACAATCTCACTATCCTCGAATAGAATTCCCACCCGATAGCGGATTCCCTCGAAAATGCTACTGTGGAACAGAGATGCCCACTGTCCCAGCGCCCGCCTGCCATACAGGAGATTCCTGAAATACTCCTTTTGAGACTCCTTGTAAGCCCCCGTATCCCCGGATAACTTTTCCGGCTGCCCGTTGAAATAAACGAGCCGCCATTTGCAGCAGGAAATCAAGACATTATTGTCCTTCAGGAGCCTGTACATATAGCCCACATACTCTGGGTCTACATAGTCATCCGAATCGGCAAATGTGATGTATTTTCCCCTGCAAATGTCAAGTCCAGCATTCCTCGCACTGGAAAGACCGCCGTTTTCCTTGTGTACGACTCTTATCCTTCCGTCCTTTGCGGCGTATTCGTCACACATTTCGCCCGAGGCATCCGTTGAGCCGTCGTCAATCAGAATAATCTCAAGGTTTTTATACGTCTGACACAGGAGACTTTTTACACATTCATCCAAATATTGCTCCACATTGTATACCGGAACAATAACGCTTATCAAATCTTTTTCCATCCGGTCCCCCAAGTTATGTACATCAGTTGCAATACTCTATCTGCGGATCAAACTTCAGTCCGTCAATGGTCCCCTTAAATATGCAAGAAAGGCGCATCATTTTATGATCCTTCGCTTTAAAAATTACCCGCATCGTATGATCTGAAAGACGTAGGACCTCATAAACAAATCCTTTTATTCCCTCTCTTTTGTATAGATAAACATCATTACGATATAAATAGCTATATCGATATATTCGATCTTCCGAATCAATAGCGATATTGCCGCCAATATTCGTCGCAGATTTATGTGTTACCACACTGGATGTAATCAGATAACATGGATATTTACGTGAAATCCGACGCGCATACTCCCAATCATCAGACCAAATGAAGAATTCTTTGATTGACAATCCAACATCCCTTATTACTTTTGTAGGTATGAGCATAGACACAAAACCAGCAAACATAACTCGGATTGGATTATCCGAAAAATCCTTAACTCTATGAAAAAGGGATTTTTTTTGGATAGTAGTTCGACTGATGCTTCCGTCCTTCCACAGTGCTTTACTTGAAAGAAAACCGTAATTGCTACCAAGCTCCTTGTCCCATTTCAAAAATTCCTCAAGCGTATTCTTCTTCGGGATACAATCATCGTCCATTACCCACACAAACTCATATCCATGTTCGACCGCATATCTCATGCCAAACTGAAACCCGGCAGCTGAACTCAGCTTTGAATTCGTATTTATATATATTATTTCCTTCTTTTGAATGTGCTCGAAAATATGATCCCGGACATCGTCTGACGTACTGTTGTCCACAATAAGGATATCCAATTCATCCGAGGCGCTCTGTGAAAGACACTGTTCGATGCTTTCTTTTAATAGAACAGGTCTGTTGTATGCAACGATCATTGCCAGAACCTTTTTCATGTTCAACCTCCTCATTGAATCGGTGTCAAGATCAAAAACTTGTACTGTATTTCCTGCCCATAAATTTTGCGCCCAAAAAACAGCCGATTTTTTTTACCCATTTGATCGGCTCCATGTAAATATAGTTGATCTCTTTATATGGTACATGATTTTTATATATCCATACATCCAATAAACATTCGCTTACACGGCCGAACAGCCTTGCATCAAATGCTGTCATCCCGCTCGTATCGATTTGTTTTTCAAGCTCAAACAGAATTTCAAACAGCCATGCGCAATATTCGTTCAACAGTTCCCTTTTCATGATCAGCATATTGAACCTATGCCCCCCGCGGGACTTCATCACACGATCAAAGCTTTCAAGATAATCCGGGAATCTTTCGGATATGATGGCCTTCGTTTTATCGAGATGCGTCCCATCATGCGTATGCGCATAGTGACTGTATATTGTCTCGATATAATAATCCCGTCTTTTGGGAAGTATCACGTCCGTTGTTGTTAAAATCGGCTCAAGCTGCTCACGGGTGAGGACGCTCGCTTTTTTGTCTTTCCCCTTCTTTAAAGAAAAGTGACGGCGATAATGTGCCAACCCAATATAGTCTGCGTCCAGGTTCTTCCAGGCCCAGTAAAGTCCGGTCAACTCACAGTAATTTGGATTTTTCTGGCTGATGTTGTCTCCCGTATCGTCTCCGGGAAAACCTATATCCTTTTTGCCGGTCTTCCCCACATGTATGGGAAAATAGATGTGATCCGGGGGCATCCAATAGGGCTTGTGGGCCGCGATGATGATCTTGATATCCATTACCCGCGATCGCTCCTTTTTGTTCATTTCACCACAGCGAGCTTTTGCTTTCGTGGCACAAGTTCTGCCATCACACGCGATCCGCTGTCTGACCCCAATCCCGACGCAGGCCGCAGTCTCAGAGGGTTGGGAAAAAAATGGTCTTGTTATCTCTGTATACAAACGGTTTGAACAGCAAATGATATAGCCTGCATTTCTGGGAAACCCATATAACGGCAAACGGCAGCATAAAGCTGATGACAAAATTCAGCAGGATGCTCATATAAGCTTCTTCGATTCCCAGGAATGGAAGCAGTCCCCTGCATCCAGAGGTAGAAAATGTGTGTATCACGTAAATTTCCATACTCCGCAATCCGCAGGCGATAAGAAATCTGTTCTCTCCCAGAAAGCTGACTTTTTGAAAAACAAACCAAAGGCCAAATGATATGCCCAGCGCGATCGCCATACGGATGATGGGATATGGAGAAATAGCCGCCGTATCCCAGTGAAACGCGCCAAACAATGCCACTGACAGGGCGGCGGGGATCAGAATCCAAGGGCGGAGCGCGATGCGCTCTCTGGCCAACAGGATACCGATACAAAAATATGGGGTATACTGCAGGATCCCTAAAACATTCAATGAAACGCTTCCCGCCAGCAGAAATATGGCTACTGTAACAGGTAACACCATCCATGCCCTTCGTCGACAGAGTCCCGGGATCATAAAAACTATATAATAGATGATCAGCCTGTGTAAATACCAGTAGACCCCCAAAGGCTTTACTGGAATAAGAAGGAGATCCACAAGTGTCGTTTTACTGTTGGCAGAGCCTGCGAATATGATTCTATAGGTTCCATATGCGATGCTAAAAACCATATAGACCCAAATCAGGTTCAGCAATTGGACCCACAATTTCTTGTATTTCGCCGTTCCGTCATCGTTGAAATACGCTGTGAAAAATACAAACCCGCTGATCATGAAAAAGGCGGGCATATGGAAACAGTAGGTTGCATTGAGCATCACCTTTAATAGCCAATTCGCTTCTGTCAGCATCCCGCTGTCCGTATAGCTCTGCGCCACATGTCCTATGACAACGCATATAATGCACAGCCCTTTGAGGGCATCAATGTAATTAAGGTGAGGTGTATCCCCCCCCCGTTTACATATTCTTAGTTTTTCCAGCTTCTCGCTCATTTTCACCAATCACTCTCATCGTCATATGATCGAACATCATGTGTATATCTTCCGCGATCTGCATGTCGTCAATGCGGACATGCATGCGGTAGTCGGCCAGAGCGTAGAGCTTCCCGCCGGAATAGCCGGTAATGCCAATGACGGGGACGCCCAACTCCTTGGCATATTTCGCAGCCCGAACCACATTCTCAGAGCTGCCGCTGCCAGAGATGGCGATGACCAAATCCTCCGGTTTCAATTGACCCTGAAGCTGATAGACAAACGCGTCCTCATAGCAGAAATCGTTGGCGACAGCCGTGACCATGGGGATGTTGTCGCTGAGGCACACCACATGGAACCTGAGACCGCCGATGAGCTCGCTGGTCCCCTTTGCCAGATCGCACACCATGTGGCTGGCCGTGGCTGCACTCCCACCGTTGCCCAT
This sequence comes from uncultured Lachnospiraceae bacterium, assembly GCA_947591155.1. Lineage (GTDB taxonomy): Bacteria > Bacillota > Clostridia > Lachnospirales > Lachnospiraceae > Choladousia. Next base: position 16,372 of record CANQDA010000052.1, read on the forward strand.
GGTATAGATCGTACCACCCCGGTTTCTGGCCTCCAGAATGGCATTGACAGCTGCGTTTAGTTCATCGAGATCAAGCTTGCGCAATACCTCGATCTCCGCCTCAATGTACTTGTGTATATTCGGCTTAAAATCGATCATATCAATACCCCCTGTTTCTTTCCCAGTTCCAGGCATCTGCTAGAATTTCCCCGATATCGCTGTGCAACGGTTCCCAGCCCAAAATCCGCCTTGCTTTTTCATTAGATGCCACTAAGGACGCCGGATCACCGTCGCGTCTTCCAGCTATCTTGTAGGGAACCGGCTTCCCGGTCACCTTCTCCAGCGCTTTGATCATTTCAAGAACCGTAAAGCCCGTGTTACTCCCCAAATTGAAGCAGTCGGAGCGGTCGTTTTCCATGATGTATCGAAGTCCCAACCAGTGCGCCTCCGCCAAATCGAGAACATGGATGAAGTCCCGGATACAACTCCCGTCTCGGGTGTCATAATCCGTCCCGAACACGCTAAATGGCCTATTGTGGAGGGCCGCTTTCACCATCACCGGAATGAGATGAGTCTCAGGAGAATGAGCCTCCCCGATCTTGCCATCCTTGGAGTCCCCCGCCGCGCAGAAATATCGAAACGCGCAGTACCTGATTCCATAGGCCCGTTCGTAATCCGCCAGCAGGTGCTCTCCGATGAGTTTCGTCATCCCATAGGGATTGATGGGCAATTGAGGGTGCTCCTCGTTCATGGGGGTATATTGAGGCTCGCCAAAGGTGGATGCCGAGGAAGAGAATACAAAATATTTGATCTCGTGCGCCACGCAGGCATCCAGCAACGTCTGCATATTGGTTACATTGTTCCGGTAATACCTGGCCGGTCTGACTACCGAATCCGGAACAGAGGCAAAAGCGGCGAAGTGGAGAACGGCGTCAAATTTTTCCTCCTCCATCAATTTGTTCAGCAGCGCACTATCCCCAAAATCTCCCTGCACAAATTTCCCGCAGACTACGGCCTCCTTATGTCCGTCGCTCAAATCATCCAGAACGACTGTGTCAATGCCTTTTTCATTCAAAAGCCTGTTCGTGTGGCTGCCAATATATCCGGCACCGCCGGTAATGAGTATTTTCATATGGATTCCTCCGCCAGAATTAAATTCACTGCATGGGAGAGGCTTTTCGTAAGAATGGATCTGACTCCGTATCTCTTGCCAGCCTCCACATCCGTGTCGCTGTCACCTACCATCCAAGATCGTCCCTTATCAACGTCGAAGTCACGCTCCGCCATTAGGAAGAGCCCAATATCCGGCTTCCGGCAAGTGCACTCACCCTGGGCGTGGGGACAGACATAGATGGCGTCGATGTGGGCACCACATTTCCCCAACTCTCGCCGGAGGTAGTCATGCACGTGCTCCACCTGCTCCAGAGTCATCATGCCCAGGGCCACGCCTCGTTGGTTGGTCACAATGATCGCAAGGTATCCCGCGTCATTCAGGCGCCTGATCGCTTCTGGTACGCCAGGAAGGATCTCAAAGTCCTCTGGCTCGCTTATATAATGGTGGGGCGCGGCCTGCCGGTTTATGAGACCATCCCTGTCCAAGAATACCGCCTTACGCATAAAAGATCACTCGGCTACCCCGTAGCGACGGGTGAAAGTAGGTGCGAGTCAGGCCGGTCGCCTTCTCCACCGCACTCTGTTTATCCTCGTCGCAGTAGAAAAGCAGGAACCCTCCCCCACCGGCGCCTAGGAGCTTTCCACCTACAGCACCCGCGTCTATGGCCTTTTTGTAGTACTCGTTGATGGGGCCGCTGCTGATGGTGGATGCAAGCTGCTGTTTGCGAAGCCAGCCCTCATGGAGCATCTCGCCAAAATGTTTGGTAAAGCCGTTCTCCATAAGTTCTCGGTACATCTCCCCCGCCTGATCTCTCATGAAATCCAGCGTTTCAAACTTGGATGAGGTGTTGTGCTTTTGTTCGGTGAGAACCGCATTAGCGTCCCGGGTGATACCGGTGTACAGCAGGATGAGCTTCTGTCTCATTAATCGAGCGCCAGAATCATCCAGATAAATTCTCCGTCGCTCCACCGTATCGTCCGGGCTGAACTTGAAGTAATTCGTTCCGCCGTATGCCGCTGCGTACTGATCCTGCTTTCCGATGGGATGCTTTAGAATACCAATCTCCACCTCACATGCCTGCCGGGCAAGTTCTTCAGCCGAGGGGCTGTAACCGTTATAAGTATGCAGGGCGTTCAACAGGCCCACTGTAAAGGTACTGGAAGATCCCAGTCCAGTTCCCGACGGAATGTCCGCGATGGAGGTAATCTCGATGCCTCCCCTGATCCCCACCAACTTCATACACTCCCGAATCAGCTCGTGATGAAGATCTTTCACCTCGTCGACAATTTCGGTCTTTGAGTAGCTGACACGAATTCTATCGTCGAATTTTTTGTTAACGGTTATGTATATGTATTTGTTGATCCCGCAACTGACGACAGCACCGCCGTTCTTGGTATAGTAATCCGGAAGGTCGGTCCCTCCGCCGGTAAAGCTAATCCGTAGGGGTGTCTTTGTAATGATCATGGTTCCATTCCTCGTTTGCTCTTTTATAATTCTCCATCGTTCCGATGTCTATTAGATACCCCTCCGTGTTCCAGCCGTACATCTGACCGACGAGCTTTGGAAGGACATCTTTCCCGAAGTCAAGCGGGGTTTTATCCGGATCCAGATAATCAAAGATCCGTTTGTCGGCGATGTACATACCGGCATTGGCCAAGTCGCTCTTGGGGGCCTTCGGTTTTTCTGCGAAGCCAACGACACGGTTTTCCGCGTCAAGTTCCGCGATACCACACTGTTTGGGAACGTTGGTATGGAACAGCGCCATCGTTAGAAGCGCTCCATGCTCTTCATGAAATTTCCGGAACGAAGTCAGATCAGCGTCCGTTAGGTTATCAGCATAGCAGATGAAAAAGCAGTCCTCACCATCGGTAAAAGAACGATTTGCGCGGATCGTACCACCACTGCCCAACAATTCGGGCTCATAGGATTCGTAAACAGTGAGGCCGGTTTTCTCAGCGTTATATGCCGTGATGAAATCCCGCACAGGTTCTGGAAGATAGTGGGTATTGATCAGCGTCTCAGTGACTCCATGCTTTCGGAGAAGCTGTAGCCACCAGCTAAGAATAGGGCGTCCTTGTATGGGTGCCATGCATTTGGGAATCATATTTGTTATAGGCCGCAGACGTGTTCCAAAGCCGGCAGCCAATAGATATGCTTTCACTTTGCCCCTTTCCCCCTTTTTCGATAAAGCAACTCCGATCGTCTTGAACAGGATTTTGATATCCAATCAAAACGATCAATTTTTCACCTGGCAACTTCCATCTGCAACCGCTTGCCACCATCGTGATCGATTCGTTTCGCGTGTGAGTTTATCGACAACCGGTCAACATTGGTTTCACAAAAGCAGCGGTTCCTGTTGCTATGACCTATAGTTCTGCCAAAGTCCATCTCCCACAATAGACCACAAGCTTACAATGCGCATTCCTTTTTCATATGACGTATTAAAGATAGCTTTTCGAGGGAAATCCATAGTGTCATTTAAAAATCATCTCAATCGTCTTATCAATCAGTTTCAGATCTGTCCGGATTCCGAGCTCGCCTACATTCAACTGTGGATTTAGAAGCTTCCCGTGCCCTACACTTTCTAAATCTGTTTGCCCGCAGCCATTCTTGACTATACGTTTACTCTCCCGTCAACCGAAACACCGCACCAAACGTCTTGAAAATGATCTTCCAATCTACCCAGAAGCTCCGCTCCCGTATGTACTTGAGGTCGAGCTCCAGCCATTCGTCGTAACTCAAATCGTTTCTGTGCGGTTGAATCTGCCAATAACAGGTCAGACCAGGCGTAACGTAGAGCCGCTGCCGCTGGTATTCCGTGTACTGTGCCACCTCTCGCGGGATCGCCGGGCGCGGGCCTACGATGCTCATGTTTCCCATGAGGATATTTAAAAGCTGCGGGAGCTCGTCGATGCTTGTTTTTCGAAGAAACTTTCCTAACCTCGTGATGCGTGGATCATCCTTGATTTTAAACACTGGACCATCCATTTCGTTTTTGTCCAGCAGGCCGTCCAGCATACTCTCTGCCCGTGGAATCATTGTACGTAATTTTAGGAACTTGAATTTTTTCCCGTCACGTCCTACTCTTTCTTGAACAAAGAATGGACTTGCTCCGGGGCTGTCGATCACAATCATAATTGCGCAGATTGCTACAAGCGGCCAAAGGACCAGAATGGCGAGGCTTGAAAAAATAATATCCTGTGTTCTGCGGCCAATCCAATATAAACGTTTGCTATGTAGCACCTCGCCTCTGTTTAGTGGTTGACTTGATGAAGTATTCGATTTTGAAAATGAAGTTCGATCTGTTTGCAAAGGGGATTCCGTCATCGTTGACACATTATCCACTTGCTCTTCGTCTACCTCAATTGGAGCTTTCGCCTTCCCTAACTCCAATTTCTTCATCCTCCTTGATACGGCATACGCTTATGTGTAGCCGTCTCGTTCTCGCCAACACTTAAGCCAATACCCGTCCTTAATACCTAACCGAAAAGTTGTTCCATTGTCTACCAATAAAATTCTTTATTTACAACACAGGGGAGGGGCCAGCTACCCCCCCCCGGGATATTTCCAGAGCTATCTTGCTGCCAACCTATTCTGCTTTCAGTCATACTCTTTCTTCACACCCCCCCCCAGAGGCTTATATTGCCGACGAAATATGTCATTTTAACGTGATCCATATAGCTCCACAAACCAGTCAGAAACCGCTTCTTCATACATGCTCATTTTCTCCACGAACTGTCTTATATCCGTATCCATTTCCATACATCGAAGGTTAATATATCTATACGCTCATCTCGGGCTCTTTCCCGCCACAACTTAGGGGGAGAGCTTTCGCCCCCCCCGGATATTCCTTCGTATCCGCTCTTATTCGCCTGTTCTTTCATTCTGTCTGTTTCCGCGGTCATTCCCTTGCGGCCGCTCCGAGGTGCTCCGAACTGCTCCGTTCAGCCCGCAGCGACTTTCCCTCGCCGCATGCCCGCCGTCCGGATCATTCTGTAATACGTCAGCAGACTTTCCTCCAGCTTCCCGTATACCAGCCGTGTACCCGGCACGTATAGCTGAAAGCCTTCCCGCTCTATGCTGATCACCGGCTCCTCCGGTAAGAACATTCGCTTCTCTAACTGCTTCAACTCTCGCTCCGCCATCCC
>CANQDA010000053.1 GCA_947591155.1 uncultured Lachnospiraceae bacterium
TAAAATCCAGTATTATGGCACATAATTGTGGAAAGACCGCCATAAGTCAAGGTAGAATTTTAAAATTCAATCAAGGATTTATTGTTTATAGAATTTCGCTTTCCAGAATCAGCCGTTGCGTCTTCATTCCGACTGCCTCATAGAACGTGACCGTCGACTGATTGAATTCCCATACCATCAGTTCGAGCCTCGACGCGCCCAGCTCCTTCGCCCTGCGCCTGGTCTCCTCGTACAACGCCCTGCCTGCTCCCCGCCCACGCGCCGACTCATCGACATACAGCGCCTCTATGTAAGCGGTTCTATTTCCGTGATCTCCCTGCGCGCTCCTCGCCTCCCGGATCGCGGCAAGACAAATTCCGACAATTTTCCCGCCCTCCTCCGCCGCCAGTGCAATGCACTGATCGCACGCGACGATCCCCTCAAAATCATCGCGGGGGTACACGTGCTCCACCTCCTCATACTGATCCGGCCTCGCGTCTACATGCATCCTGTGAAGGCGGCGCATTCTTTCGTCCACAGCCTCGTAATCCCGCGGCGTCATTGTCCTGATCGTCATGTCCATTCTCTCCGATCCCTCCGCTCTCCATTCTCTGCATTTTTCGATCTCTATCTTCCGCCCTCTTTATCTTCCACTCTCTGTCTTCCGCTCTCTCTGCCTTCCACTCTCTGTACTTTCCATCCTCTATCTCCCTTTGTATTTTCCCCGCATCGTTCGTTATGCGTTCGCTCAGGTTTTCCCCAGTTCCGTGTCCTGCGCAGATAATAGATGATAAACAGCGCGCTGATATAGAGCTGCCGAAAAAACGTCCCAAACAAAATGGGAAAGAAAAAAGCAAGGAGCTGCTTCCGGATCCATCCGTGTGCGAAACATACTCACACAAAAGAGAATATTTATATCGTGTCGCAGTCATATCAGCAGCGCAAGTACCGCCGCCTTCACGGTCCCAAGCACAACAAGCGACAGCACCGAAGCCACCGTCATCATCCGGTTCACCCGCGCGATGTCGCAGGTCTCGATCGGGCGCAGATCGTCCCCGATGAACGGCTTCTTATGAAGCTCTCCGAAATACCATGCGTCGCCCGCGAGCCGCACATGCAGCGCCCCCGCCGCCACCGCCTCCGTCTGCGCGGAATTCGGACTCGCGTGGTTCCTGCGATCCCTCCGCCAGATCTTCCACGCTGTTTTTCCGTCCTGCCCGGTCAAGAATGCACTTAAAATCAGAAACAGTGCCGCCAGCCTTGCCGGAATATAATTCACGACGTCGTCAATCCGCGCGGCGATCCGTCCGAAATACAGATAGCGGTCGTTCTTATAACCGACCATTGAATCCATCGTGTTGACGCTCTTGTACGCGAAGCCGAGCGTTCCGCCTCCGAACATCATGTACAGCATCGGCGCGAACACGCCGTCCGAAAAATTCTCCGCGACTGTCTCGACCGCCGCCCGGATCACGCCGGACTCGTCCAGCACCTGAGTGTCGCGCCCGACGATGCGCGCCACCGCTTTCTGCCCTGCCTCAAGTCCCTCCTCGCGCAAAGCCCGCGCCACATTGGCGCTCTCCTTCCTAAGCGTCTTCACCGCGAACAGGAAAAAGCACATTACGGCCTCGGCAACCACGCCGAGCCAAAAGCACAGCCGATACGCCGCACACAGCAAAAGCGCCGGTATCCCCGCAGAGATCACGGTCACAAGAACTGCCATGATTCCGCCTCCGGCCAATTCTCCGGCCTTCGTCTTCGGCAGATATTTTCGGATCCTTTTCTCCAGCCCCGCGATCAGATTCCCGATCAGGCAGATCGGGTGCAATGACGTCTGCGGATCGCCGAAGGTCGCATCCGCCAGAAATCCGATCACGACCGCGAGCAGGGAACCCGCCGCATACTTCCACATATCGTTTCCTCACATCATTTCATCGTAATAACTGAGAATAGTTTTCTCGTATATAGCTCAAAGCCAATTCCATGCTTTCCTCCATATAGAAAAAGGAATTTACCCTGTTCATCACACGAACGTCTTCATCACCGCGTCCGCAAGCACGATCGCAAGCGGCATCACCAACTCGCACACCGAGAGAAAGCAGCCTGCCAGATCTCCGTTGATTCCGCCAAAGTGCTTCATCGCTATATGATGATACCACAGAAACGTAAGCAAAGCCCCGCCAAGCGCCGCCGCCGCGAAGACAGGCTGCAGGGCAAACATCGCGGCTGCGCAGATCACCAGATAGACTATACTTGTCGCCTGTATGACACGCGTCTGCGCGTTCTTTGAAAATCCTGCCACGGTTCCCTCCGCAGAGGACTTTGGAAAAGTCACGACCGAAGCCGCACTGAGCGAGCGCGACACGACGAACACAAAGCCATACACCCGAACCGCTTCTCCCGAAACCATGTCAAGCGCAGCGTACAGCAGAAAAAAATAAGCGGCGCAGGCGATCACCGCAAACGCCCCGGCATGGGAATCCTTCAGGATCTCCAGCCGTTTCTCGCGCGGCCTCCACGAGCTCATCGCGTCCGCCGTATCGAGCAGGCCGTCCAGATGAATCCCTCCGCTGACCGCAAGCGGAATCAGCATCAGCACGACATTGCGCAGCGGCGCGTGAAGGCCCAGATACCCGGCCAGCGCGTCCCATCCGAAACAGAGCGCCCCGATCACTGCGCCGATCAGCGGAAAGAAGCACATGACATATCTCGTATTTTCCTCCGACCAGTCGCACTGCGCGGCCGGGAGCCTGGAGTACATCGAAAACGCAATATTCATGCTGTTCCACAATCGTTTCATCTCTCAAGTCTCCGCATCATCGTCAGTATAACCGCAATCTTCCAATACTCAGTCCTGCTCAGACCGTCTCCAGAGGCGCTCTTTTGCAGATCAGACAGGAACTATTTCGCTCAGATCCTGACTACCCTCGGCTTAATCCGCCTGATCCTCGTCTCTTTGGATTCCTCTCAGAAAATCCGCCGAGCGCGGATCCTTCGGATCCGCAAAAAATTCCTCGGCCGTGTTCTCCTCCACGACCAGTCCGTCCTCCATGAACACGACGCGATCCGCCACCCTGCGGGCGAATTCCATCTCGTGTGTGACCACGATCATCGTCGTCCCGTCATCCGCGAGCCGCTTCATGACGTCAAGCACCTCGCCCGTCAGCTTAGGATCGAGCGCCGAGGTCGGTTCATCGAAGAGAATCACGCTCGGGCTCAGGGCAATCGCACGCGCGATCGAGACTCTCTGCTGCTGTCCGCCCGAGAGCTGCGAGGGATAAGAATCGCTCCACTCGAGCATCCCGACCTTCTCAAGCGCCCTTCTTCCGATGTCTTCCGCCTCCGACTTCGCCATCTTCCGGCCAACCGTCAACCCGAGCGTCACATTCTGTAGCGCCGTCTTGTTCGCGAAGAGCTGATAGTCCTGGAACACAAAACCGATTTTCTTGCGGTAGCGCAGGATATCCTTCCGCGAGCTGTGATCCGCCCGGAACAACTCTCCGTCGAACTCGATCTCTCCGCCGTCCGCCATCGCCAGAAAACTGACGCAGCGCAAAAGCGTCGTCTTCCCCGAACCGCTCGGTCCGAGGATCGCGATCACGTCGCCCTCGTTTACCTTCAGGCTGATACTCTTCAGGACCTCCCGCGGCCCGAAGCTTTTCCGGATATCCCTGAGTTCGATCACAGCTTCCGTTTTCCTTTCCGATCTTTTTTCATTCGATCACTACTGCCGCTTCTGCTCCGACAGTCATCGGATCCTGTCACAAATACAAGTATTCATCTGATCCCGGCTGTCATTTCATCCTGCCGCAGCTTATCGTTTTCTCTCCAAACGTTTCTCCATCTTCCGCTGCAGCCAGGTGAGGAAGGTACAGAAGATCAGGTAGATCAGCCCCGCCTCGCAGTACAGCCAGAAATAGTCGTAGCTGCGCGCCGCGATCCGCTGCGCCGTCGCCAGGATCTCCACGATCGCCACGCTGTAGGCCAGCGAAGTGTCCTTCACCAGCCCGATCAGCGAGTTGGACAGCGGCGGAAACGCCGTTGTCAAAGCCTGCGGGATAATCACATGCCGCATCGTCTGCGTAAACGTCATCCCCACGCAGTACCCGGCTTCCAGCTGTCCCGGCGGCACGGACTCGATCGCCGCGCGCACCGTCTCGGAACAGTAGGCTCCGACGCTTAGGGAAAACACGATCACCGCGCAGGGAAACGCCGGGAGCGTAAGTCCGATGCTCGGCAAGCCGAAATAGACGACAAAGAGCTGCACGATCATCGGGGTCCCCCGGATGATCCATACATAGAACCTTGCCGCCTGCTTCAATACCGGTATTTTTGCCACCTGCACCAGAGCCACCGCCAGCGCGATGCAAAGGCCGATGGAGAAGGAAAGAAATGTCAGTGGGATCGTCACGCGGATCCCCGGGAGCAAAAGCTTCCAGAAGGAATCCGCGAGCTCATGTAATATTCTCGCATTCATATGGCGTCTGTTTCCTTCATCATGGAACTGCCGCAAACCATCCATCGAAAAATTTCTTCGGACATTTTACCGCAGCCCCATCATTATTCATTACTTTCTGAGATCACAGCGATACTTACTCAGCAACCTCCGCCGGAGTCAGGGCCTCGCTCTCCGACTCAGACTCCGCCTCGCCAGCGTCCGTCGCTGTGACGTCCAGACCATTGAAATATTTCTTCGACACCTCGGCCAGCTCGCCGCTCTCTCTAGCCTGATCCAGGGCGTCGTTGACCGCCGCGATCAGACGCTCGTTGCCCTTCGTCACCGGAACATAAGAGCTCGGTTCCGGATCCGCGTAAGCCACGATCTTCACATCCTCCTCCGGATGCTCCTTCATATAGTCGTTGAACGCGGTCTCGTAGTTCAGCGTGCAGTCCGCGCGCCCGTTGAGTACCTCGGAGATCGACTGTGCCATCGCATTGACCGGGTCAAGCTCGGCGCCGTACTCCTGCGCCATCTGCCCGAAGATGCTGGTGGACTCGTTCGCCGCGGTGAAACCCGCAAGATCCTCAAAGCTCTTGATGTCCTCGTTGTCGCCCTCGACCAGGATACATCTCCTCGAGAACGCGTACGGCTCAGACATCTCATACTTCTCCGCGCGCTCGTCGGTATAGCCGACCTCGTTCACCACCATATCGATCTGCCCTGCGTCGAGCGCCGCAAAAATAGACGCCCACTCGGTCTCCATGTACTGCACATCCACGCCCATGTACTTCGCGATCAGCGCAGCGACCTCCACGTCAAAACCGACCAGATTATCGTCCTCGTCATGATAGCTGTTCGGGGAGTAGGTACCCTCTGTGCCTACGATGATATAACCTCTCTCCATGATCTCGTCGAGACGGTCGCCCTCCTCCGCGTGTACCGCCATCGCTGAAAACGGTACAGTCAGTACTGCCGCCATCAGAACTGCTGTGAATTTTTTAAACATGTCACATCATCCCTTCTTTAATTTTGTAATTGTATTTATAGACTTATTGTATGTCCTGTCGGCAAAAATAGCAATTACTTCTTTCGCATGCTACCCCATGCTTTTTACGCATAGCAGACATGTTTTGACATTCTTTTCTGAATATTTTTATTCATAAACCTGTATTTTCAGCGTTCAGCAAACTTCTGTGCAAGTCGGAATGGAATGCTCTCGCTGATTTTAAATTGTCTGGTCCGTCCTCGCTCCCTGTCTCGCATTTCGATATCTTACTTTATCGGGCAAGATAGAATCCGATCCCCCGCTTCAGCCTCTCCAGACCGTCGCGTACAGTCTCCCTCGGGCACGCGATATTCACGCGCAGGAACTGCTTTCCGGCGTCCCCGTAGTGTGCGCCCGCCGTGACGAACAGCCCCGTCTTCTCCCTGAGGAAACTCGCCAGCTCTTCACTGTCCTGCGTCACCTGCGCGCAGTCCAGCCAGAGAAGGTAGGTCGCCTCATGCCGCGCGAGCTTCACCTGCGGAAGCTCCTCAGCCAGAAACTCCGCCACCGCCTGCTCGTTGAGGAAAATATATTCCCGCAGTTCGTCGAGCCACGGGCCGCCCTTCGTGAAAGCCGCCACCGCGGCGTCCACCGCAAACGAATTTGGCTCCGCAACCTCGTCTGTGTTCAGTCCGCGCCAGACCTTGTGACGCAGAAACGGATCCGGCACGCACACCGCCGCCGTCTGAAGCCCCGCCAGGTTGAAGGTCTTGGTCGGCGCGATGCAGGTCACGCTGATGTCCCGGCAGATCTCTGAAGCGGACGCAAACGGGACGTAACCCATGCCCAGAGCCGTCAGATCGCAGTGGATCTCGTCGGAGATCACCGTCACATGATGTTTCGCACACAATTCCCCTACCCTCGCCAGCTCCTCCCTGCTCCAGATCCTGCCCGCCGGATTCTGCGGGTTGCACAGGATCATCAGTGACGTCTGCGGATCGGCAAGCTTCTTTTCGAGATCCGCGAAATCCATCTCATACTTCCCGTCCTCGTACTTCAGCGGGTTCTCCAGCACCTCGCGCCCGTTGTTTAAGATCGAATTAAAGAAGATATTGTAGACCGGCGTCTGGATCAGCACTTTCTCCGCCGGGGTCGTCAGCTTGCGCACCGCGCTCGAGACCGCAGGGATCACGCCCGTGCAGAACATGAGCCAGTCCTTCTCCATCCGGTAAGCGTGGCGGCTGCTCCACCAGCCGATGTACGCCTCGTACCACTGGTCCGGCATGATCTGATAGCCGAACACGCCGAACCTGGCCCTCTTTCGGATCGCCTCCCGGATCTCCGGCGCGGTCTCGAAGTCCATATCCGCCACCCACATCGGAAGCTCGTTCTCCTTCACGTCCCATTTCAGGGAGTTTGTATTTCTCCGGTCGATCACCTTGTCAAAATCGTAAGCCATTCCGTCATCCCCTTCTCTGAATCCCTGTCTCGTCTGCTTTTCCGTACAGCCTCTGTCTGCACAGGCGTCTCATCCGCTTCCTGACGGCGTTTCCGTTTCATTCCTCCGTTTGATCCTCCGCCTGATCCTTCCGTCCTCTCAGCGCGGCCTCCTTTAACTCGCCAAGCGCCTCGCGGAAATGCCGCGAAGTCACGCTCGGATTGTTGCGCAGGATGCTGCGGTTGTGGTAGCCGAGCCTCTCCTTGGCCTGTCTGCTGCGCTCCTTGAGCACCTCAAAGCGAAGCCGCATGCTCTCCGACTCCTCACGGTACTTGCCGAGCTTCTCCTTATACTGCTCCAGCTTCCCGAACACAGTCTCCAGACGCTCAACAGCCGCTCCCTTCACCTTCGAGCCAATCTCACCCGGGATCTGCCGCGCATCTCCCTGGGCAAAAGCCAGGATCGCGTCGGCCCTGTGCTGCAGGACCTCCAGCTTCTGCCGGACAGCCGTCATACTCGCGAGCGTATTCCGCAGCTCCATAGCGGCCTTGAAGGAAAGCGCCGTATCGATCGCCATCACGACCGTTACCGCATAGGTAAGCATAAGAGTCAGCCGGTACGACAATCCGAGCACGAACTGCTCGATCGGACGATGGATCACATACACCAGAAGAACCGTCAGACAGCCCCAGGCCAGCGTAGACCCCAGACAAATCTGCCCCTTGTAGTTGAACTTCTTTTCGCTGTAATCCCAGTACCGCACCTTGAACAGCGCCTCCATGCACACGCCGGTCACATACTCCAGCGCGGTCGCCGCAACGCAACCTGCAAAATACACGAGGATCGGATTGCCCTCCACCGGAATAGCGACGAACAGCATCAGCACCGCCCCGCTACCATACAGCGGAAGAAAAGGCCCGTGCAGGAATCCCCGGTTCACCGGATGTCTCTGTTTCAGAGAGACATAAGTGCTCTCGAAGATCCAGCCGAAGAAACAATAAATATAGAAGAATAGTAGCCACTGCGCTGCTCCGTAGTTAAAAATCGCGTGTTGCATTTCCAAATTTCCCCTTTTTCCTTCCTTTTTCTGTCATGCCCTGCCCTCGTCAGGGCCTGTATGTAAATCGCCTGTCAGACCGGCGCGGATTCTTCCCTCACGCCGCCTGTCCCTGTTTCACATCAGGACCCGCAGGCAGATCAACTGTGTCAGACCGGCACAAGATTCTTCCCTCACGCCGTCTGTCCCTGCCGCAGATGGTGCTTTCGCATATAGCGCAGATACGCGAACACGAGCGCCGCCGCCGTCACCACCCAGCTCACCGGGTAGACCATCATCAGAGTGAAAAACGTACCTGAGGCCCGAAACGCCGTGTATACCCAGACGACGCGGATCCCGCAGACGCCCGCGAACGTAAGCACCGCAGGCACCAGCGAATAGCCGTAGCCGCGCATGGCCCCGGACATGATCTCCATCACGGCGTTGACCGCCTCACCCGCCAGGATAAAGCGCAGGCGGATCATTCCGATCGAAGCGATCTCCGGATCAGGCGTAAAAATCCCGAGCAGCGGGCGTCCCAAAGCCAGAATCCCGAACGATACCACAAGCGTGACGCCGACGTCCATCATCAGACTGATGCGCGTGACCTTCCGGCAGCGCGCGATGTTCTCCGCGCCATAATTCTGTCCCACGAAGGTCGTACACGCCTGCCCGAAGGAATTGATCAGGTAGTAAGCCAGGATCTCGATATTGAACGCCGCTGAGGACGCCGCCATCACGTCCGCGCCGAGACTGTTGATCGCGGACTGAATACACATGTTGGACAGCGAGAATACCATGCTTTGAAGTCCCGCGGGCAGTCCGATGCGGACAATGCTCCCGAGCACATCCGTGTGAATCCGAAGCTTTGAGACCTCGAGCCGGATCAGGTCTTTTCGCCTGCGAAGCAACGCAAACAGCAGCGCGGAACTGACCAGGTTGGAAAGCACCGTCGCCGTCGCGACGCCGTCCGCCGTCATGCCGACGATACAGACGAAAAACAGGTTTAAAAACACATTGAGCACACCGGAGATCACCAAGCAGATCAGTGGCGTCCTGGTGTCTCCCTGACTTCGGAAAATCGCGGACTCGAAATTGTAGAGAAAGATCACCGGCATCCCGAGCAGATACACTCTCAGATACGCCAACGCCATCGGAAACACCTCGTCCGGCACCGACATGAGGTTCAGGAGCATTGGTGCGATCAGCTCGCCGAGCAGCGTGATCGCAAGCCCGCCGATCAGAGAAAACACCACCGAAGTATGTACGCTCTTCGCGATCCCTTCCTTGTTTCCCTGTCCGGTGAAGCGCGAGATCACCACGTTCGCCCCAAGCGAGATCCCGACGAATCCGTTCACCAGCAGTCCGATGATCGCGCTGTTGCTGCCGACCGCCGCCATCGCGTTCGGTCCGACGAAGCGCCCGACCACTGCGACGTCCGCCGCGTTGAACAGCTGCTGCAGCATACCCGTGGCCGCCAGCGGAAGCGCAAATTTCAGCAGCTTATCCCCGATGCTTCCGTGCAGCATGTCAATATTCTGTCGACCCAATCCAATTGCCCTCTTCTATCTCTGTATGTTTCTATCTCTGTATATTTCTATCTCTATATGCTTCCCTCTGTTTTCATTTATTCTGCAGTCAACATCAGACGCTCAGCTTTTTCTCCGCCATCCAGCCGGAAACGATCAGGCAGACCACCGCGATCACGGCCATCACGCCAAGCATAATGCCCTCCCGCAATACCACGGAACCCGAAGGGGCAAAGAACTCGACCGCCTTTGTGCTCAGCGCGCTTGTGCCCCAATTGAGCAGAATGTAGACGACAAACGCGAGCACCCCCGCCAGCTTCGTGCGCGAGAGGACGGTCCGTACAGAGATGATCGCCAGAAATCCGGACGCGATCATATTGATCCACGCGACGAACATCGTGAGGATCCCCCGAAGCACGACGCTCCACTCGATCTCCACCTCAAACATTTCTTCAACATACTGACGCAGGAAATTCAGCATCTCCGCCAGGCTCTCGTTCGCCGCCATGTAGACCGTGAAGCAGATCATAAAGGCCGCGCCGAACATGACGATCGTCAGAAAGATCTGGCAGATCGCCGCCAGAATCTTGGCCGCAAGGATCTGATAGGCCGACTTCGGCACCATGAACAGCATGTAGCTCTCCTTCGTCCGAATGTCCCGATTCAGCACGAGCAGGCTCTCGACTCCGACGTAGATCGCCGCGAACATGCCGATCAGCGCCAGAAACACCATGACAAGCTCCGGCCAGCCATCCTTGTGAAGTACCGTGCCCAGCGCATAGAATGCGCACAGCGCTAACAGGACACAGCCGATGATGAGCTTGGAGCCCAGCTGTTTTCTCCACTCATATTTAAACAATTTCAGCATCTCTTCTCACTCCTCATACCACATATTCGTGACTGTCCTCTCTGCAGCCAGTCGTCAAAAATCCGAACAAATTTCTTGTGGTCACCGCGGATATGCGGCATCGCTCTGCCTCATATGCCTCCGTAGATCTTCCGATACAGATCCGCAATCGACTCATCATACTGTGCATGGATCTCCTCCATACTTCCCGCCAGCACGATCTCGCCCTCTTTCACGAAAATCGCCCCGTCGATTGTACCCTCGATCTCATCCACGAGATGCGTCGACATCACGATCGTATTGCCCGGAGAACTCGTCTCCACGATCGTCTCCATGATGCGGTCGCGCGCCACCAGGTCGATCCCGTTCAGCGGTTCATCGAGCAGATAAAGCTTCGCGTCGCGGGCGAGCGTGGCCGCCAGCTTCAGCTTCGCCGCCATACCGGACGAGAGCGTGCGCGTCTTATCGTTTGGATCGAGCTCCATCCGGTCGAGCAGACGCTCAAAGCGTGTCTCATCAAAATCCGCGAAAAAGTCTCTGTAATATTTTCCGACGTCTTTAATCTTCATAAAGGAATAAAAAAACGGCTCCGTCGACATGTAGGCGATCTCCGCCTTGTCGCGATAGTTCAGAGGCTGGCCCTGATACGTGATGCTTCCCTTCCACGACTTCACGAGGCCCGACACCATCTTCATCCAGGTCGTCTTGCCGCTTCCGTTCGGCCCCAGCAGGCCATATATATGGCCGGTCTCAAGCTGCAGGCTTATGTTTCTGACTGCCGGCTTTCTTCCGTAATACTTCGCCAGACTATTGCACTCTAAGAGCATTGTGCTGTCCTCCATTCTTATTGTCTCTTCCTGTTTAACAAACATCGGACGGAATCGCACGGTACCCTTCCTGGGTATTTCCCGTCAAAACCGCAATATCGGCTTTTACAAGGGAAAGCCGATATTGAACGGCTTTGTGCCGGAAAACACCCGGAAATCCCTGCGATTCCTGTTCGTGAAATGCTTCCTGTTTAGTTCACAAACCGGACGCCCTCGCAGGGATTGGTCAATGCCACGGCAAACTCAGCTCCCGCACGAGTGCAGACACGCAGCGGTACTAAGCTCATGCTTCGCATTCGCTAAGTGCCGGCGGCTGCACACGGTTTGCCTTAGGTATTGCCAATTCACTGTACGGGCTGTGCAGTTTCCGCCTGAGAAGCTCCACCCGGCAGAGGACTGGGATGATCCGGCTGTTCCGACATGTCCGAGACAGATGTCTGATCTGAGGCGGACGCAGTCCGACGCAGGCAGACAGATGTAACGAGGACTATCGGCGGACAGCGGATTATCACAGCCGACGCCGCTGCGATGCACTTGGCAGACATCTGGCTTGTGAACTAAACAGGAAAACAGTCCCACATGAATGTTGCACTAATTCGCAGAAAAAGTCAAGTGATTGTTTTTCATATGTATAAATGGTATACTATCGGTAATTACGAAAGAAGCGGAGGCAGCCATGCTCACCATCACGGAACGGATCCCGGATTTTGATACATATGAAGAATATTTAGGCTATCGCGGCGAGACCGCCCTGTTTTTTGATATCGAGACGACCGGCCTGTCGGCCGCGACGGCGATCGTGTTCCTGATCGGAGCCGTGAGGAAATGCGGCAACGGATGGCAGCTCACGCAGTGGATCGCGCAGCGTCCTGAGGACGAACCGGAGCTTTTGCAGGCGTTTTTCGACGCAGCCGCCATGTGCGATACCCTGATCCACTTCAACGGCACAACCTTTGATCTGCCGTTTCTGCGGGAGCGCGTAAAGCGCGTTTGCAATATACCGTCCGAATCCTCATCTGCCAAAAGTACAGGTGAATGTGAAATCGCAGATTCTGACAGCTCAGCGGTACTTCCTTTCAGATACAATTTGAATAGTAAAGCCTCCACCGACCTCTATCAGAAATTCCGCCCGCTGAAAAACGCGCTCGGCCTTTCGCGCATGAACCAGACAACACTAGAGCAATTCCTCGGCTGGCCGCGCAAAGATCGTTTGAGCGGCAAGCAGATGATCTCTCTTTTTCAGAAATATACGGCATCACAGGAATCGAAGCTCCTCGACCTGCTTTTGCTCCACAACCACGACGACCTGCTCGGCATGACGGATCTGCTGCGTCTGAACGCGTATTCCATGCTGTTCGACGGGCAGTTTGCCTTTGTCAGCGCGTCGATCCTGCAGGACGGCCCATCCCCCGCGCTGAGGCTATGCCTAACCCTGAAAGTGCCTTTACCTCAGGAGTTCACGCTTTCCGTTCCTTGCAGCTTTCTGTCCGGCCGTACAGGGCACAGCGCCTCTTCCGAAACTGTCTCATCCGTTCCTGACTCTTTCCCCTGCCCGGGCTCTGTCTTGTACTGCACTCTGGCCGCATCCGATACGCAGGCAGTCCTGTCGATCCCCGGTTTTCAGGGCGAGCTGCGCCACTTTTTCCCGAATTACCGGGAGTACTATTATCTGCCGATGGAGGATCAGGCGGTCCACAAGAGCGTCGGCGCTTTCGTCGACAAGGAATACCGCATCCCCGCCCGACCTGAGAACTGTTACGTCAAAAAAAGCGGGCTCTTCTTCCCCCAACCGGAGGAATGTTTCTCACCCGCTTTCAAATCTTCCTGTGAATCGAAAGAGCTGTTTTTCGTCTGCTCGGAGGCAGAATCAGCGCTTTTCTCAGAGCCCGGCCCAAAGCCAGAATCGGCCCTTTCTTTCTCCGAGGGAACGCTGAATGCCTACGCCGCCTCACTGTTGCGCATGTTCATGCGGCTTGCCTGATTGTCTCCGCAATTTGCTTCCGCAGCGGAAACTCTGTTTTTTCTGTCCAAACATTGTCCTGTTTTCGCGCATACAGCCGACGCTTTCTTCTCGTCTACCGATCCGACGTGTACGGCGGCAGCTCCGGATGTCCGCCCGCGGCCTTCTGCATCCCGCGGGGGATCGCGTCCTTCGAGGTCTTCCAGTCCGCGTCCTTATTCCAATAGTCGAACTTGTCGCAAAACCACTCCAGATCGTCGTAGAGACGTTCCATATTCTTCTTCATCAATGGCAGGAGCACATCGTAGAATTCTTTCTTTTCTTTATCCGGCAGAGCCGTCTCCGCCGCATCCGCCACCGCCCCGAAATGAGGGACACATAGTCCCTTACTCTCGGCAAACATTTTCCGAAACTCCGGATCCTTCCGATACTGGTCAAAAAACGAATTCAGATACTGTCGGAACGAATTCTTATAGAAATTGCAGATATAACAGCTCTCCTCGCGCGCGGACGCCCATGCGCCAAGGGAATTATGCCCTCCGCCCTCCTGCGCTTTCCCTTTCTTCAGACGATCCATGAACGAGACATGCGAAGGCGAAAACTTCGCGATCTGCTCTTCCAGTTCCTCATTCAGCTTTTTCATATGAGTCTTCAGGATCAGGCCCATCCCTAACCGGTTCCCGTAATCATACATCTTCTTATAATGAATTCGGCAGAATCCGGCCGCGTCCGTCTCCGCACGGATGTCGTCTTCCATATAGGAAGCGCCCGACCCCAGCACAAAGTCCAGCGTGTGCTCCTCCAGTTTCCGCTCAATAAAGCAGAACGGACACTCGTCCCCCGCCTGAAACGCGTCTGTCAACGGTATCGTGTACAGTTTTTCTTTCATCTCGAGTCCTCCCGCACTTTCTTACATCAAACGAATCCATATCGACGGCTTTGATTTTGTCATCCCAAGTGTACCCATTTTGCCGAAATCCGTCAAGTGGTATAAGCAGATAGAATGATAGTGCAAAACTTGGAGAAAAATGGTACAATCTCAACAGATATCATGTCAAAGAAAGGATGCTGGAAAATGAAGGCAAATCAATTGGGAAGAAAAAAGAACTTTGCTTTGAACCGCAGCGCACGCCGAAGGGGCACAGCGCTTTTGCTCAGTCTTGCCCTGACAATCTCCGGCGTCTTTTATCTGCCTGCTTACGCGACGTCACCCAGTCTTGATGGCACGAATGTGCCGGAAAGCGAAGCGTTCGCCAAGGCGGAAACGAACTTCACGGATACGATTGTGGGTGAAAGCGGAATGATTCCCGAGACCGAGCCAAAGCTCACGGACACGGTTGCGAAAGAAAGCGAGACATTTTCCAGGACCGAACCAGGGTTCACGAACACAGCTGCGGAAGAAAACGAAACACCCACCGCATCGGAGTCAAATACCACGAATACGCCTGAAAACGAAACGTATTCCAAGTTGGGAGCGGAATCAGACTCCGAATCAGAAACGGAATCAGACTCCGAAACCTCCGCAGCTTCCGCCCTGTCCTATCAGACGATGGCCATGATGGCGCTGCAACGGATGGGACTTTCCGTCGTTTTCGGCAACGGCACTGTTCCTCCGGAAAAATTTACCGTCGAAAAGGATGGTCAAGCGATCTCCCTTCCTTCCGAATGGACCGGTCTGCCCTCCGGCAGTCTCTATGGCAGTGACAGCACGCTCCTCTCCTCGCTCTTTCCCACAATTGACGGCTGCCACATCGTGAACGCCACCGTGCACAGCACCGCCATCCGGCACATCGGTACTCTGACAGCAGAGATCAGCGGCCGGGGCGGAGATTTCCGTCCAAAAACCGCCGCGCTTCTTTTCCCGCAGCGGAAGTTACACATACACTGACGTGAGGTCCGCGCAGCATGTCAACATCATATTGTATAAGCGCGGCAGTTTCACAGATAAATATCGCTTCGACCCGCATTTCTGGCTGCAGACCGCAGACGTGAAAGACCGCATTGCCGCCAGTGGGAAGGACGCTATACAGATCAGCAGCATCAACCCGGATGGAACTTATTCCTACACCTGGTATTTCAACACGGTCGTGATCCCGAATGTGTGGCAGACATACATGCTGCGCACACTTGAGATCAACGGCGAGGCGATAGCCGTGCCATTCTTTGAGAGCGTTGAGAACAACAACCCGAATGTCAGTGCCGAGACCACCCTCTCCACCGGCACCCGCGTCCGCCTAACGCTCACACGCGTTGAGAAGGATTGGCTGACTCCACAGTCCGGCGTTCCGTTCAACAGCTACCTTCGCTATTACCGTCTGAATGTGGAAAACGCGGCGGAGAGCCTGACCATCACCGGCGGCGCCGTCACCACAGCGGTTTCCCAGCAAAACGTACTCAGTGCAGCTTCGGGCGTAAAGGTGCAGTACGCCATCAGACAGTCCGCCAATACCAGTCAGTGGACAGACAAACAGCAGGGCGATATCACTCGGGCCTCCGCTCTGCCTTCCGACGGCGAACTAGGATATCGGCGCTACAGTACCGGCACAGACAAAAAATTTCAGGGCAACGTGCGCTTCCGTCTGCTTCCCGGTTTTCACACATCCGAAAACATGACTGTATTCCGCAATTCGTCCGGAACCCCTATCCGTCTCGATGCTTATGCGGGGCCGGACAGCGAAGGCTGGTACTATCTCAAACTGAACCCCAATACAACGGACGCCATCCATCCCACATCGTTAGAGATCAAGGCCGCTCCGAACCGCTACGCCGTGCGCTATCTGCCCGGCGATCCGGGCGTCGGGCAGGTGGAACACATGCCGGAATTCGCTGTCTCCGATCCCGCCCTTCCCCCGCACACCGACAGCAACGGCGGCAGCTTTTATCTGTTAAGCGGCGCTTCCGCGAACTCCGACACGACGGTTCCGATCGCCGGAGCGCCGACAAACAATGCCACAGTACCCGCTGCCTTCCTTACTTGGGCATTGACAGACTCAGATGGAAAGCCTGTTCCCGGTACTGCAAGCATTTCATTTTCAGCCGGCGGCACCGCCTCTCTGCGCAGCCTGATGGACTATGCCGTCTACGACAGCTCATCTGATCTCTGGATCATCAGTCTGACGGCCCAATGGGAGGATAACCTTTTCCGCTATTTTATCGACCTGCAGTGGGACACGCCGGACGGCACGGCACATGTGAAGAGCAATGCGGCTGTCGTATCCACCGCAAGCGGCGCGCAGCGCGAGGGACAGAAGCTGCGCTTTGTGCTCAGCAAAGGCGCGGACGTAATCACCGATTTTTTGGAAAGTCATCCCGGATACCGGCTGTCCGACGACAATGATTATCTGTTTTACGTCGCCGACAACGAACATGTCACGATAAAGTTTGAACAGATATCCGCGGGGCTTTCCGTCGCCAAACGGCTGTTGGATGAAAACAGGGAGGAGGTTCCCTCTGTCAGGGAATTTCCGATCAACCTTACCCTCTCCTACCCAGAGGGCGTCCTTGCCCCGGACGGCACAGGTCTTTCAGGGCAGCCTCTGGGCGCCGATTACGACGGCGATTACCCATATACCGTGACGGATGCCGATGGCCAGACAGCTGCCAAGATGCTGGCGCTTGTCGGCGGCAGAGGAAGCTTTTTCCTGAAGCCGGGAGAGACGGCAAGTTTCCCGCAGCTTCCCGCAAATACCGTGTACGATATCAGGGAAGAATCCTCGGAAGATTTCACCGTGGAATACGCGGAGAAATCCGGCACACTGCAGGCCTCCGCGGCCGCCCGCGCCACCGTTACCAACCGCCGCAATGTCTCGCTTACAATACGCAAGCTTGCGGTCGGCGGCAGCGCCGAGCCCGGCGAAAAATGGAATTTCACCGTCACCATGAAAGACGGAGAAGATACGGAGACAGACACGTTCACGCTTGGTCACAACGAATCCTTCATGCTGAAAGGCTGGCCGTCCGGCACAACATATACCGTCACAGAGACAGACGCCAATCAGGACGGCTACGAGACCACCGTAACCGGCGCGGAGACTGCCGCCGAGGGTATCGCCACGGGAGTTCTGCGCGATGCGGAGGCCGCCAACGGCATTACTGTGACCTACACCAATGCAAACGCCTCCGGAAACCTGATCCTCAGCAAGATTGTAGCCGGAAACGGAAGCTACGCCGCGCGGGAATTTACCTTTGACCTCACGCTGACCGCCCCGGCCGGCAAATCCCTGAAGGAAAGCTATACCTATATCGCTCCGGGCGGTGAACAAAAAGAGTTGGAACTCACCGGCAACGCTTCTGCAAAAACCGGAGTCCTGATACTGCGGCATAACGAGACCATCGTATTGGAAGATCTTTCCGGCGGCACCGGCTATACCATAACCGAAAGACCGATTCCAGACCTTGTCCCACCCTATCAGGTAATGCATACCGTCAATAGCGGAAAACCGCAGGAAGGAAATACCGTTTCCGGCACAATCCCGCATGCCTCAGGCAGCGCGGAGGCTGAAAACACCGGCATCGTGTTTGCGAATATACGGGAAGTGAAGAACGCCCTGACCATTTCCAAGATGGTCGATAACGGCGAAAGCGAGCCCACAGAGACACAGAAGGCACAGTCGTTCTCCTTCTCCATCACATTGACGGGAACCGAGCTGGCGGAAAGCTACCCATTCACGGACGCCCTCGGACAGCGCGGCGTCCTGCAGCTATCCGGAGACGCCGAGAACCGGACCGGCAGCTTTCGTCTCACGCACGGCAGTGCCATTTCAATCGAAGGGCTGCCGACAGGTATACAGTATCAGATCACGGAGGACGCCGTCCCCGGCTATACGACCGAACAGCCCGCCAACAGCAGCGGTACCCTGGGTGAACGGCCTGTCCGCGTAGATTTTATCAATCACGCCGAGCCTTCCGTTCCCTCCAACCTAACGCTCGTCAAGCGCCAGCTTGTGGACGGAAAAGATGTCGGGGAACAAGCGGATGTACAGGCAGGCGATACCGTCACCTACGAGCTGACGCTTGCCAATTCCGATGCCATTCCTGTCGAGAATATTGTCCTGGCCGATGAAGTTCCCTCCGGTCTTTTGCTTGATGAAAGCAGTATCAGCAACGAGGGCAGAAAGACCGGCAATACCGTCGTCTGGACATTTCCTATATTGGACGCACAGCAGGAAAAAACCGTGCGCTTCCGCGTCACGGTCCCTTCGGATTCAGGCAACACCTCCACTGTCTGGACAAATCAGGCTCTTGCGCGCAGCGACGACGATCTGGAGGAGCCGGGTTCACCCGGCATGGCCCTAAATATCCTCTCCAATCCGGTCACTCTGCAGTTGAAAAAGAGCGGAGACACACCGTGTATATTCCGACCAGTGAGCACCACTTGCACGGTCATTCAGAGCCACTGTAACGATGAAAAAGAGCCACCTTCACGAAAGGTGAGCCAATCCTATATTTTTCTCTTATAATGAAAACGGCACACGTTTGTGTGACTATCATTATAGGAGGTCGATAATTATGGTTAATTATCGAGAAATTCTGAGACTTCACAGTCTCAACTACACCCAGCGGCAGATTGCTGCCAGTGTACACAGTTCAAGAAACACCATCAGTGAAGTGCTCCATCTGGCGCATGAAAACGGTCTGAGCTGGCCGCTGGATGATTCTGTTTCAAACGAAACAGTCAGGGCATTACTGTATCCGGACAGACCGGATGCGGGCAATCCGAGAAAGGAGCCCGATTACAGTTACATCCACAAAGAGCTTGCAAGGCCCGGAGTAAATCTCACACTGCTGTGGACCGAGTACTGCAGCACATGTACCGCAGAAGGAAACATTCCATATATGTACTCTCAGTTCTGTGACAAGTACCGCCGGTGGGCGCGGGTTACCAAAGCGACTATGCGTATTAAGCATAAACCCGGCGAAGCAATGCAGGTCGACTGGGCCGGAACGACCATCCCGTATCAGGATCCGGTTACCGGAGATACATATAGCGCATATGTTTTTGCGGCCGTCCTGCCCTGCAGTTGTTATGCATATGTGGAAGCCTGCGAAGATATGAAGTCAACAAACTGGCTCCTGTGCCATGTGCATGCCTATGAGTACTTCGGCGGCGTCACCCGGCTGCTGATACCCGACAACCTGAAAACCGGTGTGTTAAAGAATACGCGTTATGACACTATTCTTAACAAAAGTTATCACGAAATGGCTGAATACTATGAAACCGCTATCGTTCCGGCAAGAGTGCTTCATCCCAAGGATAAGAGCCTTGCCGAAGGCACCGTAAAGTTCGCGACCACATGGATCATCGCCGCCCTGCGTAACCGCAGGTTCTTTTCGCTTGACGAAGTCAGGCGTGCCGTGGCAGAAAAACTCGAAGAGTTAAACCGCTATCCTTTTAAAAAACGGGAGGGATGCCGCTACAGTGCTTATTCAGACGAAGAAAAAGCATTTATGAAGCCGCTCCCCCTGGCCCCGTACGAGCCTGCAGCCTGGTCCACAGCAAAAGTCCCTCCTGATTATCTCATATCTGACGGAAAAAACAAATATTCTGTTCCGTTTGATCTGATCGGAGAGGAGGTGGACATCCGGCTCACGAAGGAAATGGTAGAAGTATTTTTCCACGGTTCCCGGGTCGCTTCGCACAAGAGGGCTTCAAAACAGCTCCGAAATCCGGTCGCCCAGCCGGAACATATGCCGATGGAGCACCGCAGATACCTCAGCTATAACGCAGATGAATTTATCCGCTGGGCACAGACGGCTGGCCATCATACTGTTTCGGCCGTTGAGAAGTTCCTTGCTTCCGGCAGGGAGCCGGAACAGGGGTATAAGTCCTGCGCAGGCCTTGCCAGGCTGGGGGATAAATTAGTGATAGTATAAAAATAGTACAAAAATAAAATGACCTTTTCCCAAATATCAGTTATGATAAAAACAGAATGGAGG
>CANQDA010000054.1 GCA_947591155.1 uncultured Lachnospiraceae bacterium
GATCCGGCCGGGATGGCGGGCGCGGCGCTGCTGCCGGTGCTGAGCCGTTTTGACGATCTGCCCCGGGCGGACGCGGCCGTCATCACGGACTATGCCCACTACACCGAGATAAAAACAACCGTCCCGCCGGTATACGGCCACATGCTGCCGATAACCGAATTGGCCGGTTGAGAGAAAAAGGAGTATTTCACGCCATGGATTATCCATTTG
The DNA here is from genome assembly GCA_947591155.1 of uncultured Lachnospiraceae bacterium. Taxonomy (GTDB): domain Bacteria; phylum Bacillota; class Clostridia; order Lachnospirales; family Lachnospiraceae; genus Choladousia. The sequence goes on from CANQDA010000054.1 coordinate 211, forward strand.
GTCAGTAGGAGACATCCAGATCGGTTAATATTACCCGTCTAATTTGTGCTGATCTACCAGGATGCGATTACACTATTTGCTGTAAAATTGATGGTAAGGATACCATTGTTGAAGGAATTAGTTGCGTGAACAAAGGACGCGCAGAACAACAGGAATCAAAGTATAAACTTCACGTTTATGGAGAGAGGGAAACAAATGGGGAATGAGGAAAAAACCGTTCAGGAGCAGGAAACGATAGAAAAGGACAGGAGAAGTTTCACCCGCCAGACAGTAATGCGGGGGTTCCTCCCGTGCCTGGTAATCGCTTTTTTGACGTCCAGTATCCTCTGCGCAGTGAGCGTCCACATAATACCTTCGTGGCAGAAGATAACACGATATATATTGCCGGTCATAACACTGCTATTATTCCTCCTTTTTATGCTGAAATTGGGCATTAGATCTCCGGGGGGGTGTTCTCTTTATAGTCAAGAGAGTGCAGAAGACAGCGCTGAAAGGGAATATCCCGTTAAACTTAAACGCGTCAATAGCATTGATGGGTTGAGAGGCATTCTTGCCCTTACAATTGCCCTCTTTCATTTTGGACAGGCCTATGGCATGGGAAACGTATTCCACAGAGGATGGCTTGCTGTCGAGGTGTTCTTTCTGATCTCAGGTTTCTTGCTTGCTAACAAACTGGAAGTCAAGGGAAGAAAACTAAGCCTTGTAAAATCCATAAATCAACGGCTGATTCAGCTGTATCCAATGTATTTTATAAGCGTGATTTTGCTGGTTATGCTTTACTCGGCGACATGGTTCAGCTGGAATCCGGTCGCTTGGATCAATTCGGACAGCGGACATTTCAAACAGCTAGTTGCAGAGTTGTTATGTGTGCAGGTTACGGGAATTAGTGGTTTGATATATATCAATGGACCGATTTGGTATGTGTCTGCGCTGCTGCTGTCGACAGTGGCCATAATATCTGCTTATCAGGTGTTTTCTCCCAAAGTATTTAAAGCGATTATAATTGCCTCAACTGCCGTCATCTATGCTCTGTTTTTTGCTGTAGATCCAAGCATGAACTCTGCGGGCTATTTTATGGGAACACGACTCCCAAGTCCGTTGCTTCGGGGAATTGCCGGAGTAGGACTCGGTTGTTGCCTATACTGGATATATCTGCGATTTGCTGAGAAAGCGAAGCAGAGTGTATATCTGAACATTATTGCTGTTGAGATGTGCGTGGTCACAGTGTTTCACCTGATATGGACGGAGCCGGGCAGAAGTAATTTCTTGGTTCTTGTCCCCGCGTCCATAGCTATTCTTACGATGTTTTGGATAGGAAATGAAGGAAAGTTCCTTGTGCTGAATGCCAAACCGGTTCAGTATCTGGGAAAAATCAGTTACACATTCTTTGTTTTACAATCTTTCTCGCAAAATTTTGTTTCGATTTATGTTTCGCCACATGTATCAAATCATTATTTATTAAATTTGTTTTTTGTAGTATTTAATTTGCTTTTGTCCGCAATTCTTTATCCTGTCTTTGAAAACGGGTTATCTCGAAGACTTTTAAAAGCATATAATAAGAAAAGAGTTGATAGTATCTAATGTTGGCGCGGAACAGTAAACGTATATGGGAAGGAACACAAAGATTTATAGCAAGAAATGCGTTGGATTTCTTTGCGCTCTTTGGAATCAGTCTACTGGTATATCTTCCCTTCTACGCGAACAATTTGGCAAACCCTGATGGATTGGGAGAAGTCGAATGGATGCGTACGCCAGATTGGTGCCTGGCATACGGGCGCTGGGGTTGGTTTGTGACCGATTTTATCAAGCCTCATATCAATACGATGCCGCTGCCTATTTTCTGCTCATTGCTTTTCTATTGCGTCGGGGCGCTGCTTTTTACCGAGTTATTTGGAGTGAGGAACCGACTGGTCAGGCTCATGGCCGCGACATGTTTTGTTTGCAGTCCTATGGTACCGAGCACCATTACTTATCCCAACATTTCCTTTGATTATGGAATGGGTTTTTTGCTGGCGGTTTTATCAATCTTTTTGACGGTAAAGTATAAGAATATATTAGTGGGGGGGTTAGCCGTTCTTTTGCTGACCCTATCCATCTCGCTGTCACAGATAAACATCTCTTATGCGGGAGCGGCGGGGATCACATTTCTGCTCAACGCGTGGATCAAAGATCACGAGAACTTGAAAGCCTGGCTGACACAGGTGGTCAAGATCGCTTTTATAGGTTTGCTGGGAACAGGGCTGTACTATTTGATCATGCGTCTGATTCTGCATTTCGGAGGTTATGCGTTTGAAACCGGCTACTATACTACCGGCATAATGGATGTACTTCCGCAACTTCCCAAAACGATCGTAAACGCATATCGTAGTTTTGCGGATTATTTCTTTACCTCCAAAATTATGAGTAATGCCTATTGGCAAAAAGGCATCAACGCAGTCCTGTTTGTCTTCTTCGTGGGAGTGGTGATAGCAGAAGCGTGCAGGATCAGAAAGCCTTTCGCTGTTGTTGTGTTTTTGGCTTGTATCACTGTAACGCCGGTCGCGTTCTGCTTGGTCAACTTGTTCTTAGTACAGTATCCATCCCTCACGTTACACATGTCCTCCGGTCTCTGTCTTTTTATCCCGTTTGTCATTTTGTTGGGCTGCGACGAGGACACAAACATTTTTTCCCGCTTCGGGGCTTTGGCGAAAATCATCTGCGGAACGATAGCTATCTGCTGTATTTGGAACTATGCCATGATCGATTCGGCGGATGCGGCGGCAATGAAGTATACCAAGGATATGACGGTAGCGGTGGCTAATAGAGTCTATTCCCGCGTCGAAGCAGATCCCCGATATGACAGGCAGACGACGAAACTTGTTTTGATCGGATCACCGGATCTGGCCATTGAAACGTTTCCAGATTATATGAAGACAAACGACTATGTGAAATGGGGCATATTTTGGGATAATCCCCTGTCGACCTGCTCCGGATGGAATCAAATCTTCCGGCTTTATGTAGATAGGCGGGTACTGTGGGGCAGCTATGATGATGTAAATGCCCTCTGTGAAAACGAAATGTATAAACGAATGCCCGTATATCCGGCTTCCGGTAGTATGGAAGTGATTGATGGGATCTACGTTGTAAAGATGAAGAATTATTAATTTAGGAGCGATGTCAATGATTACAGTACGATGGATATTTGAAATAATGGTGCTCGGGGGGGTATTTGTCCTCCTTTTACGGTCATCTCAGAAAAAGTATTTTGCATACTGGGGAATAGTATTAATACTCATCGCGCTGCTTGCAAATTCTGTTTCTGCTCATGTGCCGCCGCTGCGGGATGAAGTAACGCTGACGGCACTTGGGGAGAAAAATGAGGAGGCGTTGGGGGAAGGTATCTCGCTTAAGAGTTATACTGTCGATGGTAAACAGATTTCTGCCAATGAGATATACATTGAGGAAGGAAAATGGTTGTGGTCGGCTGAGTCGTATGTCTGGAGTTTGGAATCGTGGAAAATGCCAGAGGATATCACCAGTACAATCGTGCTGGGACTTCCGGTTGGGAAAGAAAGAACGGTAGATTTTAATTCCGGCGTTTGGGTAGGGAAAGTAGAGATATCTTATCAAGGCGTATCTACGGTGGTCGACACATATTCGGCGGAACAACAAACTCTGTCGACGCCTATTGAGGATAGTAGTATATCCCGGATTGCGGCTGATCAGGCTAGACAGCTTGGCGCATTTATAGGCTGCATTCTTGTACTGTGCATGCTTGCGTGGATTGCGTCGAAGTGGATAGAGAGGAATCTATCTTACGTTTTTGAACATTATGATGTGCTGGTATATTGCCTGCTGAGCGCAGTCATGCTGATGGCCATGCGGTATTATCATCGCTTTAATGATATGATTTGGGGCGATGATTGGGGGACTATTAGCTACATCGTTTCCGATTCTCTAAAGAATGGGCTTCAGGCCAATATACTGCTTTATGACTTCACGCCGCCGCTGTTCAATACGCTGGCATGGGCGATGAACAAAGTGTTCCATCTCCCGCATACGATTGAGGGCATATTGTGGATTCCACAGTCATTTTTGGGTGTTTCGGTCATAGTGATGGGACTCCTGGGAAGGAAGCTCACGGGGAAAAAGTGGTGTGGGATCGTGGTCTCGATACTTACAGCTACTTCAGCATCTTTGGTGATAAGTGCAGGGTACGAGATCCGGACATACTCCTTTTATTTCTTGTGCTCGACGCTCATGCTCCTTGTCTATTTGTATCGTTTGGAGAGCACCAGATTCTCGGCAAAATTATTCGTGTTACAAACGATATGTCTTACCTTTGTAATGAACGCCCACTATCTGGGGGTAACAATCGTTGGTATGTATTTCCTGTCAGATTTTTATCTGATCATTAAAAGGAAATGCGACTGGAAGTATTTGTTTTCCTATGTAGTGGCGGTGCTGACGCTGGCTGCCTGGATTGTGGTTGTGATCATCAATAAGGGAACTTTACCGAAGAGAGTTCCGGTTCCTTGGGATTTGAAGCTCTTCCTGGAGTTGTTGCAGTTTTTGACAGGAGGGAATCGGTGGGTTCTTGCCGCTGTTGGGTGTGCGCTGGTATGGGTCGTCGTGTTCTTTCGGGGTCTTTATAAAGAAGCGGATAGCAAAATAGAGAGTTATGCGGTGCTCTTTATGTTTGTCTGCGTGGCTGCGGATATTACTGCGGTTCACATTGCATCATATTTTGTCGGCGTAAATGTCAATCGGTATATGATCAGCCTGATGCCGATGCTTATGCTCATCCTGGTTTTCGTAGTGAAAAGAGTACTGGAATCTGTGGAAGAGAAGATAGGAAAGGTCAATGGAAGACAAACCGCTTTTCTCTGCGTCTCACTGTTTTGCCTTCTGTTCGGAGGGATGAATAATGAGATTCTTGGCGATATGGGTGCAAAAAATCCGCTGAACGTCACTGAAGGCAATAATACAAAAATGGCATATGTTTCGATCATGGACTATCTGGAGAAGCAGTATGATATCAATTATGAAAACACAGGAATTTTTGCGACGACACCCGATGTTTTTTCCTACCTTATACATAACGGATGTTACAAAGACGTTCATATAGAATATTATGGGAATCAGGATAAGATCGAGCAGTATGATACGATCTATTATGTATACATTGACTGGGTGTCAAAGGATTATATGTCAAGTTATGAGGTCATCCTAAATAAATATCAGGAAGTTGAACGGAACGAAGCATTGAGCATAGTCAAATATCAGCGGGTATGCGAATGAGGTATTGATATAAGGACATAATGATTTTAACCAACAGTATTAGTCTTGCCAAATCATGGAGGGTCAGAGCTTATGTTATGGGTGATATCGCCGGTCGTAAAGATATTATTTCCGTTGATGCTGGTAGTTGCAAGTGCATTCTTTCTGCATAAGCGTTTTGGAAAAACCTACAGCACAGGATTATGCATTCTTGTAATTATGTTTGCATTGACGGCAAATTGGACGGCCGGCTTTGTCCCTTCGCTGAGGGATAAAGTAATGTTGATGGCATTGGGCGAGAAAAGTGAGGACGCCTACGCCGACGAGGTCGTATTTGACGGGTATACGATAGACGGAGAAACGTTTGAAAATGGAAAATCGTTAGCGATCTATAATGGAAAATGGTTTTGGAGCGGAGAGAGTTATGCCTGGCGGAATGAAACGGACACGCGCCAGCCGGAGGGAACTACTCGTTCGGTCACAGTCGGCATTCCCGTAGGGGAAGATAGAACGCTGAATTTTCAGACGAATGTATGGCATGGGAAGGTTGAGATTTCTGCCAATGGTGAGACCTGGACGGTTGATACATATTCGGCGACAGATGGCGTTTTAGATGTCCCTGTCGGTGCCAGTAGCGTTGAACGGCTCGCGCTTAATCAAGCACGACGTCTGGTAGTATATGTGGCTGTCTTACTGGGGTTGTACGGAATTGCGATGTTGCTGTGGCGGCAGATGCTTCGAGATCCTGCGTGGGCGAAACGAAACGTGGGAAAGATGGTCTATGGGGGGGTAGCACTGTTTGCATTCTTCATGTTAGAAAAGAATGCGGGAAATCAGTCGCTATGGGCAGATGAACTTATCCAATTAGAGGGCGCGCGGTTGGGAATAAAGTCAGCGGTTATGCAGAACTTGCAAATGATAGATGCGACGCCGCCGTTGTACTCAATTGCTGCTGCCATATGGTACGGTATAGCACCATATGGCGAACAATGGCTTCTGTTGGTTTCAACAGTACCAGCGGGATTGGCAACATTTGTCATGGGACTTACAGGTGAAAGACTTGCGGGAAGGCCGGGGGGGTTCTTGGCGGCAGTATTGGTGGGCTTTTCGACTACAGTGTGGCAGTCTGTGGCACTTGAATTCAGAGCGTATGCTTTCGTCCTGTTGTTTGCGTCCCTTGGGCTGTATTCATATGTTCAGAAGAATCAGACGGCAGGGAACAGATGGAAGACCATATATAGTCTATCCCTGACATGCTTGGCGATGAGCCACTATTTTGGGATGCTATTATGCGGGGCATTTTTTGCGGCGGATACATTCTTAGTATGCAAAAAGAGGATATCTGTAAAAGCGGGTTTACAATATGTATTGCCAGGAGCAATCAGTATAATATGGTTGCTCTTAGTGTATGTTGTAACACTACGACATGAATCAGCGGTCGAGATCGCAGGATGGTATGGACTACCGACGATTAGTGGAATTAGATCTATCATTTTTGCGTTGGCAGGCGGGAATACGGTCACAGACTACCTGACGTGGGTTGGGGTGGCGTTTATGCTCGTAAAGGGATATCACTGCCTAAAGTGCAGAGAGTTTTCATGGGGAGCATTTCATCAACTCTTTCTGTTAGCCGTGATTGCATTGGTTTTTGGAGTCATGTATGTCTACGGGAATTGGATCAACCCAAAGGCTACTATGTTTGAAATGAGATATTATGTGATCCTGATCCCCTTTATTGTGTTGCTGTTTCCTGTCGCCCATGCAGAGTTGACAAGTGTGAAAAGAACCGGTGAGGGACTACTAGGCCAGACGATTTCGCTGTTTATATGTATTGTTTTGATATGGAACTGCTGTCAGAATGTCCCGACGGCGGCGACAACGATGCCTTATCGGGAAGCAGCGGACTGGATATATACGCAGAGCAATTATATTTTTAATTCAGATACTGCAATTGTCACAACTAATAGTTCAAATAGTGGAGCGTGGAATGAGTATTACATGGGTCGTAAGGGACGCCGTGATGAATTGGATATTCTGATAACGGATCAGATCGATTTTGTTAATAGGTGTAATGATGGTGAATTGTACAACAAGGTATATTTATATGAGCAACAATGGCCGCTCGAATGGTATGCATGGTCTTATCTTACTGAGAATTATGATCTCGAAGAAACAAAACCGGAGATTTCTTTGAGTGTATATACAAGAAAAGGAGTGTAAGCATTTGAAAGCGGAGATAAAAAAACTGTTCAAAGCAGTTGGAATATGCATATGTATGTGCTTTTTTATAGCGGTAGGAGTTGCACTTCTGCTGCGCACACCGCTTCTTGCAGGACAAAAGGCGTTCTTGTACCGATTGCTGATGCTGGATGCGATCAGCAGTGTGTTGATACTGGTCATTATCATACCATTCATCGTGAAGCGTGGAAAACTATTTGGACAAGGGCTTTCGGAGGGGATCATGTGCGTGGGACTTTCAGCGCTTTTTATGGCTATTTTTTTCTCTCTCGGCCCTATGACGATCGAACGTTCATATACGATCTATTCGCTGGCAGATATGGCAGATCATGCCGATATCGTCTATTCGTCAGATGATATCAAGTCCCAATTCATTGATGGCTACATTGAGGGTGCCAACGAAAGCCAAAAACGTTTGGATGAGCAAGTTGCCATTGGCAATCTCGAGCTGAGTGAAGACGGTTATCGAATTACAGAAAAAGGACAGCGGCTCGTGAAGATATTTCGACTCGTTGAGACAGTTTTTCCTGTTCCTGATGAAAACAGCATTTATCCAAATAGGAAATAGTGAGATGTTTCTGCGTTTTTCCGTTGTTAGCTTGCCAAGGAGGGGAGAATATGGTAGACCAATTTGATAAAAAACGTATTTGTGTCTCACATCGCCTTGTGATTGGATGTACAGTAGTGACATTTTTGGCACTGTTTTTCTTTTACGCATATGCGCATCCGCTTGTTCCATGGTGTTGGGATGATTGGCAGACATATTCTGATTGGGGAGCATCTTATATCTTCTTTGATTTACCAAAAGAGACTCTTCCGAATTATAATATTGTGTTGAATCTCCTTGGCTCCTTGTTTGGCTATATTGCCGCATTTGTAATCTATCCCCTGTGTGGAGATTATATCATGTCGCTGGTGGTAGTCAACGCGATTGCTCAGGCAGCATTCATTTGTATGGCGTTGCTCTCGATTCTGCGTTTTCTTTACTGGTTGACAGGAGACCGGCTTTGCTTGGGGGGAACCGCCCTGTTTTTCCTTCTCGCATTTGCATTCATGAAGACTTCTATTCCGGCGAACTATCTCTTTAATATTCAGATTTCGATGACTTTGTATTGCTACAATATACCAAGCTATTGCGCGGTCGCGTTTTCGCTGCAACTGATTCAGGATCATCTTGATTTGTGCAGATACAGGCTTGATTTTCGTACTTCTATTATGCTTGTCTGTCTATATTTTATAATGTTCTCTTTCCTGCCGGCTGCTGTGCTTTTGATGGCTGTATCTGGAACGATCCTGCTATATGATATAGTTAAGCGCAGGCGGATTCGCGAAGTGATATGTGAGAATTGGTTTTTTGTTCTCACGTTGATAATGTTCCTAATTAAGCTGTATTTTGAAATGAAGAGAACGTTCGGAACGAGTTATCTTACTTCGCCAGAAGATTTTCTGTCCTCATTGAAGGCTGCTGTGACGGTTCTTCTGTCTTCATTTTTGAAAACACATATTTTGTTCAAAACTGCGGCAATTGTTGGATGGGGGGGTATTGCTATAAGCTTATTCTCCTCTCACCGCAGGGACAAAGGTGCAAAGGCTAAGCCTAATAAATGGCGCGACCTGTCGATCATTTTAATTCTCATTATACTCATCTTGTTTGTTTTCTTTGCGTTGTTTGGCGCAGTATCGTTTGCACATATCGCTAATAACGCTGATTTTGTCAGAATGGACACTTGTTACAGCATGTATGCACTTATAATCCTAATGGTAGTACTTTCCTGGGTCTACCTTTTGCAGAAGCACAAACAATTTGTTATGTGCATTGCGGTGCTGATGTCAATGCTGTCTGGGGTGGTTATTGATTCGAGCAAGCCGTACAGCGAGCCGTTCCCGGATAGCACGGCGAAACAAAAATATGAGATCATGACTGCCATCCTGGAAGAAGCTCGTGCTAGAGATGCACGCGGAGAAACACAGATGGTCGTACATATGCCTCTGTATTGGCATTATGATAGTGCAGCGATGGCCACTACGCTATATCATCATCACATCACGAATTCGGTCTTATCAACACAGTATGTATATGACTCATGGCCGAATGAGATTTGGTTTGAATAGTTATTCTAATAGATATCTTCGATTAAGAAGGAGAAGAATGCCGTGAGGAAGGAACGTGCGTGGTTGAATATGCTTAAGAAACTCAATGTATATACGTGGGTTTCTGCTATTCTGGTTGGCGTTTTGTTGGGATTATTTACCTTTTTTGTGATCCGGCGTACCAGCCGTGAAGTGACAATCACGCCAGTGGGCGGGGATAGCGTTACATTCCGGGGCGCTATGTTAGATGACACATGGTATTTTGCTGATCAGCTCTATCGGAGAGGGGATTGGACGTACGATAGAGAAGCGCACATATATACATTGAACGGGGAGGGGCCGCTGGTTCTGGATGTGCCCATCGTATCGGACGCACAGTTTATTTTTGTAGTAGGACCAGAAGAGGGGGTAGTCGAGATTTCGACAGAAGGCTTCCGCCAATCCATTGACTTCTTTCATGAAGATTACGTCGAATATGGTTGGAAGTATCAAGTAGAGATTGCCGGGAACCTAAAGAATGTGGTGATTGCTTGTGTATGCGGTATGCTTACATCTGTGCTGATGCTACCACTTGGTTTGGTGTTTCCACTATTAATAAGTAAGGCGAGAAAGTGTATCCTGGTGGTAAAAAATGGAATAGCGTCGTTCAATATGTCTTTTTGCATCTTGGTAACATGTTTCAGCGTGTTGTTTGGCACATTTCTGTTTGTACGAATCAACTTCTCCTTCCGTGAGGTAACAGTCATCCCCACTGGCGAGAACGATGTTATCCTCCGCGGGGGGGGGTATTTGATAACGTATGGTATGGTATTGATCAGTTATATAAGAGCGGAGATTGGGTGGTTGATGAGGACACGCGTATCTATACGTCGAGAGGGCGGGAACCTTTGACTTTGCGCATGCCGATCGTGTCAGATGCACAATTGGTGTTTGTTGTTGGTCCGGAGGAGGGATCTGTCAGGATAACCGCGAAAGGGTTCAGCCAGACGTATGATTTTCACTATGAATCATATGAGGAATACGGCTGGGGATATCCTGTAACTCTGGCGCCGAGCAGAGCTTTAGAATACCTTCGCTATATGGTCGCGATCCTTGCCGGGGTAGCAGTGGGCGCTCTTGCCCTGGTACTGTGGTCGTTGGGCAGACGCATAAGCGAGAGAATCAACTGGAGACTAGTGGACAGGCTGTTTATTGTCGTGCTGCTGCCAATAGCCGTCTGGTTTCTGTACTATATGTCCATCTCCAGCACACCGAGAGTGCCTGCCTGGCTGAAATTCTATGGATATGATGCCGCAGTCTTCAAAACGGTAAGCCGCGCGTGGGCGAATGGTTTGCTGCCATATAGGGATATCACGGAAAACAAAGGCCCAATTATGTTTTTCATCTATATGATGGGAGCAAAGCTCAACGAGACGTGGGGTCTCTTTTCCATTCAGTGTATCGCCCTATGGATTTCGCTCGTGTTCAGTTATAAGATTGGCAAACTATTTGCCGGTATTCCCAAGGGGATTCTCTCGTCGCTGGCAACGCTGTTCTTTTTCTCGTTTGTGATCGATGAGGGCGCGCTGACGGAAGACTTCAACCTTCCTCTGCTAATGGCCAGTTCCTATTATGCTCTCAGGTATATCAAAAACGTCAAACAGGATCCGGTGCATCCCGCATATGTATCGATATTATATGGCGTGACATTTGGGGTTTCTTTAGATTTTCGCGTGACAAACTATGTTGAGATCGCATGCTATATCTTTTGCATCTCGATTTATCTGTTTGGGAAAAAGAAATTCAAGAATCTGTTGCAAAATATGGTGTTGTTTATACTGGGAACACTCATTGTGTTGTTACCTTTTTGGACATATTTTGCGTTGCACGGAGCACTTTATGATATGCTCTATGGAACATTTATCTTCAATGTGTCCTATGCGGAGGCTGCGTCTGGTATCCAGACGGCGGAGGAGTGGCGGACGATGGCGCTCTATTTGGCACCTACGATTGCCTGCGTCTTTCTGGCGTTGGAAAAGAAGGGCCTGATGCGGGCGGGTGTGTTGATGGCGGCGTTGGCGACAATAGCGGTGATGCATACATGTCGGTTGTATCCGCATTACTATATCGTACACCTGACGATGGTTCCGATCTGTGTCAGTTGGTTTTTATGCGAGCCAAGCGGCCGGGGGGTCGACCGTTCTTGCAGGAGATATAAGTATGCATATTCTCTGTTGGCGGTGGTTGTACTACTGTATGTCGCTTTTGAAGTGAATCAGTCTGCGGAAGGTCGAAAATATTGGATAGAGACTCTGCATATGAGTACTGAAAAGAGTGAATATACCAGAGTGAGTGAAGAGATGGTCGCGCAGATACCGGAATCGGAGAGGAACATGACAATCGCGTACAACGCGCCACCGGACTGGTACTTGGTAACGGATGTAACCCCCTGTTTTCGGTACTGCAACGGGCAGGATTGGAGAGGAGCTGTAACGCCGGAAGCCGGAGAGGAAATATTGGAGTATTTCAGCTCGCTTCAGCCTAAGTGGATCGTCGTATACGGCGGTATAGGCAATCAGGAGATCAATAGTGTCGTCCAAGAAAATTATGACATGGTAGATGAAGAATATATGTCATCTGTGGATGCAAGTATGATGCTGTACCGTAGGAAGTAATCGTCCGCATGCGGGTGAGAAGTATCCTTCGAAAATAGACCATCTGGCGTTCCCAGTTGGAGTGAGAGGTGTAAATGAGAATGATAACACCCGTGCTGGAGCATTCTGGCGAGATAATGCGATATGCGTTTCAGGCGATCTTGGTTTTTGTGACGGTGAGCGTGTACTATTTCTGTCATAAGAAAACATCCCGGAGACAGTTAGCATGTGTGGGGACTCTGATGGCAGTGTTTGGTTTGATAGCGATCGCCGCTTCGGGGCATATGCTCCCGTTGCGGGATGAAGTGATCCTGACAGCGTTGGGAGAGAGGTGCCCGGAGGCAGCTGCAGAGGAGATCGCGATCACTGGTTTCATGGTAGATGGAACGGAATATGTCCCCGAGAAGGATCTGGAGATTATTGACGGAAAATGGGGCTGGCAAAACGGGATGTATATCTGGCGGATAGAGTCGGATGTCCGCCAGCCTGCCGGAGTCACGCGGTCTATTACCGTTGGCATTCCTGTGGGAAGAGAGCGTCAGTTGTGTTTTGTGGGGGGGTTGTATAGTGGAAAGGTGGAACTCTCTCTTGGCGACCAAATCAAAACGATCGATACCTTTTCAGCGGATGGAAGTTCTGTGACGTGTGATATCGGAGGCAGTAGAAACGCACGCCTGCTAGAGAACGAGGCTCGGTATTTCGCAGTTTTTGGAGTAACATATATCCTGTTGTTGGGCGCTTCTTATGCCGTATGTCAATTCTATCGCCGGCACCATGAAATGCTGGAAAGAAGTTGGGATATATATGTATATATCGCGCTTGGGATCTTTTGCCTGGCAGCATTACATTTTTATCACAGTTATAACGATATGTTTTGGGGCGATGAGATGCTGGGAATATTAGCCGCGGCAAAGAGTAGCCTGAAAGATGCTATTTATATTAATCGAACCAATATAGATGTCACACCGCCGTTATTTAATATTATTATCTATTATGCGTCAAAACTGTTGCCGCATACCTATGAGGCGCTTCTTTGGATCCCACATATATTTTATTTCCTTGGTATCGTGTTATTGGGCGCCTTTTTGGGTAGGACGCTGGGAAAGGCATACGGTGTGGCCGCCGCTATTTTTGCTGCCACTTCTCCCAATATGATAATCAGCATGGGATGTGAACTGAGAAGTTATTCTCTGTTCTTCCTGCTATCGGGCCTGACGCTGTATGCCTATTATTGTCGGCTATTGAATAATAATCGGTATTCCTTTCCGATGCTGCTTGCTTTGCTTGCTTGCTATACAGGTCTTTCCATGTGCCATTACTTTGGCATAGTGATAATCGGGATATATTTTTTGATAGATGTTTGCCTCTGTTTCAAGAAGAGGTGTGATGCTCGATATATCATTTCCTATATCGTGCCAGGCGTGTTGTTTGCCGCGTGGGGAATATTTGTAATGACAAACGATCAGGGGAATATCTATAATCCGCCTCCCTTGAACCCAACTATATGGAACCTGCTACAGCTTTTACGGTTCTGGTTCAGCAGTAACATACTGCTTATCAGTCTGTTCTTCGTAAGCGTAGTTTATCTAGTTGCCAATAGAAAGAGAATCTATGAGAGATTCAGCACCTCGCCAAAGTACTTCATATTCTTTGTCTCCGTATTGCTTGTGGTGCTGACTGTGATGGCGGCATATGTGGCGAGCTTCGCCACGTCGTTGATGAAGTATCGATATTTTTCCTGCCTTTGGCCGCCGCTCGTTTGTATTGTTTTGTTTGCTCTTAAGATGTTCTTATCTGAGATCAAGGGAAAAAGACTGCCAGATGATTTTCACTTATTATCGACAGGGAAAAGGACAACAAGAATAGTGTTGGCATCTGCGTTTTTGATACTTGGTTATACGATGCATGTTTCTGTTCTGCACGATATGGGCGAATACGATGAACGAGTAGATCCGGATACAAACAATCGAAGGATGCCGTATTTAGATATACTTCCAAAATTGAGAGAGAATGTTGATATCGCGTATCAGAGGACAGGAGTGTTTTTCCAGGCTGATATTGAGGAGTATGAGTATCTGGTTCATGATGATGAGATTCTAGACGATATCAATATAGAATTTGCCTGGGTCGTTGAGTGGGATGTCACAGCACTTGAAAAGTATGATACGTTGTATTGCGTATACTATAGTTGGGATACCGTCAATGTATTTGGTGAATACGACGTTATTAAGAACGAGTTCGTATTGGTTGAAGATGACCCGACCTTGGGCATTGCAAAGTATGTCAGGGTGTGATCGAAAAAGTGTTGCAAAGAGTTTGGAAGTGCTGTATACTAAATGAAGTATGCTATGCCAAGCCCAAGCCGTTGAAATGAGGTACTATTTCGGCAGCAACGTGCCTACTGTTGGATGTGCTTGGTCGAATGCACATTAAATCTAAAAGTATTGCGGAGGTTGATAAGTGAAAAAGATAAGTGTAACGATACCAACATATAGCGATGAAAAGTGTGTGCCGGTGATGTATGATCGGCTGACGAAGGTGTTTGCGGAGAAACTTCCCCAGTATGATTACGAGATCATCTTTGTGGATGACTATTCTCCGGACAATACCCGCGAGGTGATCCGGGAGTATTGCGCGAAGGACAAGCGGGTAAAGGCGGTGTTCAACGCCAGGAACTTTGGCTTTACGCGGAATGTGTTTGCGACGATGCAGTACGGTACGGGTGACGCCACGTTCCTGCTGTTCAGCGACCTGCAGGATCCGCCGGAGCTGTTGCCGCAGATGGTGGAGCAGTGGGAAAACGGAAAGAGGGTCATCATTGGCCAGCGAACCAAGGGCAACGAGAATAAGCTGATGTATTCCATGAGACGGTTATATTACTTTCTTATGGACAAATTGTCCGACTCCAGGCAGATCGCGCATTTCAACGGATTCGGCCTGTATGACAAATCCTTTATAGACGTTCTCCGACAGCTGGACGACCCGGCGCCATATCTAAAGGGAATCGTGTCAGAATTTGCCATTGAGATGAGTATCATTCCTTATGAGCAGGCGGCCAGTCTACGAGGCAAATCTGGTGAGAACTTTTTTAAGAACTATGACGTAGCCATGGTGGGCATCACCTCGTATACGAAGATATTGATGCGGATAGCCACGTTTGTCGGCGCGGCGCTGGGGATATTCAGCGCGCTGCTGGCGCTGTTCGTGCTCTTCAGCAAGCTGTTTAACTGGCATTCCTATCCCTATGGGACGGCGACTATACTCATCGGTGTGTTTTTCATCGGCGCGGTACAGCTGTTTTTCATGGGGATCCTGGGCGAGTACATATTGAGCATCAATACGCGGACGATGCATCGGCCGCTGGTGGTCGTGGGCGAAAAGATCAACTTTGATGAGGACAAGCAGGAATGAGCGTGAAGGACACATTGCTGTCGATCGCCAAGAGCTGGTGCGAGACAGAGGGGAAGGAGCGAAGCACAGCGGAGATATTGGAGTGGGTGCGGGAGCGGAACAAGAATACGTATGTCTCCATCCGGCCCATATCCCTGGAGCAGTGCGAGCCCTGGTACTATGACAGGCAGAGCGGGTGCATACAGAACCGGAACCTGAGCTTTTTCCAGATCACGGGAATGCGCCAGGAGCAGCAGGACGGCACGGTGCAGACCCAGCCCATCATCCTGCAGGAGGAGATCGGGTTTCTGGGGGTGCTGTGCCGGGAGATCGACGGCGTGATGCATTTTCTCATGCAGGCGAAGATCGAGCCGGGAAACGTGAACTGCATGCAGATCTCCCCGACGATCCAGGCGACGCTGAGCAACTTCACCCGCAAGCACGGGGGGGCATCGCCGCCGTATCTGGAGTACTTTCTGAACTTTGACCGGTATGAGGTAGTGGTGGATCAGATCCAGTCGGAGCAGTCGGCGCGGTTTTACAAAAAGCGCAACCGGAACATCATGATCCGCGTGGAGGAAGAGGTGCCGGTACTGCCCAGCCACTGCTGGATGACGCTGGGGCAGATCAAGCAGCTGATGCGCCAGGACAACCTGGTGAACATGGACACGCGCACGGTGCTGTCCTGCATCCCGTACGCCAAGCTGCAGCTCACCGAGCGGGAGCTGCTGGATCTGTCGGAGCAGTTTCACGATATGCCGCTGTTCCGCTCCCTGTTTATCCGCACGGGAGAGGACGCCCTGCCCCGGATGTACCAGCGGCTGAACAGCTACAAGATGTTCCAGTCGTTCAAGCAGGAGCTGGTGCCGCTGCACGAGCTGACAAACTGGGAGATGCGGGGCAGCGAGTTGGTGTGCAAAGAGCCCTATCCCTTCCGGGTGCTGTTTTGCGACATCTCCATAGAGGGCCGGGAGGTGCGGCACTGGACGCAGCCGCTGTTTGCCGCCAACGGTATCGCCCTGTTCGGCCTGCTGTGCTGTGAGATCGACGGGGTGCTGAATTTCCTCGTCCAGTTCAAGCAGGAGATCGGCGTGTTCGACACGGTGGAGCTGGGCCCGACGGTGCAGCAGGAGGCTGGCACGGCGCCGGCGGAGGACGACATCCTGCGGCTGTTCCGGGAGCGTCTGGAGCGGGGCGAAGGGGTCATGTTCGACCACCTGATGAGCGAGGAGGGCGGCCGGTTTTACCATGAGCAGAACCGGAACGTGATCCTGCGGGTGAAGGAGGAGGAAATGCCGGTACTGCCGGAGGGGTATTTCTGGCTGGATCACCGTTCGCTCAACGAGATGCTGCAGATCAACAACATACTGAACATTCAGCTGCGGAATCTGCTGTCACTGTTGGAGGCGTGAGATGAAAATCGGAATACTGGGGACATCGGATATAGCGTACCGGCGATTTCTGCCGGCGCTGAAAAAGTGTGCAAATCTGACATACGCGGGCGTGGCCAGCCGGACGCCGGAGAAGGGAAAGCCGTTTCAGGAGCAGTACGGCGGGCAGATCTACGACGGGTATGACGCGCTTTTGGCGGACGAGAGCATCGGGGCGGTATATGTGCCGCTGCCCCCGGCGCTCCACTGTCAGTGGGCAAAAAAGGCCCTGGAGGCGGGAAAGCATGTGCTGTTGGAAAAGCCCTTTGCCACCAGTCCGGAGCAGACGGAGACTCTTCTGACGCTGGCGGAGGAAAAGGGCCTTGCGGTGCATGAAAACTATATGTTCCTTTACCACCGGCAGCTGGCGCTGATAAAGCGCTATATCGAATCCGGCGAGCTGGGGCAGCTGCGGCTGCTGCGGATGGCGTTCGGCTTTCCCAAGCGGGAGGGGAACGACTTTCGCTATAACCGGGAGCTGGGCGGCGGCGCGCTGCTGGACTGCGGCGGGTATCCGGTACGGCTGGCCCAGGAACTGCTGGGTGGCAGCGCCCGGGTGACTCAGGGCCGGCTTGTGGAGCCGGAGGGGTATGAGGTAGATCTTTACGGCAGCGCGGTGCTGGAAAACAACGAGGGGCTGTGCGCCCAGGTGTCCTTTGGTATGGACAACGCCTACCAGTGTCAGCTGGAGGTGTGGGGAAGCAAGGCCACGCTGATCGCCCCGCGGATCTTCACAGCGGGGGCTGACCTTGCCCCGCGCCTGATCCTGCACGGCGCCGGGGGTGAGACCGTGACGGATGTCGAGCCGGACGACCAGTTCCTGCACTCTATAGAGCGGTTCGTGCAGAGTGTGGAGGACGAAAACGCCCGGAAGCAGATGCGCCAGGCCATCCGCCGGCAGAGCCAGGCGGTGGACGTGATCCGGCAAGGAGGAGAGAAAACGTGAGGGCGGCCGTGATCGGAGCCAACGGTTACCTGGCACGCAATTTGCTGAAGGTCAACGAAGAGGCAAATTATGGAGAGACGGCGCCCTGTGGTCACCAGGCGGAGCATATGGATCACGCGCCCGGCTACCGGCAGATCGACATGACCCGGCAGGAACAGCTGGAGCAGGCGATCGACGGGTGCGATCTGGTGTACTTTTTCACTGGGAAGACAGGCACGATCCAGGGCTTTGACACCCCGGAGGAATTTCTGGATATCAACGAGCGGATGCTACTGCGGCTGCTCACGGCGTACAGGGCGGTGGGCTCCCAGGCAAAAATCATCTTTCCGTCTACGCGTTTGGTGTACAGGGGAAGCGACGCGCCGCTGGCGGAGGACGCGCCCAAGCAGTTTTTGACGCCGTATGCTGCCCAGAAATATGCCTGTGAGCAGTATCTGGAGATGTACGGACGGCTGTATGGGGTGAGATACTGCGTTATGCGCATATGCGTGCCCTATGGCACGCTGGTCAGACCGGTGTCCTCCTATGGGACGGTAGAGTTTTTCCTACGTCAGGCCAGAGAGAACGGCCAGATCCGCATCTATGGAGACGGAAGCCAGCGTCGGACGGTGACCTATATCGGGGATCTGTGTCACGCGCTGTGGCAGGCGGGACAGAGCGCCGCGTGCGAAAACGACGTATTCAACGTGGGCGGCGAGGCGCTTTCGATCCGGGAACTGGCAGAAAAAGTAGCGGAGGCGACCGGCGCGCGGGTGGTGGAAAGCCCGTGGCCGGAAAGTGTCTGGAAGGTGGAATCGGGAAGCACGGTGTTCGATTCGAAAAAGCTGGACGAAAAACTGTGCTGCCGGCCCGCCATGACAGTAAGCAAATGGATCAGTGAAATGATGAATTGTGCGCAAACGCAAAGTTGGGGGGGTATTTGTACGATGAAGGATACGGATATGAAGAGACCTGGGGGGGTATTTTGTAATCATTTGTATACCCCGGCGGCCACCGTTGTCTGCTGTGCGCTGTTTATCCTGCCCGTATACGCCGGAGCGGCGCACGTAAAGGAGGAACGGTGAGATGCAAGTGACAGAGCTGGCCCTTCCAGGGGTGAAGATCATAGAGCCCACCTATTTTGAGGACTACCGGGGCTATTACTGCGAAACCTATTCCAAGCGGACGCTGGCGGAATACGGGATCGACTGCGAGTTTGTCCAGGACAACCATTTCCTGTGCCTGGAGCGGGGCACGATCCGGGGCATCCACTTTCAGAACGATCCCCATGCCCAGGCAAAACTGATCCGGTGCACCCGGGGCAGTCTGCTGGATATTGCGGTGGATCTGCGGAAGGGCTCGCCCACCTATTTGCAGTGGTGCTCTGTGATTTTGAGCGCAGAGAACCGAAAGCAGCTGTTCATTCCCCGGGGATTCGGGCATGTGTGTATGTCGCTGGTGGACAACACGGAGGGGCAGTATAAGGTGGACAACCTGTACGCGCCGGCATATGACCGGGCGATAGCGTGGAACGATTCGCAGATCGCCATAGCCTGGCCGGACATCAAGGCAGTGGTGTCCCCAAAGGACGTGAAGGCGCCCACACTGGCGGAGAGCGACGTGAACTTCCGGTACGCGGGGTGAGCGGGATGAAAAAAGCGGTAGTGACCGGCGCCAGCGGC
>CANQDA010000055.1 GCA_947591155.1 uncultured Lachnospiraceae bacterium
GAATGAAGTTGGTAATAATTTAAAGATACAGAAAAGGTCATTCTAAACTTGTACTTTTTCTTGACATAGCACCAAATCACTCAAGGCAGGATCATTGACGGTTCCTCCTTGGGAACCAGCCTTCCGGCTGGTGAAACCTCTTAAAAAGTCTGTCAATCCATTCGGTGGTCATTTGTGTTTTGGCTGGTTGGGAGGCCTCAGGCTATACCTGTATGAGCCGCTAGGCTGCGTATCCACCCTCTGGAAATGGATGCCTGCCAGAAAGGATATCGTTATGCACAATCAAAAAGTACTCGAGATGCCCGAAAGCATCCCCTACCTCTCAGTCGGGCTTGATGTCGGCGCAGATTTCACCTGGATGTCCATCATGCTCCCCAATGGCACTCTCACCGGAAAACCTTTTAAGATCATCCACTCTGATCCCCAGTCCCGTGAGCTTGCCGTCACAAAAATAAAGGAAGCCCAAGAGATGTATTCTCTCGAAAGCCGCTGCTTCCTTGAGTCCACGGGGATCTACCACATCCCGCTCTTGTGCTTCCTTCGTGATAAGGGTTTTGACTGCTCCGTCATGAATCCTATCATTACTAAGAATAGCACAAATATGAACATTAGGAAACTACATAATGATAAATTTGATTCAAAAAAAGCTGCTAAAGTCGGCCTGGATGTCTCCCTTAAGACTTCCATCGTCCCGGATGACGCAATCATTGACCTGCGCAATCTCGTGCGTGACTACTATTATTTCAAGGATCTGCAGTCCGCCATTGTGCTGAAGCTTCATGCGGAACTCAAAGTGTCCTTTCCCGCATACCTGGATGTATTCAGTAAGATCACAACGCTGACGTCCTTAAAGCTTCTGGAAACTTACCCGCTTGCGGCGGATATGCTTGCCGCCCCAAAAAACGAACTGGTGAAAATCATCCGCAGCACGGCACGCTTTGGGGAGAACTATGCCCTTTCCAAGTATGACGCCATATGCGCCGCCGCAAAGGACGCTGCTGTTTTCGGGCGCGCCCTTCCCAGCAATGCGCTCTGCATCCGCCGGTATATAAAAATCTACCGGGAATATCAGGCCCATCTGGACAGCATCCTGGAAGAGCTGCATAGGGCTGTTGATCAGTTGGAAGGAACGCCGGCCCATAGGCATATCTCCATTGCACAGTCCTTGCGCGGCGTCGGCTTTTTAAGCGCAGTCGTCCTGATTGCGGAAATGGGTTCCTTTGACCGTTTCCCCTCACCCAAAAAGCTCTACGCTTACTTTGGGTTGGATCCCGGCGTGCACGATTCCGGCAAGCTTCATGGAGACAGGGTCCACATGTCCAAGCGGGGCTCCAGCCTTGCCAGGCGTGTCCTGCATATGATCGCCATCAACAACCTAAAAGTGGATAAAACAACAAAAGTACCCGTGAACCCGGTTATTAACGATTATTACATCCGTAAATGTGCCAGCAAGAAAAAGAACGTTGCTATTGGAGCTGTCATGCACAAAATCTGCAACATCCTTTTCGCTATGCTCCGGGATAATAAGCCTTTTGAGCTCATTACTCCGGAAGAACACTGTGAACGTTATGCAGCAGAGCACCCAGGAGTTGTAAACGCCGCTGCCTGATGGAGATTTGAATCAAATTTTAACAATCCCATAGCAATGGGTTTGTTAAGGTTACCCTTTTTCCCATCAGCCGCTTGAAAAAAACTTTTTATACATTTTTCATTTTACCTATTGACATTTCTTAGCTGGACTTTTAACTTTTCCTGTTTCCATTCATGTGTTTTCCTTGCGTCCGGCAGCTCTTCCGCCTCCGGAAATCCCCGTTTCCTTTCTTCCTCACCTCCCTTCCGGCAGTGTGATGGTCTCCATGACCTTGCTGATCTTGTCCGTCCATCCTCCTTTTAAGAGGGTGCAGGCCGCCATATCGCGTCCCATGATGTCGTCCGGGCTGGTCTCCAGCGCCCCGGCGCGGCATCCGCCAAGACAGTATCCGGCGTGCTCGCAGCCGCGGCATTCCGGGTTGTGCGCCAGCACCTCGGAGCCCCTGGTCTCGATGAGCCGCATGTAGGACGAGTCGGTGATGCACTGCCTCAGACCGATCTGCGTGATGAACGGATAATTCTCCTGAATGGGCATGCCGGATAAGGACATGCAGGGCAGCGCACGCCCTTCCGCGGAGATATACATCACCATGCGCGCGTGGCCGCAGACGCACTCCCGCGACGGATCCTTGCACCAGTCCTTCTTCATGGGGATGCTCCACTCCTTCGGACTCCCCGGCGAGGCGCTGAAAAAGCCGCCCAGTTGCAGCGACAGGGGCATACCGTCCTCATAGTACCGCGGGATGTAGTCCAGGTAGACCCGGAACAGATCCTCTATCTCGATACCTGGGCCGTACCCTCCCTCTTTCCATGCGCCCACATCGGAAATGGGGTTGGTCTTCAAGGAGCCGCAGCCCACGCTTGCAAGGAACCGGACCGTTTCCCGCAGGGTGTGCTTGTTCCGCTCGTGGATGCACATTTCCGAGCCGGTAGGGAAACCGTGCTCGCGGCAGCGCAGGAACGCGTCCGTCACATATTTTTCCGCGCCCGGCACACCGCGCAGCCAGTCGTGCCAGCCCACGCCGTCGAAGCTCATGTTGAACTCGGGACGGATGCCCCGATCCTCCAGCTTTTTCAGCAGGTCGTCCGTCACCAGACGGCCGTTTGAATAAATCTGAGAAATGCGTACGCCGCCGTCCAGCAGCACGTCCACGAGGTCAAAGAAATCCGGACGGACCAGCGGCTCCCCGCCGGTCAGGGTAACTTCCGCAATGCCGCAGTCCACAATCTGACGGGCAATGCCCATCGCCGTCTCATGGTCCAACTCCCCGTATTTGGCATCCGGCGCGGACATGTAGCAGTGCTTGCAGCGGTAGTTGCAGCGCCCCGTCACGGACCAGTGCGCCGTGCGGATGTAGCGGTTGTCGTAAAATTTGTATAGCTGGTCGTCCTTCAGCTTCGTCCCCGGCTCGCAGGCGTGTATGACGCCTTCCTCTTCCAGCTTTTTCAGCGCTTCCTTCTGCTGCCCGGACGCGCCCTCCAGGTCTGTGCGGCCGTCCATGTCGAGGAGCAGCTTCATATCCGCTTTCTTCAGGAACGTGGCCCGCCCTCTGCGCCGGTCCAGCAGCGCAAACGGCAGCTTCTGCCAGCCGCGCAGCGCATAACGCTCATCCAGTATGTAATACATGTTTCTCCTCCTCTTGCTTTCTTCTCCGATATTCATGAAATGTATTTGCATTCGTTTCCCGGATTTTTGCTTTCCTGATTATTGATACGCAGTAACGCGAATTTCGTTATATTTTTATTTTTGAAAATTTTAGTACGATTATACTACATTTGCCGCTATCTTTGTGACCGCCGGACTGACGTTTGTGCAATCAAAGCTGACTTTTGTGAAATCGAAAAGAAAGTGGGGTTAGAACAAGCTGACTTTATTCTCTTAAAAATGTATACTATATGCTTCATTGAATTTTCTTTACCGTTTACATTCTTGTCGAAAAAAGGAAGTCTTCTGCAAATTACATTTGCGTCGACTTCCTTTTACATTTGCTGCGCTTATGCCAACCCTTTTTCGTGGTATTTCAGCACGTTTTTTAAATATCGTTTTCATTTTCCCTCACTTGATCAATTTTAACAGCTGATCTGTGTCTGCTTCAGGCAGAACGGTCTTCAAGTGGGAAATGATGCGCTTCTTTGACTCTTCCGGTTCCCTGCGGTACGCCGAAGTCACAAAATCATAGCCGAACTGAGCTTCCGGCGTGGAGTACTTCGCTACGCCCCAGCCGTAAGCCTGTCCGTACTTATCTTTCATGTAGGCGAAGTCGGGAAACCACTCCCGGCTGATGAAACCCGCTTTATGGCTCTGATTATTTTTCCGAAAGCTGCGGATCAAGAAGAAAATCATAAATGTTCACAGTCAGAATCCCATAGTCATCATAATAAGGCTGCACAATGTCTTTTGTGATAACGATCTTCTTAAAAGAATCATCAATCTTTCTGAACGGTCTGATTTCCTGAGTTCGTTTTGCTTCATCAGGCAGCGCGTAAACAGACTGAATATAGTATCTGGAAGAGCCAAGATTGCATACAAAATCCACTTCCAATTGTTTACGGATTACCCTGCCGGTCTGATCTCTTTCCGCAATCGGTATTACTCCTACATCCACGCTGTAGCCGCGCAGACGAAGTTCGTTATAAATCACGTTTTCCATAGCATGCGTCTGCTCAAACTGACGGAAATTGATTCTGGCGTTACGAAGTCCGAGATCGGAGAAATAATATTTCTTTGGAGTCTCTATATACGCCTTTCCCTTTATGTCATATCTTTGCGCCGATTCAATCAGGAAAGAATCCTCCAAATAATCCAGATACTTCTTAATAGTAACGGAAGTAATTCGGGATTTCTTCACGGTTCTGAAAGTGTTCTTCAATTTTTCGGGATTGGTCAACGAACCAATGGCCGAAGAAAGAATATTCAACAGATCTTCCAATTCACCGATATTCTTCACGCGGTTGCGCTTAGTGATATCCCGAATATAAATCTCGCCGAACAGATTCCGTAATGCTGCGGCCTTATCCCCGGATTCGTCACACAGAACAACCTGAGGGATACCGCCGTACAGCATATACTCGGATAACCCCATGTATTTGTCTCCGCTGTATACGGTCATAAACTCCGCAAAACTCAAAGGGTACATATGTACCTCGTCGCCACGACCGGCGAACTCCGTAGCAATATCTTTGGACAGAAGCTTTGCATTGCTTCCGGTCACAAATACATCCATATTGTCTTTGCGCAGATAACCGTTCAAAACAGCTTCAAAACAATCCAACATCTGAATTTCATCAAGAAGCAGATAATACATTCCATCGCCAACAGTCCTGGATCGAATATAATCCATGAACCTTTCGGGATCGACTCCACGCTTTTCCTTTTCAATCCGAATCAGGTTTTCCCCGATAAGATAAAGATCATCCGCTGAGTCAAACGCAAAACGGATGATATGGTCAGCATCCACTCCGGTTTCCAGCAGATGGCGATAAAAAAGTTTATTCAGCAAATAGGACTTTCCGCATCTGCGAATACCGGTAATCACCTTAATCAGCCCATTATTCTTTCTTTTTATCAATTTATTCAAATAAAAATCTCTGCGAATCTCCACTGTCGGCCTCTTCTGCGAAGGATTTTTGCAACATGTTGCATTTTTCTTTTCTATTATATCCGGACTGCATGAAAAAATCAATATTGCACTTTCCACAATCTGCGCAGGTTCTTTTTGCCCTTGCGGCAGTATTGGTCATATTCAAATACCATCCTATCTTACGTGAAGATTGAATCTGCCGCTTTTCAGAGATGCGATCACGCCCCATCGATCAGCAGATCAGTTCCCGCGATATATCCGGCGCCCTCGCTCATTATAGTCAAAAAATCCGGAGACTTCTCTGATTCCAGAAGGCCCCGGATTTTGGGCGTGCCTTCGTACGCAACAGCCCCTTAGCGTTTCTTTAACTAGTCAGGCTTTCTTTAATGGAATCCAGATATAGCTTATATAATCATCCGGATTCTCTGTCGGAGGACCATACACTTCAAGGTTATATTTACCTGCAAGCTCATATCCCTGCAGAGCAGGAAGCCATTCAGACCAAATCTTAGTGTTCACACTCTGTAAGCTGTCCGGCAGCTGTCCTTTACAGATGAACTGTGCCCACAGACTGCCCGGAATCTGATAAGTCTCGCAGTCTTCAGGAATGTCTTCCCACGGCTTATACAGATCCGCAATCCAATAGTCAAAATCCTTGCCGCCCATATCAACGCAAGCACCAAATGTCCCCATGATAGGACACTTCTCTCCCTGTCCCATGTATTCATCCCAAAACTTCGGTATCTCCTGATAACTGGTATCCGAATTGAAGCGTCTCCTGGTTCCGACAATAGTAAAAGGAGCCTTTTCAACAATACGATACTCTAACATCGTTCCACCCTCCATCGTGATTTTGATATGCAGTGGAGCAAGAGATCTGAGCGGCGCACCTGTCTCCCGTGCCTGTGATGGTGTGATTCCATGAAACTTCTGAAAAGCTTTTGCAAAGCTGTCCGGTGATTCATAGCCATATTTAACGGCAACATCAATTACCTTCACATCTTCCCGACTGAGTTCCCGAGCTGCCAGAGTCATCCTGCGCGCACGGATATATTCACCGACAGTCATACCACACAGAGCTCCAAAGATACGCTGGTAATAGAACGGAGACAAAGCTGCCTTACCAGCAATATCTGTGATGTCCAGTTCCTCTGTCAGATTCTGTTCTATGAAATCAATAGATTCCTGAAATCCTTCGATCCAGCCTTTCATCCTGCTCACTCCCTCGCACTGTACTATCAGTATATCAGCCATACGAATTAACACCCGACATTCTGTGCTCTCTTAGTCAGGTCAGTTTTCTTTCCGCTACTAATTTAGTCCATCCATTGACATCAGCCTCCTCCAATATCCTGACCGATCGCTTCCAATTCTCTCAATCAAGTTCTTTTCACGCAGAGAATCCAACGTGCGCTGAATAGTCCTCGATAATTTTGATGTTGCCTCAGCAGCAACTTAAATTTACCGAAGTATACTAAATACGCACTCTAATAAAGAAAGAGCCAAAACAATATTGATAACTCGATAATATTTCAAATAGAATTTCTGGATCAACAGCCCTCCGACAATCCATGTCCCGGTTGCAATAGTACCGATGGTAGCAATGACAATTTCGAAAAACAAAAGTGCAATCAGCGTTGAATTGTAACCGACCACAAAACCGGTTAAGGCCGTGATACCGAACATATATATTTTCACATTCACGAATTGAAGAAGAAAGCCCTTCATGAAGGATGCAGACTTCTCGCTATGGTCTCCCGCCGGATGGCTGATGACAATATGAAGCGCGAGATACAGGATGTACGCCGCTCCGACGTATTTGAGTACGTTCATCACTCCGGGCAGGAAAGCGCTTATACCATAGACAAAGAAAGCGCAGATAAACTGTACGACGTAATAGCCCGTAAATATCCCGAAAAACAGCGGTTTTCCTTTTTTCCATCCATAGGTTGTTACCGTATTCAACGCAAGAATGTTTCCCGGACCGGGCGTAAATGCGTTAATCACACAATAAATAAGAAAATTGCCAAGCACATATATAGGCATTACCTCTCACCACCTTCTGCATATTATTATAGCAGAACAAATTACAAGATAGGTAACACCTATTTAATATCTTATTTCATAGCATTAAACTATGACTCTGTGGGAGCATATTTCATCAATTCACGGATATAGGTGGCGCCCAACTCACTTAAAGGTTGTCTTTCCGGAAGAATATAGCCAATGTCCATACGCTCTGACTCATCAAGTGGAACGGCAATAATGTTGTCTCCGTGGAGATATTTGGGGAAAATGCCACTAGAAATCGTATAGGCATTAAGCCCCAGCATAAAGTTAACGATAGCGCCTCGGTCATTGATGCGTATTTCCTTATCCACCGGAACTGTACTAAAAAGTTCTTCTGCATAGTACGATGATTCATAATTGCCCTGCACAAAATTCAATCGTGGGTATGGCTCCAATTCCGAAAGTCTTAGTTTTTGCTTATTGGCCAACGGATGATTTTTCTGCAAAAACGCATGTGGCTTTGCGGTAAAAAGAGGAACAAACTGCTGCATTACCTGACGGACATACCCCAGAAACTCCATACCCTCCTTTGTCAGCGTAACGCCGCTTCGGCTACGCACAAAAAGAGTAATTCCAGTTTCGGTCTCCAAATCTTTAATAGCATTGGAAAGACTAGGCTGGGAGATATACAGTTTTCCGGCCGCCTTTGTAATAGATTTTGTCTCGGCTACAGCTATGACATATTTTAGTTGTTGTAAATTCATTCTGTTCACTTCACCAATCCCGATTTTTCTCTGAATATATCAAAAATATCCCCGGCTTTCAACCGCACAAATGCAATCCCCAACAGCACTATCCTTCCCAATCATCCGGCAGATACTGCAGATATTGTTGCGCCTCCGCGCATGCCACTCAAAAACCGTTTCCGGCCTTTCCATAGAAACCGCCTCCTATCGGGTATAGCATTTCCTTCCGGTGATAGTTATATGTTAATGCAAAGCGGGAATGATCCGGCTTATTCTGCTTCCCGATCAGAACAAGCCGGATCACTCGAAGGTTATAATGGGATTTTGCGCATTTCTGCATGCGCAGCTAAACATTCCGTTTTGGGTGGAGGTAGGAATTGTTTAACATGATAGCATTATAAACTGCCGAAAACTGCTTCGCAAGCCTCCCCGGGGGTTCTCTTTTTAGATTTTCTCAGTTGAGAGCCTCATATACCGCCATCAGCCCCTCCGTGGAGATGTCGGTGGTCATGTAGACGGTCGGAACGTCCGAATCAGCACCACATTGGGATATTTATGCAGCATCCACGCCAGGGCAATCTGCGCGTTTCATCGATTAAAGTATTTATACGCGGTCAAACTGTGCCGCACAGTCTTTCAGCCTTGTGATCACATCGATCTGCTGGGGGCAGGCCCGCTCGCACTGACCGCAGGCGATGCAATCGGAGGCACGGCCACCGTTCTTTACCGCTTCCGCATACTGGCGTCTGCCTTCCTCCAACTGTCCCCATACGAGCTGTTGGTTCCGGGCGGCAAAAATCTCAGGAATCGCAATCTTTTTCGGGCAACCCTCCGTGCAGTAATGGCAGGCGGTACAGGGAATCGATTTTACGCCGGTCATAATTTCCTGTGCCTTGCGGACCGTCTCCTGCTCTGCACTGTCCAAAGGCTTGAAATCTTTCATGTAGGAGAGATTGTCCCTCATTTGGTCTATGTTGCTCATGCCGGACAACACCGTGATGATCCCGTCCAGAGAAGCGGCGTAACGGATCGCCCAGGAAGCAAAGGAAGCGTCCGGATCAGCTTCCCGGAATACCTTTTGTACTGCCGCGGGCGGGTTTGCCAATGCGCCGCCTTTGACCGGCTCCATCACCACGATGGATTTGCCGTGGCGTCTGGCGACCTCATAATTCTCACGGGCCGTCACATCGGGATTTTCCCAATCGGCGTAATTGAGCTGAAGCTGCACAAACTCGGCGTCCGGGTGGGCGGTGAGCAATTCGTCCAGAATATCCGGCGTGGCATGGAAAGAAAAGCCCCAATGCCGAATCAGCCCTTTTGCTTTCTGCTCTTTTACAAAATCCCAAATGTGGTATTTATCATAGGTTTTGTAGTTCCCCGCCTGCAACGCATGGAGCAGATAGTAGTCGAAATAGCCCGCGCCGGTTCGCTCCAGACTGGTATAAAACTGCTGCTTGGCGGTCTGCTCATTGTGAGCGCCCATCCATGCGCACAGCTTGGTTGCCAGCGTAAAACTCTCGCGGGGGTAGCGGTCTACCAAAGCCTCTTTCGCGGCCCGCTCGGAATCGCCGCCGTCATACACATAGGCGGTATCGAAATAGGTCAGCCCCGCCTCCATGAACAGATCGACCATCTTTTTGACCTGTTCCACATCAATTTTTCCTCCCCGTTTGGGCAGACGCATCAGGCCAAAACCCAGCTTCGGGGTATTTTCTCCAAAATATTGTTCCATGCTATCCTCCTGTTTACTGTAATGCTTTTATTGCCCATGCAGCTACCGTGTTTTCAGACCTTGAAGCATCCGCACCGTGAACGGCAAGCCCCTTTCCAAAGGATGCGCCCTTGCAGATTTTCTTCAGGTCACGTTCACAGGAGCCGAGGCCGCTGCCCTCGTGGGTCATGACGGCCATTACCTTTTTGCCGGTGAAATCCAGCCTTTCAAGCTGGGTGAACACCGCCATCGGGAAAGTTCCCCACCAGCAGGGGCCGCAGACGAAGATGTTGTTGTAATCGTCAATGTTGCCGAGGTACTTTTTCAGTTCCGGCCTTGCGTCGGCGCGGAGTTCCCGCTGAGCTTCCTGGGTGCAGGCAGTGTAGTCCTCAGAATATGGCTTTACCGTATCCACCTCAAACAGATCGCCGCCCACAGCCTTCTGAATGAACTCTGCCACAATCTCCGTATTGCCCCTGGCAATATTCTTGATACTGCCGTTCCAGTAATTTTCTCCTTTACGGGAGTAGTAGATGATCAGATTCTTAGCCATGATAAAGTCCTCCATTCGCATTTAAGGTCTACCATCTGTTTGAACATGTCGATGTCGGTTGTATTGTCGCTTTTCTGGGGAAGGCGCATTAGCCCAAATCCCAATTTCTTGATCTCGCTTATTGTCAGTTCCTGTTTTTATTTTTCGTTCCTGTTTCCATTTTCAAGAACGCTCTCGCTGATATAGGGTTGTATCATGGCTGGTAAAAACAGATTGCAAAATTCTTTTGTCCGTTTCTCAAAACTGTATGCACCACCGGACATATCCCAACAAAGCATTTCACCGTAGATCACATCTACCAGAGCGCCCGCGAGCGCGCCTACGGGCGTGCCTTTTTTCAGTTCACCGCGCTCAATTCCTTTTTCAATCATACCCTTCATGGAATCAATATCCACGCGGAGTTTGTCCTTGTTGTACGGGACCTCCACGAGATCGGGGTCTACGGTGTTCCGCACCCATTCCTGGCAGAGCTTCAGCCCGTCCCGTTCAATGTGGCCGGAGAAATTCACCATGTAAAATGCCAGTCGTTCCATAAAGGGGCCGTCATGGGCCTGCGCTTCCTCATAAATTCCCTGATACATCTCCTGGCTTAACGCAAAGACTATATCTTCCTTGCGTTTGAAATAGGTATAGAATGTGCCATTTGAAACGCCGCAAGCTTTTGTGATCTCTTCGATAGATGTGTTGATCAAGCCTTTTTCACATACCAGCTTTTTCGCTGCCTCCAGTAGCTTGCGCCTGGTTTCCAGTGCGGCAAGCTGTCGATTCGTCATTTTCTTTTCCACGCCATCACCTCCTTTGTGTGATTTCATTATATCACATTCGCTGAATTTGAGTCAATGACTTTTAATCAATTTTTATTTTGTTTGCCCGGAGCAAATAAAAATAACGCTATGCGATCGGATGAACCTTTTACATA
Organism: uncultured Lachnospiraceae bacterium; assembly: GCA_947591155.1. Classification (GTDB taxonomy): domain Bacteria; phylum Bacillota; class Clostridia; order Lachnospirales; family Lachnospiraceae; genus Choladousia. The sequence goes on from CANQDA010000055.1 coordinate 11,111, forward strand.
GCGTTTTCAAGTTTCCTTCTATATAACTATCCTGATCTTTTCCACCATTCTCTTGCCAGCGTCACGCACATTTTGCAGATCCGTGGCGAACTGTTCCTCATGATGGGTCCACTTGGCCGCCGCCGTGGCGCGGAAGCCGTCGTAATAAATCTCCCTGTCGTTATACTGGAAAGTGTCAAAAGAAAAGACAATTCGGATTCTGTTGCCTCAATTATAATTTATCGATAAAAATACGTCAATGACAGGCGAAATTGACCAATATCCCTGTCCCAAATGAAAACAGCATTACAAAGACAACATACAGCAAAAATCGTTTCATCCCCAGCACAATCTTCAAAGCGCCGAGATTGGTGATCTTCGTCGCCGGACCGGTGATCATAAAGGCTGAAGCGCTCCCCATGCTCATGCCCATGGCGAGCCATTCCCGGATCAGCGGGATCGTCCCGCCGCCGCAGGCATACAGAGGGACGCCGATCGTCGCCGCCATCAGCACTCCGAATCCTTCGTTTGCCTCACCGAACAGGGCGGCAAATTTGTCCGCGGGAACATACCTCTGAAACAGCGCGGAAAGCAGTACGCCCAGCAAAAAATACAGTCCTGTCGCTTTGATGTTCCGGCCGAGATTGAAAAGAAACCTTAGAAACAGATTCGGGTGGATGTCATGGCTCGCCCTCGGCTCAAAGCCCTCAAAGTTAAAAAACGGCTTGTCCTTATAGAAAATATGCACCGCGATCCCCGCAGCGATCCCGCAAATCGTACAGGACACAATGCGGATTACTAGCGCCGTCATGCCCAATGCGGTGGAATACATGATGAGCTGCGGGTTCAGCAGGACGCTGGACATCATGAACGCCGCCAGCCAGTCGTGCCGCATCCCGTGCCTGGAGAATGACGCCGCGATGGGGATCGTGCCATACATACAAAGCGGGGATGCAATACCTAACAGACTTGCCGGGACAACGCCCCACAGCCCCCACTTCTTATCCCGGATGCGGTCGAAGGCCCCGTGGATAGTGTCCTTCGCGAACACCGAAACCAGAGAGCCGACGACCATACCGAGAATCCAGTACCCGGCGATCTGCCGGAGCTGAAGCAGGAAATAATACCACACATAGACGAACTCTCGGTGCAGAATGTCAAATATCTCATTCATCTATGTTCACCAGATCGTATGTGCGGCTGCCAAGGCCGATCTCCTCGGCGTGTTCCAGCGTATGCAGGCCGTTCTGGGATTCAATGCGCTCTACCAGAGATGCCCCGTCGCCGTCTTTCTGCGCATAGACAAGATCAATACAGGCCTGATCCAGTGCCACGGGATCGTTGGACGCAAGAATGCCTATGTCGTGCATATCCGGCTCGGCGGGATTGCCGTCGCAGTCGCAATCGATAGACAGACGATTCATCACGTTGATATAAGCGATCCTCTCCCCGTTTCCAAGGTAGTCCGACACGGATTTTCCCGCCTCAGCCATAGCCTCCAAAAAAGCGTCCTGATCTCCGCTCCACATACTGCCGCCTGTGCCGCCGCTGTGAATCCATGCCTTTCCCTCGCTGGAGCCAAGTCCAATGGAAATATTCTTGATCGCCCCGCCGTAACCGGCCATCGCATGACCCTTGAAATGAGAAAGGACAAGATAGGAATCGTAGTCGGCAAACGCGGCCCCTACATAGTTTTCCGTAAGAACGCTGCCTCCCTTCACGGGCAAAGTCATGGAGCCGTTTTCATCAAGAATCTGAAAATCCGCAATCTCAGTGAAGCCGTGGTCTTCTGCTACCTGATAATGCATGGCCGTCTCGGAACGGGAACCACCGTAAGCGGTGTTGCACTCCACGATCGTACCGTCCACAGCTTCCACCACATCTTTGATGAGCTGCGGATCCAGGTAATTGCTTGCAGGGGGTTCGCCGGTGGACAGTTTTACCGCCACCTTGCCGTCCGGTTTCCAGCCAAGCGCCTCATAAACCGCCATCATTCCCTCCGCGCTGATGTCGGAGGTAAAGAACACCACAGGAGAATCCGACGACGTGTCTTCGGGAACCTGCGTCTCTGCATCCTCCGCTGACTGGCCTCCGCCTGTGTCCGCTTCTGCCGCGGCAGCCTGTTCATACCCCGCAAAAAGCAAGGACGCCCCTAGAATAAAAGAGGTCAAAAATGATAAATGTTTTTTCATAGCGTCTCCACCCACTTTTTCAAGGCATCATCGGAAAGGCTGCCGTTCAGAACTTTACCTTCAAGGACTGCCGCACCGGGACAGACCGGCGCCAGATCATCCGCCGTCCTGCCGAATCCGCTGCCGCCGGATGTCGCAAACAGCACGATCTTCTTCCCGAAAAAGTCATAGCTCTCCAGAAAGGTATGGATGATACGGGGTGCTGTATACCACCAGATGGGGAAACCAAGCAGAATCGTATCATATGCGCCGATGTTGGCATTCTGATCCGCCAGCGCCGGGCGGTTGGATCTGTCATTCATCTCCACGGAACTGCGGGATTTCTTATCTGTCCAGTTTAAATCCGCCTGTGTATAAGGTACTGCTGGTCTGATCTCATACAGATCTGCCCCTGCTGCATTGGCAAGCGTTTTGGCAACTCCCGCCGTTGTTCCGCTTGCAGAAAAATATGCTACTAATGTCTTACTCATGTCTCTTCTCTCCTTTATTATTCTTATAATCTGCTTCGAATACTTTCGTATTCTTCTTTCTGCAGCCATAGATAGTCATACGCCCTTTTCAGTTGCCGACTTTTAAATTCTAGGATTCAGAATCCGGAACCACTCCAAGTTCACCGGCCCATTCCATTACCTCTTCCTCGGAGGTGCCGGCGGAAAAACGCTTGCCATCCAGCCATGTGGCTTTGTCGGCGGCTGTCCTTAACGCCGAATCACTGCTGCCGAATCCGCTGCTCGCAGAGGTGCAGAACGCCGCCAGGGTCTTCCCTTCAAAATCATAGCTTTCGATAAAGGTACTCATGATCCGCGGAGCCTCGCCCCACCAGATCGGATAACCGATCAGCACAGTATCATACTGCTCCATGTTTTCCACAGTGCCGGAAATCTCAGGGCGGGCGTCGGGATCGTCCATTTCCACCGACGAGCGGCTGTTGGAATCCCCGTAGTCCAGATCCTCGTCCGTATAGGGCTGCTCCGGCGTAATCTCATAGAGGTCGGCGTCAAGTCCTTCCGCAAGCTTCTGCGCCACGCCTTCCGTGTTGTTTGTCGCTGAGAAATATGCTATCAGGATATTCGAGCCGCTGCCGGTCTCCGGCTCTGTACCCGCTTCTTCTTCCTGAAACTCTGTCTGGTCTGTGTTCACTTCTTCTTTCTCCTGAAGCTCTGTCTGATCCGTACTTACTTCTTCCTTTTCCTGCAGTTCCGTCTGCGCCGATGCAGTTGTATCGGATGTATTTTTCTCCTTGTTCCCCGACGAAGCGCAGGCAGTCAGGCCAAGCGCCCACGACAACGTAAGCATTGCGCAAACCATAGCTCTTTTCTTATATCCGTTTTTCATAATCATTCACCTCTTACTTTCTACATTTTACTTCTCGCCCATTTTGCGATTTGATTATAGGACCAGTCTGTCAGATCCTTTCCTTTTATTACTTTCGCGCCTTTCGCAGACTGCTTCACCTCTTTCATGCTTTCGGAAATTCCGCTTCCCCCGCTGGTACAAAAAGTCACGATCTTCTTTCCTTTCAGATTGTACGACTCCAGAAATGTGCGGATGATCTTCGGTTCCTTCCCCCACCAGATCGGATAGCCCAGGAAGATCACATCGTACTTTCTTATATTTTTGACCTTCCCTTTTATCTTCGGCCTGGCGTTCTTATCATTCTGCTCTCTGTTTGCTCTGCAGTTCTTATCGTAGTCCAGATCAGCGGCCGTGTACGGGTCTGCCGCTTTGATCTGATAAAGAGTACCGCCAGTCGCCTTCTTAACCTTCTTTGCGGCAGCTCTGGTCGTCCCGGTCGCCGAAAAATACGCGACCAGCACCTTCTTCTTTTTCGCTTTGCCCGCCGCCATGACATTTGCCGACGGAAGCGCAAGCCCCAAAACAAACGCAAGCATGAGCAACAGGCTAAAGCTGCGCAATACATTCTTTTTCATTCTGATCGTCTCCTCTCTTTTCACAGTGATCTTTTTCATTTTGTTTGGGTTCGTTTACTGATAATCCATCACATTACGGATAATGTAAAATGTAAGTGCAGACCCGCGCACTCTGCACTCCGCCTCTGCACTTACATTATATGGAACCGCGCGTCTCGCTTCAAATACTTAGTTCTTATGACTCGTTCATGCTTAAAAAGTATTTGCGCCTTAGGCTATGCATTGCCTATTTCCAGCCATTTCAACACATGTTGGATGTAAGTATCCCAAAAATACCAGTCATGGATTCCTGGCCCTTCCTCATAGGTCACACAGGCCCCGGCTTCCTTCAGTGCAGCGGCAATGGATCGGTTTGCTCCAATCAGATGATCCTCTGTGCCGCAGGCTACATAGAAATCGGGGAAATGGTTCCGGCCGTCCGCTGCATTCTGCTCCTTGATCTGCTCCATCAGGAAACGCGGATTGCGGTCCGTATGTTCCATAGCGTCCAGGTCGCCGATACACTGCAGCTCGCCGATCGTGTTTCCCTCCGTGCGGACCCACTCCCGCGGGTTCTCAAAGAAATGCACCGCGGCAGACAGCATGGCCACCTTTCCGAACGTACCGCAATATTTCAGCCCATTCCGGCAGGCGCCGTAGCCTCCCATCGAAAGACCGCCGATGAAAGTGTCTTCCCGTTTATTGGAGAGAGGAAACGTCCTGCGCGTCACCTCCACAAGTTCCCGCCCGATATATTCGCCAAAATCACCATAACAGCCATCTTTTACCGGCACATCCAGATAAAAAGAGTTTTCTCCGGACGGCATAATCACCGCGAGTCCCATTTTCTCCGCCCACATACGGATACGGGTGTTTTGCAGCCACGCGCTGCTGTTGTCCGTCAATCCGTGAAGCAGATAAAGTGCCTGATATGGAGCCGGAGCAGACTCGATTGGCAAAATTGCCTGAAAGGCCGTCCTGCGTTTTAATGTTTCCGATTGAAACTCAACCTGTATTACCGCCATAACAAATCCTCCTCAGTTCAATAACCTTTTCACACAGTTGAATGTGATCTCATAGATCGTCATAAACACATAGTTGACATCTGCTTCTTCCATCGCCGTCCTCTGTTTTTCTGTGACAAACGTGTATGGATAGATGCCGAACATAAACGGAAAAAACGTGTAGATAAAATCCTGTTTTTCGGAGGCAGACATGTCCGGGAAATATCTGTTAAGACCGGACCGCACAGTGCGGATCGCTTCTCCGTACACTACCTTGAACGCTGCCAGACGCTCCGGACGGCTGCCTGTTTCCATATCATAGTGGTTCATGGACATGATCTTTAAAAGCTGGGCGCGTTCCTCCAGAGAATGGGCAAGCATATCGGCGAATTCATCCTTTGTCATGGCCACGGCCTGTTCCATCTTCTCCTTCAGTGAGGAGATCCACAATTCATACTCCCGCTGGAGCAGGGCCAGAAAGATCTCCTCCTTTGTCTGAAAGTAGTTATAAATGGAAGTGCGTGTGAAGCTAGTTACATTCCCGATCTCCTTGATGGTGATCTCCTTAAAGCTCATGGTCTGATAGAGCCGTTCGCAGGCATTGATGATTTCCTCTCTGCGCGCCTCCGTCAGCTCCGGCGATCCCTTTGGCATCTTGCGTCCTCCTTATTTTTCCGGTGTTTTCTTGAAAGACAGGCATTTCCCGATCACTTCACCCGTTCTCAGATACTGGTAGGTAGGGAACTCAAACAACACCGGTTTTAATGTATTGTAATCAATCTTGCCTTTTTCGTCCAGATATTCCTCCGCCACATAGGTGTTGTCAATCGTGCAGATAAAGCTCTCAAAATTCGGAGTATTGTAGACATCCGCAACACTGCACTCAATTGTCAGAGGCGATTGGCGGATGACCGGCGTTCCCACATCCCCAAGATCATATTCAAACACAGCGGACTTATCTGCCTTCATGCCGCTGACCGAACCGACATAATCCACGTCCGGCAGCATTTCCTCATTCACGAGATTGATCGAAAGCTTTTTCGTTTCCTTAATGCACCCATTGATAAAATGCGGCGCAGCCAGGCTGACCAGCACCCGGTCATGACCGATGATACCTATATGCGCGACCAGAGTCCACGTCGGTTTCTCCCCGTTCATGGCTCCGATCACCGTTACCGGCGTAGTATAAAGCGCAAGCAGTGATCCGACATTTTTCTTCATGCTTCCATTCCCTCCTGATGAACTGTATTTATTCTGACATTATGTCAGCATAAATACAATAGCACTATTCTGACACGGTGTCAATACTTTATTTTGATAAAACTTGAACTGATTTTTCACGAAAATAGAAATCCGCAGACATGATTGTCTGCGGAACTTTCAAGCAGATACTTTTTGCTCCTGCGGCAGTATTGATCATATTCAAATACCTATTCATTATTTCCCCTATCTTACGTGAAGATTGAATCTGTTGCTTTTCAGGGAGGCGATCACGCCCCCGTCGATCAGCAGATCGGTTCCCGTGATAAATCCGGCGTCCGACCCCAGCAGAAACGCGCCTGCCGCCGCAATCTCGTCCGATGTCCCGGCACGGCGCACGGCGGAGCAGTCGATCATGTTCTGATAGGTGTTGCCCGGCGCGTTGAACTCGTCATAAGCCAGCGGCGTCACAATGATACCGGGGCTGATGGTGTTGATCCTTGCGCCCCGATCCGCCCAGGTGGTAGCCGCCGCCGTGCGGACACGGAGCTGGTTTACCCGCTTGGAAACGATATAGGCCGCGCCCGGATTCGGCGTCTTGGAACCGTCAAGGCAGGGAAGCGAGGCAAGCTGTGCGGTCGGCGTCATAGCGAGGGCTTCTTCGTCCTCGGCGGTGAGCGCATGAGACATATACCCGGTCTGGCTGGAAACGATCAATCCCGCGCCTCCCCGTGCCATCACTTCGCCAAAGGCGTCAATGGCATAGGAAGTGCCGATCAGGTCGAGCCTGATGATATGCTCGGGGCTTGCCTGGCTGGGAGATGCGCCCGCGGTGTGGATATAGTACATAACCGGGCCGAGAGAAGCTGCCTTTTCCGCGAACGCCCGAATCGACTGTTCATCACAGGCGTCTACGATCTGCGTCTCCACATCGTACCCGCCGTAGGTAAACTCATGGGAGACCCGCTCCAGCGCCTTTTCGCTGATATCGCCCAGCAAAATTTTCTTACCTGCGGCAATGCGGCGGACAATGGCAGTACCCATGCTGCCGGCTCCCAAAAGGACAACAACTTCCTTATTTTCGTTTCTGTCGAGAATCATCTTAAATTCCTCCTTTACTTTATGGCAGGGCATTTTCACGCACACCCTTTATTACTCATAAGTCTATTATATTACTTTCCTTAAAGCATACAACAACACTTCCGCTTCAAAAGAGGTTTACGCC
>CANQDA010000056.1 GCA_947591155.1 uncultured Lachnospiraceae bacterium
GTGGGCATCGTGGAGCGGTGCGAGGGCGGCGTCGTCTACACCGTGGAGGGCAACATGACCAACTCCTGCAAACAGCGTCAGTACACCGTGGGCTACTACGAGATCTGCGGCTACGGTGTCCCCGCTTATTAAAACACCCAGCCGCTCACGCGGCTGGGTACATACCATTCATTACACTAATGACTCAAGAAAATTCTGAGAAGTGCATTCAAAATATTAAGGTGTGCAGAAGACAGCTCTTTGTCATTCCCGGTTGGATTGCGAAATTCGTGTAATATCAATTCGATAGCATCCCTCTGTTGCTCATTCAGCCCTTTTGCGGAAAACATCTCCTGATCCGCCAAGCCCAACAGGCTATCAATTGAAACATGATATAGCTCTGCTAACGAAATGAGAACATCGGCTGGAGGCATTTGAACATCTTGCTCGTAACTGCCGACTGCAGAGGCACTCTTGTGTAGGTATTTCGCAAGCTGCCTCTGCGTCCACCCCTTGTTCCTGCGCAATTCAGCAAGTTGAGCCCCAATACTGTACATACAAAAGACCCCTTAACTATATACGTTCATCTTACCATGCAATTCACCATCATAGTTGTTATTATTTCATGTTTTGCATAATTATAATGGTATTCCACACTTTGGTTTTGCTTTTTTCAGGTTTTCGTGTACCATTGGGAATCATAAGCCTGCTTAAACAACACAGGAAAAAACACATACTATGATTAGAGCTGGTGATGAATATGTACAATGTGATCCTATGTGATGATGACTTAGAATTCCTTGCACGCCTTCAAAACCACGTGAACAACATTTTTCTAGGCATGGATGAAAGAGCCAAAGTATTAGCTTTCTCCAGCTTGGAAGAGATAAGTGAAGACACACTGGAGCAATGCGATATTGCAATCCTTGACATTGATTTTTCTGACAGGCAATACAACGGGATAGATATAGCTAAGAGATTGCGGAAGCATCGCCATGACTCAGTAATAATCTTTCTAACCAACTATATCGAGTATGCACCTGAAGGTTACGAGGTTCAGGCTTTCCGTTACTTACTTAAGAGCGAGTTATCGAATAAGATGAAAATCTATATCGAACATGCAGTAAAGCATCTAAACAGGGCAAGCGAAACAATTAAAATTCAAATTAGTGGCGAGATAATTGATATTCCCATACAAAACATTATGTATTTTGAATCACAACTACATTCTGTTGTAATTCATGTTGTAACGCCAAATTCTAAAAAAGATCGAATTCTCACTTTTATTGGGTCTATTGGAAAAATTGAAAAAGAACTATCTATCCGAGGTTTTCTACGCGTCCACAAGAGTTATCTAGTAAACATGGCCCATATACATAAATATACATGTCATCAAGTAGAATTAGATAATGGGATGATCCTAAAAGCAAGTGCTGCAAGATATTCAGAGCAAAAAGAAAAATATCTTCTTTGGGAGGGCGGGCTTTTAAATGGCCGAAATCATTAGTGTACTTTGGATTCTCATGGAGATGACTTGTTTTTATTTCTTCTGTGAAAGCTATTTGCAAAGAAGGCCATTCAAAACATATCATCTTATGCTTCTTCTCATTTCGACAGGATCAATTTATATTTATTCAAAATACGGCACAAATTATTTCCCTTCCATGCTGTTTACTCCCTTAGTCTACCTCATTGTATCTTTTGGAATGTACAAAGGGCTTTTGCAGCGGCGGATCATGGCTGTCACAATTAGCGTCGTAACAATTGCTATAGTTGATGCCTCAGTAATGTACTTGCTAAGTATATTATTTGAGATTAGTATCGATAGTATAACCCAAAGAAAGTATACTTACATATCGGCAGGACTCGTGAGCAAATCCACCTCTGTTCTTATATCTTGGTTATTCTATCGGCTCTTTTCAAAAACAACCGAAAGGCAACTTCATATCCGCTGGCTGATCATGGCTTTGTTTTTCCCTGCAATCAGTTATATGTTAATTGGCGTTATCTATATGAATTACCGTAATGAAAGCGATCTATCTGGCAAGGCGCTTGGTGTTACATTAGCTGTTGCTATTGCTAACATAGGGACAATGTATTTGATTACTCAAATCGAGAGGAGCGAACGGAGGGCCCAGAGGGCCGCTTTACTCGATCAACAGATGAACATCCAAACGCAGAGCATATTAAGCCTCGAAAAGAGTTATTGCTTACAGAGATCCTTCTCACATGATTTTCAACATCACCTAAATGTTATTAGCACATTACTTGAGAAAGAGCAGTATACCCTAGCGTCACAATATATTCACAAGTTGCAAGAGCAGCACACCACACGCTTGTTCGTCGTTAATTCCCATCACCCGATTGTTGACGCTGTCCTTAATCAAAAGTATCAGGAGGCACAAGGCGCAGAGATAGACATGCAAGTCAGAGTAAACGATCTTTCGAATTTGTGCATTCCAACAGAAAGAATCGTAGTAGTCTTATCTAATCTATTAGATAACGCGATTGAGGCTTGCAAGCAGTACTCTGGAATCCGATCGATTAATTTCACACTCATTCAAGAAAACAAGCTTTTCTTAAGCATTGGAAACACATCAAATCCTGTGAATATAATAAATGGGAAGCCACTCACGACCAAAAAGGATAAGCGCATACATGGATACGGTTTGTTGAACGTTGAAAAGATTCTAAAGGAACTTAATGCTGAGTACGTTTTCAACTACCAAGACAACTGGTTTAGCTTTGTGGCAGAAATCCCAGACGGTCAATTTGTTTGCGAAGATACTCTCAGAGCATCTTCGCTCTTGTCATAATGGGGTATACGAATGTTAGTTGATGCAATAAAAATATCAATTCATGTAAGAATCGATGCAATCGTCGTCACTAGCGTGTATAGTTAGTCTAACCAGGTTAAGCGGAGGTGCCTCATATGGGAAAGGCTATCCTGACTTATTGTGTCACTCATGGCATAGTGTCAGAAGAAGATATTCCCACATTAGACTATTGCATTTATAAAACGATTACAAGCAAGATCACAGTGATCATGCTTGCCGTTATCGGCACATTGTTTTCTGACGTGTTCACCACAGTCGCATTTCTATATGCGTTCTGCTCCCTGCGTAAAACTATAAATGGATTTCACGCAAAAACAATCAGTGGATGTCTCTTTGGCTCAGTGACTCTTGAGTTTCTATTACTGACTCTTGCCAGGCAAGAGTATAGTTTAATCGTCAAACTGATTCTGATTTTCCTGAGCTCATGCATTATTTGGAGCCTTGCCCCATTCAATCATCCAAATATGAATCTCTCCAAAGACGAAATTGATGCATGCCGGCATGCTTCAAGAAAGCAACTATTATTCTTACTAACCCTTGTAGCAGCATCTTATGTTGCCTCTAAACAGCGAATTCTGAACGGATTATGCGCTGGCATTGTTTTGGCAGCAGGCTTACTAAGTCTTGCATATTTAATAAATTATATAAGGAGGAAAAACAATGCATAACTCAGTTGGAAAGAAAGTAGATAAAGTCCTGCGATATGCCGCTGAAAAGATGATCAACAAGGAGAAGGATGAATGGCCCCCTGTATGCGGCATATTGATTTACCAGCCGAAGCGTCCATCCAGAAGGCAGCATTCGAAGTAAGCGCAAAAGGCGCTAGCCAGCTTTTACCTCAAGACATCAAGTACTATTAAGCTCTCACTAGATATGAAGGATCACATATGGAATAATCCATGTGTGATCCTTTTCTTTGTCTGATGCATTCAGAGATCCTCACCTGAACGGCCTCCGCACATTTTTTGCAATATCATTTCGTGTAGCAAAAATTATTCTATGTGTAAGAAATATTGTTAATAGCACCCTGCAAATCTATAATACAACCACAGTAAATTAAGAAAGGAAAAGCTTCAAGGACTTTATACAACCTGACCCAAATTTCAAGCTCTGTCTGCTATTCCTTGCCATCTTGTTGCAAGGATCCGACATCATGAGAGCGGGGAATGTAGAAATAAATCAAATAAGGAGAAAGACAATGAAGAAGACAGTAAAGCGTGTCATCCTCATGGCGCTGGTTCTTGCTATGTGCGCTTCCTTGGCAGTTCCCGCGTTTGCTGCACCCGCCCATTCCAAGGACTCTGTAAACGCTGACGCCTACTGGTACAAGTTTAACACCAATACCACCATGTACCAGTACCCGGACACCAGTTCTGCCATTGTATGCTATGTTGAGAAGGGCATTATGGCAACCATCAGCCGCACTGACGGCTCGTGGTCTTATGTTTGCCTCGGCGTTAACGGTGCTGGCACCACTGGCTACTGGGGCTATGTGAAGCGTTCCACCCTTACATATGATCACTACGGTGAGCAGAGCATCGGTTCCAGCATAGCGTAAACAAGATAAGGCGGGCGGGGTTTATCTATCAATTCGTTGTAGATACCCCGCCCGCTGATTCATTGCGCTTCATCAAGTACATAGTGATTTGAAAACAACACTGGCGTGTCAGCGTTACTCATACATATCTATGAACGAACATGTTTTGAGCATAACGCCGTCATCCAGTTGTTTTTATTTATAAAAAAAATAAGAAATAAATAACATTATTCCCCGATCGCATCCTTTCTTAGGCATAATCAGTTTGATATAATTAAAAAAATCTATTGTTATTGCAGGAGGTACGGTATGAAAAACCGAATTCTACTTGTTGAGGATGACGGTAGTATCGCCAGTGCCGTTAAGTTGAATCTGCAAGTGGCGGGATATGATTGCGTCGTGTTCGACGATGGGAAAAAGGCAGCAGAAGCTTTAACAGACGATCACGCCTATGATCTTGCGTTGTTGGATATCATGTTGCCCGGTATTGATGGATTTGAACTCTTCAGCTACATGGAACGGTATAACATCCCGGTGATCTATATGACCGCCAAAACTGATTCCGAATCAGAGATCAAGGGTCTGCGGGACGGTGCAGAGGATTATGTTGTAAAGCCCTTCGATATACTCACCCTCATGGTTCGCATTGAGAAAGCGCTTCGCAGGACAGGGCGGCTAAACACTGTTTACCGCATCCGAGATGTTGCAGTTAACAGTGAAACACGCACCGTAACAAAGGCTGGAGAGGTCATCTACCTGCAGCCGCTAGAATTCGATGTGCTGCTGCTCCTCTTGAAATACAAAAACATGACTGTCACTCGAGAACAACTCATGGCCGAAGTATGGGGCTATGACTACGTAGGTGAGACACGGGTTCTGGATATAAAGATATTCAACCTGCGCAAGAAATTAGATTTGGGCGACGCCATCAAGACACTCCCCAAACTGGGGTACCGATTGGAGGATCGCTGATATGCAACTTTGGAAAAAGGCGGCTCTTGTGTGCGTTTCAGTACTTCTTGTCGTTATTTCCTCCTGTGCATCTATTTTGCTTCTGTATACACAACGCACAGTTCTTGATTTGTCCCGGGATCAGGCAAAAGCGAAACAGTTAAATCTGGCGGCATCATTTTCTGAGCTGACAAATTATTACATCACAGACAAAGATTCTGAGACAGTAAAAGAATCTCTCCTATATTACAGTTTCTCCCGTTTTTCTGATGATGCAGCTGTTTTGGTAAAAGATGGCGAGATCTTATATTCAAATATGCGTATTGACCCTGCCAAGTACCTTCCGCTCCAAAACAGTTTGCCAGAAGACGAGACAACAATTGGTGAACAACGGCTATGCGAGGCAAAAACCGATGGGCATGACCTTCTGATAGTAGGAAGCATAGTCAGGATACATAAAGAGTATTATTGCGTTTATGTGGTAGAAGACATTACAGACGTTCATCAAAGCATCCTCATCCTAATGTGCAGATTTGTAATTATTTGTCTTGTGGGGATCATGCTTGGTGCCTTCGTATTAGCCTTTTTGCTCCACTATGGCGCAAAGCCTCTGGCCACCCTTTCATCGGTATCAAAGCGCATAGCCAGCGGAGAATACGACGTCCGGGCTGACGTGAACACTAAAGACGAAATTGGCACCTTGGCGGCAGATTTCAATACGATGGCACAGGCTGTGCAGGTTCATATCGCGGAGCTTTCCGAGACCGCAGAGCGACAGCGTCTTTTTATTGGGAGCGTGGCTCATGAATTCAAAACCCCCCTTACCGCCATTCTGCTTCATACTCGGCTCCTGCAAAACGTTAACATGACCGATCAGGAAAAGCACGATTCCCTCTCTCACATAGAAAAGCAGTGCACATGGTTGGAGAGCCTGACGCAAAAATTGCTCAAGACCATTACTCTAAAGCAGGAAATAATAAAAGAAAGAATCACCGCAGAGGAGCTAATCAACCGCGTGCAGGCCAGCACTCAGCAGATCATGGTCACCCGAAACACACAGCTCAAGACGTCCTGTGACGATTCCTCTGTCTTTGTGGATGGCGACCTTATGCAATCGCTGCTGGTAAACTTGGTAGACAACGCAAGCAAGGCATATGATCCTGATAGTACAAACCGCTCCATCTTGCTTGCTATAAGCAATAATATTCTGGAGGTACGCGACACAGGCCGCGGTATACCAGCAGATGCCATAGACCGCATTTTCGAGCCGTTCTATATGGTTGACAAATCCCGGAGCAAGAAGACTGGAAGCAGCGGCTTAGGGCTGGCTCTTGTAAAGCAGATTGCGGATGCTCATGACGCACATCTGGAGGTAAATAGTGCCCCAGGAATTGGTACTACCGTGCGTGTCATCCTTCCAAAACAAAAAGAAAGAAATAACAATTAGATGATAGTTTTTTGCCTGTTTCCCTTTCATACTGGGTGTATCACATAAAGGAGACTTGTGAAGTGAAAAGGATTGCTATTTTTATTCTTCTGATCGCGATGACGCTATCCATAACCGCTTGCCAGAAGGTACCGGAGACTTCTCTTGTAGTTGGCAAGAGCAGTGACAAATTGATCGAAAAAGCGCAGACAAATTCAGGAGAAGAGCCCCTCTCTGCAAGATTAGACACACCGGGAACATACCAAGACAGCGTATCCAGCGAAGACGGTCTGCTAAATCTAACCATTGATGCCACTATTACTGTACCAGAAGCAAATAGCATACCGATCATACAAGTAACTCCCGGGGCATTCTCACAAGAGCAAGCGGATGTGCTTATTAACGAATTAGCCCACAATACACTCTACTCGCCAAATCAACCGATGACTAAAGAAGAAATCACAGAAGAATTGCTGGCTGCAAAACAGGCACTTGCCGCCGGCCCTGCCGATAACGACATACTGTTTCTAAACGAAGGCTTGGAAGTATGGGAACAAGCCATGCAAGAATACATCGATATGCTCAACGCCGGATACCAAGATGCTCCTGAGACCGTTGATCCAGAGCCAATTTCAGATACCTTTATTGAGTTCGATAACGGAGCCAGTCAAATTGAAGGAATCAACACCTCTTCGGAGGTCGGTTTTGAAGGTTTGCAGATATCCAATATTCCATTTGGTCAGGGCACGACCCAGGCGCTTTACAGCCAGAACACAACAAACGATGGTTTTGAGCTTGCATATGTGCCAATCCATGACATGATCCGATATTTCCCGGATATAGATCTCTCCCAGTTCCCGGAAATTTCTCTCTCAGAAGAGGATGCTCAGGCTCTATGCGATGAGTTGGTGGAAAAGTTGGGCCTTGCTGACGTCATCTGCTGGTCCGTTTACAAAGCTTATAGCAATGGAAACCCCTCTCTTCCCGCCCGGAGCTGTTGGGAAGTACGCTATGTGCGAAACATGAACGGCGTGCCCATCACATTCACGGCCACGCCTGTCTCCGGAACTTTAGACGCAAATGGGAACTATTTTGCCCCTTGGCTCTACGAGTCCCTGGTCTTCTACGTCACAGACGACGGAATCATAGGCATGAAGTGGCAGTCGCCTTATGAAATCGGTGATGCCGTGACAAAGGACTCCGCCTTGCTTAGCTTCAACGAAGTGATGGACGTCTTTAGAAAAATGTACCTCGTAGACAACGCTGGTGAAAAGAAAGATGTAACAGTGAACAGCATCCGACTGGGCTATACTCGTGTATTAAAACAGGACGAAACCGGCGTAGGTCTGTTGGTTCCCGTATGGGACTTTTTCGGAAGTGTTACAGATGAGGAGGGAAGAACCTCTACCAGCCCAGACAATAGTCTGCTCACCATCAACGCCGTGGATGGCAGCATCATCGACAGAGCCGTGGGCTATTGATCCGAGCAAAAGGAGCACAGCATGAGACAGGTTATCGCATCATGCATCCGACAAAGTGTTTTTACAGCACGCTTTTTTGCAAGTGCAACCATCATTTCAATAGCTGTGTTTCTGTCTTCCATTGACACTGTAATGGCAGCAGTTCGCTCGTCGGAACCTTTGGAATACTGTTTTCACGGTAAGTTTGTTCTAAATGCTCTAAGCGGAGACACCATTAATATTTGTATACCTATTGTTTGCTCCATTCCTTTTTCCGCCAGCTATATAGACGACGTAAAAACAAACTTTTTGAAGCTCTATATCTTTCGCACCGGCAACCGGAGATACACACTTGGAAAAGCAGCCGGGTGCCTTGTGTCCGGTGGGGTGGTGATCGTGCTGGGCCTCTGGTTGGCTTACGGTGTATCGACCGTTTTATTTATACCTCTTGAGGAGCCGCTCGATCCAGACACAGCAGACCCGGAGTATGCCATGACCCTTTTTCAAAACTGTGGCCTTATTTTCCTCTCCGGAAGTTTCTGGTCTCTGTTTGGATTGACCACAAGCGCATTCATGGAGAGCCGATACATCGCTTATGCTGCTCCGTTTATATTTTACTATGTGCTCGTCATCCTCTGTGAACGGTATTTTACTTCTCTATATGTGATCTACCCAAAAGCGTGGCTCTCTCCCGATGATGAATGGGCCATGGGCAATTGGGGGCCTACTCTGGTGATATTGGAGCTTATTATTGCGACAATTCTTTGCTTTGCTGTCGCTGTGAGAAAGAAGGTGCGAACGCTGTGAGCTCGTTCCGTCAAATCCTGTCTGTAGCGGCTTACAACTTCCGCCAGTGGCAGCATAATCCCCGCATTATCGTCACTTTCGCCTTGGCATTTATATTGAGTTTTCTGCTATCCAACAAAGCAGTTACCTTTGCCGTGTCCCACAATACCACCATGCAGCTTACAGAACCCTTCATCTGGACATTTGGGGACAGCAGTTCCATCTTGCTCATATCACTGCTGTTGATTCTGCTGTTCACGGATATGCCGTTTCTGTCCTCTGGGACGCCATTCTTTCTCATGCGAGTCAGCCGAACTAAGTGGGTCACAGGACAGCTCGTCTACACGGTACTGGCAACGACAGTCTTTCTTCTGTTCGTACTAGCCTCTACCATCATAGTCAGTGCCCGTCAATCGTATTGGGGAAATGTGTGGAGTGAAACAGCGGCTATTCTAGGTTATTCCGATATTGGAAGAAAGATTGCGTTGCCGTCTATGGTAAAAAACCTGGAGTTGAGCCTGCCCTATCGCTGCACAGGCGTCATTTTTGGTCTCATGCTTAGCTATTCCATAGTGTTGGTTTTCATCATGCTGGTATTCAATCTGACGAGAGGCGGGTCAGCAGGCATTGTCAGCGGCTTTGCCTTCAGTGTGTTCGGTCTACTCTTAAAGCCAGATACCATTCAGACGGTGCTTCAACTTCCGGACGAACTGTTCTATAAAGCAAATGTGGCCCTTGGATGGCTTTCCCCTCTCAACCAGGCAACATATCATATGCACAACTTTGGCTACGATCTGCTGCCCCGGCTATGGCAGTCATTTGCTATCTTTGGAAGCCTGATAGGCCTTGGATATATCCTTGCGCTCATCGCCATTCGAAAATACAATTTCGTGTTCACGGGAACGGAGGGATAGTCCATGCCGGGCAGCGCCATCAGCATACAGAATATATCCAAGACCTTTGGGGACACCACGGTGCTGCGGGAGATCAGCAGAGAGTTTGAGGAGGGTCAGGTTCACGGCATCGTGGGCAACAACGGCAGCGGCAAGACCGTTCTCATGAAGTGTATCTGCGGCTTTCTCCCTCCCACCAGGGGACGCATCCTGGTTCAGGGCAAGCAGGTAGGTCGGGATATGGACTTTCCTGACGATACCGGCATCATCATTGAGACCCCCGGTTTTTTGCCAAATCTCTCCGGCATGAAGAATCTGGAGCTGCTGGCATCCCTGCGGCGTCGGGTTAACCGTGAGTGTATCCGGGAAACAATCCAGCGCGTGGGTCTAGATCCCGATATGAAAAAACCAGTTGGCAAATATTCCCTTGGAATGCGTCAACGACTGGGTATCGCCCAGGCTATTATGGAGAATCCCTCTATTCTTATTCTTGACGAGCCATTTAACGGTTTGGATAAGAATGGTGTGTCTCACATGAGGGATATCATAAAAGCCCTGCGGGAACAAGGCAAGACCATCCTCCTAGCCAGTCACAACCAGATGGATATAGATGAGTTATGTGACACTGTGTGCGAGATGGACGCAGGCGTAATGACTATGATTAAGTAATGGAATTCGTATTAACCTTACAAGATGTATCTGTCTACGGCCAAAACGGGCAAGAATTGCTGCCATCAATGAATCTGAACATACTACCCGGAGAATGCGTCTGCATAGTTGCTCAGCAGCCACGGTTTGAGGCCTTAACAAGAATCATTGGGGGGTTCACGGAACCAGACAGCGGCAGAATTGAGTTACTTGGCCGGTCTATCCAGGAATGGCATCACCCAATCCGGACGGCGTATATAGGCTATATGTCTTTTGACCCCGGTTTCTTGCAGAACATGACAGTATTAGGCAACACTTCCCTACCCCTCATGGCTGCAGGTATATCTCGGCATGAGCGGGAAGAGTCCGCGCTGTCTATATTGGAAAGTCTGGGGATCGGCTACGCTGCCTATATATACCCAACAGCTCTCAGCCCGTGTGAACAGCGGCTAGCTGCATTGTCCCGCGCTTTGATAACAGATCCAGCGCTTCTCATCTTGAATGATCCCATATCTATGCTGAATGAAAAAGAGTCTGCACGCTTTATAAAAGCTCTTGCAGAACATTGGAGATCAGATAGGTTTTCTGTGCTTTACCGCACCTGGGACGGCAGTGAGATTATCCCTACCAATAAGATCCTTTATCTTTAGGAGAAAGATATGAAAATGTCAATCTCTATACTGCTGTCAATGCTGATTTTGGCATCAGTTTTTTCTCTGCCCGTCGGCGCAGAAGACGAGGCACAGTCGTCTGATGAAATTACAGACCCGCCGCAGCCGACTGAAGTCATAGCATCGGAAGAAACGCCAAATCCAACTCTATTTGCAGAATCTACAAGCATGCCTGAGCCAACTGAAACAACCGATGCAATTGATGCTTCACCGGTTCCAACAGTTGTAGCAGAGCCTACATGCACTCCGGAATCCACCACAGTGCCTGAGACATCTGATTCACCCGCTCCCGCTGCGACAGCAGAGCCAACAGCACCCATTTCTCCGACCGCGCCTGCCACGGCATCGCCAACCCAACCTGTTACGCCCACCGAACCAATTACTCCTGTCAATCAGAATGTTCAGTTTCAAATCGATGATTCCAATATCTATGAGGGTATGGATCTAGCTTATAAAGACGGCTATGTACCGCAAGTTGCAGACAACACAGTCACCCTGGTACTGCCTTTGATAGCAAACGGCGCTATCCTGGGAAACCAGATTACAGTTACTCCAAATCTCGGAGATACAAATAGCTCTCCGATCCAGTATAAAAACTATCAAAAGACATTTCACATCGCGGAAAACTTTGTGAACGGTTCCGCGAAAAAGACCGTGCTTTCCTATCTTGTAAGTTTCGATTTCCCCCTTCGGGCAGACCGCAAAAACGGAACCTACCCCATTGTGTTGGAGATCCAGGCAGCAGATGAAAACGGTAATCAGATAATTCAAAGCTATAACTGTTTTATAACAATCACCGACGCCGAGCCAGAGAAAACGGATTCTAGCAATACTACGCCTGTTTACAGCGGAGGCTATGTCGCGCCCACAGAGGCACCTGTGTCCAATCCCCGTATTTTAGTAAGTAAGTATATTGTCGACAGCGTCCCTGTGATGGCTGGCGAGGATTTTGCCGTGACAGTCACGCTGAAAAACACAAGCAGTGAAGGAGATGTACAGAATCTGCTCGTTACCGTATCCTGTGACAGCACTAATATTGTGCTAAAAAACGATACCAGTACTATCTTCCTGGGAGATCTGGCAGCTGGAAAAACGACAGAACTAGAGTTGAAATTTGGCACAGATCGCGAGATCCCCGCTCAACGGTACAGCATCACTTTGGCTATGGAGTTTGATGATGAGGACGCCGTAAGCATGGCATCATCCGGACTTGTCTCTGTCGAAGTGGCTCAGCCGGTAGATGTGGAACTGTCCCCGTTTACTATGCCCAGCGAAATCAATGCCGGAGAGACTGTACAGCTCTCTTTTCAGGTGATGAACCTAGGTCGCACAGAGATATATAACGCCCGCGTAGAACTGGTTGTCCCTGGGCTCTCCCCTTCCGGCAATGCCTTTATCGGAAACATGGATCCCGGAACCTCTGCAGCAGAGATATTGAACGTGTTTGCGGGAATGAAGGAAGGTGACGAGCGATACGGCTACACCTCTGGCGTGGCTCGCTTGATTTATGAGGACGCCAGCGGCGAAGAGTATACGGAAGAAACAAGTACGACCACCTGCATCAATCAGCTGGTAATCCCTACAAAAGATCCTATTGAAGCGCAGGAGAAAGAGGAAAAAGAGCAAACCCAGAAGGCACAGTGGTGGATTTTTGTAACAGCAGGTGGAATCGCCATCGTCGCACTTGCTCTTATCCTTGGGCATCGGAAAAAGAACTCTGTGTCCCCTCGGCATATCAAGAAATGAGAATCGTTGACTATCTGACTTTAGCCAGCCACGGACGGCTCCGGAGCTTTGAAGCAGCATCTATCCTTTTCACTGCATCTGCGGTGACGGCACTTTGCTTCTTTGGCTCAATCCTGACAACCATACACAGTGAAAAGGCAAAACCTTGTGAACTCGCTGTCACTGCTCCTAATTATATGGCCATTACAGAGCAGTCAGTTCAGGACTTCCGGGCTATAACCGACGTAGTGAACGTGACAGGCATCGTGGAGATACCCACTACCGCTGTCAGTGGGAAATATACTGCCAGCCTTACCTTAATAGGAATAAATAAGGAATACCTAGATGACTTGGTTTATACCACAGGAGGCTTGTTTCCCGCCAGTAGCGCTATGCCTTGGATCATAATGAGTGAAGCGTCGGCACAGTTATTCACAGACCCGAAGGACAAGACTAAACACGGAGTAGACTATATGCCGGACATCGGCTGGCTCGAGGCAGAATTCTCCCTGAACATGGACGGCAGCACCATTTCTGCCAGGGTGAGCGGTCTTTTCGAAGGGGATGAGCCAGTCGCCTATATCAGCCAGGATATAGCAAAAACACTTCAGCAAATCCGGCGCCATGCTGACCACTATACCGGAGCACGGGTGCGTGTTGCAAATATGGGCGCTGCCGAATCAATATCTGAGGCCATCTCTAGTCTTGGATATGAAGTAACCAATCAGGACAGTGCCCAGCATGAGGTGTGGAAATCACAAACACACGAAGCGGTGTATCTGGCAGCCCTCGCAGTGGCAGGTTTCCTCTGCTCTTTTTTGCTATATCTGACTGGAAAGGCTCTCACCCGGGAAGAAGATTGCCGCCGCGATGATGTTCTCCGCTGGGCAGGCATGAGCGATACCGCCATTCAAGGCATCAACATACTCCGGGGCATACTCTTGGCGTTGCTCGGTATAGCACATGGCATCGCAGCACATTACATCATCACGGCGTTCTCCACGCTATAGGACACAAGTTTTCAAATCTACCACTACCTCTTACCTCTTATAAACATGAGCCAATATCAAAACAAGTCTTTGTGGATATGCTGCCCAAACTGTGGGAAAAAGACACGGACAAAAGTCTATGCTGACACAGTATTGCTCAATTTTCCTCTCTTCTGTCCTAAATGCAAAATGAACACACTGATAAATGTAGTAAACCTTAAAATGATACAGAGGAGTGATTAGCATGGCCGAGATAAAAAGCGCTAATATGTTACGGGCAGCCAGAGCTGCGATCTGCCTTTCGCTTGTTTTTTGCCTGTTGCTGACAACCCCCATATGGGCACAGGCCGCAGACGCATCCATCGGGGATAAATATCTCCTCCCGGAAACCCAAGCGGACGCGGATACATATGCACACATTTCCCTTGTCGGCCCAAAAGGCTCGCCGGAGTATAACGGCTATACTGCATGGAACGCTTGGCTGGAGGATTGGCAGCAATCCCACCCTGAACGCTGGGACGAAGCGGACGCATACGACCGCAAGCACGCGTCGCTGGATAATTACGCCGCTTCCTACTATAACGCCATATTCCCGGAGCAAGCGACCGAGCTGGAGCAGATCATGGACAAATACGGTCTGGAGCCACTCAAAGCAAGAGCATTGTTTGACATGGGGGAAACGGAAGCGTTTTTTGACGCGCTGGACATGGAGCCGTTTCTCGCCAATTCCTGTGACAATGCCAGCGGATATATTTACGACAATGGGTCGTTTAATCTGGAAGGGACATGTCAGAGTCCTCAATGCGATTTTTCCATATATTTAAACGTAAAGGGCTCCTTTAGCATGATCTCCGGCCTTTGTCCAGCAACCGCCTCTTGGCAGCAATATACCACCGAGGATAGATATACGCTGGCAGTTTCATCCGATGCAAGACGGACAACGGTCATGACGGAAACAGAGGGCGCCTATATCTGCATTCAACTGTATGGATCATTGGGCAAAGACAGCCTAAAGGCGTTCATTGATTCGGTGGATTTTGCCTCTCTTGCGGAGCGTTTTGACGGTACAGTTCATGAACAGACAGCCCAGAGTATTTCAGAAAGGGCAAAACAGCAGTTTACCTCTTACAGCGAAGCAGTTCAGGACTGGAACACGCTTCCTCTCTCCTACGACCCCGACCGGATCGCCTATACGCTTAACCTGCTGGGAGATCTGCGCTTGAACGATCTGCCCAGCGGGTATACCTGCAAATCTACGCTAACAAAAAACAGCGTGGGCAATCTGGGATATATCTGGTATGAAAGCGCTTATTTTGACGAGATCCAATTCGCCTTTGAAAGTGACGACGACCTAGATCCGATCCTGCACTACATTCGGTTCTATGCCTCAGAGGCGCGGTCAGAGTCAGACAACGAAAGGGCATTTGACGCGCTGAAGTCATTTTCCTCTGTCTATCCAGAGGCAACCATTATGGAGTGTAACGTTGACGGCTATGAGGGGTGTATCGCATATGAGGATTATTTTTTGAAATCAAGCCTCTATTGGATTGATCCAGAACGCGACCTGATGTTTGGCATCTTTTCAAATAAGAGATTCAATGAGACAGTTCAAAACCAGATGGTAGACCTGGCGAGCGAGTGGATGGAGTTTATCAACAAATAAAGGTGCTTTCTGGCCACAAGTAAGGACGTCTTAACTCTATGGAGGTGAGTGACAATGAACTAACATACAATTGAAAAGACAATGTTGATATTGAACATTTTATACTGACACTGAATATTGAACTAGGAGGATTAAAATGGACAGATCTCTGGAAACATATAGAGAAATCATGAAAGGCTTTCCAATGATACAACGGAATAGCTCTGGCGCTTACGTTTCTCTTCTTCAATGTATGATAACTTCTTTTAGTCGTACCTTTGCGGCAACTCTGGGCAATATTGACGGAAGCTTTGGCAAAAACACTGAAGCCGCCGTGATAGCTTATCAACAGTATGTAGGATTGAATCCAGATGGTGTTGTTGGGACAAAAACATGGAGCCTGCTAGCAAATGGGACTTATGTTTACATCTCAAAAGAATCTTACGTCACGTTCACTCTTAACAATGGCCCTGCATTTTGTATCACCAATATGACAGATGAATTATACGTAAATACAAACAGTTCGTGGTATTGGATAAATCCCAACGCCACAGGTGAATATGGGATTATCTTTACAGGTAAGAATCCTTAATAGGTGCATAAATAAAGAAGGGACAAAAAGCAAAAAAACACGAAGCAAAGAGTCAGCCGCACAAAGCGCAGAGCCTGCTTCTCCAATGACATTGGAAAAGCAGGCTCTTTATTTACTTCGCTTATTCAATTGAAATGGAGTCCGCAGCCCGGATAACATTAATAACAGCTTGAAAAATAGGTATTAGCATTTCTGCTTCATGATCACTGCAGCGTTCAATCATCAAACGAAGTTGATCCAACGCAGGTGACTTACGTTCAATCTCAGGGTAAAATATCTCTCTGCTATCCATGTTCAGCGCACGGACAAGTGAAAACAAAACTTCCAGTTTGGGGTTCCCTTTGTAGTTTTCAATCTTGAGTACAGTCTGCGTATCAATGTTTGCCGCATCAGCAACTTCTCGCTGACTGAACCCTTGCCTGCCGCGGGCACGTTTGACTGCATCTCCTAAAAAGTGTGAATAGTCCGGCATTGTCTCTCACCTCGGACTTATTTTACAATACACTTCTCACTTGGCGCCATTTATTGTAATGTAGCAAATACCTATGCCACGATATCCCACATTGCACATTTTATGTGCCGTCTCAACTGCTCCGATACCAAACAGGAAAACAAAAACTAACATTTAGTTAACATAATATTGTAAATAACATACCCCGCCTAAAGAAAAAACTCTGGCTTGGCGGGGTTGTTTGTTGTGGCCTTTTGAGTCCCTATATCCCTCCAATCCCTTGTTTTTGGAATTGGAGGGACTCTTTTTGCGCTGGGCCCTGTTCGGCGGAATCCTGCTGCTTGCATCCTGCAGCAGCCTTCGCGCCTGTATTCAGAGACTAGTAGCTATCTCAGAAAAAAGCCTAACCCTTTGCTGGGTAGGCTCTTTTTGTCGTTTATCTGATCTAGTATGCCAGCAGTCTCAAACCGTAAAGCTGTCTCACATATCTGTCACATGTAACACCATCTCACATGGTGAGCAAACCTATTTATTCCATAAGCACAAAAAATATAAATTATTGCGCTGCCGCAGCCCGCCGCTTCCAGTCAGGTTTCCCCAAAAAATCTGACTGGAGGTAAGCACATGGCTTATAACAAAGCCAAAGCGGAGCAAAAATGGCGGCACTGGAAAGAAGTCGAGGAGAAACAGCTACGAGACCTCGGTGCCAGCGAAGAAACAATCACACAGCTCCGCAATTTCGATAAAGCAATTTTCAACTCTGATAGAGGTTTTTATCGGCGAATACAGGACACCAGTACATATATCGAAACTGTTGCTGATGACCCTTCCCCTCAGCCGAGAACGGTAGACGACTTTCTGAATGGTATTGATAACCCCCAGCTCTACGAGACTCTCGCCAATGTGGACAAGCTCTCTTTGGTAATTGTCTTAATGAAAGAGCAAGGTTATACCACCCACGAAATCGCATCGTGCCTGGGACTTACAGAAAAAGCAATCTACAGGCGTATTGATCGACTAAAAGAAAAATTGAAAAATTTTTTGTAAGCAGAGGGGAAAAACGGCATTTCTCGTGGGCTATAGGGTGAGAGGACAAATCCTCTCACCCATTCCCCGCTGTTGGCGGTGAATGGGTTGCCTTGACAACCGCATACCCATTCATCAGACACATTCCCGTTGCTATTGTGATGAGCATGAGCCACTTTAGCAGCTGCGCCATGACCTGCCACTGGCAGAGAGCGACACACAGCTTCTATAAGCGTCGGGCGGCACCCGACGCGGCGATGACCGGCAATGGGGACAATGATACTCCTGTCCAGCCACAGTCGGCGGCTCTCTGCGTTTGGCAAGCGC
>CANQDA010000057.1 GCA_947591155.1 uncultured Lachnospiraceae bacterium
GGACTACGTCCGTCTCAGATCAGACATCTGTATCGGACATGTCGGAACAGCCGGATCATCCCAGTCCTCTGCCGAGTAGAGCTTCTTAGGCGGAAACTGCACAGCCCGTACAGTGAATTGGCAATACCTAAGGCAAACCGTAGAGGTCCGCCGGCACTTAGCGAATGCGTAGCATGAGCTTAGTACCGTTGCGTGACCGTAACGAGCGGAAGCGGGTTTCGCCGTGGTATTGACCAATTCCTGTGAGGGCGTACGGATAGCCATAGTAAACTAAACAGGAATATTGAGAACAAGAGGAAATATATGGATAATCTAAAACTACAACGTATCAATGAATTGGCAAGAAAATCCAAGGCCGAGGGCCTGACGGAGGCGGAACGGCAGGAACAGGCGGAGCTTCGCAGGGAATACATTGAGGCGGTCCGCAGAAATCTGCGGGGACAGCTCGACAATATTGACGTCATCAACAAGGACGGAAAAATAGAGAATCTGGGTGAGAAATATGGAAAAAAAGGAAATTAGGGCGTGTGTCATCGAGCGTAGAAAACAGCTCGCTGCAGAGGAGATTACAGAGAGGAGTGCGCGTATCTGCGCACGGATTCTTGAGACGGACGCGTTTGAAAAAGCCGGTGCGGTTTACGTCTACATGGACTGCAAGGGCGAGGTTTCGACAAAGCCGCTTATAGAGGCGGCGTGGAAGATGGGAAAAAAGGTCGCCGCTCCCCGCGTGCGGGGGGATGAGATGGCCTATTATTATATTGACTCGTATCAGGATGTCGCTCCGGGATATTTCGGGATTCCGGAGCCGGTTTCGTCTTGTGAGGAAGCGCACGACGAGGGCGCGCTGCTGATCGTGCCGGGCGTCGGTTTTGACGGGAAGCGTCATCGCTGCGGCTACGGAAAAGGCTTTTATGACCGCTACCTGTCGGCGCATAGCGGCCATGTGACGATCGCTGTCGCGTTTGAGTTTCAGATTGTGGATGAAGTGCCCACACAAGAGTATGATATCCTGCCGCAGTATTTGATCACGGAGCAGCGAATGTTTGCGGATCCGGATGTGCTGCTCACAGCGATCGGCCAAAGAGCTCGCGCGATGGAGCCGATGCTGCGGAAGCTGTCCACGGCGCGGAAGAATGAGGCGCTGCTGAAAGCGGCGGACGATCTGATCGAGCATCAGGACGAGCTTCTGAAAGCGAATGAGGAGGATATTCAGCGCGCGCGGGAGAATCGTATGCCGGAGGGGCTTGTGGACCGGCTGATGCTGAATGAAAGCCGGATCGCGGGTATGGCGGAGGGGCTGCGGCAGATCGCGCAGCTCGACGACCCGATCGGCGAGGTCACAGAGATGAAACAGCGTCCGAACGGACTGCTGATCGGGCGGAGGCGTGTGCCGCTCGGCGTGATCGGGATCATCTACGAGTCACGTCCGAATGTGACGGCCGACGCGTTCGGTCTGTGCTTCAAGACCGGTAACGCCGTGATTTTAAAGGGCGGGAGCGACGCGATACGTTCAAATACCGCGATCGTGCAGGTGCTCGGACGTGCGCTCGAAGCATGCGGCATTTCGCGCCGCGCGTTACAGCTGATCCCGGTGACGGATCGTGAGACGACGGCGCGCTTTATGTGTCTGAAGGAATATGTTGATGTGCTGATCCCGCGCGGCGGGGCAGGGCTGATCCGCACCGTGGTCGAGAAGAGCACGATTCCGGTGATCGAGACCGGCACCGGGAACTGCCACATTTATGTGGACGAGTCGGCAGACCTTGCTATGGCGGTCGAGATCATCAACAATGCGAAGACGCAGCGCATCGGCGTCTGCAACGCCTGCGAGTCTATTGTGGTGCATGAGAAGATTGAGAAGGAGCTGCTGACGGCGCTGAAGAAGCGTCTGGACGAACATCAGGTAGAGCTGCGTGGCGATGAGCAGGCTTTATCCTGCTTTGAGGGCGGCGTGTTCGCGACGGAGGAGGACTGGGGAAAAGAATATCTGGACTATATCCTCTCCATCAAGACGGTCTCGTCAATTGACGAGGCGATCGCACACATCAACCGTTACAACACCGGTCATTCTGAGGCGATCATCACGCGCGATTACGCGAACGCGATGCGCTTCCTCGACGAGATCGACGCGGCTGCCGTGTATGTCAACGCCTCGACGCGCTTTACCGACGGCTTCGAGTTCGGCTTCGGCGCGGAGATCGGCATCAGCACGCAGAAGCTGCACGCGAGAGGACCGATGGGACTCGAGGCGCTTACGACGACGAAGTATATCATTTTCGGGAACGGACAGGTGCGGCCGTGAAAATATAGGTAACAGGGAAGGTCATGACGATATGTTTCAGGACATCGATTTCAGCAGAGTAAATATAAATGAGCAGCCTCCAGCAGACGAGTCTGAACGCCAGTATTACTTCATAGAGAAATGCCGTCAGTGGACAGATGATTTTGAGCAGAAGAACGGTCGACGCCCCAGGGCGTGCGTTTTCAACATGGGCTGTCAGATGAACGCGAGAGATTCGGAGAAGCTGCGCGGAGTTCTGGAAATGGCGGGCTATGAGCTTACGGAGGACGAGGCCGCGGACTTTGTGATCTACAACACCTGTACGGTCCGAGAGAACGCGAATCAAAAGGTGTACGGGCATCTTGGTCTGATCTCGAATTACAGGAAAAAGAATCCGGACATGAAGGTGGCGCTGTGCGGCTGCATGATGCAGGAGGCGGAGGAGGTCGCGAGGATCCAGAAGAAGTATCGTTTCGTGAACCTCGTCTTCGGTACGCACAATATCTTCAAGTTTGCCGAGCTTCTGTGGACGGTTCTGGATTCCGACCGCATGATCGTCGACGTCTGGAAGGATACGGACAAGATTGTCGAGGATCTGCCGGCACAGCGGACGTATCCCTTTAAATCCGGTGTCAATATCATGTTCGGCTGCAACAATTTCTGCAGCTACTGCATCGTGCCCTATGTGCGCGGGCGTGAGCGAAGCCGCAGGCCGGAGGATATCCTCTGCGAGGCCGAGCGGCTTGTGGAGGACGGAGTGAAAGAGATCATGCTGCTCGGGCAGAACGTCAATTCCTATGGGAAGAATCTGGAGGAGCCGGTCACGTTTGCGCAGCTTTTGCGCCGTGTGGAACAGATCGAAGGTCTGGAGCGCATACGCTTCATGACCTCGCATCCAAAGGATCTCTCGGACGAGCTGATCGCGGTCATGAAGGACTCGAAAAAGATCTGCCGTCATCTGCATCTGCCTTTGCAGTCCGGCAGTACGGAGATTTTGAAAAAGATGAACCGCAGGTACACGAAGGAACAGTACCTTGCGCTTGTGGACAGGCTGCGCGCCGAGATGCCGGATCTGTCAATCACGACGGACATTATCGTCGGTTTTCCGGGAGAGACAGAGGAGGATTTTCAGGAGACGCTGGATGTCGTGCGAAAAGCGCGTTACGACAGTGCGTTTACCTTTATCTACTCAAAGCGCACGGGGACGCCGGCCGCGGCCATGGAAAATCAGGTGCCGGACGATGTTGTGAAGGATCGTTTTAACCGTCTGCTCGCCCTTGTGCAGGAGATCTCGCAGGAGATGTCGAAGCGCGTGGAGGGACAGACGCTGCCGGTGCTCGTCGAATCGCTGAACGAGCAGGATGACAGCCTTGTCACGGGACGCCTGAGCAACAATCTGCTCGTGCATTTTCCGGGCGGCAGGGAACTGATCGGGACGATCGTGGACGTGTATCTGAAGGAATGTAAGGGATTTTACTATCTGGGTGAACAGAGAGATTAAACCGATCTTGTTCGGAGAGAAACAGTCGCTGGAAAAGGCGATTCCGGGAAAGATTTACGGGGCGCTGAATTTTTTGAGCAATTTGAGGAGTAACTGAAATGGCACAACTGACACCAATGATGCAGCAGTATGTAGAGACAAAGGAGCAGTACAAGGACTGCATCCTTTTTTATCGTCTCGGCGACTTCTATGAGCTGTTTTTTGAGGACGCGCTGATCGGCTCAAAGGAGCTTGAGATCACGCTGACCGGAAAAGATTGCGGGCAGGAGGAGCGCGCGCCGATGTGCGGCGTCCCGTACCATGCAGTAGAGAGCTATCTGAACAAGCTGGTCGCGAAGGGCTACAAGGTCGCGATCTGCGAGCAGGTCGAGGACCCGAAGGAGGCCAAGGGCATCGTGAAGCGCGAGGTCATCCGCATCGTGACGCCGGGGACCAATCTGGACGCGCAGGCGCTCGACGAGACGCGCAACAATTACCTCATGTGCATCGTCTACATGGCGGATCGCTACGGCGTCTCTGTCGCGGACATCTCCACAGGGGAATATCTCGTGACGGAGATCGAGGACGAGCGCAAGCTGCTCGACGAGATCACGAAATTCGGCCCGTCCGAGATCATCTGCAACCATTCCTTCTATGTCAGCGGTGTGGACATCGACGACATGAAGGACAGGCTCGGGATCACCGTGTTTGCGCTGGAATCCTGGTATTTTGACGACAATCTGTGTTCCCGTGTGCTCATGGAACATTTCGGCGTGTCCGCGCTCGAAGGACTGGGAATTTCCGACTACGGCTGCGGGGTGATCGCGGCCGGGGCACTGCTGAAATATCTGATGGAGACGCAGAAGACCGCCATCTCGAACCTGACGCGGCTTGTTCCGTACTCGATCGGAAAATACATGATCCTCGACAGCTCTACGAGGCGAAATCTGGAGCTGTGCGAGACGCTGAGGGAGAAGAACAAGAAAGGTTCGCTTCTGTGGGTGCTGGATAAGACAAAGACAGCGATGGGGGCGCGGCTTCTGCGCAAGTTTGTGGAGCAGCCGTTGATCGAGACGAAGGAGATCAATGAGCGGCTCGATGCTGTAGAGGAGCTGAAGGACAACGCGATCACACGCGAGGAACTGCGGGAGTATCTGAATCCGGTCTACGATCTGGAACGCCTGATCAGCCGCATCAGCTATCAGACGGCGAACCCGCGGGACATGATCGCTTTCAAGACCTCCCTCGCGATGCTGCCGCACATCAAATATATCATCAAAAGTCTGCAGTCTCCATTGCTTGTGCGGATGGAGAAGCAAATGGATGCGCTTGAGGACTTGCATGCGCTGATCGAGGCGTCGATCGTCGAGGAGCCGCCGATCGGCATCCGGGACGGCGGCATCATCAAAGAAGGCTACAACGAGGAGGTCGACCGTCTGCGCAACGCTAAGAGCGACGGCAAGAACTGGCTGGCCGAACTCGAGGCGAAGGAGCGGGAGAAGACCGGCATCCGCACGATGAAGATCAAATACAATAAGGTGTTCGGCTATTATCTTGAGGTGACGAACTCCTACAAAGATCAGGTGCCGGATTACTATACGCGGAAGCAGACGCTTGCGAACGCGGAGCGCTACATCACGCCGGAACTCAAGGAGCTTGAGGATATGATCCTCGGGGCGGAGGACAAGCTGTATTCGTTG
Source organism: uncultured Lachnospiraceae bacterium (assembly GCA_947591155.1). Classification (GTDB taxonomy): domain Bacteria; phylum Bacillota; class Clostridia; order Lachnospirales; family Lachnospiraceae; genus Choladousia. Next base: position 5,462 of record CANQDA010000057.1, read on the forward strand.
GAATATGGCTTGTACATAGAGATCCGCAACCGCGTGGCGGAGGAGATTGAGCGCATCCAGGAGACGGCGAAAGCCGTGGCCGGTATCGACGCGTTCGCGTCCCTGGCGCTGGTCGCGGAGCGGAACAATTACGTGAAGCCAACGATCAATGAGAAGGGCATCATTGATATCAAGAACGGCAGACATCCGGTCGTCGAGCAGATGATCCCGAACGATATGTTCATCGCGAATGACACCTATCTGGATAATGGGAAGAGCCGAATCTCGATCATCACCGGTCCGAACATGGCCGGGAAATCCACCTACATGCGGCAGACCGCTCTGATCGTGCTGATGGCGCAGATCGGAAGCTTCGTGCCGGCATCCGCCGCGAAGATCGGTCTTGTGGACCGCATCTTTACGAGGGTCGGTGCTTCGGACGATCTGGCGAGCGGACAGAGTACGTTTATGGTCGAGATGACGGAAGTGGCGAATATCCTGCGCAACGCGACGAAGAACAGCCTGCTGATCCTCGATGAGATCGGCCGCGGCACAAGCACCTTCGACGGGCTGAGCATCGCCTGGGCGGTCGTGGAGCACATCAGCGACACGAAGCTGCTCGGGGCGAAGACGCTGTTCGCCACGCACTATCATGAGCTTACTGAGCTGGAGGGAAAGCTGACCGGGGTCAACAATTACTGCATCGCGGTCAAGGAGCAGGGCGACGATATCGTGTTCCTGCGCAAGATCGTGAAGGGCGGGGCGGACAAGAGCTACGGGATTCAGGTTGCGAAGCTCGCAGGGGTTCCTGACAGCGTGATTGCGCGCGCGAACGAGCTGGCGGAGGAGCTGACGAATGCCGACATCACGGTGCATGTACAGGCTTCGGCTGCGGAGGATTCCGGGCAGAAGAAAACGAAACCGAAGAAATACGATCAGGTCGATCTCGACCAGATGTCGCTGTTTGAGACGACCAGCGACACGGATGTGCTGAAAGAACTTCAGGAGCTCGACGTGTCGCACCTGACGCCGATCGACGCGTTGAACACGATCTATCGCCTGCAGAATAAGCTGAAAAACCGCTGGGAGGGCTGAGCCTCCCGCGGTGTTTTGGAAATGATGGTACGCATTGGGGGATTGTCAGGATGAACCGAAGCGGGAAAAGAAGCAGATTGTGTACGGATAAGTTTGATACTTACGTGCTGGATAGGGTACTGGTGGTTCTCGGAACGATATTATTTGTTTGCGCATTCTTCATTTGCCATGTCGTCGGAGATGAGAATCTCGCGGACATTTTCGGGGCTTTCGGACTTACGGCGTGGTATTTGCTCGCCCTGCTGTTTCTCTTTAAACTAAGCAGCGGTTACAGGACTTTTGACGACGGGATCCTTTTTCACTACCGCTTCCTGAAACACAAATTGCTGTATCAGGATATTAAATGCATCATTATCGTAAACGCGCAGGTAAACTTCCGTATTACCTCTACTCCGTATGTCGTTCTGATCGGCGGAGAAGAGGATCGAATCCTGCAATACTGCATGACCGCGCCCAGAAGGCATGTATTGTCAGAGATGGATATCCGGTATACGCTGGGCGCGGAGATCGGGTGCTACCATCCGGATAATATCCGTGATTATTTTAAGAAAGGTTCCGCCACCATCCATGATTACGGATTCTGGTGGAACAAGCGGGAAATGCATAAGCTCCTTGCGGGCTATTCGGGAGATTATTATATTGCGGCGTCGGTTCTGGAACACAACCGCGAGAAATTTGACAAGATCGTAAAGAAATACGGGATCAGCAGCGAGAGGATTCATTTCATCGACGATTCGTTAGGCGGGAAATTTGTGTGGAGATGACAGACTCGTGAAGAATCCAGAAGACAACGGGAGTTATATCCGGATTTCATCGGAAAAGACTGTATTATTGCAGCGACGACAAATGTTGAATTCGAGGAACAGAGATGCTATAATGTTTGGAAAGGTCGGTGATCATATGGTAGAAACAGTTCTTTCTTTGAATGAAATTGAAATGAATCTGACACCTGTTTTTCAAGAATTTGGCGTGAAACGTGCAATCCTTTTTGGCTCCTATTGCAAAGGAACTGCCAGAGCCAGAAGCGATATCGATCTTTTGGTTGACAGCGGATTGAAGGGACTTCGGTTTGTCGGACTGATTGAGGCTGTCCGAAATGCGTTGGGGGGAAGAGAAATTGATTTGTTCGATGTTTCCCATATTGAAAATGACTCTATGATTGATAGGGAAATTAAAAAAACAGGGGTACAAATATATGCGGAATGACTTGGTTATAGAGAAAATGCTATCGTTGATTGAACGGATTGAAGGCTTCTGCAAATCGGTTGAGTTTGCGAGTTTTTCTGATAATGACATGCTGATAGATGCATGTGTGTTTAACCTGAGTCAGATTGGTGAACAAGTAAATAAAATTGATGAGGATTTTGAGACAGCTCACCCGGAGATACCATGGAGACAAGTATATGGATTGCGGAACCGTATTGTACATGATTACGAGGGCGTTAATTTAAAACTGGTATGGGAAATTATTCAGTCTGATTTACCATCATTGAAAGACAAATTATTAAAGCTATAATATAACCGTAGACAAAAACCGCGGTTCCGTATATATCCGGGATTGCGGTTTCTTTGTAATCATAAGAGAAAATGGAGAAGAATTATGAACGAGATCACCCTCTTAAGTCAGGAGACCATTGATAAAATCGCGGCGGGCGAGGTCGTGGAGCGGCCGGCTTCCATCGTGAAGGAGCTTGTTGAGAACGCGATCGACGCTGGTGCGAACGCGGTCACAGTCGAAATCAAGGACGGCGGCGTTTCGCTTGTACGCATCACGGACAACGGAAGCGGCATCCCGAAGGAGCAGGTGCGCACGGCTTTCCTGCGTCACGCGACCAGCAAGATACGCACGGTGGATGACTTGCTGACGACAGGGACGCTCGGGTTCCGCGGAGAGGCGCTCTCAAGCATCGCGGCAGTCTGCCAGGTTGAGATGATCACGAAGACCGCGGGCGGCATCACAGGCGTGCGCTATGTGATCGAGGGCGGCGCGGAGAAGACGTTCGAGGAGATCGGGGCACCGGAAGGCACGACGTTTCTGGTGCGCAATCTGTTCTACAATACGCCCGCCCGCAGGAAATTTCTCAAGACGGCGGCGACGGAGGCAGGCTATGTCAGCGACCTGATGGAGCGGCTGGCGCTGTCGCATCCCGGCGTTTCCTTTAAGTTTATCAACAACGGGGACACAAAGCTGCACACCTCCGGCAACTGCAATCTGCGCGATATCATCTATGGCATCTACGGCAGGGACATTACCTCGAATGTTGTAAAGGTTGACGCCGGGGAGGGGAGCGGCCTGCACATTACAGGTTTTATCGGAAAGCCTGTAATCTTTCGGGGCAACCGCAATTTTGAGAACTATTTTGTCAATGGAAGATACGTGAAGAGCGCAATCGTCGCGCGGGCGATCGAGGACGCGTACAAGCCGTTCATCATGAACCACCGTTTTCCGTTCACGGTGCTGATGCTGCGGATCGATTCCGCACAGGTGGACGTCAACGTGCATCCGACAAAGATGGAGGTGCGTTTCGCGGATCAGAGCGGGATCTATGAGCAGGTGCTGCAGGCAGTGAAGGACGGTCTGCTCGGGAAGGAACTGATCCCGGAGATCACAATCGACGAGCCGAAGATCGCGAGACGGCCGGAAACGCAAAAAGGTACGGGACAGACCGACGTACATACTCAAGCCAGTTCAAGCAGAACGCCACAGGAAATGTATGGTAACATAGGGCAGGGAAAGCAGCCGGAAAATCTTCAGATGCATCATGCAAATGATTCACAAGTGCGCAGGGAAGAGAAACGTTTCCGCTACCCGGAGCCGTTCGAGAAGGTGCGCAGCCAACTGATCGCGGAGGCGGACAGCCCGTATGAAGCAAAGTACCCGCAGCGGCAGCGCACGGGGACAATACGACCTGTGACGGGAAATATTGTGCGCGATGGAATTCCTATAAAGAACGATGCGGGGCAAACCGTGCATACAGCGCAAGCTGAAACGAATGCACAGACCGGACAAAATACGCAGAATGAGCAAAACATACAGCTTAAGCAGAATACACAGAATGGACAAACTGAAACAACTGGAAAGCCCGTTCAGATGCAGATGTTTGACGACCGTCTGCTCTCTGTGGAGGGCATGAAGAAACATCGCCTGATCGGGCAGCTCTTTGAGACCTACTGGCTGATCGAATATGAGGAAAAGCTGTATATCGTCGACCAGCACGCGGCGCATGAGAAGGTGCTCTACGAGCGCTTCATGGAGAAGTTTAAGAAGAAGGAACAGACTTCGCAGATGATCACGCCGCCGATTATCGTCACGCTGAGCATGCAGGAGGAGACGGTGCTGAAGCAGAACCTGGATCATTTTGCGGCGGTAGGTTTTGTGATTGAACACTTCGGCGACAGGGATTATTCCATCAGCGCCGTGCCGGGCAATCTCTACGGGATTGCGGATCGCACATTGTTCACGGAAATGCTGGACGGCCTGACCGACGTGTCGGAGAAATCCTCTGCGCAGGCGATTCAGGAGAAGATCGCTTCAATGTCCTGTAAGGCAGCGGTGAAAGGAAACCATAAGATGACGGCGCAGGAGGCGGACGCACTGATCGCAGAACTTTTGACACTGGAAAATCCGTACAACTGTCCGCACGGCCGCCCGACGATCGTAGCAATGACGAAGCAGGAGCTGGAGAAGAAGTTCAAGAGGATCGTGTGACGACACTGCACAAGTAAAAAACAAGAGCCCTTGACGAAACAGGGGCTCTTGTATGCACAGACCCGCGAGAGGAAAAATTTGCTGCTGCCGCAGCACGCGGGTCGCGCAGCGAGTAGGGGAAATCCGCCCTACTCGATTTGAATCCGCTTATTTCAGTTTCATTCCATCCCGGAACGCTTCGCCGACACGCTCGGACACTTTGTAATAGCCGTGCGTATACGGATCGAAAGCGATCGCGTTCACCAGAGACATATCAAGCCTGCCGTCCGGCATCACGCGCTCGTCCGCGGTGACGTTCACGACCTTTCCGATCACGCCACAGCCGTATTCGCCGTCTTGATACTCGATAAATTCGCATTCCAGGCAAAGTGGAAACTCATTGATGACAGGCGCGTCCACCGTCTCCGCTTTGCCGGCGGTGAGACCAGCCTTTGCCAGCTTGTCTGCGGTCTGGTTGCCGGATGCGACACCGAAATAGTCTGCCTCAACTACATGGGCTGCGTCGGCGATGCTCACTGTAAACGCGCCTCTTTTCTTGATATTCTTGACTGTCTTGTGCGATTCGCTCAGGTTGAGGGCTACCGTGTTCCGCTCCTGCATCGTTCCCCAGGCGGCGTTCATGACATTTACGCTGCCGTCTTCGTTGTAAGTGGCGACCATCAGTACCGGCATGGGGAAAATGCCTTCGGTGATATTCAATTTCTTTCTCATAAACAAGACCTCTTTTCTTTAAATAATATTGACAACAATGGGCTGTCAGATATAATTATAACCGGCAAAACAAAAAAAGCAAGTATCTAACAGAAGAGGAATAATTAAGGAGACAGTTCTATGCGAAACGACATGACTGCAGGGAAAACAGGAAAGAAGTACGGGAAGACTTTGCTTGCCTGTTACCTTGGCTTTATCACGCAGGCGATCTCGGCGAACTTCGCGCCGCTTTTGTTTTTGACCTTTTACAGTGCCTATGGGATATCCTACGGGCGGCTCGCGCTGATCTCGACCTGCTTTTTCTTTACGCAGCTGGTCGTAGATTTTATCTGCGCGAAATTTGTGGACCGCATCGGCTACCGGGTCAGCATCGTTGCGGCGGAGATTCTTTCCGGCGCCGGGCTGGCGGGGCTTGCGTTTCTGCCGGACCGTTTGCCGTCGCCCTTTGCAGGGATTCTGATTTGTGTGGTGATCTATGCGGTAGGGAGCGGATTGATTGAGGTGCTCTGCAGTCCGATCGTCGAGGCGTGTCCGTTTGAGAACAAAGAGGGGATGATGAGCCTGCTGCACTCGTTTTACTGCTGGGGGTCTGTCGGCGTGATCCTTGGGTCCACACTGTTTTTCAGCCTGTTCGGGATCGAGCACTGGCGGATATTGGCCTGCCTGTGGGCGATCGTTCCGCTGTACAATATCTACAATTTCGCGACCTGTCCGATCGAGCCTCTGGTGGAGGACGGGCAGAGCATGACGATGGGGCAGCTTTTCCGGACGAGGATATTCTGGCTGCTGATCGTTCTGATGATCTGCGCGGGTTCCTCGGAGCTTGCGATGGCGCAGTGGGCCTCCGCGTTCGCGGAGTCAGCGCTTCATGTCTCGAAGACTGTGGGCGATCTGGCCGGACCGTGCGGATTCGCTGTGTTTATGGGGATCAGCCGCGTTCTGTACGGGAAATTTGGGGACAAGGTCGATCTACAGAAGTTTATGATCGCGTCCGGAATTCTATGCCTGTGCTGTTACCTGCTGGCAGGCCTTGCGAAGCTGCCGATCCTCGGCCTGATCGGCTGTACGCTCTGCGGTTTTTCGGTCGGGATCATGTGGCCTGGTTCGATCAGTATCTCTTCGGCGACGCTCCCGATGGGAGGGACCGCGATGTTTGCCCTGCTGGCTCTGGCTGGCGATCTGGGCGGAGCAGTAGGCCCGGCAATCGTAGGAAATATATCACAGAACGCCGGAAATGATCTGCAGGCAGGCGTACTCGCCGGGATTGGTTTTCCGATTGTTCTGGTGATGACGGTACTTGCGCTGCGCAGCACGAAGAAGACAGCGTAAGAAAGAAGAACCAGGCCTGTACGGTTACGGGTTCTTGTAATTCTGTGAAAAGTATGGCATTATTAACCTCAAAGTAATTTACTTCAAAGTTAATTATTGCAGGAGTGGCATATATGGAGCAGAAGAAACTTCCGCTTGTGATCGTGACTGGGCCGACTGCAGTCGGTAAAACGAGCCTTTCGGTGGAGCTTGCGAAGCATATCGGCGGGGAGATCGTCTCGGCGGACTCGATGCAGGTGTACCGCGGTATGGATATTGGGTCGGCGAAAGTGACGAAGGAAGAGATGCAGGGAATCCCGCATTACCTGATCGACGAGTTCGATCCGTCGGAGGAGTTTCACGTCGTAAGATTTCAGGAACTCGCGAAGCAGTATATCCGTGAGATTCATAGCAGAGGGAAGATTCCGCTTCTGGTCGGCGGGACCGGCTTCTACATTCAGGCGGTGCTGTACGATATCGACTTCACGGAGAACGGGGAGGACAGTTCTTACCGGGAGTCGCTGCAGAGGCTGGCGAAGACCGAAGGAGCAGAGAAACTGCATGAGATGCTGCGCGAGGCGGATCCTGTCTCTGCGGAAATGATCCATGCAAACAATGTCAAACGTGTGATCCGGGCGTTGGAGTTTTATCATGAGACGGGACAGAGAATTTCGGAGCACAACGAAGCGGAGCGACAGAAGGAGTCGCCCTACAATTTCGTTTATTTTGTGCTGAACGATGAGCGCGAACGACTGTACCGCAATATTAACCTCCGCGTCGATGCGATGATGGAGCAGGGGCTACTCGATGAAGTGCGCGCGCTGAAGGCGGCGGGCTGCACGAGGGAGATGGTGTCGATGCAGGGGCTCGGGTACAAGGAGGTGCTGGACTATCTCGCAGGCGAATATCCGCTGGAGGAGGCGGTGCGTGTGCTCAAGCGCGATACGCGACATTTTGCGAAACGGCAGCTGACCTGGTTCCGCAGGGAGCGGGACGTGATCTGGGTGGACAAAGGACAGTTTGCGTATGATTCCGAGAGGATTCTCGGGTATATGGAGGATGTGCTCGGCCAGAAAGGAATTGTTCAGGGATAGACTAATAGTTTGAGAACAAAAATGAGAGATAGGAATCAGAGAAGTCTGAAGCAGGAACCTACTGAGTGCGAATAGGAGAGAATGGACGGAAGGGAAGAAAATTATGGAGCAGATGTATGAGTCACTGGGCGTCAGCCGCCCGGTGCTTGATTTCACAGGAGAGATATTGAAAGGTCTGGAGGAGCGTTTTCGCAGGATCGACGAGACGGCGGAATACAATCAGCTCAAGGTGATCAAGGCGATGCAGGAGGCCCGCGTGAGCGCAGAGTGCTTCCAGACGACGAGCGGCTACGGCTATAATGACTTGGGACGCGACACGTTGGAGCAGGTGTACGCGCTGACCTTTCACACGGAGGCAGCACTTGTGCGGCCGCAGATCACCTGCGGGACGCATGCGCTCGCGGTGGCCCTGTCAGGTAATCTGAGACCGGGGGACGAATTGCTGTCGATTTCCGGAAAACCGTATGATACGCTGGAGGAAGTCATTGGAATCCGCCCGTCATGCGGGTCGCTTGCGGAATACGGAGTCAGCTACGCGCAGGTCGATCTTCTAACGGACGGAAGCTTTGACTATGAAGGGATCCGTGCGGCAATCCGGCCGAACACAAGACTCGTGGAGATTCAGCGCTCCAAAGGATATCAGACGAGACCGACGCTCTCTGTGGAACAGATTGGCGAGGCGATCGCGTTTGTGAAAAAAATCAACCCGGAGATCATCTGCATGGTGGATAATTGCTATGGAGAATTTGTGGAGCGCATCGAACCGGGCGATCTCGGCGCGGACATGGTGGTCGGCTCCCTGATCAAGAATCCGGGCGGCGGACTTGCGCCGATCGGCGGCTATATTGCGGGGACGAAAGAGTGCGTTGAGCGCTGCGCTTACCGGCTGACATCCCCGGGACTCGGGAAAGAGGTCGGAGCTTCCCTCGGCGTAATGCAGTCGTTCTACCAGGGATTGTTCCTCGCGCCGATTGTGACGGCTGCGGCCTTAAAGGGCGCGATCTTTGCCGCGAATGTCTATGAGAAGCTCGGTTTTCACGTGATACCGAACGCGATGGAGGAACGCTACGACATCATTCAGGCGGTGGAATTCGGCTTCCCGGAGGGCGTGATCTCGTTCTGCGAGGGGATACAGGCGGCCGCGCCGGTGGACAGCTACGTGACGCCGGAGCCCTGGGCGATGCCCGGCTACGACAGCGATGTAATCATGGCTGCTGGCGCGTTTGTGCAGGGTTCGTCGATCGAGCTCTCGGCGGACGGACCGATCAAGCCGCCGTATGCGGTCTATTTTCAGGGCGGACTGACCTGGCCGCACGCGAAATTGGGCATTTTGAAATCGCTGCAGCGATTGTATGAGCAGGGATATGCGAAGCTTCCGTTCTCCGAATGATTTGTCATGTAGAAAAAACGGAACACTTTGCGGACTTCTATGATACCGGAGAACACAGCATAAAAGCAGCGGAGGAATTATGGCACGAAAAGTAATCATAGTTGGGGCGGGTGCGTCCGGACTGATAGCGGCGATCGCGGCGGCAAGAGTAGGCGCGGAAGTGACGGTTTTGGATGCGATGGATCGTCCGGGACGCAAACTTCTGTTGACAGGAAATGGCAGATGCAACCTCACAAATATGGATTCCGAGCTTCCCATGCGCTATTATGGGAGTGGACAGAAACTGGCGCAGTCTGTGACGGAGCGCTTCGGGGCAAAGCAGACGCGCCGTTTTTTTGAGGAGCTGGGACTTTTGACGATTGAGAAGAACGGATATGTCTATCCGTACAATATGCAGTCCTCCGCGGTGCTTGACGTGCTTTTGGCGGAGCTGCGCAGGCTGAAGGTAAAACTCAAACTGAATGAGAAGGTTGAAACGATAGAAATCATAGACTCAGGGACAGAAAATGAGAAAGTAGAACATGTACAGGCCGGGGGTTCAGAAGTGAGGCCGTCTGATCGCTGGAGGGTGAAAACTTCCTCATGGTCTTATCAGGCGGATGCGCTTATTCTCGCCTGCGGTTCGCGTTGTCTGCCAAAGACAGGCTCGGACGGTAGCGGCTATCGTCTCGCGGCGCAGCTTGGGCATAGAATTATAGAGCCCGGGCCGGCGCTCACGGCACTTAACTGTTCCGGCGACTTCTTTGCATCGCTTGCCGGTGTGCGTTGCCGCGCAAGGGTGACGCTTCTTGAAGACGGGAGATCTGTAAAAGAAGAAATAGGCGAGCTTCAATGGACGAAATACGGAGTGTCCGGGATCGTGATATTCCAGCTCTCGCGGTTCGTCTCTGCCGGGACGCCGGGAAGATATGCGATATCGGTCGATTTGCTGTCGGACTTTGAACGCATACGTTTGACAGAGCTTTTATCAGTCCGCGCGCAAGCGCTCGAACATGAGCCGGTAACGGTACTTCTGAAGGGAATCCTGCATGAAAAGCTAATCCCTGTCGTGCTGGCGAAAGCCGGGGTAAGAAAGGCACAGCTCTGCACGGAATTGGAGGAGGCAGAAACAGAGAAAATTGTTTCCGTGATGAAAGCATTTCCTCTGCAGACAGCAGACGTGCGCTCCTTCGACGAATGTCAGGTGTGCAGCGGCGGCGTGGATTGCGGCGAAGTCAATGAGGAAACGCTGGAATCCCGGCTGCATCCGGACTTATATTTCGCAGGGGAGCTGCTCGATGTGGACGGCCCGTGCGGAGGCTACAATCTGCAGTGGGCGTGGGCGAGCGGCTATATTGCCGGGCAGGCGGCGGGCCGGATCCACCGTTTTCATGAGCGAGCGTGCAGGACATAACCAAAAACAATAGAATTCAAAACCCAGAATTTCCCAGAACCAATCTGAGACTGGTGGATTTTTTATATCAAAATCTGCCCATGTTTCGCCTGCAACAGTGTATAACATGTATCCGGACTGAACAAGCCGGGCATATAAAACGCCCATATCTGCATCACAACGATGTTTACTTTTGTCTATAATAACAGAATCCGGGAGTATTCCATAGAGACAGGACTGCTTGTTCGAAATCTGGCAAGTCTGCAAATAAAAAGTCAAGCAGAAATTTGTGAACTTTGAAAATTTTATACAGGTTGAAAAAAGGTATCA
>CANQDA010000058.1 GCA_947591155.1 uncultured Lachnospiraceae bacterium
AATCATCCACTTTTATTGTGGATGTATTTACCACACGATATAGTCACATCATTTCAGGTTTTCGGACAGTCTCCCCACACACACGATAAGGGTTCAAAATTCAAGCTCTTTTTTCCTGTTTCATTTTATCACAAAATATCCGCTTTTCTCCCGTCAGATATTTCCTATTCTTTATCGATCAGGCCGAAGAAGAATTTCTCCTTCCGCGGCGTGTCGAGCACCCGCACCGGCTTGATCTGGTTCTCGGAGACGCCCCGCATCACCATCATATCGCGATAGAGATAATAGGTCTCCTGCTGCAGGAAGTTCAGCTTCAGCGGCAGCAGCAGCTTCTCCTTCACCTTTGAGCCGTAGGACGGGTTTGCGATTCCCATCTTCTCGTCGCAGATGGCGCGGTACCTCTCGTGCTCCTCACGCGGCAGATGCCGCTCCGGTTCCAGGAACAGCACGTAGCGCCCCGGAAGATCATCCGTGTCCGCGTAGATGCTGAAGTCCGTGATCGACTCTCCGGTCTCCTTCTCGAACTCGTGCACGACCCAGGCGACGCCCGCCTCGTTCGTCTTCTCCCCGGCGATGCTGATCATCTGGTTCTTGCGGTACTTGAACAGAAGCCGCGGGGACTGGCCGTCATAGCCGGCCACCTCGATCACGTCGCCGATGCGGTAGCGGTAGAATCCGGCGAGGTTCGTGACCACGATCTCGTACTCGTGTCCGACTTCCAGCTCGTCGAGGCCGAGCGTCTTTGTGGGATCGCTGCCGTCCTCCTCCACCGGGATGAACTCGAAGAAGCCATTGGCCGGGATCAGCGTGTTCTCGACGGACTCAAAGTCCAGAATCGTCGCGATCGGGCCCTCGGACGCTCCGTAGCAGTTGAAGTACATGGGGATATCCCCGGAATAGCGTTTCATTTTCTTGGTGTAGGCGGCAAATCCTCCGCCGCCTATAGACGCGATGAAATCGCAGTCCGGCCAGAGCTTCGGGATCACCGGCTCCTCAAAGCCCGCCTCGAAGATCGCCCGCAGCTCGGCTGCCCGCTCGGGATCCGGCGCAAGCTGCGCATTGAATTTCTCCCTGAGCTCTTCGTCCATATCGACGTCGTCGTCCAGCTTCCCGGCCTCGATGTCGCCGACGAGCGAGCGCCAGTTGCTCTCTATGTAGTACATGCTGTCCACCAGAGCCGTCATGAACGGAGCGACCATGCGCGTGATCCCCCTCTCCTTCAGGGCGTAGAACGCGCGCAGGTACTTTTGATTAAGCGCATGTCCCTCCGGGTACATCACCTCCACCGGCCAGGGCAGGATGTAGTGCATAAACGCCTTGTTCTGCAGATAGATCGCCGATGAGATCGGCCCGCGCAGCGTCCCGTCCGGCGTGTAGTCGGTCTTGACGACCGCGGTGAGGAACTGTTTGCCCTGCTTCGGGGAACGCCCCTTCCTCTCGCGTATCGCAAAATCGTAAATGCAGCTGGAAAGGTTGGATGCGTATTTCATGTACGCCTCCATCGTGCGGCTGCTCACCGGAATGTTCTTGGGATTGTCCACGCTGCCGGACGTCAACGCGTAATGCACGACGGGGTAGGCGGTGATGAGGTTCTTCTCCCCCTTCACCATCCGTTCGATCGCCACGGCGTAGTCGTCATATGTGGAAAACGGCACGCGCTTCTTGTAGTCCTCCACCGAACGGATCTCTTTGAAGCCGTATTTCTTCCCGAATTCGGTGTCCTCGTTGTCGCGCACGAGCTGCATTAGCAGCTCGTGGCTGTAGCGGCGCGCGTCCATGCACATGTCCACCGTCTCGTTGAACACCTGGTACGCCGTATACAAAGGAGCCTTCGGATCGATGTCCCCGGGAATGTTTCGTTTCTGGAGCATTTGTCTCCCCCTCTTCTATTGATTCTTTTCTTTTTCCAGAAAATCGTCCAGAATCACCCGATGAACCTGCTCTGTGCGCGCATTGTCGAGACCCGGCATCGCGTTCACCTCAACGATCACGTACTCGCCGTCCCCGAAGAGCAGATCGAGGCCCAGAAGCGGCAGATCAAACAGCCCCGCGGCCTTCTCGCACAGCGCGAGCACCTTGTCGTCGATGGGGCACTCCGTGATCGAGCCGCCCTGGTGGACGTTCGAGCGGAACTCCTCGGTATTATTGGAATTCCTCGTGGCGGAATAAAAGTACTTGCCCTTCAGCATGACGACGCGCAGGTCGCGGCCGAAGGAGGTGCTGATGTACTCCTGTGCCATATAGGAGACACCCGGATCCTGATGATCCAGATATGCGTCAAGCTCTTCTCTGGAGTGGATCAACTCCACGCCGACGCCGCCGTAGCCGTTGTCCGGCTTGATGACAAACGGGAAGCCCATCTCCTTCACGATCGAATCCCTGTCGCTGTGCTTGAAGATCACAAGCGTGCGCGGCACGCGTATCCCGTTCGCGGCAAGGCGGCCGTAGGTGATGATCTTGCTGCGCGCGGCGGCGAACTCCTCCAGATTCAGGATGCACTTGCAGCCCGCCTGGATCAGAAGATGCTCGGCCACAAGCGCGTCCGTATTCGAGATCGCCGGAAGAAAATACTCCGGCAGCTTCACTTCCTCGCCCAGATAATACGCCCTGAGCTGATTGCCCGGATCGATGCTGAGATCCAGATATTCGAGGATGACTTTCTTGAAGATCGTAGCCTCCATTTTGTGGACGTATTCCTTGCCGTCCTTTCCGCGTACCTTGAAGACCGGGGTGTCCATCTTGAGCATCTCGATCCCATACTTTTCAATCAGGTCATCCACGTTCGCACACAGCATCCATGGCTGTTTAAAATCACGCATAGCAAAAACCTCCTTTGAACCTTATTTGCACTGCTCTACCAGATAAGCCGTATTCTTGATCGTGTTCTCGGACACAAGACCCGGGAAGTCCTCGGCTATACTCTTGAGCTCCGCAAGCAGCTCCTCGCCCGTGTCAAAGCCTCCGATGACTACCTCGAAGTGCTCCGAGCGCCTCTCGCCGTACTGTGACACGCTCAGGAACATATGCTTCACGCTCTCGCGCTCACCAATCTTTTTGTATGTCTCCTCATCCACCTTGCAGATCTCAAAGTTGAGCACATACTTGAGCTTCGCCGGATCCGAGAGATCTTCCTTCGGGCCGCCGAAAATGCCCTCCGCGTAGGTGATCAGTGGATTCCTGTTGTCCATGGTCACTGCCACCGTGTTCGTCAGGCCGGAGAATCTCGGGTTCACCTCGATGACATACCAGTCCCCATCCTTGAACATCAGGTCAAGGTTTGCTCCGCCGCCGAACTGGTAATCCTTCGCCATTTTGAGCAGCGTCTCACGCAGCTCCTTCACATGGTACTTCTCCGATGTGACCGGGCCGAACTTCACGCGCTGGAAAGAGTCCGACGCACCCGTGAACGGGGTGGAATCGCCCATGTAAAGGCGGATCGGATAGGAAACATGGTACACACCGTCCGCTCCGTAGACCTCTGCGCTGAAATCCTCGCCCTTGATGAGCTCTTCCACGATCACGTCGGACTTGTTGTTCTCGGAGGTCAGGATCGCGGCGGCTTCCTCGAAGGTATCCGCGGTCTGGATCCCGATCGAGCCTGCGCTGACCGTCTCCTTGATGATGACCGGGTAGTTGAACTGGCTCACTCTGTACAGGATGTATTCCTTGTAAATATTGCACTTGATATTCCCGACGACCTGCTCTGCCCAGAACTGATCGTTGTGGACAAAGATGCTCTTCGCGACCTTGAAGCCGTAGTAGCGCAGCGCCATGGAGGAACGCCACTTGTCGTAGAACGCCATGGCCGTCGACACGGGGTGCGCGATCGTGCGGATTCCCTTCGCACGAAGCTTCTCGGCGATCACCGCGTCCTTGATGAAGTTCCAGTCGATCGGATAATTGCCGGTCGAGATCCCCATGACCACATCGGGCTTCTGGTCAACAATGATATCCACGATCTGATCCGCGCTGTCCGTCGCCTCGGTGAGGATATACTGCACGTTCTTCGGGCGCGGAAGCTCCCCGCCGTTGTCGGCGTCCATGAGGATGTCGCCGCCCTTGGTCGCCACGAAGCAGATCTCATGCTCCGGATACTGCGCCGCAAGGCCGTCCCACAGCTCGGCGCGCTGCGGATAAAGCAGCGACAGCTTGCGATTCTCCATAACGGATGACGATGTGTTGTAGAATACGATCTTCATAATAGTTTCCTCCTCTATGTCTTCTTATAAGATGTTCGGTCTGTTTCAGTTCGCGAACTGCGCGCGGTAAAGTCTCGCGTACTCGCCGCCGCGCTTCAGGAGCTCCTCGTGGTTGCCCTGCTCCACGATGTGTCCGTTCTGCATGACGAGGATGATATCCGCGCCGCGGATCGTGGAGAGACGGTGGGCGATGATGAAGCTGGTCCTGCCCTCGCGCAGCCGGTTCACGGCCTCCTGGATCTGCGCCTCTGTCTTGGTGTCGACCGAGCTCGTCGCCTCGTCGAGAATCAGGATGTTCGGCTTCGTGAGGAACGCCCTCGCGATCGTCACGAGCTGTTTCTCACCCGCGGACACCGCCGTCTGCTCGTTGTTCAGGATCGTCCCGTAGCCCAGAGGCAGCGACTTCACGAAGCGGTCCACAAAGGTCGCCTCACAGGCGCCGAAGAAGTCTTCCCGCGTGATCTCCCTGAGCTTCGGCACACCGTATATGATGTTCTCCGCAAGTGTGGCGTTGTACAGCCAGGTATCCTGTAGCACCATGCCGATGTTGCGGCGCAGCGCCTTGCGGCTCAGCTTATGCAGCTCAATGTTTCCGTCCAGTATGATCTGTCCGCTGTTGATCTCATAGAAGCGTTCGATGAGGTTGACGAGCGTGGTCTTGCCTGCGCCCGTGCCGCCCACGATCGCCACGGTCTGGCCGGGCTTCACGGTAAGGTTCATGTGCTCGATCAGCTTCTTATCCGGCGTGTAGCTAAAGGACACGTCGCGGAATTCGATCTGGCCCTTGAGCTCGTACTCGTCGTATGCGTCGTCCGCGTCCGCCGGTTCGTCCTCGCTCTCGAGCATGTCGTAGATGCGCTCCAGGGAAGCAAGGCCCGACTGCAGGGTGCTGATCATCTGCGCCAGGTTGCTGAACGGCTGTTGGAACTGTCTCGCGTACTGGATGAACGCCTGCACATCGCCCACGCTCATCTGTCCGCCTATGATCTTGAACGCGCCGAAGAGCGCCACGATGACATAGTTTAAGTTGGTGAGCAGACGTGATAACGGCTGGATCAGGTTCGAGATGATCGTCGCCTTCATCGTCGCGTTGTAGAGCTCCGTGTTCTGCGCACGGAACTTCTCGCCGAACGGCTCCTCCTGATCGTACGCCTTGATGATGTTGTGGCCGTTGAAGCTCTCCTCCACGTTCGCGTTGATCTTGCCCATGTACTGCCACTGTTTCGAAAACGCCGGCTTCGCGACCGTCGTAATCTTCTTCACGAGCACGCCCGAGATCGGAATCAGCAAAGCGGTGACGAGCGCCAGCTGCCAGGACAGCGTGAACATCATCGCGACCATGCCGATCAGCATCAGCAGGTAGTAGACGAAATCTCCGCCGGTCTGGTTCAGCGTCTGAACCACATTGTCCACATCGTTGGACGTCCGGCTCATGATATCGCCGCGCTGGGTCGTATCGTAGAAATTAAGGGGCAGGGTCCACAGCTTTTCCTCGACCTTGCTGCGCAGATCCATCGCGATGTGCGAGGTGATCCCCGCGGAGGTCCGGCCTGCCACCCATTTTGCGACAAACTGAAGAATGTAGACCGCCATCGACGCACACGCCCAGAAGATGAACGTCTTCCAACGGATGCCGTCCGCGGCGAGTCCGTCCACGATCGCGTCCGTGGCATTACCCATGATGCGCGGCCCGATTGCCGTGAAGACGCCGGCTACGACCAGCATCACCAGCATCAGCGTACACGCTGCCTTGTATCCCCCGAAGAGGCCGAGCAGCTTTCTGAACATGCCCTTCTTTGCTTTCTTTTTCGGCGTTTTCGCTTCTCCGGTACTCATGCGCTCACCTCCGCTTCTTCCGTCGGCTGGGTCGAGGCGATCTCCTGATAGGTCGCGCAGCGCGCGATCAGCTCGTCGTGCGTCCCCATGTCCTCGATCGTTCCGTTGTTCAAAACAATAATGTTATCCGCATCGATCACCGAGCTGATGCGCTGTGCCACCACGATGACCGCCGCGTCGGCCGTCACGCTCTTGAGCTCGCCGCGCAGCTTCTTGTCTGTCGCGTAGTCAAGCGCGGAGAACGAGTCGTCGAAGAGGTAGACCTTCGGTCTGCGGACGATCGCCCGCGCGATCGCCAGACGCTGCCTCTGGCCGCCCGAGAAGTTCGAGCCGCCCTCGGACACGCGCATATGGATCCCATCTTTGTTCTCTCTGATAAATCCGTCGGCCTGCGCCACACGCAGCGCCTCCCAAATCTCCTCGTCGGTCGCGTCGCTCCTGGCCTGGCGCATATTCTCCGCGAGCGAACCCGCGAAGAGGAAGGCCTTCTGCGGCACCATGCCGATCGCGGGCCGCAGCTGATCCTGCCTGAGATCCTTCACGTCGATCCCGTCGAAATAGACAGTACCGCCGGTCGCGTCGGTAAGGCGCGGGATCAGGTTCAGCAGCGTCGTCTTTCCGCTGCCCGTGGAACCGATGATCGCCGTCGTCGTCCCCGGCTTCGCGGTAAAGGACAGATGCTTAAGGACAGGCTCAACCTCCGGATGATCCGGCGCGTAGGAATAGCTCACGTCCTCGAAGCGGACCTCGCCGCGCAGGGATCTCGCCGCCGCCGGACGCTCGGTATCCTCCACCGAGCTCTCCGCGTCCAGCACCTCTATGATACGGTTCGTCGCCACCGCCGCCTGCGGCATCAGGATGAATACCATCGCCGCGGAGAGCGTGGCCGTCATGATAAATGACAGATAGGTGATGAAGGCGATGATCTCACCGACCTGCACCGAGCCCTGCTGTGCCAGATATCCGCCGAACCAAAGGATGGCGATCGTCGCGGAGTTCACGATAAACGTGAACAGCGGGCTCATCAGGGAGTTCAGTCTGGTGATCGCCAGGTTGATCTCGGAGAGATCCTTGTTGACCACCCCGAAACGCTTTATCTCAAACGGTTCGCGCGTGAACGCCTTCGCCACGCGCACGCCCGAGATCTGATCCCGGAGGATCCCGTTCAACCCGTCGACGCGCTTCTGCTGCGCCTTGTAGTACGGAAGCATCTTCAGCAGGAAGATGACCGCTATGATCACGAGCATCGGCACGGTGATCAGTATGACGACCGAAAGCGATACGCTCTGCGCGATCGCCATGATAATGCCGACCACAAACATGACCGGCGCGGTGATCAGCACCGTCAGCAGGATCGTCAGGAAACGGACTACCTGCTCGACGTCGTTGGTCGCTCGCGTGATGAGCGTCGGAGCTCCGAAGCCCGCGATCTCCTTCTGTGAGTAGGACAGGATCTTCGTATAGATTTTCTCCCTCAGATCACGGCCAACCGACAGCGCGGCCTTCGCGCCCAGTATGCTCGCGCCCACGGCGCAGCCGAACTGGAGTATGGACAGCACCACCATGATGATGCCCTTATTGATGATATAGCCTGTATCGCCATTTGCTACGCCGTAGTCGATGATCCCCGCGTTGATCCTCGGCAGATACAAAGACAAAAGCGTCTGTCCGATCTGCAGGAGCAGCACGCAGCAGATGATCTTACGGTACGGCTTGATCTGTTTACCGAAAAAACTGAACATAGCATTCTCCTTTCTTACGGCCTCAGCAGCGGGTATTTACGCTTTGGCCTGAATGGAACTGCACCGGCAGCTGCGCCGCGTAGTCCGTGATGCCCTTACCGGTGTTCGGGTGCTTGCCCGAGTAGATCTGGTCGGCCGTGAACGCCGCCAGCAACACCACGCAGAGCGGAACGATGATCTGCATCTTGATCCTTCGCAGGAAGTTATCCAGAAACGGCGCGGCCACATAGACGATCGCCATGCCGCCGAGGCCAAACACCAGCAGGCCCTCCGCGCAGATCCTTCCGTGCAGATTCAGGAAATATCCGCTGTAATCCCACCACTTCTGCCCGCCATGGGTCGCCTCCAGGTACCACGCGGTGAAGTACTCCACGCAGCCGCAGAGCACGATGGTCGCGCAGAACTCCGCGAGCGGCTTGCTGCGAAGCTTGTTCAGCACAACGAGGATCAGCACGCCGCCCGTTCCGTAGATCGGAAGCCACGGGCCGTGCAGGACGCCGCGGTTGACAAACTCGCCGTCGGAGACCAGATGCAGGCTGACCTCCCAGAGCCAGCCGATCAGCGCGAAGATGAAGAACAGCATGATCATGGACCAGATGGAGTAATGGCGCTCGCAGTAGATCCCGCGGAACTTCTTCTCCTTGCCCTTCTCCTGATACTGGCCGAGCCGGACCGGGTATGCCTTTCCGGACATCTCGCCGCGCATCGACATGTATCTCTCGCGCTTCGCCATGAATTCGTCGTACTCCTGCTCCGTCTTGTCGTTCACAAGGGTCAGGCCAAAGACGTTCGCGATGAAGCCGAGGATACCCGTGCGCACTTTCTTCGGCGGCTTCGGCTCGCCGATCGCGTCGATCTCCTTCTCATAGGCGTACAGCAGATCCATGCGATCCGCCTTCTCGAACAGGTAGGTATCGTTCAGAAGCTCGCTGCCCTCGATGGAGTTCTCCTTCGCCAGGTCGCGCACGTACGCGTAATATTCCGCGAAAGTCGCCAGACGGTAGGGCTCGGAGTAGAGCTTGCCCACGATGCCCATCGTTATGGCGTCCAGAATCTTCCAACCGATAAACGTAAGGTTCAGCACGAAGCACTGCCACTTGTGTCCATCCATCATCTTTCTCGAAAGCCTGATCGCCTCTTTTGAGGAGATGCCCGGATTCTCCGCCACGATGTACGGCACCATGCGGTAAGAGTAGGACTTGATCATTCCGCCCACGATCGTGAACCACCACAGCGTCTCATAGATCGTACAGCGCAGCATCACAAACGCCACATTCGTCCACTTGCGGATGCGGTGGAAGTACAGGAACCTGTGTACCGGCACTTCCTCGTAGGTGCGTCCTTCCATGAACATACGCGCGGAGACCGCCTTGTAGACGTTCGCCACATAGAACCAGACCAGCAGCAGACCCGCCGTGCTGAGAAGGATGAACAGGATCAGCAGAACGCTGTTCGCCCCCGTCATGGACACAACCGCCGAGACGATGGTCTCGATGAAGGTCCCCGAGGAGATCTCGTTCGCCACGGAGGCGAAGACGCCCCTCGTAGTCCCCGCGAATTCCTTTGTGCTGGAGCCGATCTTCTCGAGGCCGGACTCCATCAGACCGCCTAAGAGCTTCTCCATGGATTTGCCTTCCAGCAGCCCCTGAAAGCCGGTGTTCAGCGTCGATGTGCCGCTTTCCGTCAGCTCAGCCGAGGTCTGGGCGGACTGATCGGTCTTGCCCTCCTGGCTTGTCGAGCCGCCTCCCCCGGAGCCTAAGAACCAGGCGACCAGGCAGACGATCACGAAGATGAAATAGTGCTTCTTCAGCGACTGTCTCGCCTTCTGTTTCAACTCTCTCCTGTTGTACATTTGTTTCCCTCCCAAATATTCCTTAAAATTTATGGATTCTTATCCCGCCAATGACCCCGGCGGATCTATGCGCGCATAAATCAGCCAGGGTCAATGGATGTATCGCTTTTTACCAGGTCCCTTCGGGAATTATGAACTCGAGGTGGGCAGATACGCTCTCAGGACACCCGCCACATTCGACAGCGGAAGCGTCTGCAGCCATACATGGCCCGGTCCGGTGATCACGGTATTGAAGAAGCCCTCGCCGCCGAACAGCTTGTTCTTCACGCCCGCCACCGTCTTGATGTCGAGGCTGCAGGAAGCGCTCATGGCCGCCAGATGCCCGGTGTCGACCAGAATCTGCTCTCCGGCTCCAAGCTCATACTCCATCACATGGCCGTCGAACTCGGCGAACACGATCCCGTGCCCGGTAGCCTTCTGCATGATGAAGCCCTCGCCGCCGAACAGGCCCGTGGCGACCTTCTTGCGGAAGTGCACGGACAGCGTCACGCCGCTCTCACCTGCCAGGTACGCGCTCTTCTGGAAGATCATCTCGTTGCCCGGACCGATCTCGAACGGTACGATGGACCCCGGGAAGGACGACGCGAACGCGATCATGCCGGGACCGCCCTGGGCGGTGTAGATGTTCTGGAACATCTTCTCACCCGAGAAGGCTCTGCCGAGCGCTTTTCCGATCCCGCCGTTCGACGTCGTCTCCATGTTCATATTCGGAGACATCCAGGACATACCGCCTCCCTCTGTGATCATCTTTTCTCCCGCCTCGAGTTCACAGATCACTACCGGCAGGGTGCCACCTTGGATGTTATACTTCATCGTCTTTTCCTCCTTTTGCAATAAAACAGTATGATGGCGCTAAACCGCCGTTTATATTTTCTCATATTTTTATGCGTCTTTCAATGCGGCGGACCTGACGTTTATGTAATCAAACCTGACTTTTATGCAATCAAACCTGACTTTTATGCAATCAAACCTGACTTTTGTGCAATCCACCCGAAATCTCACGCTACGCGTTCACCACCATCGTCTGGATATCGTAGGAGAGCGTGACGCCGCTGCCGGCGTAGATCTTGTAGAACTGGTTCACCACACGGTCCGCCACCATCCTGCCGTTCTCGAGGTTCGTGTCCACCAGGGTCACGATATACTGCAGGCTGCTGTAGCGGCTGCCCACGTCCACCATGCGCAGGGAGTACGCGGCGGCGATCTCCAGCGTCGACATCGCCTCCTCGCACGCGCTGTTGTCCAGATTGTCCTGGCTCTCGCTCCCGAGCGTGTAGAGGATCGTCTGCACCATCTGGCCCTTGCGCTTGACACAGCGGGACAGATAGCTGTACAGATTCGGGAACTCCTCGTACGGCACACGGAAGAGCCCGCGGCCCTCGTCCATGTTGCCCTCCAGCACGCGGCGGATATGGTCGAGATCCGTCCCCGGCCTCTGCTCCGGCGCCTTCCTGACATCTCCCCGGAAGAAGCGGCAGGAATTCTTGCCGTTCTCCTTCACGTAATACAGTGCCTTGTCCGCGCTGCTGTACAGAGCGGAAAAGCTCCTGCCGTCGAAGGGACACAGGGCGATCCCCGCGGAGATGTGCGTGAGATTCTCCATCTCGATTCCCTTTAAGTTCGCCGCGAACGCGTCGCGGATGCCCTGAACCTTTTCCAGCAGCGCCTCCCGCTTCCCCTCGTCCGTGTAAAACACGACAAACTCGTCCCCGCCCACGCGGAAGAGGACGTCCTTGTCCTCCACATTGGACGCCAGGGCGGCGGCCAGCAGCTTCAGCACCTTGTCTCCCATCAGATGCCCGTATGTATCGTTGACATTTTTGAAATCGTCCAGATCCACGATGAGCAGCGCGCCCTTGTGCGCCTCCGCCAGCAGACCTTCGATCGCCTTCTCGCCGTAGCCGCGGTTGTGTATCCCGGTCAGGGAATCCAGCGCGTTCTTCTCCGTGCCGTACTCCGCGAGAATGCGGTCGACCAGCGAGTTATCGCCGTCCGTGATGTTCCACCGCTCGTTCACGGCGTTGTCTCCCTCTCTGCGCGTCTCCGGCGGAAGGTAGAAATCTTCCTTGAGCATCCCCACAAACACATGAGCCAGATGCGGGTCAAACTGCGTCCCTGAACAGCGCTCGAACTCCGCCATGACTCTCTCGTTCGGGAGCTTGGCGCGGTAGATGCGGTTCGACGTCATCGCGTCGTAAGCGTCCGCGATCGCGATGATCCTCGCGCAGTACGGGATATTCTCCCCCGCCAGACCAAAGGGATAACCCTTTCCGTCGTAGCGCTCGTGGTGATAGAGCGCCCCGTCGGACACGCCGTGGATCATGCGGATATTCTTCAGGATCTCGCCGCCAATCACCGGATGCTTCTTGATCTGCACAAACTCCTCGTCAGTCAGGCGGCTCGGCTTGTTTAAAATGGAGTCCGGCACGCCGATCTTCCCGATGTCGTGGAGCAGACCGATGTGGTAGATGTTGCGCACCTCCTCCTCGCTCCAGCCCAGGCGCCTCGCGATCTCCTCCGAGCACTTGGCGACGCGCACCGAATGTCCCGAGGTATAGGCGTCCTTCGCGTCGATCGTGTTCGCGATCGTCAGGATCGAATTCAGGGACAGCTTCTCCAGCAGCTTGCTCTTCTCCTCGAGCTTATCCTCCAGCTCGAGCCGAAGGCCGTACAGCTCGATCAGACGGCTGATGCGGCTCTTGACCGTCATGGGCACGAAAGGCTTGGCGATGAAATCGGCCGCGCCCATCTCGAAGAACTCCTTCTCCGTCTCCGGAGCAGAGTCAGCCGTCAAAATGATGACCGGGATCTTCGCCCAGTCTGGATTCTCCCGGATCCTCTCCATTGTCTCCGCGCCGTCCATCTCCGGCATGCGAAAGTCGAGCAGGATCAGCTTCGGCTCGTATTCCTCAAGAAGCTCCAGCGCCTGCTTCCCCGAATCCGCCGAGACGACATGGTACTCGTCCTTCAGGATCCGCTCCGCGAATTTCCGGTTCATCGGGCTGTCGTCCACGACAAGCACGTCTATCTTCTCCAACTGTTCCGCCATACTCTCTCCTCCCGCATTCTGCGATATGTTTGTCCCGGTCAATGAGCCGTGCGTTTTTTCACTTTAACATTGTAACACAAAAAGGAAATTACTCAAGATACCTCTTTCGACTTTTATGCAATGATATCTGACTTTTGTGAAATGGACCGGAAAAAGCCTTCCCGGCGGGAGGCCTGCAAAACCACCGAGGCTGAGTCCGGGCAGTAGGAATGCCCAAAAAATTCCGCAGACACGTGTTCTCACGCATCCGCGGAATAAAAATGGAAGGATAAATGGAGTTTTCCTATATATAACAGCTTACCAGATCGATACCCTGTCCTCGGGCGCGACCCACATCCCGTCGCCTTCGGTGATGCCGTAGGTCTCGTAGAACTCGTCGAAATTCGGGAACAGCGCGTTGACGCGGACGCTGTCCAGGCTGTGGTAGTCGGTCGCCGCGTTCATCTCCAGCATCGGGCGGTAATACGCGCTCATCCACAGGTGCGCCCAGCTCTCAAACATCTCCGCGTAGTTGAAATCCTCCCTGCGGGACGCAAGCTCCAGCGCGACCGACAGGCCGCCTAAGTCAGCGGTGTTCTCGGTGAGCGTCAGCGCCCCGTTCATCGGGATCGCCGGACCCTCCTCCTGGCCGTCGTAGTACGCGATGAGCTTCTGACAGCGCTCGGCGAACGCGGCAGCGTCTTCCCCCGTCCACCAGTTGGCCACATTTCCGTTCTCGTCGTACTGCGAGCCGTTGGCGTCGAACGCGTGGCTGAGCTCGTGGCCGACGACGACTCCGAGCGCGCCGAGATTCTGCTCATAGGACGCGTCCTTGCTGTACGCACCCGGCACCTGCAGGAAACCCGCGTAGATCGTCACATCGTTGAACCAGGGCGTGTAATTGGCGTTCACCGTCTGCGGCGGGTAGAGCCATTCCGTCCGGTCCACCTCTGACCCTTCATACCGCAGGATGTCCTGATTGTTCGCGTCCTCGATCGTCATCACGTTCTCCAGGAGGGAGCCGCCGTCCTCATAGCTCCTGAGCTCCATGCTGTCAAGCGCCATCTCGTCGAACTCATCGGGCGCGCCGACCTTGATCCCCATCGTGTCGAGCTTTTTGATCGCTTTTTCCTTCGTCTCATCGCTCATCCAGTCGAGTCCCTGTATCCTCTCGCGGTAGATCTCGATCATCTCCTCGATCATCTCGGTGATGTCAGCCTTCATCTCATCGTCGACGTATTTGTCCGCGTACAGCTCTCCGACGTAGAGCCCGACCTGGGAATTGACGAACTGCGCCGCGTTTTCCTCGTCGCTGAGCGAGCCGACGACCCCAAGCTGCGCCGCGTTGTAATCCTTCCTCGCCTTTATAAACTCATCGCTCAGGTTCTTCCCGTAATTGTCGAGCAGGGCATACTTGAGGTAATCCTTCAGGGCGTCCAGGTTCTCGTTGTCGAGCTGTCCGGCAAGCGCCTCCATCGCGCCGACGTCCTGGACGAGGAATCTGTCTTTATTCTTGAGGCCGCTCTTCTCGAACAGCACATTTATGTCCACATTTTCGAACACATCGCAGATCTCGTCGAGCGAGTAGATGTTGTAGGTCTTGCTCGCATCGAGCTTATCCGTCGCGCTCAGGCTTCCTTCAGCGATCTGCGCGTCGATCGCGAAAGCATTCTCGAACGCCTCCTGCGCCTCCTCCTCGGAGTAGCCGATCAGCCGGAACAGCGCAGCCACATAATTGCCGAGCTTCTCTTTTCCGCTCTCATCGTTGCCCTCATACATATCCTTCGAGGGGATCATCTTGGTCGAGAAAACATCGATATACTTCGTCGTGTCCAGGCTGTCTGGAATGATCGCGAACATCGCGACCTTACCAAACGCCCTGGTCCCGACGAGATCCGCGACGTCCGCCGCCGCGTCGACCTCATCGAGGTACGGCTTGAGCGGCTCGTAGCCCTGCTCGTTCCTCGCGTCCATGTTCAGATAGTTCTCGTAGAGGGTCTTGATCTTGCCCGCCCTGGAATCCTTATCCTGCTCCGCCGCCGCTGTCTGTGCGATCAGCTCGGCGATCTGCTCGTTGACGATGTTGGTGCTCATGTTTCCGGCCGCGACCTGCCCCTCCGGGATGACGATATTTTCGAGCGCCTCCTTGTTGACCGCCTGATAGAAATTGTCCTTCAGGTTCGTGCCATACAGGCGGTACATACGGCGGATATAGTTGTCCATCTCATCTGCCGTGACAGGATCGTCGGCTCCTAAGACGCCCTCTTCCTTCTGCTCGATGATCCCCGCCGCAAACAGATCGGCAAGCTCCGCCGCCGCCCACTCCGGGACGTCCGTGAACTCTGCCTGCTGGATCGCCAGATAGGCGTTGTTGCCCTTGGCCTCCGGGACGCCGCCGAACGCGCGCACCAGCATGACAAGCGCCTCCGTGCGTGTCACCGGCTTCTCCGTGTCCGTGTCCTCAAAGCTCTCCATCAGCTGCTCCTGCGTGGCCTCCGGATTGTTGTAATCATCCGCCGCCACAAGCAGCATCTCGCAGGCCTGCCCACGCGTCAGAGCGTCGGCCGGAACCTCGACAGGAGCTTCCGCCGCTTCTGTCCCCACTTCTACTGGCTCGACTTCCTGCACCTCTACCAGCGCCTCCGTCTGCCCGACCTCCACCGTATCCTCCGACGCCTCCGCCGGCGTGGCCTCCTCTACTATCACCGCTTCCGTCTGCGCCTCCTCCGCAAAGGCCATGCCCGAAGGCATCACGCTGAGCGTCATAGCGGACGCCAAGATGACTGCTAATGCTTTTTTTCTTTTCATCCTCTTTCCTCGCTTTCTGTTTCTTTTCTAGTCATTATATCATACTTCTTTTCACCTTTTGAACCCGTCGGACTGACGTTTATGCAATCAAAGCTGACGTTTGTGCAATCCCATCGCCCGTGTCCATAAAGGAAGCGGGGCGAGAGCAAGCTGCTTCGCCCCGCTTCGTGCCTTTGGCATTTTCTTCGCAAAATTCTGATCGTTTTTTCTGTTTATTTCCACCAGGCGTACGGATTTTCCTCCCAGATCAGGCAATCTCCTTCTTCGTTGCCGCCTGCTACCGCCTCCA
>CANQDA010000059.1 GCA_947591155.1 uncultured Lachnospiraceae bacterium
GACAGAGCAGCGCGAACGGTGGTCGAGAAGCACACCTCGGCGCGGGTGGGAAAGATCACCCTCTACTGGAAGGACGGTAAGATGTTCATGCGCCTCCCCTCTGAGCGGGAACTGTGCTACCTGTCGCCGCGCATCGTGGAGAACCGCTTCGGCAATTCGAGCATCGGCTTTATGAACGCGCTCAAGGGCGGGAAGATGGCGCTGCAGGAAACCTGGGGCGCAACGCTGGTGGAGAACGCCACCCAGGCGACGGCCCGCGATCTGCTGGCTAACGGCATGAAGAATCTGGAGGGACGGGGCTACCGCATCGTGTTCCATGTGCATGACGAGTGCGTCATGGAAGCGCCGGAAGGTTTCGGTTCCGTGGAGGAAGCCTGTGCGATCATGAGCATTCAGCCCGATTGGGCGCGGGATCTGCCGCTGCGTGCGGACGGCGCGGAGATGATGTATTACCAGAAATCATAACCGCTGTTGTCGTCAGGGGCATTACAGATGCTTTCGCGTATCCATTCGCTCATGCAGAACACGCATGACGACAATTGTGTCCTGGATCACACGGTAGTAAATGTGATACGGATGGACATAGAGGCGATAATAGCGGCGAGGGTTTCGCTTGCCAATGATCATCTCCGTCCCGGAATATGGGAAAAGAGATGCCTGCTGCAGCGCTTCCAACATGTCATTTAACAACTGATCGGAAGCGTCCGGATTGTCTGCAGCAATATAGGCGAGCGCCTGATTGACGTCTTCCTGCGCGATAGGGAGGATTTCAACGGGCATGGATGTCATGGTTGAATTCCCTCCACTTTGCGGCTGCCTCGTCCAAGGGGATTGGCTTCACACCGGCAGCAAGCTGTTCCTCAGCTTCCAGAAGTTTTTCCCGGAGTTCGAGGCTGGCTTCTCTTTGGTTGTACGCGGCAATGCTCTGCACGACCAGATCGCCTTCTCCATTTTTTGTGATGAAGATCGGTTCGCCGCTTTCGTGGCACACGCGTGAGATTTCACTGTACTCATTTCTCAGGGCAGTAGACGGTCGAATGGTCATCGAAGACACCTCCTAAAGAAATTCTATCATAGTCCAGATAGAATTATACCTCAATCAAGCCAAAATGTCAAACAAGAAGAACGATAAGCCTATAAAGGAGGCGCTACACATGAACGTAACCCATGATGGGAAGCTCCTGATTGCCATTGGCAGGAGCCGGACAGCGAAACAGTGGCAGAACAAAGAACTGCTCTGGAGCGAGTTTCTGGATAAGCTGGCCGCGACCACGCGGACGAGGGAGACCATGGCCGAATACGCCGCGCTGTCCAAGGCGGACAGGGACAACATCAAAGACGTGGGCGGCTTCGTCGGAGGCTATCTCAAGAACGGTCGGCGCAATAACGCCAGCGTGGTCAACCGCTGCCTGGTGTGTTTGGACATCGACCATGCCGATCCAGAACTGTTCAGCGACCTGGACGTCAGCTTCATCAGCGCTTACGCGCTGTACTCCACCCACAGCCATACGCCAGCGCATATGCGGCTGCGGCTCATCATCCCGCTCAGCCGAGCGGTTACGCCGGACGAGTACGCGGCCATCTCCCGGCGCATCGCCGCCGACCTCGACCTGAAGCGGTTTGACCCCACCACGTTTGAATCCGCCCGATTGATGTACTGGCCCAGCACGCCGGAGGACGGGGAGTATGTATTCCGCTACGAGGATCAGCCATTCCTCGACCCGGACGCGGTGCTGGCCACCTATGCCGACTGGACGGACACATCGCTCTGGCCGACCACCCAGCCGGTGGAGGAGCGTATGAAACACACGGCGGGCAAGCAGGAGGACCCGCTGGAAAAGCATGGCGTCATCGGCGCGTTTTGCCGGGCGCACACGATCACGGACGTGCTGGAGAACATCCTGCAAGAATACTATACGCCAACCAGCATGAGCGACCGCTATACCTTCGTCGGCGGCAGCACGACGGGCGGGCTGGTGGTGTACGATGACAAGTACGCTTATTCCCATCACGCGACCGATCCGGCCAGCGGCAAGCTGTGCAATGCCTTTGATCTGGTGCGCTGGCACCTGTTCACGCCAGGAAGCAAGACAGAGGATGGCACGGTCATCGACAGCGACCAGAAATCAATTCAACTCATGCGCGAGTACGCGGCTCAGGATGAAGCCACGAAGAGACAGCTCGTTCAGGAGCGCATGGAGCAGGCAGAGGCCGAGTTTGCCGACGAACCGGAGGATGCCAAAACTGTGCGTTCGTCTTCGACAGACTGGCAGTCGGAGTTGGCAGTGACCCGACAGGGGTGTGTAAAGGACACGCTGGGAAACCTGGCGCTCATTCTGCGCAATGATCCGAGATTGAAGGACATTTCGTACAACCTCCACCGCAGCGGCATCGACATTCGCCACGATGCGGAGGGAAACACCACGCTCCCCTGGCGACAGATCAAGCCCGGCTGGACGGAGTCGGACTTTGGTGCATTGCAGATCTATCTGGAGCGCGTGTACGGGCTGTACTCGCCGACGAAGCTGAAGAGCATCCTGCTGGCGGTGGCGGCAGAACGCTCGTATCACCCCATCCGCGACTACATCGAATCGCTGCCCGAGTGGGACGGTGTACCTAGGTTGGAGCACCTGTTCACGGACTATCTCGGCGCGTTGGACACACCGTACAACCGTGCCGTCGCACGGAAGATGATGGTCGCAGCGGTGGCGCGTGTGTATCAGCCCGGCGTCAAGTTCGACAGCGTGGTAGTGCTGGTGGGACCACAGGGCATGGGCAAGTCATCGTTCTTTGCTAAGCTGGGCGGGAAGTGGTTTTCGGACTCACTGACCATCGGCGACATGAAGGACAAGACCGCGCCGGAGAAATTGCAGGGGAATTGGCTCCTCGAGCTGGGCGAGCTGGCGGGGCTGAAGAAGGTGGACGTGGAGACGGTGAAGGCGTTCATCACACGACAGGACGACAAGTTCCGGCACTCCTACGGCTACAGTGTGGAGGATCACCCGCGCCAGTGCATCATCGTGGGCAGCACGAACACCAACGACGGCTTTCTGCGCGACATCACCGGCAATCGCAGGTTCTGGCCGGTGACCTGTTCCAACTCGGCGCCACACAGGCCATGGGAGGTGGAACAGATCGTGCCGCAGCTGTGGGCGGAGGCGTACACCTATCACCGAAACGGCGAGCCGCTGTTCCTGACCAGCGAGCTGGAGGCTATGGCCAACCAGGAGCAGGTAGCGGCGCTGGAGTCGGATGTGCGCGAGGGCATGATCGCGGAGTATCTGGAACGCCTGCTGCCCGAGGATTGGGACAGCATGGACATCTCAGAACGTCGAGCATTCCTGCGCGGGGACCTGCTGACGGCGGGCAACCGTGTGGGCACGGTGAAACGTGCCACTGTGTCTGCCGTAGAGGTGTGGGCCGAGTGCTTCGGGCGCGATCCCGCGACCATCCGCCGTTCGGACACCTACGACATCTTCGGCATGCTGATGAAGATCGGTGGGTGGAAGAAGTTCACCGGGAACAAGAACGGTTCGATTCGACGTCCACCCTACGGGCCGCAGCGGTGCTACGTTCGCATTGTCACCTAGACTGTGTTTAGCGCATCGGGGTCGTGTTTCTTACAGACAAGGAAACACGGCGGTCGTTTCCAGCCCACAGGAGGAAACGCGAGGTGACGGGGATAAAAACAGCTCTCTCCAGGCTCCATATAATAGGAAGAGAAAACACACTGTTTCTTTGTTTCTATCTTTCTATATAGAGTTGTTGAGAAATAAAAGAAAAAGGAGATCGTGACATGCGAATGGGCGCATGTGCACCTACGCGCGCGCGAAGGTTACGGCATGGCCTGCTTTCCCTGAATGCGATTGCTACATGGATACCCAATGTGGCTGCAAAGTTCGGCAGGCTACCGCCGAAGGCTGCTGGTTCATAGGGTATCTGGGTTTTGCAATGGATACGGAGGTGATCGATTGATCGAGAATGAGAAGCTGTTGATGGAGGACAGCTTACATGACTACCAGCGCTTTTGCGTGACGTTCCTTGAAGAGCATCCGCAGGGCGCTCTTTTTTTAGACTGCGGTCTGGGTAAGACGGTCATCGCGCTCACGGCGATCGCCCATCTGCTCTACGACAGCTATGAAGTAAGCCGCGTCCTGATCATCGCACCGCTGCGGGTGGCGCGGGACACCTGGGCAGCGGAACTGGAAAAGTGGGAGCATTTGAAAGGGCTGACGCTGGAGCGGGTAATCGGCAGTGAGAAGGAGCGCATCGCCGCGCTGGCGAGAAACGCCGTGCTGTACGTCATCAACCGCGAGAACGTGGAATGGCTGGTCAAGCATTACGCTGGAAGGCGGCTACCCTTCGATATGTTGGTGATCGATGAGCTGTCCTCGTTCAAGAACAGTCACGCGAAACGCTTTCTGGCGCTCAAACGAGTGCTGGGGCAATTCACCCGCGTGGTCGGTCTGACGGGTACGCCAGCGCCCAACGGTCTGGAAGATCTGTGGCCGCAGGTGTTCCTGCTGGATCGGGGTGTGCGGCTGGGCCGCACGATGAAGTCCTACCTGGATATGTTCTTCACCACGCCCAATAGCTGGCTGCCCTATAAGCATGAGCTGAAGCCCGGAGCGGAGGAAGAGATTTATAAGCGCATCGGCGACATCTGTGTGTCCATGAAAGCCAGCGATCACATTCAGATGCCGGAGCGGGTGGACAACATTGTGGAGCTGACGCTCTCAGCCCGTGAAGAGAAACTGTACCGGCAGATGGAGCGGGATATGCTGTTGCCTTATGCGGATGGAGATATCCTGGCGATCAATGCGGCCACGTTGGCCGGGAAACTCCTGCAGCTGGCAAACGGCGCTTGCTATGATGAGAACCACAATGTGCGCGTGATCCACCAACGAAAACTGGACGCACTGGAAGATCTCATCGAGGCCGCCAACGGGAAGCCGGTGCTGGTGATGTACAGCTATCAGCATGACCTGGCCCGCATACAGGAGCGGTTCGGAAAGTACGGTCCCGATCACCCGGAAGGGGTGCGGGAACTCAAGACGGCGCAGGACATGGAGGACTGGAACGCGGGACGGATTCTCATCGCGGCAACGCAGCCTGCGGCCACCGGACACGGGTTGAACCTGCAGCATGGAGGCAGTACCATCGTGTGGTTCGGTTTAAATTGGTCGCTGGAACTGTACGAGCAGGCGAACGCCCGGCTGTGGCGGCAGGGACAGAAGGACACGGTGGTCATCCATCACCTGGTAGTGAAGGGTACCATGGACGAACAGGTCATGCAGGCGCTCAAGGATAAGGCAGCCGATCAGAACGCGCTGCTGGCGGCGGTCAAGGCGCGGATCAAAAACACACGGACGACAGGAAAGTGAGGGAAAATCATGGCAAACAAAAAGACACGGGCGCAGCGCAGGGCGGAGTACCTTCGCCAGAAAGCGGCGGCAGAGACGCAGACCATTTCCCAGACGAATCGTCGGGAGAATTCCGAAGCGAAGGAGGCCGTCCAGCAGATTCGATTGATTCCGCTGACGAGCATCGTGACAGAGGAATACCAGCGGGTGTTGAACATGAAGAACGTGGCGGGCATCGTCCGGGATTTCGATCCCGCCAAGCTGGGCGTGCTGGTGGTGAGCCACCGGGCGGACGGAACGTATTCCATCCTGGACGGACAGCATCGCCTGACAGCGCTCCGTCGCCTGGGCTATACGGCGGCGAACTGCATCGTGCTGGAAGGCATGACGGTTCAGCAGGAAGCGGATTATTTCCGCCGCCAGAATGAAAACAAGCAGTCGCTTCGCATTGCGGATACATTCAATGCCTCGGTGTGGGCCGAAGACGAGGAGAGCATGCGGATCAAGGAGATCATGGACAGGTACGGTTTTCGGCTGGGCAAGTCCGGGCAGCCGATGTGCGTCTGCGCCATCGGGGCGCTGCAGTCCATCGTGCGGCAATTCGGAGATGTAGCGTTGGAGAAGACGCTGGAGAGTATTGCCGTGACGTGGCCCCGCGATACGACGATCCTGCGGCGGGAGATGCTGGCGGGACTGGGAGAATTCTGGAAGCGATACGCTGACGTGCTTACGCCACGACAGTTTGAGGCGCGGATGCAGGCGCGGCTGCCGATGGAGCTGTTTCAGGAACTTCGCCGCAGGACGCAGGGCAAGGCGACACCGGGCACAGCATTCGGCAAGAGTATTCGATTTACCGCCTGCGCGGTGCTGGTAGACGCCTACAACAAGGGCCTGCGGACGGGCTCCCGGAATCGACTGAAGCTGGAATGGGATCTGACGGAAGATGAGTGAGGAGGGCAAAGAACATGAAAAACCAGAAGATGGATGTAAAGAGTGTGCCGGTCAGCGCGGTTCAGATCGCGGAGCGGATTCGGCAGGACGTTGGAAGCCTGGATGAACTTGCGCGGGATATTCAGGAGCATGGACTGTTGAACCCGATCACGGTCATGGAGCAGACGGACGGCGGGTATGTGCTGATCGCGGGACTTCGGCGGCTGAAGGCGGTGGAACAGCTCGGCGACGCCAATATCCGTGCGACGGTGATGTCGCCCATGGAAGCAGACGAGGCGCTGATGCTGGAAATCTCCGAGAACGAGCAGCGCAAGCAATTCACGACTGCCGAACGGCTGGCGTTCGCGGAACGCATCAAGGCGGTTGAGACTGAAAAGGGGAAGCAAAGGCGTGCGCGCAAATCTGCAAAAGATAGCGAAGATTCTGAGGTGGCCACATGGCCACCTCAAACGGAAGAAGGAACAGAGACGGGTAAGGTACGAGACATTGTGGCAAAAAAAGCAGGATTCAGCAGTACGTCACAAATGCGACGAGCCCGGGAGCTTGCGGATACCCGCCCCGATTTGATAGAAGAGGTCGACCAAGGGAAAAACACAATCGGCAGAGCCTATCGACAGATGCGAGAAGACAATCGGAACGCGACAGCGATTGAACCTGATCCCATGGAAGATATTCATGAGAAGGAGGATGCGCCCGTGGAGAAGTCGGGTTTCATTTGTGAGGAGACGGTGGATATACCGTTCTACGAGGCATACCAGCCGAGCAGAGAGCCCGCGCCGGGAAATGTGCGCACGGTCAGGGGTGCGGATCATGAGCATCTGTTGGAGAACCCCATCTACAGCCATCTGTACGAATGCTATCATGACGCGGTGCAGCAGGTGAATCTTGCGCGTGGGGAAATGCGCACCCGGTGCGAAGGATATGAGCGGCGCATCCGTGGCTACCGGGAAAACATCCAGGCGCTGCAGCGGGTGCTTGCCCGGCTCCAGGAGGCGCGCCATGCTTGAAAGGGATATCGTCACAGCGATCAAGGCGTATTTGAGAACGCTGGGCGCGGACGTGTTCTTCTGGAAGGAACACGGCGGACCCTACGGGACGTCGGGTGTGCCGGACATCATCTGCTGCTACAGGGGCAGGTTTCTCGGTTTGGAAGCCAAGCTGCCGGGTGGCAGATTAACCGTCCTGCAGGAGCGCGCCATTGAGAAGATCAATGCGGCGGGAGGGATCGCCCGCCGGGTGGAAAGTGTGGAAGATGTGCGGGCAATCATCCAGCAAGTGGATGCCGAACGGAAGAACATGGCTCCGTTGGTCTATGTGTGTTCTCCCTATCGAGGGGACGTCAAAACGAACACGGCGAACGCACAGGCATATTGCCGTCTGGTTATGAAGCGAGGCGGCATTCCTTTCGCGCCACATTTGCTGTTTACGCAGTTTCTGGATGATTCAAAAGTGGAAGAACGTGAACAGGGCATGCGGATGGGACTGCAAATGCTGAAACGCTGCAATGAACTGTGGGCGTTCGGAACGCTCAGCGCAGGCATGCGGGCGGAGCTTGACGAAGCGAAGCGGATCGGGGCGCCGGTCCGCTATTTTGATGCGGAAGGGAACGAAAAGAGCCATGAATGAAAAGTGCTTTGCACGGCAGAAGAACGGAGCCTGTGCGGCGGTGACCTGTAACTGCCCTGGCTATGCGGCCTGCGCATTCTACAAGCCGATATGGCGCTGGAAGCAGGATCAGGAAGCGCATGCCCGGATGCTGCGCCGGTTGCCGGAGGAGCGGCAGGTCTGCATTTCAGAGAAGTACTACCGGGGCAGGATGCCATGGAGGGAGGAAGCGGAATGACGGCGAAGGAATTTCTGAGGCAGGTGCGTTTTGTGGATCGAATGATCGACAGCAAGCTCCGTCAGGTGGAACGGCTGCGGGACGAGGCTGGGCGGACGACACTGCTCTTGTCCGACATGCCGCGAGGCGGCGGCAGCCGGAACCATCTGGAGGACGTCATCACGAAGATCGTGGACCTGGAAAACGAGATCAACCGTGACATCGACAGGCTGGTGGATTTGAAAACGGCGGCTCGGACGGCCATCAACGCGATTCAGGAGCCGGAGTACCGGTTGATTCTTGAACTGCGGTATCTGTGCTACAAGACCTGGCCGGAGATCATGGACGCGCTGGGATACAGCGAAGCGCATTTGTATCGACTGCACGGAAGGGCGTTGCGGAGCTTTATTCCACCTGATAATTTTTCTCAAAGTGGAGAGTAGAAATCATTGAATGAGAGTATTGACGTGTGTTATACTCACAATGCCGCAGAGCAGATGTGAAAAACGTCGCCGGTCCCCTGGGGAAACACACTCCCCAGGGGATTTTTATTTCCGTGAGAGCAAAAAAATAGCTTGACTTTTCTTCCAAACAGAGGATATATACTCATAACCAAATAAAAGGAGGGACGAACGATGACGATCCAAACGAACGCGACCGACCGCCGGGCATTGGTGCGGGCGATTTCGGAGCGCCTGGGGACGGAAGCCGTCTACCAGGGAGCGCCGGGATTCGCATACATCATCGGCTCAGTGACGGTGGACCGGGCGGGCAGCGTCAGCGGTGACGATGCGGATTTGGAAGCGCTGCTGCCTTTCCTCATTGAGCAGGGCTTCGTGGACAACGGGGACGCTCAACATGCGGAGGAAGAGCCGGCACAGGAAACCATACAGGACGGCGAACAGACCGAGGCTTTGGATTTGGAAGCGGAGGACGCGGAAGAGGAGGACGCGGAAGAGGGAGAAACGGAGGACATTCGCTTCACAGAGATCAGCATCCCAGCGGACGGACTTTCCGTTGCCCAGATGACGAACCTCGTCTATATGCTGTACGCCAAACAGTATGTACTTAACCGCTGCTGCGGCGAAGAGGTCCTGCACATTTCAGAGAGCGTGGTCAACCGCCTGAAGGAGTACACGCCGGAGAGCCCGGAGGCTTTTGAAAGCCTGCTTGCGGATTTCAAAGCGCTGGGCGATGTTCATGGCATGGCGCTCACCCGTGAGAAATTCACCATGACCTTTCCCACCGATCGGGAGCAGCCAGAACGCTGGCAAACCTACGCGCTGCTGATGACCCACATTCTGGAAGCATGCAAAAAAGCGACGCGCATTCGACCCAATTGCCAGGAGCCGGAGAACGAGCGGTATGTGATGTATGCCTGGCTGCTGCGTCTGGGATTCGGCGGCCCTGATTTCAAAGAGACTCGGCGGTTCCTGCTGAAGCGTTTGAAGGGGTACTGCGCTTTCGCCAACGATGAGATGGCGCAGCGGCATAAGCAGAAATACGCGGATCTGCGGCGGATTCGCAGAGAGGTCAATGAGGAGGCGGAGCGGAGATGACGGAGATGAACGACATGCTGGCCAGACGGCTGGCGGATTTGAAAGCGCGGCAGGACGCCGGAGAACACATGCCCTGCCCACGGTGTGGCAGGGATACCATGAAGCCGGATGTACACGCCAATGCGCTCAGCCGTCAGGCAGACATTATGATTTGCGATGAGTGCGGGGTAGAAGAGGCGCTGCAGGCATTCATCAACAGTCCTTTGCCTCTGACGGAGTGGGCCTGTTTTTACACCGAGAATCATAACAGGTAAAGCGGCTTATCTTCATGCGAAAAAAGCGTCTGGCTGTTCAACGGACGCTTTTTTCATGGTTAAGCTACGATAAGGCAAGCCAAACGCGATCCTGATTTGAAAGCTCCGGCGACAAGGAAGGCCGCTCCTTTCAGAGCGGCGTGGAAGAACAGTAAGTCTTGTGCTTTTACAGACGGCTCGGAGTTTCGGATGGGTTTCCGCTGAACAACAGCCCGTGGTCGTTGATGTACTCGCCGGATGTAGCAACGTATCCGTCGCCGTCCATGATGGCGAATTTGGATTGTGTCATGCGATAAATGCGCGTGAGGAGCGCCTTGTTGCGCAGGTCGCTTGATTTGTGAACCATGTCGGCCAAGCGGTCTGTGATGAAGGAAGCTGCGTCGCTGTAGTCGCGGCTGGCAGGATTCAAGGTGGGCCGGGCGGGCTCATCCTGCGCGACGGCGCAGGGGCAGTCGATGTCGAGTTCCCGCATCCAGGCTCGCTGATGTGTGAGCGGAAACGGATGCGTCATTTCAGGCGCAATGCCCATCTTGCTGAAGCGGAAGTGATACACCACGCAGTCCTTTTCTGTGAAGCGTTCCGATTTGAGAGCTTCGAGAAGGGAGTCGGCATCCATAAATCCCTTGTGGATGGTGACGATGCCGTCGCGGGCGTACATGTACCCGGCGCCGTGTGGGTTGCGATGGAACATGGTGCGGATTTGGGTTTCAGTGGGCTGACGGATTCCGGAGCGGGAAATACAGATGATGCTCATGCCTTTCATCCTCCTGAATATTGTCGGGGCCAATGGCTCCCGCGACGCTCCCTGATTCAGGAGCGTTTCGGCCCTGCCACGGGCCTCGTCAGGCGGGGTGAATCGGGAGTGTCAATCAAGTTCATAAACCAGCGCGTCATCACCAAGCGACCATGCGCCGCTCGCTCGGACAAGTACATTGCGGAAGCGGATGTAATCCGCTGGCCCTTGATCTGTGTCGCCCTGCAATTCCTCCAGCACACTTTCGATGTCCATCGTAAGCCCGGTTTCCGGGTCACGGTATGTGGTAAAATCGAAGTCCAGTGCGTCTCGCAGCGCTTCCTCAAAGGTCATGGTGTCGAGTTCGATTTTGGTTGCCATCGTGAATCCCTCCTTGTTGATTTAGGAGCTGTGCTCCAGCGGGTTTCCCGCGACCGGCAGCTTAGATTTGAAAGCTGCTGGTTTCGGCCCGGAACCGCCGGGCCTCGTCAGGCGGGAGATTGGAAGCGTCAATCGGCTCTGCATACAGCAGTGATGTCGACGTAGTTTCTCGAGGTTTTGTATTTGCGAGCGAAGCGTCTCTTTGCTTTGTCGAAAGCCTCGTCGAGTGTTGCCGCGTTAACGGTCATGTCCTCTCGCGCCATCGCCTTGATCGCATCGTTGCAGGTGAGAATGTACTTCATGGGTGTACCTCCTTGTTGTGATTTGGAAGCTGTGTGGCTCCCGCGACCGCCAGCGGATTTGGAAGCTGGACGGTTTCGGCCCTGCCGCAGGCCATCGTCAGGCGGGCTGTGCTGCGCTTTGCAGCCAGGATTCAAAAGCGGAGGGCTGGATGACCATGGGTAAGCCGCTGACTTCATTTCGGAGCTTTCGCCGAGGGTCGTATCCGCAGCAGAATGCGCTGTTGCCCTCCAGATTGCGCATCAGCACTTTGCGCTGCGCTTTGAATTCCGTCCCGATGAAGCCCAGCCGCAGGAGGAAGCATCGGAAAGTATATTTTTCGTTGTCAAAGACCCTGTCGCTGAGTCGAGCGCGCTTGATTTGATTTGAAAGCTCCACCAGGCGGTCAATGAACATCTGGTAAGCCTCGCGCTCGACGTCGTTGCATTCGATTTCAAACCAGGGGAAGGCCAGCGTTGCGCCGTCGTCCTCGACGAGGATGGGCAGGTCGTCGGCGTTCAGTACCTTGCGGATGAGGAGGTGTTTGCTCTCCACCAGGTTCTTGAGTCGGTCGAGTGCGCCTGCGCCGAGGCGGGCGCTGTCGATGCGGACGGCAAAGTGATGTTCGTCGGGTTCTTCCGGCCCAATCTCAGCGGTCGTGGTCTGCTCGATTTCGGAGCTTTCCGAAGCATCCTCCAGGGTGCAGGCAAATCCGCGCTGCTCGAGCACGTCGGCCAACCGCTGGGCGGCTTGCCCGTGCAGGGTGGGCGCCAAGGTCAGCGTCCCTTCGCGGTCGATGGTGAGCGCATCGAATTCATACATGAAGGTGGGTGCGCCGCGATACCGGGGCTTTTCATTCAGGAGTTCAGAGAGCGTCTTGACGAGGAGCTTGCGGTCGGAACCGGTGTTGGTGCGGATGTTCATGAGGATACCTCCCTTATTTGATTTGAGAGCTGTGGCTCCCGCGACGCTCCTTGATTCAGGAGCGTTTCGGCCTGTGCCAAAAGCCATCGTCAGGCGGGGTCTATTCAGGAGCTCAGTCGGATTCCTCCTCCTCTTCCTCGAAATCATCCTCTTCCTCGAAGCGGCATTCGGTGATGCCCCCGTAGGTGTAACCGCCGTCATGCTTCAGATACACCTTGGTATCCTCGTCGTACTGCTCAAGGAAGCAGATGAGGTCGCCAACGGTCATGGTGCGATGAATTTGGTCGATGCCATAGCCCTCGCGCATAGCGTTGAGATAGAGAATCTGTGTCATGTAGAATGCCTCCCTTGTTTGATTTGAGAGCTGTGGCTCCCGCGACGCTCCACTGGATTCAGGAGCGTTTCGGCCTGTGCCGAGGGCCATCGTCAGGCGGGAAATTTAGGAGATCACTTGGATGTAGTCGTGGATGGCTTTTGCCATCGCGTTGATTTCAGAGCTTGTGGGTTCAGGCCCATACCACTCAAAGTCGCTATTGCGCCAGATGTGCGGTGTGCGTTTGCCAGAGCAGTAATCCCTGAAATGAAGCACCAGCCGGTCGATTTCGCCACTTTCGGCGTTGAGCATGGTGATGCGCAGCGCGGTGTACTCGTCTGCCACACCAGTCGTGATAAACTCCACTCGTGCCCTGCGGTTCCCGCTGATGGGCAGGAAAGCCGCGCGTCCGGCAAAGATGAATGGGTAGTTCTTCAGGGGAGATTGCTGAATGGTGAATTTGCGAAGCTGTTGCTCAAAGAAATTCATGGTGTACCTTCCTTTCTTGATTTGAAAGCTCACTGAGCGCGGCGGGGTGCGTTGAGGCGGAAGATATGTCCCCTCGCCGTGATTTCATAGTGGTCGAGACTCGGCAGGGTCTTGCCCCATTCGGTTTCGTTGACCCTGACCACCTTCGTGATGTCCTCCAGTCGGCAGCTCTTCATCCGGGGCTGCTTGCGCACGTATTTGAGAGCAATCGACTTGAAAGCGTCGCCGGTCAGCTCACGGCGGCTGGGGTACTCGTGGCTTTTCCAGTGCTGAAGACGTTTCTTTGCGGCGGCAGTGCCCTTTTCGAGGGTTGTAAAGTAGTTGTCGGTGATTTTGGCCAGTTTGATTTCGGAGAGAATCTCGAGGTGGCTGTTCCAAATGGTGTCGTCCCGCCAATGGTTACGAATCGGGTCTGTGTTCCGGCCTACCCGGATGAGCATGTAGCCGTTGTAGCACTGGCCGTAGTCGCTGATGTGCTCCATATAGACCCGGAGGATTTCATCCCCCTTGCGCAGGTCAACGTGGGCGATTTCTCCTTGGCAGCCGCTCATCGTGCCGGGGTTGATTTGAAAGCCCTGGGCAAGCAGTTCTGTCACTTTTTCGGTGAACAGACGGTTGATGTCATTCTGGTTCATAGAGAGACCTCCTTTGTTTGATTTGAGAGCTGTGGCTCCCGCGACGCTCCTCGATTCAGGAGCGTTTCGGCCTTGCCGGGGCCTCGTCAGGCGGGCGTTTCGTCGACCATCAGGTCGCACATTCTGCGGGAAAGGTCGCCGAGCAGATTTGAAAGCGCCTGTGCCTCGTCGGTTTCCAGCTGCATGCTGGCCATTTGCCCGATCAGATTTCCGAGCTTGCCCCGGTAGTCGCAAAGGGCGCTGTGTAGGAGCGCAAGCTCCTTCTGGGAAAGGGTGAGGGACACTTCGGGTGTGCTGTTCATGACTTGTACCTCCTTGCTTTGATTGGAGAGCCTTGGCTCCCGCGACGCTCCTCGATTTAGAAGCGTTTCGGCCTTGCCGGGGCCTCGTCAGGCGGGGTTGTCGAGGGCGACGTAGCGGGCGTATCCGGAGCCTTGCGGGTCGATGAGGAGGGCGATTGGGGAGCCGTCGGCGGTGACGCGGATGCAGGGGCAGGCGTTGCCAATGGGCGGGTGGTTCTGGGCGGAGAAGTCCTGAATCCAATCCTGGTCGTCGAGAAAGTGGGTCGTGAAATCCACCCATTCCCGGCGGGTCAGATGGCGCTCGGCGGCGATGTAGGCCGGGTCGCTGCCAGGGCCAAACAGGGCGTGGAGTCGTTGCGTTTCTTTGACGACGTCCTCCAGACAGGCGGGCTTGCGGACAAAGGTGGTGTGAATCATGACGGTTCCTCCTTACAAAGGTCGTGGGGCAAAAGAGCGCCGTTCAGCGGGCAGTTCTTCCATCCTTCAGACCGGCGCGGTAGGCTTGTTCGAGGGCGGCAGCGAGCCCCCAGACCGAGACCTCGTGAAAATCCAACTCGTCGCTGTACTGGGTTTCGAGCGTTTCGATGCCGAGGCACTTTTGGGCAAGCCGCTCGGCGGCGAGCGTTGCGCGCGGTTCCCCAGAGCAAGCCTTTTCGGCTTCCTCGGCGGCGGAGCGCGCCTGTTTGACGGCGCTCATGCAGGCGGTGTGCAATTCCCAGATTTCGGGCGTGTCGTCGGCCTCGTCGGGGTCGAGGTCGTCCAGCGCGGCGGATTCGAGTGCGTCCGCGCAGAGACGGGCTTCCTCGGCGGCAGCGCGCGCCTCTTCGAAGAAAGTGCGGGTCAGGGTGGCGTAGGCGGCCATGGCGGCCTCGTTGGCTTTTTGGGTGGCCCATTCGGTGTCGTTGAGAGCCGCCTGGACTTTTTTGAGATTGCTCCTCATGGTGCGTTCCTCCTTCTGCGGGCTTTCCGCGACGCGCGGGGCGTTTCGGCTGGGAGCCCTCCCAGCCATCGTCAGGCGGAGTGGTGGTCAGAGACCGGGCGTGGGCAAAGCAGGGGCGGACTTTCCGTCGGGGGTGGGCGGGGCATGCGGGGTTCCTCCTTTCTTTTCTTTTCCCTTTCGGGCTTTCCGGCGGGCGCCCGCCGAAAAGGGTCGGTCGTTGGGGGGCACCCAGAGAGACCTCTCGAGCGGTCAGACTGGGGCGGGTCGCCGGGTTTCGCCGGACGCGCTGGCTGCGCGCGGGCGGGGGCCGGACACGGGTCGTTGGGGGTTGCCGCGCGGGGCGGCGGGGTTGCGGGTCGCGCGGGGCGACCGGGTCGTTGGGGTTGCCGCCGGGGCGGCGGGTTGCGGGCCGGTTTTCCGGCGCAAGCACAGCTTCGCTCTTTTCGGGGCAAAAAGCAACCCGATGAAAAGAACAATCTTTTGGGGGTGTTTTTGTTTAAAGAGAACAAAAAAGAGTCGCGGTTTTTAGGCGCTTCCTATATACGCGCGAAAAGGCCTTTTCGGGCGGGCGGCGGGGCGCGCCGCGAAAAAAACTTTTTTGTGT
This sequence comes from uncultured Lachnospiraceae bacterium, assembly GCA_947591155.1. GTDB lineage: Bacteria > Bacillota > Clostridia > Lachnospirales > Lachnospiraceae > Choladousia. The sequence goes on from CANQDA010000059.1 coordinate 15,550, forward strand.
GTAGCTTTTGCCCTGGAGGTCCGCCCGCCGGGGCCGCCGCCCGCGCCGCGGGGGCCGCCTCCCGCGCCCGTTGGGG
>CANQDA010000060.1 GCA_947591155.1 uncultured Lachnospiraceae bacterium
AATCATCCACTTTTATTGTGGATGTATTTACCACACGATATAGTCACATCATTTCAGGTTTTCGGACAGTCTCCCCTATCTCCAAAATACGTGTCGTCCGATCCGAGCAGCGGTTCACTTCTTCCGCTACAGCAGTGTGCATCCCATCCCATACCCCGCCGATTGCATTGGAATGCGTATCTTTATATAGGGTCTCTGGCGGAATGATATCTGCCAATTGAACAAATCCATCTGAGCATCCGATTTCAAATTTCATGTCTGCAAAGCTTTCGTCAGGCTTTTCCCCATCAGCCATCATGTATGCGGGAAACGATTTTAATGTAAACAGCGGCTCCATCTCTCCTCCCGTAATCAGGCTTTCCGTGCGATGTCTTGTCTTCATTTAAGTTCCTCCTTCTTCCTCAGAAATATAATTTATAAAGTTATCACTCCAGATTGGCATGGTACTCCCAGAGTTCCCTGAAATCGGTTTGTCTTTCCTCGGCGATCATCTGCGCGATCACATCCCCGAGAACCAGAAGCGTCTGTTCAAAAAGCGATGTCATGATCTGCTCAGACTTCACCTCATCCGGAAGGTACAATCTGGTCTGGACCGGCACGCGTACCATATAGTCTGCATAGTTACCCACACTCCCGTTCGGGTTCGATCCAATATGTACAACCTTTGCCCCGAATTCCTTCGCCTTTTTCGCGATTGCGACCGGCACTATGGATTCCCCGCTGCCAGAACCGACGACCAGCAGGTCTGTTTCTTTTATAGCAGGCTCATTGATATCTCCAACACAGTGGGCTTTGATGCCAAGATGCGTAAGTCTCTTGCAGATTGCCTCCAAGGACAGCATGACCCTCCCCACACCGACAAAGAACACATCTCCTGCCATCTGGATATCTCTGGTCAGCCTCTCCAGCTTCTCCTCGTCAACTCCCCTGAGGGCACCCTGTATTTCGTTCAACACCATCATACAGGTACTATGATATCTTTCACTGAACCTTTCCATATCCTCTATACCTCATCTCAGGATAGTCCCAGTATCCCTTGTCTTAATCCCATCGTCCTCGCCACGCTGCCGCATATATCATGCTTCGAGATACAGGTTGTCCCTCCGACAAAAATGTCTACTATCCCGTTCCCATATTCCCTGATATTATCCAGGGACACGCGGCCGTCTATGATGATCTTTGTATCCAGCTTTCTGTCATTGATCATTTTTCGTAATGCCCGTATCTTGCGGTCCGCAAAGCATACCCGGCTTTCCCCCTGGCTGGATGCATATCCGGGGTTGATCTGCATGACGAGGACCGAATCACATTTTTCGATCTCATACTCCAGCAGGCTTATCGGGGTGGATGGCTTTAACGCGACCCCGGCCCTCACGCCTGCCCCATGTATACGGTTGATCAGGCCGTCTATATGGGGCGCTGTCTCGAGTTGGAATGTGATCTGCTCCACACCGATCCCAAGCAGTTCTTCTATGAAGTAATCCGGCGGGTCTGCCATCACGTGGCATTCGAACGGCAGATCCGTCATGTTCCGCAGCTGCCTGACCGTCTCAAAGCCCAGCGGCATGCTCGGGCTGAAATGCCCATCCAGAATATCAACATGAAGCATACGTATCCCCGCGTCCTCAAGCTCATGGATCTGCTGTCCCAAATTCAGCATGTCCAGGCAGATAAGGGAGGGGGAAATGATACATTTTTCTTCCCAAATACTGTTATCTACCGCCATAGCTCCGCTCCTGTTATTCCTGAATTCCTCATTGTTCATCCAACACCCGCTGCAGCATCTCCTTGCCCAGCGCCATCAGTACCAGGGAATAAGGATAATGGTGGAGTGCGGCTATGTTCAGGAAGATCAGCGCTGTCATCATCTTTACCTTATTGACATCATATCCATTCTTGCCCAGCCATTCGTAGTAATAATTCTCACACTCGACCAATATCTTTTTCCGGTTGAAGTCGTAGGTTATCTCGTTACCCTCCCAGACGATCTCATAGGCGTCCTTCGCGACAAGCTCATGGCACATGATCAGTCCATGCAGAAGCTTCCCAAGATCATAATAGATATCTCCGACAGCAAGTGAGCCCCCAAAGTTCTGCCTCCAGTCGAGGAACTCAAAATTACCGGCCTCCTCATTGTAAAGAATGTTCTCAAAATGGAAATCGCCATGGAACTGTCCCGGCAGGCCTGTCGCCATATAATCCCAGTCGACCTGTTTTAATATGTCCTCTACCGGGCCGTACCAGACATGGTTAATAACAGTTGGCGTATCCTTCTTCCCAAATGTCTCAAAAAACTGCCTCACCCTTTTGTACGTTTTTACTTTATAAAAATCCATACATTCCTTGTAGAAACGGTTCGTTTCCTCCTCCGATAAATGCGCCGCTTTCCAGAAGATCTTAGAGGCGTTTAAAAGCTGCTTGAACACAGGCAGCGATACGCATTTCGACATAACGTTCCCCTGAACATAGTCGTAGGCATACATGTGTTTTGTCACACCGGTCACCGCCGGTACAAATCCGGCCAACAGCTTCGAACGTTCAACCCGCTCCCTGATAAACTGCTCATCATTTGAAAACTTAATGACCTTCCCATCCAAAAACCATATGGCTTCGTCTGCTTTGGGAAGGATGTTGGGTCCCCCTTCGCTGTGGTATCTGCGGCGGGTAGCGTCAAGCTCTACCGTGACGCCGGTATCAAACCAGGTAAATTTCTGGGCTTTGACCGATGACTGCTCGACCAGCGCCCTGAGGCCTGTAGATTCCCCCTGTAATAAAGCAGTATCCGCTTCTTCCTCCATCCCCTTCCAGAAGATCTCATAATCCCTGATCCCGGCAAGGCCAATATATGGTTTGGCCGCCTCCGGCGCCATCCCGCTTTTTTCATTGATCGAGGTCACCATTCCACGGTCCACCGTGACCGTGCGGTACTGCTGCTTATTGTCCCTGTAATCCCAGCCCATCCAGTTGTCTGTCAGATCCGGTATCTCACCCGCAACCAGTGTGTCGCATGAACAGAATACAAATGGTTTTTGGAGATGCTCCTTGCAGCAGCTGATCGTGTAGCCCAGTCCTGAGCCTTCCCCTTCATAGGGATACACGTCAACCACTGTGATCCTGCGGTCCGCACAGGCAAGCTCCAGGTACTCCTTGACGATTTCGCCTTTATAGCCTACCGCGATCACATATTCGGCATCACGCGGAAACATGTCCATGATCCTTGCGATCGTCGGCTTGTTTTCTATGCTGACCAAAGATTTGTTTATGTATTTCGTGATACCTCCCAATCTGGAACCGGTCCCTGCCGTTGGTATAAAAACCGTATACGCCATTTCCTCTCTCCCTTTCTAGCATTTTATTTAATAAACTATACCGTCCAGTCCCTGGCATAGTTTATATTATCTGCAGGCAGCCTACTCTCATCATATGGGGAGAAGAATTTCTCCATGATATGCAGGCAGGCCTCCGCCACCGCTCTTTTCCCGCCCTGCCGTTCTGTGATGTAATCCGCATATTTTTTTGCACGAGCATCCCCGTCTGATGTGGAGATCGAATATCCCACTTCCCTCATCACATAGTGGTCAAAAATACCGTCCCCCATATAGATGACTTCATCCAAGCTGTAGCGTTCCTTGATCCAGTCAACCCTTTTGATGGTACTGACCAGGTTAAGTTCGAAATGCATATCCGCAATTCTTTTATTGCTGATCCCATACCCGCGCTTGTCCCCCGTGACAAACACAATATCCAGATATGGCCTCAGCAGGCTCAGCGCATCATTGTCGTCCGCCCCAAATTTTTTCAGTACCTTGCCATCCGACGAATAGTAAAAACCCCCGTCCGTGAGTACACCGTCCACATCCAAAACAAATACTTTTGGGCTCATGCAATTATCTCCTCTTCCTGTACGTGTTTATATTTTCACTTGGACTAACCCCATGAGGTCTTCAAATAGCCCTCTTGCTACCTCCGCCTGGTTAAAATGTTCCCTGACAAACTTCTCTCCGGCCTCTGCCACCCGTATCACTTCATCCGTGTGCCGCATGCAGTAATGGATTCGTTCGATCAGGCCTTCCATTGTCCCATCGTAAGTAAAAAAATGCTTCCCCGGTATAAGCCCCAAGTCCCTGTAATAATCCGCGTCAATTCCTATGTAAGCACAGCCGCAGGCCATTCCTTCCACAAAGCCGATTCCCGGCATGCCAACAAGTTCTTCCGGACACGCAAAATATAAATACTCATTAAACTTCTCTACCATATCAAAGGATTCGTATTTCTTTTGTGTCCATCCCATACTCCTGTTTTTCAGTTTTTTATAACACTTGCTGAAAAACGGCTCATTTTCCCGGATCGTAAGCTTATCCTCAAAGATATAAGAAATATAAGAGTCGATCTCTTCCGGATAATTTCCCGCTTTTTCGAAAATCTCCTTTCTCATTGGCTGTATCCACTCTGTCTTAAACATCTCTCTGTACAACCTGTACCCCGAATTTCCCTTACATGTGGAAAGCGTTCCTACTGCAAAAAGTTTGTTCTTTCGTTCGCAGTGCATGTTCCGAAATCTGTCTGCAAAGATGTATGGACAGGTAATCATCTTTACTTCATCATGCTTAATATATCTGTTTACGAACCCATTGTTTTCCAGGTTGATCTCGGACACGAAGGCCTCGACCCCAAGTTTTTTCAAGTCAAACGGATTATTTATTGCAATAAAATGGTTGGACATCAAAACCTTATGCCCCGGCAAAGATCCGAATATATCCATCGTTGTCGAATCAAAAAAATATCCTATAACAATATCATCGTCATGAACTTCTCTCACGTTTCTGAGAAGTCTTATATCAATACCGGGAAAATTCTTCTTCAGGACATATCTGGCTTCGTAACTGGACACTATCTTGCCCTTATCCAGCTTCACAAGGCGGTTCCAGCCTCTCACACAGGATCCCTGCCCCGTCACATAGTCGCAAATCTCCACGCCTTGTCCTATCGCATAATCCATCAAAAATCTGTGCTTTGCCTTAGGTATCCTGTCGTCCACCTTCAACATGGAATATGTCTTTGTCAGAAAATTTATCCTGTGCATGTCAACAAAAACCAGTCTCACTGCCCTGCCTCCCCCGTTATGTCCTTTTCCTCCACCTGGTGGTAATATGCTCCAAAAAGCCTACCGCCAATTCGTTTTTCATAAGCAAAAGCATAATGAAATACAAACTTCCTCCCAAAGTGACAGACGCACCCAATTCAAACCAGATATTGCCACTCAAAAGCTTGATCACAGAAACCACAAGGAACAATCCCATAGATGCGGCCAATGGTTGAAAAAGCATTTTTACAAATTCAATTGAAAATATCCTTCTGTCTAAAAACGGAACCGCCATGCCTACAATGAGCACCTGTGATGCGCATGTTGTCGCCGCAGCCGCGCCAATCCCAAATCTCGGTATCAGGATAAAGTTCGTAACAATGTTCACTACCGCCGCGACCAGGCAGATGAAGAAGCACAGCTTGTCGCGCCCGGCAGAGAGCAGGTTCATATTGAACGTGAAATTACTGGCCAACCCGGCCAAAAGTGTCAGAGCTAAAATTCTCAGCGCGATCGAGGCCCCCGCGTAGCTTTCTCCGCCAACAGCCGCGATGATCTCCGCGCTTAGTGTAAATAATCCCACCGCACAGGGAAATCCTATTGTAGAAGAAAACCGGAGCGCATATCCTAATATCCTTTGCAGCTCGTCCTTCTTCCTTTCCGCAAAAGCCACGCTCAATTGCGGCATGACTACCCAAAGTATCGATCCCATCACCTGACTTACGACATTGTAAATTTTTAATGCGGTACTATACAGGCCCACTTCATAGTCACCCAATTTCAACCCTATGATCGTGACATCGCACATTGTAAATATCTGTTGGGCAACGAGCATTGCAAACAGTCTCAATATTGGCATCAGATGCCGCTTCGGCTTGCATTGGATGGTAAATCTTACTTTGCAGTACTTTCTTCTGTAAAATGCATTAGCAACATTTGCTCCACTACTGGAGAGCACGGTGATTATGGCAAAAATGACATAATCATCCGGTTTATGTACAAATGTGAATGTCAGAACCAGCGATATTACCTGGAATGCAACCGTTCTGATCGTAATATAGCGGAAGTCCTCCATCGCTATGTTCAGCCAGTCTGCCCCGATCGTTGTACAGACAATGGTCAGGCTCTGAATAATGATCAGCAGCCTGTAATCCCGTATTTTCCCGTAAAAGGCCAAAGGGACTGCCAACAGCACATAGGCAAGTCCCGTCGTCATCAGATTAATCGACAGGATCTCGCTTGCCGTTTCGCCAAGGCGCTGCTTATCACTTTTGACTTTTGCGCATTCACGTGTAGCGTATGTGGTAACTCCCAGCGTCGCAATTAAGGAAAAATAGCTTACTACCGAGTTCCCAAAATTGATCTTCCCCACATTTTCCGGCTGCAGCACACGTGAGATATATGGAAACGTTATAAGCGGAAACAGTATCGTAGACGCTGTCTTCAGGGTGTTATAAATGGTATTTTTTTTGATACTTGCCTCAGTCATTGCATCTTTTCCCAATAGCTCTTATAAATTCGCCTATATTTTTCACATTCTTCATTTCCCCGGGCGTGGACTCAATACGAAGCTTTCTTCTGTCACTACAAATAGATTCAACTATGTACTAGTATAGGTCTGGTTTTCTATTTCCTGGTTGCCTGCTCTTCGCCGGCTTGCTCTTCGACTGCATACGGAAGCACGGCCATCCTCGGCCTCTGTGTAGAAACGATTGTATAATCCGGAATCGGTTTATTAATCACACAGTTGGCCCCGATCGTACAGAATTTCCCAATATTGGCTCCGGGAAGGATCATGGCCCCTGCGCCGATCAGGCTACCTCTTCCAATACGGATTGGCTTCGACACCAGATTCTGTTTGCCTGCCGGAACATCCTTCTCAATATAGCCATGTATTGACGTATTGATCATTGCGAACTGTCCGATTGATACGTCATCCTCAATGATCAGTTCATCCGTCGCGATGATCTCAACAAATTGAGACATCACAACACCATTGCCAATCTTTATATATGGGTGATATATTTGATCATTATATTTGCTATAGGTTTCTATTCTTAATCCTGGGGCTATGTGAACTTTATCTCCTATATAAACATTCTTTACATTCCTAACAATCAATGGTTTAGAAATATTTGTGTGATGTCCAACACTTCTAAACTTATGATAAAACAGAACCCATCTTATAACATATCTAACTGAACGGTATATGCTTTTTATATAATCTATAAACTTGCTATTCTCCATTTACACTTTTCACCGCCCGTTTCACTGCCTCAAGATAAGCCATCCCAAATCTCGCATCTGGCTCTAGATATGCTCCCTCTCCCCACTCATTCCAAGCGGTCAAAAATACATAATCTTTACCGTGAGATTTTGAAATCCGAAGAAGTTTTGTAAAATATTTCCCAAAGATCTCTGGAGAATCACCTTTAATAATTCTTGCTTTTCTGCCACGTCTTGCAGTATCATCAAAACCCACAAAACCACTATAATATATTTTTTGCTTACCCAATTTTGAAGCCGTTTTTATGACCCTTTTCCAGCAGTCTTCGTATAAATACAAGTCAGGTTTGCCGATTTTTCTGTTTATATTTCTCTTCATTTTCACTAATGCCTTGCTAACAATATTTTTATCCCCTTCCAAGGAACTATAACCAGGTTCATAAAGAACCTCATATTCATTTACTATTTCGCGTGCTATATTAGCCCTGCTGATTGTAAACATTCCATCGAATCCTTCATCTCGAGCAAGCAAATCCCAATACTTAAACATTTCTTTTAAAATACTTATATTATTTCGAGGATTAAAAATAACAAAAACAGGTTTATTATTCACTTTTATGTAACGACCATCTTTAAAAAACGGCAATAGATAGTCGAAATGTTTTTTCCAATCCTCCCTATTTCCATAATTTAACTCTGCTAAAATGCCTTTATTATCACCTTCATTACTCACATCAAATGCCGGGGCATAATCATTTGCATTTTTTATTTTTTCCCAAGTACGTTTCCAAGAAACATTATCCCATATGAATAAGTAATTCATATTTATGTTTTCATTATCCCTAAGCAATTCCGCAGGCTTTTGCAAAAGTATTTGCTCGGAATTGAACCAATAATGATAGATGCCAAACCCATAAATCCCGTATTTTTTTGCGAGATTAACTTGCCACTTTATGGCATTAATGTCCGACAGATCATAATAATAATCATTGAGCGGTACCCTTGGCTGTGTTTGCCATTTATATAGAGATCTGGCATTTTTTACGCCAACCCAATCCGTAAACCCTTCTCCCCACCACCTGTCATTTTCTGGAATTCTATGGAATTGTGGAAGATAATTAGCTATAATTTTTATTTTCGGTTCATTTAACATATTTTTAACCCCTATATTACATAGTCTTATATACTAAATATAAGAAATGTTTCAATTATACTTTTTATCCGCATTAGTATGAATTAGTCTAAATATATTTTTGAAATCTTCTGCGACTATTTCCCAAATCTATGTGACCTATATAAACACACTATATAACTCTGTAAATGCAAATAATTACCAATAAATATATCGGAAAAAATGTTAATTGAATTTTAGACTGTAAAGCCTAATCCATTTATTTCTCATAATTTAGCCTGCACTTATATTATTCAAATTAATTGTTGGTAAAATATAAAAGGTATAATCGTTATACGTGACCGTCACAACAACTATTCTTTCATTCACTATTATCCCATCCTCAATTCAGCAATCCAACCTATCCATACTAAGTTAAATGTCGTCTCTTTTCCATCAGCTGCCATAAACTTCCTTTATCTGTGCCGCAATCGTATCCCAGCTTAATCTTACAGATAAATCTTCTTTTCCACGCCTCGCAAATTCTTTTGCTTGTTCAGGATGCTCCAGATACCAGCAGATCGCCCTTGCCAGCGCCTTTTCATCCCCGGACGGGACTAATAATCCTGTTTCTCTGTTTTTCACGACATTTACTAATTCTCCTTCCATCGTCGCAACCACCGGTTTTTTATATGCATACGCCAGCTGCACAACGCCACTCTGGTATATTTTGCGATATGGAAGAACTACCATATCCGCTGCGTTAAAATAATACTTTATTTTGTCATCTTCAATATACCGAATATCGGTACGAACATTATCCTGTAGCTTTAAATTATCAATCAGCATTTGATATGCAGAAAAATCATCTTTCCAAACCTTCCCGGCAATAACACATAGAAAATCTTTCTGGGAATCTGCCACTATACGCAATGCCTTTATCAGGACATCCAACCCCTTCACTTTTTTTATCTGCCCAAAAAATAATATTATCGACCTGTCCATTGGGAGGTTTAATATAGTACGGCTTTCCTCCTTCGGCACAGGTTCCGCATATTCCATATAATGACCGTGTGGAATGTAAACTACCTTTTCCTTTTTTACGCCAAATTCTGTTGTAAGCGTTTCCATGTACGTCTTTGTCTGGCTGATCACCACATCTGCCTTTGTATAGATCAGTTTGTGAAAATAATGATCGTAAAATTTCCTATTAAACGGCAGCAAATCATGTATCGTTGCTATCACCTTTATTCCCATCCGCCTGATTTTATTATGAAAATGCCAGTCCATCGGTGAAAAAATATACCATTGCACATGCACAATCTGAACGCTTTGCTCTTTGCAATATGCAGTAACATTCTTCCAACCCTTATAATATGTATATAGTTTTTTTATAATATTTTTCTGCTTGCTATAGCTGTCAAACAGACCAACAGTAGGAACTCTTTGATATTTTGAAACTTCATCCTCCTTTATTCCACACACTGTAATATCTATTCCCTGTTTTTTTAAAGCAGCTGCTAGGGAAAACGTATATTTATTATTAACTTCCGGTATTTGATTAATTAGCAATGCTTTCATTCCTTTGTCCTTCTTTTTCATCTTTCTTTTCGAAAAAATCTTCACCAGTAAGTACTCCTAGCAAGATAAAGTACATCCCACACGAATTTGGACTCAGCGCTACCTCATTAAAAACCATATTTGCTAAATAGGATATTAAAAGGCTATAGTATAATACTTTTTTATTTCGCCTGTCAGGATCCCACCCAACAGGTTCTCTAAAAAGCTTCCAGAAAAAGACGCTGTAGATCAGAATTCCGAAAATCCCAAGCTGTGAGGTGATTGCCCCTATACCTGTCTCCACAATACCTGCTGAAACTTTTGCCCCCATAATTTTTGCCATAACACCAACATTGCCAACTCCCAAACCCAACGGGTTTTTTACAAATACTCCAATGCTGTCTACAAAATTTTTTACATGATATGCCATACTTCCCGTGGAGGAATTTATGCTGAACCTAACGAATAAAAGCCCAATGCAAAGCATCCCTGCTATGGCAGTGGGTACAAGCAGCTTTGTTCTATCCTTATACCAAGTATAAACGACAGCAAAAATAAGAAATCCGAGAAGCGCTCCTTTACTCACACATAATACGCAGCATACAAAAAGTAATACCTTTAAAATAGTTTTTCGCTTATACCATGCAAGCATAAAAGCCGCAAACAGATAACTCCCCAGGTTGACCGGATCTGCAAAGGAGGATACCATCCGCCTTATTTGTACTCCTCCTATTTTTTCTGAAGCATACCAATTCATAGGAACACCAGAAATGGAATGTGTTTCTATACCCTTCATATTCCAGAGCTTTGTTATATTCAGTCCAATCCAAAATGTACTCCCAACGCAATACTCTATGAGGCCAACAATTACAACAATCCATGCGATCAACAGCAATAACCGATATAAGTATCTCTTGTCCATCTCCCTTCCGTAAGATACTGCATATGAATAAATTAGAATGGGCGCTATAATATTACGTAATGAGGAAATATATGCAGTAGGTACGGGAGAAAAAATCAAAAATTGTATTACTGAAATAATTGTCAAAACAATAAGTAATGCTGATGTCCAGTTTATTCTTCTTGTCCAAAACAGCGCAACTGAAAAGGCCATAATGGCAATATTTAATGTCAGCAGAATCTGTAATTCCAGCTGCTCAAGATTATCTATCAGTAGCCCTAAATAGATATTCTGTACAGCTGAAAGTAATACAGTAAATGCACATATTTGCGATATAAGAGCTGAATCACCTTTTATGTATCCATTCCTGCAAGAGACAGCGATCCATAAAGCAATTATGACAGCATACAATATTACCAAAGCCTCAGGCAGTACTGCCGTTGCCAACAGCATGATGCAAAACAGCGCAAATAAAGCTATTTCCGATACTCTTACCGTAAAACTCCAATGTCTCCCTGTCATCTCATCACCTTATCAAAAAAATCCCTAAATAACTCTCTCCCGCTAAAAATCCTGCAAATTATGGCATTGTCTCAACAAAACTGGTTTGCAGATCCTATGGTTCAGTCTTCTTAAAGAAATCCTCATTTGAGGGAAAACTTGCCCCTTTATCTTGTGAGAAAGCATCCTCCCCTCACCCGTATCCTCCAATAATCCAGCAAATCATGCATCGTCTCCCCAAAGTCAATCTGAGGCTTCCAACCCGTATGCTCCTTAAACTTCCTGCAGTCCGGCACCTGCAAATCGGCGTCGATTGGTCGTAATCTTCCAGGATCTGTAACAATCTCAATCTTATCCTTCACCGTGCTATAGGAAATTAGCGTGTTCAACGTATCCCCCACCTCACAGGTGTAACTTCCTCCAATGTTGTAATATTCACCCGCCACTGGATCTACCGTCACCAACATATAATATGCGCGCACGGCATCCCTCACATCCGCATACGTACGAAGTGACTTTAAATTTCCTACCATCACCTTGGGTTCAATCATCCCCGCCTCAATCATTGCAATCTGCTTAGCAAATGTTGACTCATGAAATACATCTCCACGCCGTGGCCCGGTATGCGTAAACATCCTCGTTGTCATGACTGTCATTCCGTAGGCCTCGGCGTAATATCTCCCAAGCAGATCTGTGCCTACCTTGGAAATCGCATACGGAGATGCCGGGTGAAAAGGACATTCTTCATGAATCCCTGTTTCTGGCTTTTTTTCCGCAGGAATCTTCCCAAAAACTTCTGAGGATGCACAGACGTGGATCACAGGCTTATAGTTTTTATCTTCTTCCATCGCCAAACGGAAAGCCTCCAGCAAACGGCATGTTCCCAGAATATTCGTGTTCAATGTATCAACAGGAGCTGTAAAAGATGTCAGCGGATAGCTCTGTGCCGCCAAGTGAAACGCATAATCTGGCCGAATCCTGTTTACGACTGTAATCAGAGACATTTCATCATTCAGATCCGCATATTCGAAAAATATCCGGTCTTTTCTATTCACACGATCCAAAAGATGCGCCACATTATCCAATGGACTACGCCACCGGCATACCCCGTATATTTCCCAGTCCGTGTTTTCCAGAAGATAATCTGCCAGATGCGAACCGACCATCCCTGTAATTCCGGTAATCAATGCCTTTTTCATAATTCAATACCCTCCAGTTCCTTCTGTATCTTTTCCGTGAACGTAGCAGCCTTCAAAATTCCGTACTCCTGCAAATATCGGCTCTCCATCTGTGTAATTCTGGGTCTGTTCGTGAAAAAGCCATCCTCGGGCATGGAAACTGTGTACTTCAGCCTGTCATGAAAAATCCGATTAAGTTCATCCGCAATGCGGATGCGACTGACCAGTTCCCTCCCTGCTACATTCAGGAATGCCGGTTCATATTCATCCCAGTGCTTTGCAAAATACACGGCAATGTCTGCAACGTCGCTGGCAGTAATAACATTTCGGTAAAACGGATGAAAGATATCAGCACTTTTCTGATTTTGAATGCACTCAAGACAATATGTTATAAACCGATCCTTTGCCGATGCGACATAAGAAAGACGGATTGCTTTAAAATAAGCGTCCCCTTTAAATTCATCTTCCACGGCCTTTTTCATCTTTCCATATGGAGTGGTAGCCGCCGTAACGGATTTCTCATCATAGACTATACCAGGAGTATCCCCAAACACTGCGTCACTGGAGAAGAACAACACATGGCATTTATGTTTGATTGCTTCCCGAATAAAATAGTTTGTCCCCGTTACATTAATCGTCCAACAATAGCCAAACTCACTGGCGCATCTGTCTGGACTTGAGACAGCTGCTGTAAAGACAAGATAATCAATATCGTCCAAAACTTCATAATCGAATTTCTCTGGTTCCTGCAGGTTTAGATGCATATCCGCTTCTGTATCTTGGTCGATTTTGAGAATTTGTTCTATTTCCGTCTCTTTTTCAAATCGCTGGAGAATGAATTTCGCTATGTATCCATTGCTGCCGACAATCGCTGTTTTCACCTTATTATCCTCCCATTGTCTTTTCCAAAGAATCTTTCTTCCAGCATCAAGCACCAGCAATGGTAAACCGGCAGATGCAGTTCCTGCACTAAGTATGTCTCCCGCTCCGGTACCTTTACCGCAATGTCCGATATTTTCCCCAGTTCCCCTCCCCCGGCACCTGTCAGTCCAATAACCTTTATATCCAACGCTTTTGCCACTACTGCTGCATTTAATACGTTTTCACTGTTTCCTGATGTTGAAATCCCAAGAAACACGTCCCCCGGCCTCCCGTATCCAAACAACTGCTGGGCAAACACTCCAAGGCCATCCACGTCATTGATATATGCTGTTGTCAATGCCTCATGGGCCACCAATGGCAGAGCCGTTAACCCGCACTCCAGACTCGCCGCCAATGCAGCGCCACGTTTTGGATCCACTGCTCTTAATTTCTCCGCAAATTCCCGGCTTACCGGCCGCGGTCTTCTAAACCGCTTCATCAATTCCCCCGCCATATGTTCTGCATCCGCGGCAGAACCGCCATTCCCGGCAATCAGAAGCTTCCCGCCTTCCCTATAGCATTCCTCCAGGATCTGGTATGCAAGGAGGAATTCTTTCTTCACCTGCGCCAGCCTCGGGTATCTCCCTACCAGCAAGTCTATATATCCTTCCGGACATTTCCAGGTCTTCCCTGATGGCTCTATTCTTTCACTCATTATATGCTCCCGCATCACCTATAGGCTTTTCCTCTTTCGGCCCGTAAGCCTCCGGCGTGTAATATATGACGCGCGTTCCCCCGTCCTCAAATGCAAACGGAATATGTAAAAGGCCTGACATCGCTTCCTTCACGGCTTCCTGCCGTTCCCTCGGCGTATAAAAGATTAAAAAGCCTCCGCCTCCCGCCCCAAGCAGCTTTCCGCCCAAAGCTCCTGCCTCCATTCCTTTTGCATATAGGGTATCTATTCCATCCGTACTGACCGCTTTCCCCGTCTGCCGTTTCAGTCTCCAAGTATGATCCAGCAAATGCCCAAACTCATCCAAATCTGAGTTCTTATTCTCCAGGATTCCTTCCGCTTCATCCACCAGTACAAGCATCTCTTTCAGCCGTGATACCCTGTCTCCCATGGTATCTGTGTTTTCCTTCTGTATCTCCGAAGAAAAACGTGTGAATCCAGTGAAGAACATCAAAAGATTCCTTTCTAGTTGCTTTTTCCTCTCTAATGGAATAATTATCGGCAACACCTCATATCCTTCCGCATGGAAATTAATACGGTTCAACCCTCCATAAGCGGCCGCGATCTGGTCTTGCCAACCGCCGGTCTCCCTGCACAAGATACGCTCTAGTCGGATTGCCTCGTCTGCCAACCTCTTCTTGTCCACATATTTCCCCTTTAGCGCATAGAATGCATTCAACATCCCGACTGCAAAAGAACTGCTCGTCCCAAGCCCTGAACGCGCTGGGAGATCCGCTTCATATGTCAATCGGATCTCATGCATATCCAGCATCTGCATGGCATTACGGATCATGGGATGTTCAATCTCACTTACGTCTCTTACCCGCTCCATCCGTGAATAGCACAATTCTGTACTATAATTAAAGAAGCGTGGAAGATGACGTACATTTACATAGCAGTACTTATCAAATGTGGTGGAAAGCACGGCTCCTCCATGTTCCCGAAAGAAATCCTCTATGTCTGTCCCGCCACCAAAAAAGGACATACGGAATGGGGTTTTTGTAATAATCAAATCAATATTTCCCCCTGCAAATTGAAATATCTAAATTTACGCAAGACCCTTTTTATGTTAAAACAGGTTTGCTGGATTGCTTTTTCCCTCCAAACAATACACGGTCCGCCAGTGGTATTTTTTTGCTTATTAGTGCCACCAGACATGGCCCTGCCATTTCCGTCAATAATTGCAGCAGTAATGCTCTTTGTTCCATCAGAAATGCAAATTTCCCATGCAAAATGTAAATATAGATCGTATGCCTTCCCAAATAACAAAACAAACGTTTAATGTAGTTCAGAACAGGCACCCTGCAAATGATAATGGTTATGCAGAGAAAAAAGAGGCATCCCAGAGGCGAAATAATATAATGGTTTAGCACCCGGTACCCCCCCCCAGACCGTCTCAAAACTTGTTTTCTGCAACAAAAAATGCCAGATATATTTCATACGAAATAGATATC
>CANQDA010000061.1 GCA_947591155.1 uncultured Lachnospiraceae bacterium
GAATGAAGTTGGTAATAATTTAAAGATACAGAAAAGGTCATTCTAAACTTGTACTTTTTCTTGACATAGCACCAAACTGGAAGAAGAGATAGGAAGGAGTCTTAAATCATGACACATGAAGAAGTTATGGCAATGGTGGAAGAGATAGGACTTCCTTTCGCTTATCATCATTTTGCCGAAGGGGAAGGTCCCGACCCACCCTTTGTTGTTTTTCTGTATCCGAGAGCAGATAATTTTTCTGCTGATGGTATTCCGTATCATAAGCAGAATGTTCTTGATATCGAACTCTACACCGATATAAAGAACCCGGAACTTGAAACTGTTGTTGAAACCGTGTTGGAAAGACACGGTATTTTTTATGGCAAAAGCGAAGTATGGATCGACTCGGAGAAAC
This sequence comes from uncultured Lachnospiraceae bacterium, assembly GCA_947591155.1. Taxonomy (GTDB): domain Bacteria; phylum Bacillota; class Clostridia; order Lachnospirales; family Lachnospiraceae; genus Choladousia. The sequence continues at coordinate 395 of CANQDA010000061.1, forward strand.
TGTACGAAGTGCTTTTTGAAATGGAGGTATAGACTATGCCACAGACAAAGAACAAAGTTAAATTCAATATCTGCAATGTCCACTATGCCAAGATCACGAAGGACGATAATGGCAATGTGACATTTGCGACCCCGGTAGCAATTCCGGGTGCTGTTTCCATTTCTCTTGACCCTACGGGTGAGCCCGAAAGTTTCTATGCAGATGGTGTCGAGTATTATACCATCAACAATAACCAGGGCTATGACGGAGATCTGGAACTTGCAATGATCCCCGAGGACTTCAGAAAGGATATCCTCATGGAGACAGCTGATACCAATAACGTGCTTATTGAAAACAGCAACTCCGAGACTGGATCCTTTGCCCTTCTGTTTGAATTCGATGGAGATGTAAGAAAGATTAAGCATCTGCTTTATAACTGCTCTGCATCCAGACCGTCCATCGAGTCTTCAACTAATGAAGAGGATAAGGAAGTGAAGACCGAGACACTTACCGTCAAGGCAAGACCTCTTGCCAATGGTTATGTTAAGGCAAAGACCGGGGATGCTACGGATGCCGAGACATACAACAACTGGTACAGCGAGGTTTATATGCCTGCTGTCGGCACGGCATAAGGAGGGGCATTATGAGTATCGTAAAAAAGATTGAGATTGATGGGAAGGAGGTCGCATTCAAAGCGAGTGCGGCCATTCCCCGTATTTATCGTCTGAAGTTTCAGAGGGATATCTACAAGGATCTGCACAGCCTTGAGAAGAGTATCGGTGATGGGGATGAGCAGAACTCAAACCTTGACCTGTTCTCTTTGGAGATGTTCGAGAATATCGCATACATCATGGCCAAACACGCAGACGGCACTATCCCGGACACCCCGGAAGAGTGGCTGGATGGATTTAACACTTTCTCCATTTACCAGGTACTTCCTCAGCTTATCGAACTGTGGGGGCTTAATGTTCAGACGGATGTAGAGGCTAAAAAAAACTTCGTCCAACAGAGCGTGAAATGACAACACCGCTGTTTCTGCTGCGATGCACACAGTTAGGCTTATCGATGGCAGACCTTGAACTGCTATCGATAGGCTTAATCAACGATATGTACGCTGAAAGCCGGAACGATGATTACAACTATGCCGAGATAGCGACCCAAGAGGATTACGATAGATTTTGAAAATTTTTTTACGGTGGTTGACAAACCACCGAAAAACCACTATGATATATATGCGCGGTGGTAAAAAACCACTACAAAACCACTATATTATAGGAGGAATAAAAAATGAGTAGAAGTAAAGAAGGTTTATTTAGTTCAAAATGCAACCCAAAACACTGCGATGCGGAATTTGATATTAGAATTCTTGATCCAAATCCGGAAAAAAGCAGGTCAGCTTTGTTAGAAAGATTTTCAGCAGCGGCGGAATCTATAACTGATTGGATGCCATCATATCATTTGCTCTCGAGTATCGAGCATCATGACGATGCACCTCAGTTTGATAGTTGGCAAGCTAAATACAGTGCTGAAACAGGTGAGAAGTTGCAGACTATAAGACGGAACATGGAAAAATCGCTCAAAGAGGGTGGAGTAATCACCAGAGTTCTTCAAACACAGTTTATGCTGCAATTGCTGATGGTTAATTATCTCGAGTCACTTAAAAAAGATATTCTTGCTATCAAAGCCGATAAGATGGTGGATGAAGAAATTACTCTTCCCCAAATGTCCGCAATATTCACAGAGATGATGCTTACGGATAAAGACTCTGATGCACTTAAAGAGATTAGGAGAATACTTGTGGATTGGAGGAATGCGTAATGAAACAGCCATTTAATACACTCACTAAAGCTGATGTTCAAAAACTTAGAAGAAAACCTATAGCAGTTGCGTATGCCGGAAGAGGTGTTACCTATAATTTTACAGAGTCTGATGTGGATGATGCGGTTAAACATCTGGAAACACTCTATACTGGAATCGTAAGAAAATCCTTTGCGGCAAAAATTCTTCTCTTGAATGAGATTTATTAAGGGGGGACGGCATATGGATAATAGGATTGAGGCAAAGAAGCGTATAAAAGAACTCTTGCACACTGATTTGGGTTACATCTTCAAAGAAACCAATGTGGGTAGGCATAAAATCCATCTTACCTTTAAGATGGACAGTAGAACTCACGAATTGCAGATGACCTTTGATTTCGCAGAAAAATACTGTGACATTCTTACATTTATAAGTCCCCGGGTGCTTACAGATGAGTATTATGATGAAACGCTTTATACGATTAATACTATCAATACCTATGTTAAGGCATTCGGAAGATTCTATGTGGATGACTACAATGACATTGCCTACTCCTTGAGACTTCCTTACACCATGATAGAGGAGAGACCGATTGAGACTATATGGGAAATACAGGGGGCTGTAAAATACTACGAAGATGTTTTCTGTATTCTTTTGGATGTTGCTCAAGGGAAAAAGACCTTTGAAGACTGCAAAGAGTTTATTGAGAAGATGTGGGAGTGGTAAAGCAAGTGAATGCAGGACAGACCTGTCGCAGTAATCAGTTGATAAAAATGAAAAAGTGAGAAAATAAAAATGTGTGATGATTATTGTTTATAACAGCACCTATCGGGTTCGGTAGGTGCTTTTCTCATGCTTAAAAACGGGAGGTGAGAGAGCGTGGCAAACAGAATACAGGGAATTACTGTCGAGATAGGCGGGGATACCACGAAACTCTCCAATGCTCTCAAAACTGTTAATTCATCAATAAAGACAACACAGACCCAGCTTAAGGATGTGGAGAAACTCCTCAAACTGGATCCTTCAAATACAGAACTTCTGGCACAGAAGGAGAAACTTCTCGCCCAGGCTATAAATGATACAAAAGAAAAACTACAGACCTTAAAGACAGCAGCCGAACAGGCGAATACTGCGCTTGCCAATGGTGAGATTTCACAACAACAGTATGATGCCCTTCAGAGAGAAATCATCGAGACCGAACAGGACTTAAAAAAGCTTGAAACACAGGCAGGCTCTACGAAGAAATCATTATCCGAGGCATTTACCGAGGCGGGTACGAAAGTAAATGAATTCGGTAATAAGGTAACCGCTGTCGGTACGGGTATGACGAAATATGTGACGGGACCGATTGTGGGTGTAGGAGCAGCATCCATAGCAGCCTTCAAAGAAGTTGATGTAGGTCTTGATACCGTTGCTACCAAGACGGGTGCTACAGGCGAGGCACTTGAAGGACTGCAGGATACAATGAAGTCGGTATACGGCAGTATGGCTGTTTCTGCTGAAGATGCTGGTACGGCAGTCGGAGAAGTTAATACCCGCTTTAAGGTCACAGGCACAACCCTTGAAACCCTATCGACACAGTTCTTGCAGTTCGCATCCATCAACAATACGGATGTGAACTCGTCCATCGATGCCGTGGACTCCATCATGAAGAAATATAACATTGATGCGAGTCAGACCAATAATGTTCTCGGACTTCTGACGAAAGCCGGGCAGGACACGGGGATATCGATGGATACTCTCCAAGGCACACTCACATCAAACGGTGCTGCCTTAAAGGAGATGGGACTTGACCTTACAAGTTCAGTAAACCTTCTGGCACAGATGGAGGCAAATGGTGTCGATACTACAACAGCCATAGCCGGACTTAAGAAAGCCGTGGCAAATGCTACGAAGGAAGGAAAGTCCGCTGATCAGGCTTTATCGGAAACGATAGCAAGCATAAAGAATGCATCTTCAGAGACCGAGGCTTTATCCATAGCAACGGAACTCTTCGGAACGAAAGGTGCGCCGGAGATGACACAGGCCATCCGGGAAGGAAGGCTTTCTGTTGATGATCTTAAGACTTCCCTTTCCGATTATGGAACGGTGGTGGAGACCACATTTAATAATACGCTTTCTCCGACTGATCAGGCCAAGGTTGCATTTAACAATCTGAAACTTGCCGGAACTGAACTTGCAACAACACTCTTTAATGCGATAGCCCCGGCTTTGCAGAGCCTTGTGGCAGGTCTTCAGAAAGCAGTGACGTGGTTTTCAAACCTTGACTCGGGTACCAAGGAGACAATCGTAAAGATTGCAGCCCTCGTGGCGGCCATCGGACCCGTGCTTGTTGTGGTCGGTAAGATCATAAGTGCAGTTGGAACCTTGATGACGATTATTCCGAAACTCTCGGGAGCATTTACAGCCATCAAGGGAGCAGTGGCAGCCTTTAATGCTGTCTGTGCTGCGAACCCTTATGTACTTATCATTGCAGCCGTGATAGCGGTCATAGCCATATTCGTGGTGCTGTGGAATAAGTGTGAGGGCTTTAGGAACTTCTGGAAGAACCTATGGGAAGGCATCAAGAATGTAATCAGCACGGCGGTGGAGGCTATAAAGAAGTTCTTTACTGCCGTTATTGATTTTGTGAAGAATAACTGGCAGGGACTTTTGCTTTTACTCGTGAATCCGTTTGCCGGAGCATTCAAGCTGTTATATGACAACTGCGAGGGATTTAGGAACTTTATCAATAATTTCCTCACAGCCGTGAAGAACCTGTTCATAAATATTTGGAATGGGATCAAGAATGTATTTAATACCGTGCTTAATGCCATAAAGGCCTTTGTGGTGGCATATTTCACATTTTATAAGACGATTATCACAACCATCATCAATGCGATAAAAACTGTGATAACCACGGTGTGGAATGCTATAAAAACAGCTATCCAGACGGTTATGACGGCAATCAAGACCATTTTTACTACAGTTTGGAATGCCATAAAAACTGCCATTACCACGATAATCAATGCCATAAAGACCGTAATAACTACGGCTTGGAATGCGATAAAAACTGCGGTCACAACGGTAGTAAATGCCATAAAAACCACGGTGGAAACTGTATGGAATGGCATAAAGACAGCCGTCAGCACGGCCATGAACACAATAAAGTCCACGGTGTCCTCGATATGGAATTCCATCAAATCTACGGTATCCTCCGTAGTTAGCGGAATCAAGACTGCCGTCACTACAGCATTCACGAACATCGTATCCGGGGTAAAGGAGAAGATGACAAGTGTGTTCAATGCTGTGAAGGAAGGATTCAGCAAGGTTAAGGAGCATATAACCGGGCTTGCATCACAGGCTCTTCAGTGGGGTAAGGATCTCGTCATGGGTATCGTCAATGGTATCAAATCATGTATAAGTGCTGTCGGTGATGCTGCATCAGCCGTTGCTAATAAGATTAAGTCTTTCCTTCATTTCTCGACCCCGGATGAGGGTCCGCTTGCGGAATATGAGAAATGGATGCCAGACTTTATGAAAGGTCTGGCAAAGGGTATAGATAAGAGCAAGTCTATGGTTACGGATTCCGTAAAAGGACTGGCAGAGGATATGGTTGTGAATCCGACCGTAGATGCTACGGCAAATATGCAGATGACCCAGAGTCAGCAGGCAAATGCCCTGGGCGGTATCTTATCTGGCATACAGTCGCTTGTGAATAACATCGGCAACCTTAAGATGCAGGAAGGAGATATCGTAGTTCCAGTTTATATCGGTGGAACACAGATTGATGAGATTGTGCTTTCGGCACAGAACAGAAGAAATCTAAGGAGCGGAGGTAGAGCATAATGGCATTTATGAATGTTTTGGAAATAAATGGCGAGACACTTCCGTTCCCGGATTCTTATGATGTTGACCTTATTGATGTTGAGGCGGAGTCTTCCGGGGAGACAGAGGCAGGTACTACACAGAGGGATCTGGTCAGACAGGATGTGGCAACCATTACGGTTTCCTTTTCTGTATCGAAGAGGTGGTTGGAGAAGTTATCGGGGTTCAGAAACCTTCCGAGGCTTACTGTCAGATACTTCTCCCCGGATACTCTTCAGTATAAATCAGCACAGATGTACATTGACGGATTCAAGGCAAAGCTGGAACACGATACATCTTATAAGGGATTGTGGACTGTGAATTTTACTTTGCATGAGTTTTAGGAGGTGAGGATTTGTACCCGGTAAGTAATGCTTTTTTGCAGAAGATTAGGGAAAACACAAGAGAATACTACTGGACGGGGACAATTACCACCACGCACGGAACGAGATACACCTTTCAGAATGCAGATATCCTAAAAGGGTCGGCATATATCAATCACAAAAGCTGTAGTGCAGATGAGATGGAACTTGGCTCCGTAAATGCTGCCGAGATGAAGATAACGCTATTTAACAACATCGACAGATACACGCTTATGGATGCAGAGGTTAGGCTTACTTACCATCTACGCATTGATGAGGATACTGTCGAGGATGTTCCGATGGGAGTGTTCATCGTAACAGAGGCGAACAGAAATATAAAGACTTTGGAACTTGTCGGATATGACAGGATGCTCCTTTTGGATAAAGAGTTCTCTGTTACGGATATGGTCGGAACACCATATCAGATCCTTCACTTGATGGCAGAGGCTTGTGGTATTGTTCTTGAACAGTCAGAACAGCAGATAAAGGCTCTGACAAACGGTACGGAGACTTTTTCAATATACACGGACAATGATATCGAGACTTGGAGGGATGTATTGTTTTATCTCGCCCAGGCAATGTGCTGCTTTGCCAGCTTTAACAGAGAGGGAAAGCTGGAACTAAAGCAGTATGGCATGGACCCGGTATTCGAAGTAAATAACACCCATCGTTTTACAAGTTCGTTTTCGGATTTCAAGACCAGATACACGGCTGTCAGTTCTACAAACCTTAGAACTCAGATGGCTGAATATTATGCTCTTGAAACGGATGATGCCCTTACCATGAACCTCGGTACAAATCCGATGCTCCAGTATGGTCTTGAGGCTACAAGGAAGAGGATCATTGAGAGGATTCTTTATAAGCTGGCAGAGTTTGAGTATGTGCCGTTTGATTCGACTACCATCGGCAATCCGGCACTTGATGTTGGTGATGTTATCGTCAATCGTGGTGGCCACGCTGATGAAGACTCCTATTATTGCATTACAGAATACGAGTGTAGGATAAACGGAAAGCAGACTCTGAAAGGTGTGGGAAAGAACCCGAGACTTGCATCAGCAAAGAGCAAGAACGATAAAAATATCTCCGGGCTTATAAACCAAGCCGAAGAGAATAAGATCATATATTACAAATTCGTCAATGCTTATGACATTAATGTTGCATCGACTCCTACGGAAGTTATCTCCATTGCTTATGTTGCAGTCGAGGATACAACGGCAATGTTCATGGCACAGGTACTTATTGAGACCACACCCGATGATGAAGAAGAGGATGTAATTCTTAAAGTTACTTACAAGAAGGGGCTTGAAGAGGAGACTACTTTTTACCCTATCGAGACGTTTAAGGATGGAAAGCATATCATGGCGCTTTTGTATCCGATAACTGTGGGGCAGAATACGGATAATACATTTAGCGTCTATATGAACATAATCGGTAGTGGCTCTGCTTTAATCAAAGCAGGAAACATAAGAGCCACGATTTCCGGGCAGGGACTTGCAGCCGGACTTAATGTCTGGGATGGCAAGATTACCGTTGAGGATGAGTTCAGCGTGTTCTCATGGAATGTTCCAGGATTCACGGTTGAAAGATATGTCGATTATCCGAGCATCGTCCTCAAGAATCCTGTACGGCCGAGCCTTACTTCTGAATTCGGAAGGGTGGCATTTGGGCAGTTGGTGTTCAAGGTTAATGACCTCAACGAGAACCTTAATGCCGAGCCAATGGTCAGATCCTTTACGGTGGATTATATTTATCCGCCTATTTATGATGACAGGTATATCGAGGTTGTGGATAATGCATTCTGCCTTATCTCGGACTTCTATGTTCCTTCAAGTACGGAAGGCACGATAAACTATGGACGGACTTCGGTACTCTCCATCAATACGGAGCAGTTCGATTCGGTCGGAAGTATTGAGGTGATAAAATGCTGATTGATCCAACTTTATATTCATGGCAGCCAAATGCTCCCGAGTCTTATACAACAGAGACTGCCGGGAGCATTTCCTTTGGTGATAATGGAAGAAGAGTGTATATGATTGAGGTGTCGGGGATGTCCTCCGGCGCCCTTGATGTATATGCCGATGCCGAGAAAACGGAACTCATAGGTTCGGTAACATACCCGGACATTCTTATCGAGCCGACAGCCCCGGTCTGTGTTGATTCGCTTGTAATCGATGGTGACGGTTTGGCGGAGGGAGTATCAATAACCCTTTACAGCGAGATAGGATACTTAAAAGCCGGATTTGAAGAATATCTGAATACCACGGAAGGGATGACCTGCATAAGGAATACTCCGAATGACGATGGCACGGATACGGTAAAAGGTCTGGACGGCTTTATGTTTAACGGAGTCGAGGCGGAGAACCTTTATGTCAGTGGAAATGAGTGGATCGGATTTGGCACAAACGCAGAGCAACTCCAAGTCTGCCGAAGAGATGGTAAGGTTTATTACATATACAGGCAGGTGGGAACACTTGCTGACGGTACAGAGTTCTTGAAACTCAGATGGGAAGGCTACACCCAGTATAACAGCACATCCGAATCGGTAAGGTTGATATTTGAAATCTTCCTGTTTGGAAATAACGATATGTTCTTAAATGTTGTGAAGACACCGACCAATTCTTCCTATTACGGAACATCGAATCTTATCTGCAACGGGCAGACAACCGCTCTACGGATATGCGATGGAAGTGGTGGGGGACAGATGATATGTTTCCGTGCGCAGGATAACCAGGGAAAATCCTGGGAGATTACCTACGGAGAATACACACCGATGGATGTGTTTTCAAATAAATATCTCATCAGAAGTGATGGTGTATATTACACGATCACGGATGATGCACTTGAGCAGGTTGATGTAGTAAGTCCTACGGCAGCCTGCTTTTATCGTTATGGTACTGATGCTGTGCCGGATGGCAGCTTACTACTTCCGCTCATAAATCCTGATGTTCTATTCTGGACGAATGACCCGGACGAGAGCCTTCAGATGAGAGCGGAACTCGTGGCTTATCCGTTCCCACAGACTCTGACGGGATACGCTGATATGACGAGTGAAACGATACTCGGAATAGATATGCTATCGGCTGTTTATACCGGGCAGATAGATATAAAACTCTCATTTGACGGTGGTACAACCTATGGCGAGACAATGACATTTGCAGATTTCCTTGCGATGGATGTGGATGAACTGTGGGAAAGCTGCCAAGAGGATCACTCACTGTACATACAGTTTACCCTTCATAACGATGCGAGTCTTACACGGTTCAAGATCAGCTATAAGAATTAAGGAGGTAGCCCGATGCTGAAAGGAAAAACAATCATAGAACTTACGGATGTGAAAACGGGGAAGGTCGAGAGGCATGAGAGTGATAACATGATCACGAATGCCCTTAATCACATCTTTGAGCCCTTTGGCCATTATAAGAAACCCGATAAACTTTTGACATCTTCCGAGATGATCCCATTTTATCAGAATCTCCTCGGAGGACTTCTTTTGTTTGACGGGGAGATACAGGAAAATGCAGAGCAGATATATGCTCCGTCAAGCGTTAATCTGACAGCCTGTGGTGTGTATGGCAGGCAGAATGATACTACCAACACCTGCCGTGGTGATTATAATATGACGGAAAGTGAGGTTAATCTTTCGAGCAAATATGTGAAGTTCGTATATGATTTCACAACGAGCCAGGGCAACGGCAATATCGCCTGTGTAGCCCTTACGAGTAAAAGAGCCGGATACTGTGGATATGGGTGCAGGGATGCAACTTATAAAAACAGTGACCCGGTAGCAATTTATCCAAGTGATAATGTTATCAGTTTTATGGGACAATCCAATTGTGCGAGAAGGGGCAATAGTGGAACGGTAGGTGTTACGCAGTATCTTTTTGCTGTTGATCCCGAAAATGATATCCTTTGGTATCTGCGTGTTAATTCGGCAAAGTCCATCTCGATAGTAAAGAGAAAAGGGTACTTCAAGTCAGTTGGTGTTTTCGATACTCCGTCAAGTGCCGGGAAACTTATCGAAACCATTGATCTGGAGGATATGACCACAGGGCTTTATAACACGAATTACATCAGCTACAACTATGTCGATTCTGAAAAATGCGTATACATTTATTCTGCTGCAAATAACTATTCGGAAGTAAACGGAGCATTCAACATCATCAAGATTAACATACAGAATAATTCCTTTGTTGAATATCCGATGACGAATCAGACGAATGAAAGGGTTTATATCGCACACAACTATTCCTTTGTTGATGGCGGATTCATTTATGTTAAAGGATATAACAACTATAAGATTTTCAAGATTGGAATAGGAAATTCGGCAGATGTAAGAGAGATTGCGTGGCCTTCAGACTGTCAGGGGTCAGCAATATATCCGTGCTTTGCTTATGGGGGCAGAATTTTCTATGAGCCGTATAGCCACAGCTATATGTATGACTACGACAGGTTGTTGGTCCTTAACACCGAAAACGAAGAAATGCTCAAGACAGAGAGCAGATACATTTATGGTGGATTATCAAGTAGCGACACCTGCGGAGTTCCCGTTATCGGACACCCGGAATGCATCTGGGAATATGGATATGTGATTTATCCCGGAATGTATCTTGCAACCATCAATAATATCGAGCCCGTCACAAAGACGGCCGATAAGACTATGAAGGTCACATACATCATAAGGGAACACGAAGAGTAAGCACCTACGGGTGCTTTTTTCATGCGGAAAGGAGGGAAAGGCATGATTGCATTTAAGGAAGTAATCACTTGGATGAGCGCTCTTGGAATCCCGTCAATCTTTGTGATGACCACATGGTGTATCAAGTGCTGTGTCCACTACACGAAACAACTGAAAGTTCTCGTGAAGGCTCAACAGGCACAGATGAGGTCACAGCTTTTGGAGCAGTACCACTTGTACATGGATGAGGGGTGGATTTCAGAGGAGCATATGGAGGATTGGGAAAACCAATACCAGGCATACCACAGCCTTGGTGAGAATGGTGTTCTCGACAGCAGAAGGGAGCAACTCTTACAGTTGCCAAATAAGAAGGAGGCTGAAAACGATGAGTAATTATTGGAAGAACTGGTTTAAGGCTGCCGGAATAAGAGCCTTGAAGACTGTTGCACAGACAGCCATTGCGACTATAGGAACATCCGCAGTCATCGGTGATGTGAACTGGGTGGTGGTAGCAAGCGCATCTGCTCTTGCGGGTATTTTATCTCTGTTCACAAGCATAGCTGGACTGCCGGAAGTAAAGGGGGATGAGTAGTTATGAAGTTAGTGGAGAGCATTTTAACAAAGAACCCGTGCTATACAGCCGGGAGGAAGATTACCGTCAAAGGTCTTATGCTCCATTCAGTAGGATGCCCTCAGCCGAGTGCATCCGTTTTTATTAAGAACTGGAACTCTGCATCATATGACAGAGCGTGTGTGCATGGATTTATTGACGGAAATGACGGTACGGTTTACCAGACGCTCCCTTGGGATCATAGAGGGTGGCATGCGGGTGGTGCTGCAAACAATACCCATATAGGTGTCGAAATGTGCGAACCTGCCTGTATCAAGTATACCGGGGGTGCGACATTTACCTGTTCGGACAATGAGGCGGCCAAGGCATCGGTGACGAAAACCTATAACGCAGCCGTGGAGTTATTTGCTATGCTCTGTGAGAAGTTTAATCTTGATCCGCTGTCCGATGGGGTCATTATCAGCCATGCAGAAGGAGCGAAGAGGGGAGTGGCATCAAACCACGGAGACCCCGACCATTTATGGAGACAGCTTGGTATCGGTTATACGATGGACGGATTCAGAAAGGATGTCAAAGCCAAGATGGGAAATGTCAGCACAGACACTCCCGTCACGGATGACACCAAGCCTGTGGAGAAAGCAAAACTCTACCGTGTGAGAAAAACCTGGGCAGACAGCAAGTCGCAGAAGGGTGCTTTCAAGAATCTCGATAATGCCAAGAAGTGTGCTGACACAAATGACGGATATTCCGTCTTTGATGAGAAGGGCACGGTGGTTTATTCCGGCAAGAGTGAAAAGCCGAAGGCAGAATCATTCCTGTTCCGTGTATCCATCAGCGACCTTAATATCAGATGTGGCCCCGGAACTAACTACCTTGCAACGGGTAAGTTCACAGGCAAGGGTACATTTACCATTGTTGAGGTGCAGGAAGGCAAAGGCTCTACTAATGGCTGGGGACGGCTTAAGAGTGGAGCGGGCTGGATAAGCCTCGACCACGGTGAGGTAGTATAAGAATAAAGCCTATGAGGTATCAGTGTTGGTACTTCATAGGCTTATTTTTTTTTCGTAAAAAAGTTCGGCCACTTTGATGATTTCTTCCCAAAGAAAAGTGAAAGGTAAACATCTTAACGATGAATACAAATAATTATCCCTTTCGGAAGGAGAGATTATCAATGAACGATGTGCAAAGACAAAAGATAACCGAACTCCGTGTGCAGGGGCAGAGTTATTCACAGATTGCTTTAGCAGTGGGAGTTTCAGAGAATACCGTGAAGACCTTTTGCAGACGGAATAATCTGAAGGCAGAGGATATTCTTAAGGCTGTAAGGCAAAGAGAAGGAACTTGTGAGTGTTGTGGAACAATTATCAGCATTATTGAAGGACGGAAACCTAAAAGGTTCTGTTCGAGCCTGTGTAGAAATAAATGGTGGGATGCAAATCTTGATAAGGTTAACAGAAAAGCAAACTATGAATATGTATGTGCATATTGCCAAAAGCCGTTTATAGCATATGGGAATAAGAAAAGAAAGTATTGTAGTCACGAATGTTATATAGCAGACAGATTTGGAGGTGTTTAAGCAATGGAAGAAAACAAGGTAATAAAGGATGCGGTTTCAGTTTCTGAAAAATACACACTTACGATTAAAGAGGCAGCGGCTTACTTTAACATCGGAGAAAAGAAGATGCGGAGGCTTGCTTTGGAAAACACGGGCAGATTTTCTGTGATGAGCGGTAATAGGTACTTGATTATCCGTCCTAAGTTTGAAAAGTTCTTGGAAAATTCATCAGCGGTTTGAGACTTGATAATTATTTGTTTTATCTGCCGATAGTAGTTGATAAATCAGTAGTTTAGAGTGATATATGGTATACCCCGGATGGGGAAATTCAGAGGAAGGAGCAGAATGCTTATGAAAGCACAGATTGGTAACAAAGCAACCATTACGGTTCAGGAGGCGGTTGAGCATTACTCTTTAAGCCGAAGGAAGTTTTACAGCTTATTACATAAGCCGGGACTTACTTTTGTTGTATTTTACTACAATGAAAGAAGGCTTATTCTCAAGGATGAGTTCGAACGATATCTTGAATCACACCCGGAGCTAAGAAGGAGGGGATTCGATGAGTGAGAACAATGTATTTAGACGGGACTCAAAACACAGGATTCTGAGGCGTGGGGAGTCGGTCAGGGCAAATGGGAAATATCAGTTCAAATACCATGTTGCAGGGAAACCACACTTTTTATACAGTTGGAGACTTGAGCCTACAGACCCACAGCCGATAGGAAAGAAACCATGCTTATCGCTACGGGAACTTGAAAAGCAGCTTGGTTATGACCTTGATAATCGACTTGACCCCTTGGGAAGGAACATCACGGTAAATGAGCTGGTGGAAAAGTATTTGAGAACCAAGGTCAATGCAAGGCCTAACACGCAGGCAAATTATAAATTTGTACAGAACATACTTAGTACAGAGCCTTTTGGAGATGAGAAGATATCAAAGATAAAGACTTCTGATGCGAAGTTGTTTTTAATAAAACTTCAGCAGGAAAACGGAAGGGGACACAGCACCGTCAAAACAATTCGTGGAGTCCTTCGTCCGGCATTCCAGATGGCCGTTGATGATGATGTTCTGGTCAAGAATCCTTTTCAGTTTGAACTTGCAGGGGTTGTAGTGAATGATTCGGTAACGAGGGAGGGTATTACAAAAGACCAGATGAGGAAGTTCCTCAAGTTTATTCACGATGATGTTGTTTACAGCAAATACTACGAAGTAGTTTATATTCTCTTTCATACCGGGATGAGAATATCGGAATTCTGCGGACTAACCTTAAAGGACATCGACCTTGAGAACAAGACCATTAACATCGACCATCAGCTTCAGAGAACTTCAAAGAGAGAATATGTGATCGAGCCCACGAAAACCAATGCCGGAACAAGGGTGCTGCCGATGACGGAAGAGGTTACGGAGATGTTCCGTTCCATCATTGAAAACCGACCGAAGTACAGGGTTGAGAAGATTGTGGCAGGCTACAGCGGATTCCTTTTCCTTGATAAGGATTTTATGCCTTTGGTAGCCATGCATTGGGAGCATAGATTCAACCACATGGTAGACAGGTACAATGAGATTTACAAGATTCAGATGCCGAACATCACGCCTCATGTATGCAGGCACACCTACTGCTCGAATATGGCCAAGTCAGGAATTAACCCCAAGACCCTGCAGTATTTGATGGGGCATTCGGATATTTCAGTGACTCTGAATGTTTACACGCACGTAGGATTAGAAGACGCAGAGAAGGAACTCCATAAGATGCAGACCCTTGAAGGGGCAAGAAGGGAAATGGGGCTGTCGGATAAGGACGATAAGCCTTTGAAGCAGAATATGTTCAAGGTGGTATAGCCACTCACGGATTACAGTTAAGGGGGTGTCGCAAAATCATCAAAATTAGATGATTGAGCGACACCTTCGCTTATTATAAGCCAAAAATCCGGAGAC
>CANQDA010000062.1 GCA_947591155.1 uncultured Lachnospiraceae bacterium
CCATTTGATCATTTGCTTCAGGCTCGTATGCTCATGGAAGAGGGGAGGTGCATCTTTTTATCGTATGATGCCCACAAGAGACCCGTCTACTACTCGGTCATGACGCCACCTTTCCCCAGGTGCCCGGAGCCATTCATCGCTGTCCACATCCCAGCCGGCGCCTCCTTCAGAAACTGGGTCATCGTCGCTTAGTTGCTCGGTGAACTGTGCCTTGGAAAAGCGCTCAGGATAAAGGAACAGGCTATTTTCCAAGCTTCAAATAAAACATACAGGAACTGCAAGCGAATTTTTGATATGTTCACTGAAAGGATGGCTGTTTCGAGGGATTATAAACGGAATTGGTTCGTAGGACATCAGTCCTGATGTTTCTCGAAACCGTTCAACATATTTTAAGTTATATAATCACGTCCTTTACAGAAAGGCTACCCAATTCGCCGGAATCTCTTTTCATTCAGTCCCCAGAAACACGTGTTCTCGATGCCAGTGTAAATACGGAAGGTGCCGAGGGGAAAGCCCGTGGATATGCAGGCCCGGCAAGAGTCCGAGTTTCTGCCTCTCTGCCGCGTTCAGTTTCGGGGAGATAAGCAGATCGCCTTCATCGGTGAAGGAGATATATCCCTGGTCAAACAGGGCATCGTAGCGTGCTTCGAGCAGAAAGCCGTTGTATGGATCCACCCTCTCGGCATCCGTGCAATCTTTCCATGGCTTGGCATGGCTTGCGCGCAGCAGCTCCGGCACGCCGATGCCCGTGCAGGCGCATCTCCCGCCCCATAGGGCTTCCAGCCCGTTGCGGTAGCGGTGCTGGGCAGTGCGAGCCAGAATCGTCTGTTCGCGCTCCGTGCGCAGGGGCGGCGTGCCCTTGGGGGAGGTATCGGTTTTCACCAGCTCCCGCAATGTCTTCCCCAGCTCCTCCCGCGTCACCACCTGCACCTCCGCCATGGCAGGGATGATGCAAAATTTCTCCCCCTCCGGCAGCACGTGCAGCAGCCCTTCGTGCGCCGTCGAACTCAGCCGGTACCCCTCGCCGGTCGTGTCTTTTTCGCAAACCTCCCAGCCGTTGCGCGAGGCAGCGGTGCGGAGATAGGTGTCGAAGGCTATCGAGTCCATGCTTTGCTTTCCCTCCTATTTTCCCTGTTGACTCAGGTTATCAAAGGCGGCCAGCACCAACCGCTGCGTTCGGTATTCCCCGTACTTTTTCTCCTCTTTAGCACGTAAGCCGGGGAATGTCACTGTTGGGCATTTCTTTGGATACTTCACCGTCGGGTCGAGGATATACGCCAGCTCCTCCCTCGTCAGTCCATACAACTTTGCGTAGTACGCATCCAGTTCGGCCTTCAGCTCGGCTCGATGCTCCTCGTCCCATGCAAACGGTTCGCCCTCATAGCCCAATGCCTTTGCCAACGGCTTCATGCTGTGGGAGGTGTACGTCAGTTCCAACACCCGTTGACTGATGTATGCTAGATCTTGTTCGCTGTAGGCGGTCGGTGGCAAGAAGGGAAACTGCTCGACGTAAGAGAATGTCATATTCGTTCCACCTAATTTTTGTCGGACGATGTAGTCAAAGACCAAGGAACTCCCGTTTGCTACGAGGGCGCATTGCAATTCAGGGGGAGCATCAAACAAAATCAAGGGCATACTGTGACCAACCGCAGAGAACGGGAAAAACGATACGATAAACGTTCGCTCATTCGTGGCATTGGTAATATTACGGAACCCGATCAACCACTCGGGGACTTGCTTGCAACACTTCGGGAGCTTGCTCAGGACATCCTCGTGGCGCACCCAGTAGCGAGGTGAGGGTTCGAAACGAGGGTTGCGTTTTTGCTCGGCGGTTACTTCGTTTTCTTTCGCATTTCCCCCGGTGGTTTCGAAGGTGTTGAAGCGGTGGTCGTAGTGGTGAATCATCTTCCCCTCGTACAGCGGCAGCATCCCTTCTTCCCTCGTTTCGTGGAAGAAATGGCTGTCGTTGGACATGTGCAACATGGTACCGAATGACACATCCCACGAGTTCTCACCTGTTTTCTCATTGCAGAGAATGGGAACGGAGCGGTAGATTTTCGTCGTCAGCTCAGCATCCGCACCGCAGCGAAAGAGTGGGCAAGTGCCCGTGTTGGGATTGAAGCGCGCAAAGTCCTCCACCTGCATGGTGGCAATGCGTTCATTCTCTTTCAGTTGCCGAGGATGCGTCATGTAGCATGCAAGCTCGATCGTGGGGGAGTTTGCGATGGATAACACACAGAATCGCTGACGACTATCGACGGCAGGAAACAGTTTTTCCCTGTTCTCAAAATCATAGACAGAGCAGAGCAGCTTGTTACTGACAAGATGATTGAAGAAGTCATGCGTAGAAGCATCGGTAGCGATGCTGGTGGGAACGATGATACCGACTCTGCCGGAGTCTTTGCGCAGGCGGTAAGCGGTCTCAGAAAAAAGAGCGAACATATTGACATCTCCGACGCCTGTGAGGGCAAAGCGCCCGCCTTGCTCTCCGGCGACATGGACGAAGGCGCTTGAAGCAGCCGTGATGCGCAGGGAATTTTGAAAACGGGAAAAAAGCGCAATTTGGGCCTCCGGATTCATGGGTGGAAGCTCCCCTTTTGAAAGGGCTTCAATCATGCGACGCCGGGTGTTCGTATTGGAGCATTCGGCAATTTCCGGACAGGTATTTGCGAACCATTCCTTTTCTTGAATCTTCACCCTCTCCCACGGCGGGTTGCCGAGCACACAATCAAAGCCGCCGTTCTTCATCACCTCCGGGAACTCAAGGAACCAGTGGAAGGCATTGGCGGAGCGGCAGGCGTGGCGGGCGGCTTGTATGGCGGGATCGCCATTGGCTATGGACGGATTGCTGCGAAAATTGTTGAGAGTCGCCGTTGTCGGCACATTGTCCGCGCTGTTTTTTGGAGCGAGGAAAGCGCCCAGCCAGATATCAGCATTCACTGCCTGTTTGGATGCATTGCGCTGCTGCATGACTTCCTGCCATCGCCCGGCGTATTGACGCACCTCTGAGGGCGAGCTTTCAGAATACGCAGATTCAAGTTCCTTGAGGTCCGCAGCTTCTGCAAGCGTGAGAGTCGATTTAATATAATCGCGTGCGCTCTGTCGATTCGTGCCACTAAGCTGCTTGCAGACGACCTTATCATCTCCGGGCGCGGGCTTGAATGCCTCGCCGGGTATGGGGAATTGCATGAATGTCTCTGCGGATAAAAGACCCAGCAGAGAATCGCCGCAGCGCAAGTGGTCATCCAGGAAGGAGAGAGGTTTGCCGGGCTCGTAGCCTTCCAGCCACAGATTCATGCGCACAAGCTCCACCGCCATGGGGTTGATGTCCACGCCGTAGATGCAGTGGCGGATAACCTCATGCATGGCTCTGTGGAAGACATCCGGTGTAGCGCCGCCCATCTGGCCGGGGGTACGGGCATCTGCCAGCCTCTCCGCAATGCGGCGGGCAGCGCCAAGCAGGAAATGACCGGAGCCGCAAGCGGGGTCGATGACGCGCAGGGCGAGCAGTTTCTGCTGCGCATAAACGGGGTTTTTGCAGCAGTCCTCCAGCAAGGGATCCAAGGAGGTCTTAAGCACTTGTTCTACCAGACAGGTGGGAGTATAGTAGGAGCCGGTGAGCTTGCGGGCATTGCCCTTCTGCTTTTTGGCGGCCTTTTCCGGGTCGGAGCTGCCACCTGTGAAGTAGAAAATCTGCCGCTCGGTGGAGATACGGGGCGTAAGCTCCAGCAGGCTTTCATAGACGGAGCCCAGCTCCTCCGCGCCGAGGTGAGCATAATCCACCTGCGTGCGCTTACCCTCGGTATTCGTCCAGCACAGGGAACGCAGCGCCGCAAGGAAAGCGCGGTTCGGCAGGCGGCAGGCATCCAGCAGCTGGCATTGGTGAGCATCGTACAGACCGCCCAGCGCGGGCAGGGCCAGCGCGGGCTCGCCGCCATCTTTAGCCAGAGAGCGGAAGACAATGAGCTGAGCCTGCCAGAGGTCATCGTGGCGAGAATCGGCTTCCTCACTCAGCATCCGCCTAATGAGACGAGAAATAGAGTAGCCCCGGTGGTAGAGCATAGCCTGTTCCTTGAGCGTTTTGTCGTATTCGTGCAGGATATTGCGACTCTCCAGTACCGTGAGGAAGATGAGGCGGTACACCGTGCGCATGAGCTCCTGATAGAAAGCTTGTGTGGTGAGAGCCCCATCCTGCAGGGCCGCTCGCAGGGCATCATTGCCGGGGCCGTGCCCTCGCAGGAAACCGCTACCCAACTGGCAGATGGCATTTTCCACACCCTCGCGCAGACCGTTGCGGGCGCGGGCTCCGTGTTCCTCTAAATCCTGCCGCCATGACTCCCAGACACAAGTCTCGCCGTTGTCCGAAATCTGACGGGCAGCGCGGGAAACGTGCAACATGTTCCAGAAAAGGCCGTCGAAAGCGGTGCTGTCCTCATCCTCCAGCAGGCGGTCAAGGTCAATATCCAGATAACAGGGGCGAGAGAGCGCGGGATTGTCGCGCAGCAAGCGCCAGTTGCAGCCATTGGTGACGATAGCCCACGTAAAGTATTCAGACGCATTGAGGAAAGCCTGCATCATCTGAGTAGCAGAGAGGTGCTGACCGGTGGCGAATCGTATCTTGTCATCCAGCGATTTATCTGCCGGGGCAATGATGACCGGCAGCACGGGCCTGTTGGTGCCGGCGCCCAATAGCAGAGAAATCGGGAACAGGTGCATTCCGGGGTTTGTATCGGTCTTAAAAATGGGTCCGAACAGATCCTGCGTGTCCTTCACCTCCGGGGCGATGCCGCCGGTGGGGCATTCCGTCATGTGGGAGTATCCCAGTACCTTTTCCAGAATATGGCAGATGTATTGCCGCTGATGCGTCTCGGTAGCGTCCGCCTGCCACGTATGCCAGGCGGCACGCGCGAGACGGTAGGCTCGCTGCGCCTCATCGCGCACGGAAAGTCCTTTCTCTACCCGAACGGCGTACTTAGGCTGTCGCTCGTAAACACGCTGCACGAGGTCCGGTGAAAACAGCAAATTGTAGTGTTTGCAGTAGCGAGCGATACTCATGGAAGTGTTCAGATAACGGGTTGACAGATAAGAATGGAAAGGAGGTCCGGCGGGGTACAGCAGGAGACCGAGACGGAGCCGTAGCGCTGACGAGCAGCCTCTCGCACGCGTAGATGGTCCTGCAGCAGATCGTTGGCACGCTGTTGCAGCAGCTCATCGACTGGGAGATGTTGCCACTGGTTCAGAGCCTGGGTGAGCTGTACCTTGGCCACCGCTTCCGGCACATTACCCTGCGGGGCCAGCGTCGTGAAGAGCCGTTGTTCCTCTCCGGAGGCGAAGCGGGGCGGCAGGGAGCCCACGCGGATGAGGGTCACCAGCTCCTCAGCCATGAAGTGGCGGCTGCGGCCCTCGTTACTGAAGGTGAGATTGTGGCGCAGTCGCAGATTGTACAGCGTGGTGAGCTGCTGAACGGCGGCATCCTTCACGCGTACCACGGCGCAGCGAGGGAGAGAAAACTCACTCGGCTGAGAGTCCAGCGACAACTCTGCCAAATAGTCCGCAATAGTGGAAACAAGTGGATGCGCACGGGACACCGAGGGCAACTCCGATCCGGCGGGGCGTAAGCTGAAGCGGTAGGCGTTTTTCTTGTCGCCACGGATGCCGTTCTCCGTTAAGCGGCGAGCCAGCCCCTCCGGCAGGTTGGACAGGCGCAGACTGTAAGCATCTTCCTCCAGAGTCAGAGGTTCCAGCGCTGCGTTGAAGCGCTTGCAGGTTTCCAGCAGGAAGTGGCGCAGTTCGTCCTTGGTACCCAGAAGCTCTTTCAGGCGTTCATACTCCGGCATGACATCGGAGGGCTGCAAGGCCTGTTGCGCAAAGGTGGTGACGCGGGTCTTATCGGCAGCGGAGGCATCTTTCCATGCGATATCAAGCATGTTGTAGTCATCGAAATCGAGAACCATCTGCTCAGAGAGAGCTTCCGCCGGTTTCTTATCGTTGAGCAGCAACGCGTGCACCAGGGCCTCGCCGGTCTTTTTTTCGTCCACCGGAACGGGTACGCGCACACCGAGCTCGTTGCTGATGGTTTCCGCCTTGCGTAAGATGACTTTGAGGATGAAGCCATCCACAGGATTATCTTGCCCGTAGAGCATGAGACTGCGAACCACTTTTTTCTTCTGTCCGAATCGATCCACGCGGCCCTCTCGCTGTTCGTGGCGGGTGGGATTCCATGCCAGATCGTAGTGCACCACGGCATCAAAGCCGTTCTGCAAGTTGATACCTTCGGAGAGACAGTTGGTAGCCACTAGGATGCGCTTCTCCTGTTCAATAAGTAGTTGCGCCTCTTTCGCACGCTCTGCGGGAGACAATTTGCCGGTGATAGCACGGATTGCATACTTGGGGAAGGCCTTTTGCAGCGCTTCCGCCACATATTCCGCTGTGCTGATATACTGACAAAAGATAATGGGGTGGTAGTTGTCCTTGAGGAGTGCCTTGATTGCTACGCGTAACTTGTCGAGCTTGGGATCCTCTGCGGACCGTTTCAGATCCAGAGCCTTGCGCAATAATTCCTCGATGCGCCCTATCTCCGGAGCGGGTGCTTCGATGTCGTCCTCTGAGTCGTTATCGGAAGGGTCTGCAAGGTGGGAGGTGTACTCATCCTCCGATTCCGGCGGGAGCTCGCCGCGCAGCTTAGCCTCCAGAGCGGACACGGCGGAGGCCGGACTGGATGAGATACAACGCAACATGGCCAGCATGGCGTACCAAATCATGCGATTATTGGTCGACTGAGCCTCGTGCAAACAGTATTGGCGCACTTCTTCGAAAAAATCACCCCATGGTCCGGTAAGGCGGTAGGTCATTTCCACGGTCTCCTTGTCAGGGAGCACGTCCTGCTCTTTCCAGAGGCGTTGGATATCTTTGCGGCGGCGCTGGACCAGATGGCGGGATAGAGCCTCGCGCAGGGAATTACGCTGACGCTGACCGACTCCACCCATGACTTCGAACTTACGGTCCAGCAGACCCAGCAAATGGTAGAATCCCTCCTCAATGCCGGAATGCGGCGTAGCCGTGAGCATAAGTATGTGGCGCTTCTCATCATCTGCCAACGTGCGCAGCAGGTCGTATCGCTGGTGGTTGCGGGCGGTGACGGAGGTGCAGGTGTGGGCCTCGTCCACAACGATGCATTCCGGGGCCTTGTTCAAGAAGGTGGCGCGGTGGCGGTCGCTCTTGATGTAGTCCAGACTGATGATGGTATAGGGGTGGTACTCGAAGATAGAGAGACCGGGAGGGACTTGTTTTTCAAGTCGGGTGATGCTGGAAGAAGTGATGACTACCGCTCGGATATTGAAGTGGGTTTGCAATTCCCCGCGCCATTGTTCTGCCAGATTGGGCGGACAAAGAACAGAGAAACGGCTGATTTCTCCACGGTCGAGCAGTTCGCGCACGATAAGCCCTGCCTCGATGGTTTTACCGATACCCACGTCATCCGCTATCAACAAGCGAATAACCTGCTGACGAAGAGCCATGAGCAAGGGTACCAGCTGATAGATGCGCGGCTGCACGGCGATATTGCCGAAGGAACGGAAAGGACCGGCGCCGGAACGCATACGCATACGCATGGCGCTCTGCAGCAAGCCCAGTTCGTTACGGTTGCCACGGTGCTCCGGTGAGGGAGGCGGGAATACGGCAGAAGCCGGGGCATCCTCCTCCTGTTCTAATGCGGGGATGAGCCAGCAGGATTCGGCAGCGGAACCGGCAAGTGGGCGCAGGTGCAGCAGCTCCGGCGCGGAGTCGCTTTCGATGACCCAATCGCGGCCGCGGGCGCGGATGAGAGAGCCGGGGGTATAGTTGAGAACGGGCATCAGGAGAGGTACTGTGAAATGTTGGCGATATCGGCATCTGACCACTCTGTCGGTAACGGTAGACAGATGATTCCGAATTGATTGAGTAGCATTTCGGAAGATTCAATATATTGATCGCTCAGAAGAGCAAGAGATGCGTTGGCATAAAAAGCTGCTGCAATGACTCCTCCGGGAAGCTCCTTTTCAATCTCATCGGCAGGAGGTAGTCCGGCTTTAATCAGAAGCTCTTGAATTCCGTCGGTCTCAGGCACTCCTTTTGGAGAAGGATCAAGGATTTGGAAGTCACCCTTGGCCAGTACTTGCAGCAGAGTCAGCACCTCAGGATTGAAGCGGTTGATTTTCTCGTGGTCCGGCTGATTGCGATAGGAGAGCAAACAGTGGTAACAGGCGCATACGCAGCGCTCTGATTCCGGCTTGTCCTGATGAGAATCCTCCCATTCGCCATCCCGGAGTTCATAGTGCATGGCTTGCAGTGCATTGGTTGCCACCTGTTGGAGCCGCTCGCGAGATTCCAAGAGCTGATGGAGGACGCCGGCTCCGCCCTCAGAAGCCTCGTAGAGTAGCAGGCTCTGTCGGTGGGCTCTGTCCGGCAGAGCCTCGACGATGATTTCGGAGCTTTCTATCTGAAAGGTGCGCACGATACCCACGCCCAGTGCTGATTGCAAAGTAGCGGCGGCTTCCTCATGCTGAGCGGCGGCTTCCTCATGCTGTAAAGCGACGGGGAGCTGGTATATCAGGACGTTGCGGCGGTCTTCTACATAAGGAACGATGCGCTGCACATGGTGCGACTTTTCCTCCTTCTTGGCATCGTCGTCCGCGAAATCGGGTTTCGTCTCTTCATCGGAGGACCATTGCCCGGTTGTGGGATTGATATTGAAGCCAAAGGTGTTGGCATCGGCCCGGCGTCGCCATCCCTTATTGACACGCCACAAGGTAGCAGAGGGACCATAGGTAAAGGAGCCCAACGATTTGTTCTCGCAACCTTTCCGGTAGATTTTCCTCTCGGAGCAATTCAGTATGCCGTTGCTGCTTGCAAAGCGGTAGCAAGTCTGGAGATCATAGCCCTGTCGCTGCCGTTCTTCCATCATGGCGTTGATTTGCTCCTTACGACGGGTCTCCATGGTCTCCACCTTATACAGGTTATGGATGGAGTTTTTATCCTGGGTTAATTCCGACTGACAGTGTTCACAGACATCGAGAGGCGTTCCGTCTGTGGGAATGAAGAAAGAATGACCACAATGTGAGCACACCTGAATCTCTCGGGTGGGTAGTTTTTGCCCCACCTGATTGTCCCGTGCAGAAAGCTTAATTTTGTGTACCTCATAGATGGCCCCTTGATGGTAGATGAGACTCAGAGGACCGAATTCGGACAAGGCAAGAAAACGCGGACGAGTCAACGGGCGCAGGGAATCAGATTCTCCACTTTTGCCGGGGATCCATGCCAGCAGCGGCAGGCGTGGAAAGTCGTACCCCGGCATGAAGCCCTGGCTGGCCAGATAGCGATACGAGTAGAACTCATTGTTGGCGGAGCTGTTCTCACTGGTCAGCAAACGCATTTGCATATAAGCTTCATTGTATCGTCGATTGGCGGCATCCTTTTCTGCCTGAGTGGATCCGGCCATATCCTGCACGATTTTGTTGCAGGCTTCCATCTGACGGTAAGTGGATGAGACAAGTTCTCGCCAGTTGTCAAAGGCTCTATCGAACAAGTCCCATGCGGATTCCAGACAATTTCGGCAGAAAAGCGGGTCTCGAGCCCAATCGTATTCTTCGCCTTCGGGGATAAGATTGTTGCCTTGCAGCAGTGATTCCATAAGTTCCCGAGCTACTGGCAAGGCCTTTTCTATTACCATAGGGGCGCAGAGAGCGTCGCGTACCTCCTTGCGAACTGGGTATTCATCACGCGCGGATAAATCCAGAATCTCGGTGATGGAGCCGGAAAGCTGGTACTCCGCCGCATGAAGCCAGATGGCGCGGATATGACTTTCCACCATATCGCGGTTCGAGAGGTCAAGCGCCGGCGGGTTCACGGTGCCGCTGACCATCTCGTTCTGCTTGTCGAAGAACCACTGGTCGTGGGGGCTGGCAGCAGCACAGTAGGTCAATGCCAGAGCCGCACGCCCGGAGCGGCCGGCTCGCCCGGCTCGTTGGGCATAGTTGGCCGGGGTGGGTGGAACATTGCGCATATAGACAATGTCCAGCGATGAAATATCCACGCCCAGCTCCATCGTGGGGGAGCAGAACAGGAGCGGAAGAGGCAGCAATCGCTCTTCTGGAGAGTCATTGCGGAAGCGTTTTTCAAGCAGTTCGCGGCTGTCGCTGTCCACCTGTGCTGTGTGCTCCTGTGCTTCGAGTCCGAACAGTCCGTGGTCAGGGGTGCCCAGCAACTCTGCCATCTGTTGATACAATTCGTAGAAGAAAGAATTCTCCTTAGATGCCTTATCAGATGGAGATGGTTCGGAAACACTCCATCGCATGGCCCCGGAATCGAGAACCCACGTATTATCGTGACGCTCCTCAACAATGCCGTATTTTTTCGCCGTTTTCAGGATGCAGAACACAAGGGCCGAGTAGTCTCGCTTCTGGAAAGCTTCCTTCCAGAAATCCGCATCGGCGGTACCATCCAGACACTTCCTCAATTCCTTCGCCATACCGGACGACGGGGAAAGTGAAACGCTCCGCTGAGTCTTGGAGTCGAACTTATCTTTTTTTCCCTTGCTGAATGAGAGGTGATTGCCCTTGAACTTACTGCCGGACAGTCGCTCCTTCGGGAGCGTCCAGAGCGGCTTGAGACTGCCACTCAAAGCTGTCAGATAATCGTTCTGCTTAGTGTGGTCAAGGTAATCGCAACTGATACAGAGCTTGCTGCGCATGGTATCGAATACCGTGGTCAGGATCTTCACCCGGCTGGTGGAGGAAAGGTTGAGCCAGGAGGGGAATTCTTGCGCTATGCCGGGCTCTTCGACTACGTCCTCGATGTCCTGATAGCTGATGTGCAGGACATCCAACTGCTCCAGATTGGGATTATTGCGTCTCCAGCCGTAGCGTTGCTCCGTGATAAGGGAGAAGCCCAGATAGAAGCGCATGGCATCGGCTGCTTTCCTCAACAGACCGCCCTTGGCCTCCGGGTCACTCAGCACGCAGTCGCGGAGGTTGTATGGAGTCTGACTACCGGATTTAAACACCTTATCCACCCCCAAGGCTTTCTGCAGAGCGGCCAGAAGTTCTGTCTCGCCCATGGGTGACGTCGCTCCCGATAGAGCGCGGATGAGTGCAGCGCGTAGTAAGGTTGTGTGTACAAAGTCATTAAAGAACCCGGCTTGCAGGGCGGCGTCTTGTCGGTTATCCGTGAAGCCGAGAATCTTGTACACCTTTAGTAAATCTTGACGCTGTTTTTCATCTTTCTCATTACGGATTTCTTCCTGCATGAGGTTGAGCGCAGAGAGCATCAGTACCGTGGAGGCGGAAGAACGCCCTTCGATCGACAGACCGTAGATCCGGTTGCCTACTTTGCCCAGCATTTCAAACCCGTTGCCGCAGTGTACGCAGTAGGGAAACTTGTGGTGCGTTTGATAAAAAGCGTGACAAGGCGCGTTTTCTTCGTCTACCGTGGTGCCACGTACGTTCACTTGAACCTGATGCGGAATGAGTGCCCTTTTGTCACGTTTAACGACCGTTTCGCCGCGCCGCTCTTCGAGCCACGCCTCAGGTAAGGTTTCCAGATCCTCAGGATCGAAAGCGTGCTCCTCTTCAGCACTGAGGACAGGAGTCAGGATGCAGGCCTCCAGTTGGCTGAGGGTCTCATCTCCAACGACAGTATCATCCGGCGAGCGCGGAGTGTAGCGCTTCTCCTTCCGGTCGTACCATGCCGGTATGTGAGCCTGTCCACACTCGCGGCAGAAATAGGCTGTAAAGAGTCGGGCTCTATCTGTTCGTCCGGGAATGTAGGTCTGGGATTCCAGCGTTATGGTTCGCTGACCGGGAGGTTCCAGTGAAAGCGAAACTGCACCGGGGCCGCTGATGAACTGGTGAAGTTTAAAGGCGAAGGGAGTGCGATTGTTAATCTTGGCGCCGCTGGCTTCGCGGAGAAAGTCCTGCAGAACCTGTTTCGCCTTAGCCTCGGATAAATCAGCAGCCGCGGCCAGTCGCTTTGCATGGATGGAGATGGGGGCCGGTGTTGCGCGGCGGAGTTCCTGCTTGCTGTCCCTCGTGGTGCCCATGTTGCGCTCAACCCAGATAGCGAGCGGATTTGAGAGTAAGTTGGGGTCATTTTCCTGCCAGCCGAACTTGTAGTCGGAATGGAGGTAGTCGTTGAGTAATTTGGGGAGCTCAGCGTCGCTCACACTCGTACTGGTAACGCGAAGTAAAGACTCCTCAATGATGTGCTCGGTATTGAATGGGGCGCCGAAAAGCTTAGTTGCCACATCTGCCACGGCCTGTCGTCGCTCTGTCGCGTTCTCTGCAGAGGACATGGTGGCGGACGTGCCCACGCAAATCATGTTCTCGGAATGGGTTGTGATGCGAAGTCGGCGCACCAACAAGGCAACATCCGCGCCTTGGCGACCACGGTAGGTATGCAATTCATCCAAGGCAAGGAAGGCAAGGTCGCGGCAGTTGTCAATCACCTTGCGATCTGTATCTTTCGTGCTTCGGGTAAGCAGGTACTCCAACATCATGTAGTTGGTCAACAGAATGTCCGGGGGATTGTCGGCAAACTTTCTACGAACTTCCTCCGATTCCTGTCCGGTATAGCGACCAACGGTGATACCCAACTCAGGGGCATTGTCCAGGAACTTTTTGAATTCCTTTTCTTGACTGTTAGCCAGAGCATTCATGGGGTAGATGATGATAGCTCTGGTGCGGCGGGCAGGGGCTTTTTCGCGGGAACGCAGCACCGCGTCAATGATGGGGATGATAAAGGTCAGGGATTTACCGGAGCCTGTCCCCGTCGTGACTACATAGTTTTTCCTGTCGTTGGCATAAATAATCGCATCTTGTTGATGTTGATAAAGTTTAAGAGATCTGGGCGGATTTCCGGTTACGAATAGTTTTCCGCAATCCGGATGTAAGAGATCCTCCTCAATCAACTTCTCTATGCTAGCCCCCTCCTTATAGTTAAGATTGAGTTGGACCAATGGCTCAGGACAAAACTTACATTTTTCCCGTATGTATTCGTTAACGATACCCCGGATATCCTCTTCACGGATAATGTTAAATCCTTGAGAAAAAGCATTATACTTCTCTACCAGAGCCTCATGGAATCGGAAAATGTTATCCATAACGGGGCACAATGTCCCGTGGGAGTTTAACGGATTTCAAATCCGCATCTTTTTGATTTTTTGTTATTGATTGCCAGTGGATTTATTTTAGGCAAGTGGTGCATCTTTCGCTCCATGGGGGCTACCTTTTCTTACGAATGATACTTCTCAGATGCACATCTGGTAAAATTTGTTGTCCTGTCGTATTTTCTGCTTGCACACGAATTTGAAATCCGTACCACAATGAAAACAAAATCTGATAGAAAGACGGAGCTGGCGGCGGTAGAGGTGCTGCGGCAGACGGGTGTGGATGTGCTGGAAGCGGCGTTGGTGGCGAAAGCTGCGCTGGAAGCGGGGAGGGGACGCGTGAAGCGTGCCATGGCGTGTATTGCGGCGGGGGAAGAGGAACTGCGGCAGCGTGAAAAGACGGTCACCTTTGCCCGGGCGGTGGAGGAGGCGCTGGGAGCGAGGAAGAACCGGCGGGCGCGGACGCTGAGCGACTTCCGTGGCATCGCGAGGCGATTCATGAGACGGTGCAAAGGTCTGGCGACCAGGCGCATGCGCAGCATCTCCGCCGAAGAATGTCGCGATTATATCCGACAAGCTTTCGACACACCACGGCAGCGAAACAAAGCGAGACTCATCCTCAGCGGGATCTTCTCCACGGCGTGCAAGCGGGGGTGGTGCGCGAAAAACCCAGTGAGAAGAGTCGAGCCGGAGAGACTTGAAGAAAAGCGCATCAGCATCCTGGACAAGGAGGAAATCGGGCGACTCATATACACCGCCGAAACCTTTGAAGGCGGTGCCTGCCTCGCCGCGACCGCCATCATGCTCTACGCGGGCGTGCGCCCGAATGAAGTGGAACGCTTGCGCTGGAGCGATGTGCGACTTGACGCCGGCGTCATCTGTATCGCCCCGCACCACAGCAAGACCGGCGGCGCACGGCATGTCACCATCTTCCGGCCCTTGGCACGTATCCTGAAGCGCATCCGGCGCCCCGGGGATGAACGCATCTGCCCGCCGAACTGGCGACGACGACGCGCACGCCTGCACCGTGAAGCGGGTTTCGCGACTTGGCAGCCGGATGTGCTGCGGCACACCTTTGCCACGCACCACTTGGCCACCTTCCGCAACTACGCCGAGCTGCAAT
>CANQDA010000063.1 GCA_947591155.1 uncultured Lachnospiraceae bacterium
TAAAATCCAGTATTATGGCACATAATTGTGGAAAGACCGCCATAAGTCAAGGTAGAATTTTAAAATTCAATCAAGGAACAGAAAACGTATAAAAAGGCGGCGATGCGTTTGCATCTCCGCCTTATTGTCGCTCTATTGTTATGAAGCTGTGTCTGCTGCGCCGCCGCGAGGCAAGTCCACGCTGATGCCGCTGTTTTGCCATTGTGCACGGGACTGGCGCAGAGCTTTCTAGAAGTAATCAAAGCGGGTGCTTTTGGTATTCCAGTAGTAGAGCCGTCCGCTTGTGTTCGTCTTTCCGTTTACCTTCTTCTTTGTCACGACATATAAATAGTATTTCTTTTTGGGGGAGATCTTCTTCCCTTTCAGCTTGGAGATCGTGACGGAGGAGGCCTTGCTCTTCACCGATTTAACCTTCTTGTAGCCTTTCTTCGGTTTGGTGGAGACGTAAACGTCATATCCGGTCGCGCCGGTCACCTTTCCCCATTTGATCGTGAGCTTGTTTCCCTTGACCTTCGCGTATTTTACACGCGGCTGGGTGAAACAGTAGCACACGTCTGACCACGGACCAGTGTAGGTAACGTTGTTGATGACATTGCTTGCGCGCACCTGCACCGTGTAGATCATCGAATTGGAGATCTTGCCGACCGATAATGAGTTAGATGTAGTTGTCCCGGCAGCTTTCTTTTTTCCCTTGCTGGTCTTAACGATGTACTCATATTTGGTGCCGGATGCCTGCCTGTCCCAGCCTGCATCAAATGACAAAAGGAAGTAATACCATCTGTCCTGATGGAGGTTGGTCACCTTGCCTGGGGTGGTCATGAAATAGCCGGAACCGACAGATCTTGTGGAGTTTTGAGCAGAGTAGGATGGCTTGTATGTATATTCTACTTTAATGTAATACTCAGTGCCGGGAGTAAGTCCTGATATCGTGAATGAGTTGGTCGACGCGGAAGGATTTCCCTTTACAACGGCGTCGGAGGAGCTTGTCCCCATATAGACCGTATAGCCGAGCGCATCGCTCTCAGGCGCCCACTGAACGGTAATGGAATTCGGCTGAGGATTTGTTTGCGTCAGACCATAAGCGGCACCGGCCCGGGAAGTGAACATAAATGCGAACATAAAGGTCAGCAGTATGCTCGGGAGAAACAATTTTTTCAAATGCGTCTTCATAAATTACCTCCTTAAATGAATTTTACATGAGTGAAATCCATATTATTATACAATACCTTGTAGAATATTGCCATATAAAATTTTATATAGCAAAAAAATGATGAAACAAAAAATATTTTTCACAGAGAATTAGGAAGGAAAAGCAGACAAACAAAAACAGAAAAAAAAACAGAAAAACAAAAACAGGACGGATCCGGAAAGAGGAGCCCATCCTGTTTTTGAAGTAAATATGTTGTGGATCCACAACATAAAGTCTGTTAGGACAAAATACGATGTCGTAGTGCAGCCTACGCACGCTTTACGATGACCTTCACCGGGCATTTCTCTGCGCACTTACCGCAGCCGACGCACTTCTCGTAATCGATGTGGGAGATGCTGTTCTCCACATGGACTGCGTCGGACTCGCACTGCTTCTCGCAGAGCTTGCAGGCGATGCAGCCGGCGGAGCAGACCTTCTTGACGGCAACGCCGCGGTCCTTATTGGAGCAGCGCACCGCGTAAGGAGATTTGTCCGGGAGAAGTTCGATCAGGTGCTTCGGGCAGGCTGCCACGCACTTGCCGCAGGCGCGGCACTTCTCGCGGTCCACACGCGCCACACCGTCGTGGACGGAGATTGCGTCGAACGGGCAGGCCGCCGCGCAGGTGCCAAAGCCGATACAGCCGTAATCGCAGGTCCACGGCGAGAGGCCGCTGGCCACCGCGGAGGCACAGTCGCTGATGCCGACGTAATGCGCCCTTGCCGCGGCGTTCTCGCAGTCGCCGGAGCACTTGACGAAGGCGACCATCCGCTCGGTCTCCTCGGCGTCTACACCCATGATGTGGGCGATCTTCTCCGCGACAGCCGCGCCGCCGACCGGACAGCCGTTCACCGGCGCTTCCTCGTGCACGATGGCGGAGGCCATCGCGTCGCAGCCCGCGTAGCCGCAGGCGCCGCAGTTGTTGCCCGGCAGGTACTCGCGCACCGCGAGCTCTTTTTCGTCTACTTCTACTTTAAATTTCTTATCGACCGTGATCAGGAGCAAGCCCATCAGGAGGCCGATGACGCCCACCGCGACGGTGGCGATGATGATTCCTTGCATATGTATACCTCCTTTACAGGGCCAGACTGCCGAAGCCCATGAATGCGATCGCCATCAGGGCGGCAGAGAGCAGGACTACGGGTGCTCCGCGGAACGGCTTCGGAACGCTGGATTCGTCGATGCGCTCACGGATACCGGCCAGCAGGACGATCGCGATCGTGTAGCCGACGGCGGTGCCGAAGCCGGCCACCACGCTCTCCACGAAGCCGTAACCATCCTGCACGTTGGTCAGCGCGACGCCGAGCACGGCACAGTTCGTCGTGATCAGCGGAAGATAGATGCCGAGCGCTTTGTAGATAGCGGGCGACGTCTTCTTCAGGAACATCTCGACCATCTGCACCAAGGTGGCGATGACGAGAATAAACACGATTGTGTTCAGGTATTCCAGTTGAAGCGGCTCCAACAGGAAGGTGTAGAGCAGATTTGCCACCGCCGATGAGATCGTCATGACAAAGATAACCGCTCCGCCCAGGCTCAACGAGGGCTTGATCTGCTTCGACACACCGAGGAAGGAGCAGATACCGAGGAACTGACTGAGCACGACATTGTTGACGAGCGCAGTCGTGACAATGATCAGGATCAGTGAATTGTTCATGCTTTTGCTTCCTCCTTTTCTCTGGAATCACAGCTCTTCGCGCAGGTCGCGCAGCAGCCGTCGCAGCCCTCCACCTTGTCGTTCGCTCTGGTGGAGATGCTGGCTCCGTTCAGGATCGCGATCAGGATCGCCATGATCAGGAATGCGCCGGGCGCCTGACCGAAGATCGCGATCGGGTGGAAGATCTCTTCGGAGAGGATCTGTACGCCGAACGCGCAGCCGGAGCCGAGGAATTCACGCGCCAGTCCGATGACGGTCAGGGCGATCGTAAAGCCCAGGCCCATGCCGACCCCGTCGAAGAACGCAAGATCCGGTGTGACTTTGTTTGCATAGGCCTCAGCGCGGCCAAGGATGATGCAGTTCACGACGATCAGCGGAATATAGATGCCAAGCGCCCCGTAGAGACCCGGCGTGTACGCCTGCATGATCAGGTCGACGATTGTCACGAGCGAAGCCACGATGACGATGTAGGCAGGCAGACGCACCTGGTCCGGAATGATGTTGCGCATGATGGAGATAATCAGGTTGGAAAAGATCAGCACCGCAAGCGTGGAGAGCCCCATACCTATGCCGTTGATCGCGGAGGTCGTGACCGCGAGCGTCGGGCACATGCCGAGCATCAGGATGATACACGGATTTTCTTTTACGATACCGTTATAGATTCGTTCCACATATTTGTTCATTGTTCAGCCCTCCCTTACTTTATGTTCGCCGCGTAGAAGTCAAGCGCGGTGTTGACTGCGTTGACGACGGCGCCGGAAGTTGTGGAAGCTCCGGATACAGAGTCGATCTCGTTCTCCGCTGTGGAGCCGCCGGCCTTGTTCAGGATAAAGGCGTCGGTCTGCACGCCGGAGAACTGGCTCTTGAACGCGTCCTCACCGCAGAGCATGCCCATGCCGGCCGTCTCGTGCAGTTCGGTAAACGAGATGCCGTTCACCGTGCCGTCCGCGGAGATGCCCACGGAGATTGTGACGTCGCCGTCGTAGCCGTCCGAGCTGGTGACGCTCAAAACATAACCGGCCACAGAACCGTCGGCTGCCATACCGACGACCGCTTCCTTAATGGAAGTCCTGCCGTACTTCTCCTGGTTGTAAGGATTGCCCTCCAGAGCGTCGATCGCGGCTGTGATGTCGTCGTCGTACTCGAAGGACTCCGCCTCCGGGCAGACCTCCTGGTAGGAGGCAGCGTTGGCCGCCATCTGCTGTTCCTCAATCTTGTCCTTTGTCACGATGAAGACGCTGCTCAGCGCCAGACCGGCGATCAGCGTGATCGCGGTCAGGTTGACCGCGGCTTTCGGGAACTGGCGCGGTTCATTCTCGCTCTCCTTGTAGCCGAGCGGCTTCGGGATCGGGAGTTTGTCGATGAACGGCACCAGAATGTTTGCGAGGATGATCGCGTAGCTAAACGAGTCAGCCGCCGAGCCGAACGCGCGGAACAGTCCTGCCAGGACGCCGATGGCGGCGCCGAAGAGGATCTGGCCCCGCGAAGTCACGGGACTTGTGACCGGGTCGGTCGCCATGAAGAACGCGCCCATCAGCACGCCGCCCCCGCAGATGTGAGCGAAGAGGAAGGACGGGTCGAGACCGTGTCCTCCGAAGATCGCCATGAACGCGGTGAATGCGACAATGCAGGAGACCGGGATCTCCAGCGTGATTCCGCCGACTACCCAGAGGAACAGTCCGCCGATCAGCAGAGCGATCGCGGAGCTTCCGATGACGCCCGGCGCGTCGCCGAGATACAGCCTCGCGACGTCGATCGCTGCCCCGGCCTTCAGATCAGCCAGAGGGGTCGCGCCGCTCATGCCGTCCACGGCGTAATTCGTCATCGTGCTGCCGAAGGAGATCAGCAGGAAGCACCGCGCCGTGACAGCCGGGTTCATGAAGTTCTTGCCGAGTCCCCCAAAGAAGCATTTCACAAAAAGGATCGCGAACAGTCCGCCTAAGTATGGGATGTAGAGCGGTACCGAGGGCGGAAGAGAGAGCGCCAGCAGAAGGCCTGTGACGACCGCGCTTCCGTCCCTGACGGTGTTCTTTTTCTTCGCGATATAGTCAAAAACGAATTCTGTGATGACTGCCGAGAAGACCGAGACGGCGATCACGAGAAACGCGTGCAGGCCGTAGTGATAGATCCCGAGCACGGTGGCAGGCATAAGCGCCAGCACGACATCGAGCATGACGTTTCCCGTCGTCAGCTTGCTCCGAATGTGCGGGCTGGAAGATAGATTCAGCAAATTCTCATTCATATGGTCCGTCCCCCTCACTTTCTCTTCGCTGCCATGATGTCAGCCTTGGTCTGCTTGAAGAGCTGCATCAGCGGACGCTTGGCCGGGCATACATAGGTACAGCAGCCGCAGGCGATGCAGTTCAGGCCGTACAGCCGTTTCTCATACTGTTCGTAGTCCTTGCGTTCCGCGGCCTCCGCCATCATCTGCGGGATCAGATGGATCGGGCAGGCGCGCGTACAGCGCCCGCAGCGGATGCAGGCGGTCATCTGCGCGTCGGCGGTCTCGACCTCGTCCTCGGCGAGAACCGTCATGGCGTTGTTCGCCTTGCAGGTCGGCACGTCGAGCGAGGACATCGCAATGCCCATCATCGGGCCGCCCGAGAGCACTTTCTTGACGGTGCAGCCCGGCTTGACGCCGCCAGCCGCCTCAAGAAGCTCCGCATGGGAGGTGCCGATGCGCACGGAAAAGGTGCACGGATTGACGACCGCGTCGCCGGATACCGTGAAATAGCGCTCCATCAGAGGTTCGGATTTATGTACCGCGCGATAAATCGCGTTCAATGTGCTCACGTTGCAGACGACGCAGCCGACGTCCGCGGGGAGCTGGCCGAAGCGAAGATCGCGCCCGCTGATCACGGAGATCAGGTTGCGCTCACCGCCCTCCGGGTACTTTGCTTTGACCGGCTGCACGGAGATCTGCTTTTCACCTGCGCAGACGGCTTCCATCGCCTGGATCGCGTCCGGCTTGTTGTCCTCAATCGCGATGACGCCCACCGCGTTCGGGAAGAGCTGGAGCACGAGGCGCAGGCCTTCGACGATGCCCCGGTTCTCGTCCTGCATCAGACGGTCGTCGCAGGTGATGTAGGGTTCGCACTCGGAACCGTTCGCGATGACGTAATCGATCGCCTCCGGATCCTTGACCGAGAGCTTGACGTGCGTCGGGAAGCCCGCGCCGCCCAGCCCCACGATGCCTGCCGCCTTGATCGCGTCGAGGATGTCCTTGTTTGAGAGCGTACCCTCGTGCGGCACCTTGCCGATGCCGGGGGCGAGCGTGTACTGGCCGTCGTTCTCGATCACGATACAGGTCGCGCGCGCGCCGGAGGCGACGTGGCGTTCTTCGATCGCCTTCACCTTTCCGGAGCAGGAGCTGATGATGTTTGCAGAGACAAAACCGTCCGCCTCAGCGATGATCTGCCCGGCAAGCACCTCATCGCCCTTGGCGACGACCGGTTTGGCAGGCTTGCCGATGTGCTGGTTGATGGGGAAGACCATATCGCCCTTGGGAAGATAGGGCACGACTTCCTGTCCCTTGGAAAGCTCTTTATGTCCCTCCGGATGAACGCCTCCCCGAAAAGTCTTCAGTTTCATAGATTACCTCCAATGTACTTGTATTCGCTGTTGCCGGGAAGTCCGCCTGTTATTTTTCAGGCGTTTTTCACAGAAAATAGTCGTATACCTGTATCTTACAGTTTGGCCAGCTGCTTCGCGGCGTGGCGCGCAAAGGTCATCGTGCGCCCGCAGGCGAGGCCGGTCATCAGATTCGGGTAGGTCGTCGCGAAGAAGCCGCCCGTGCAGTCGCCGGTCGCGTACAGCCCCTCGATCGGGCTGCCGTCTTCTTTGATGACCTGCATGTCGGTGTTGATGCGGCAGCCGTTTAAGGTAGTCAGATGCCATGCGCCGGTGCGGATGCCGAAGAACGGCGCCTGGTCCACCGGAGTCATGCGGTGCTTCTCCTTGCCGTAATCCTCGTCCACACCCTTCTTGCAGAGCTCATTGTAGCGCTCGACGGTGGCGACGAAATCCTCCACAGGGAGGCCGAGCCCCTCGGCCAGTTCCTCGAGTGTGTCCGCCTTTACGAGATAACCCTCGTCGACAAACTCGGTCATGAGCTGATCCCAGACGGAGTCGAAGTCGCGGTTGCTCGGCGCGCCGTTCGGGAACGGGAAGAGCCTGCAGCAGCCGACCTCGTCAAACTGCTCCGCGTATTTCTTGCTGTTGGAATCAAAAATGTCACAGTATGTATGATACGGCTGCATGTACATCGAGTGCAGCATGAATTCGTAGGGGCCGGACTCGTTGCAGAAGCGTTTGCCGTTCAGATTTACCTTCAGGAACGGCTGCTCGCCGAACCAGAACCACTTGCCGTTCGTCTTGTAGCCGGCCGTCTCGGTCGGGAGGCAGCTTGCACGGTTGAACATCATGGAGGCGTGCGTCGGGTCGAGCTGCGCGCCTGCCCACAGCATCGCCTTGATGCCGGAACCGTCGGCGGTGGAGCCGAGCGGAACGTTGATCTTCATCTCCATCGTCATCGGCTGCAGAGCCAGCATCATGTCGGTGTTCGTGCAGTAGCCGCCGGTCGCCATGATGATGCCCTTCGAAGCATTGATGCGGAGGTAGTGCTCGTCGGTCTGATCCTGCGCGATGATGCCGGTCGCCTTGCCGGAGTCGTCGAGTTCGATCTTGATAAGCGCCGTGGAGAGCTTCCACTCTACGCCGTGCTCGTCGCAGACCTTCTGGAAGACCATCTCGGTCGTAGCGTCCTCCGGCGCGTTCTCCGTCAGGTTGGGAGAGTGGCCGGTCGCGTAGCCTTTGTCACGGCCCGGATCGTCGAGATTGCCGACGCCGCCCTCGTGGTCCATGCGGAAGCTGCCCTCGGCGTCAAACATGTCGGTCAGCCAGTCCACCATCTCCGCGGACTCGTTGATCCAGACCTTGATCAGATCGGAGTCTACATAGCCGCTGCCGTAGCGCACGATCTCCTGCAGTGCCTCCATCTTGTCGATCGCGAACTCGGGGAACTTCTTCTCGGTCTCGAGCTGAAGCTTCGAGCCAATCGCGCCGATGTCGTGGCGGATGCCGGTAGGGGTCTCGCGCTTCTCGACGACGAGCACCTTCGCGCCCTCCTCGGCGGCGGTCATCGCGGCGATCCATCCGCCGGAGCCGCAGCCGACCACGAGGACCTCGGTGTCGAGCGTCTCGGTGATCTGATCCTCCGCGATCTCCGGAGCCGTGCCGAGCCAGTCGGCTGCGCCCGCGGATTCGCCCGAACCGCCTACCGTGACCGTGGTGCCTGACGCCTGGGACATACAGTCCGCGACAGCCGTCTTTATGGCGTCGGAGGTGATCGTCGCACCGGAGACGCCGTCCACGTCGCAGCTCTGGCTGCTCAGGATCTTCTCGCGCATCTCATCGCCGATGACCGCGCCGATGTCCGGAGTCTCTCCGGACACATCGATGACGATGTCGGTCATGCTTGTCTCGTCGAAGGTGCAGGTGACGGTCACGTCGCTGTTGATTCCCTTTGCCGTGGCGGTGTACTCGCCCGGCGTGAAGGTGAGGCCGCTGGAAGCCGTCGGGGTGACAGCCGGCTTGCTGTTCTTCGCCTTCTCGTCGAGAAAATATTCACCTGCCTGGATCCCGCCGAGCGCTGCCACGCTGACCGCGCCGGCGGCGATTCCCTTGATGAATGTTCTGCGTGAAATCTGTCCTTTTTCCATTTTTTTCTTCCTTTCCTTATTTATATCTTTCAACACCATGCCGCTATGCAAAGGCGATAGCCGGGCAAGGCTTATTGCTTTCTTTTCCTGCGCAGACGCAGCAGGAGAGAGGAGATCAGGATGCTGAGCTCGTACAGCCCGATCATCGGGACGGCCACCATGACCTGCGAGACGATGTCCGGCGGCGTGATGACCGCGGCGACGAAAAAGATCAGAACGATGACAAAGCGGCGTCCGGCTTTCATCCACTTTACTTTCAGCAGTCCCATCTGCGTGAGCAGGACGGAGACGACCGGCAGCTCGAATACGACGCCAAAGATCACGAAGATCGTGAGCAGAAAGG
Organism: uncultured Lachnospiraceae bacterium; assembly: GCA_947591155.1. Taxonomy (GTDB): domain Bacteria; phylum Bacillota; class Clostridia; order Lachnospirales; family Lachnospiraceae; genus Choladousia. Next base: position 8,908 of record CANQDA010000063.1, read on the forward strand.
ACATATAATTCTGCACGCTGATCGAGGCCGTGATCCCGCTGCCCTTGCTGATGTCGATCAGAAAGTACAGCATAAACGGCAGCATGACCTTGTAGGCGAAAAAGATGCCGAGTACAAAGCAGAGCAATCCGGAGATCATGGCCGATAGGAAGAGTATGTTCTCATTCTTCTTCAGGCCGGGCTGCACAAACGCCCATATCTGATACAGGATCAGCGGGAGAGTAACGCAGACGCCGGCCAGAAGCGCGACGGAAAAATACTGCATCAGCAGCTCCTGCGGGGCGAGATAAACGTATGTATAGCCGTAGTCCTTCCCCATGTCGGTCAGAAAGTCGATGATATCCGGCGCGAAGTGCAGCCCCGCGAGAAACGTGACGACCAGACACACGAGACAGACCAGCACGCGGCTGCGAAGCTCGCGCAGATGCCCGGAGAGAGTCATGGTTTTCTCTTTTCCGTGGGTTCCTCTATGCCATCTCATTATTTCCCGGCTTCTTCCGCCGCGTCGGAGCTTTTTTCCTTCTCGTCGTCGCCCGATACGCTGTCTCGGAAATTCTTAACGCTTTTGCCGAACATTTTGCTCAGCTTCGGCAGCTGGGTCGGCCCGAAGATCAGGACGACGATCACCAGAATGACAAGTAATTCAGGGGTTCCTATTTTCATAAATGTATCCTCCCGCAATAAAATGACTGAATTTGGATAAACGCATAGTGTCGGGTATTAAACCTGCTCATTTTCAGACTGAGAACCTGACGATGAGGCGACTGCTTCCGAGGAAGCAGAATTTTGCGGCTCTGTGGCCGTATGATCTTCCTGCGGTGTATCGACTGCTTCCGCACTCTTTGTGTTTTCGCCCTTCGCCGGCTTCCCGATGTCTGAGATGGACTTTTTCATCTCGTCCACATTCCTGCGGACATCCTTCTCGAGCTCCGTGACCGGGGCCATGGCCTCGCGCAGCGGCTTCTGCGCTTCATTCAACGGCTCCACGACGCTCTCCCGGATATCCTTTGTCGCCTCCTCAGTGTATTTGCGGAACTGCCCGAGCGCCTGTCCGAGCTTTTTCGCATAATAGGGAAGTTTATCCGGACCGATTACGAAGAGGGCGACGATGAAGACCACAAGCAATTCCTGGATGCCGATTTTCATACAGTGAGCCTCCTTTCGGTTCCTGTAAGCTGAGAAAGATAAAGCAGACTGCCGCAAAACAGGCAGCGCGCCGTCCGAAAAACGGGGCTGCTCTGTCTGGCGGCGATAGTATCAAATTGCACAATAAACCATTATTAGAATACCATTTTTGTCGATATCTTTCTGCGGAAAATTTTTTGTTTATGTTAGATAATTTTTGTTTTTTGAGAAATTGTATATAAATTCATGGAATAAAATGGTATACTGTTTCCACAGAGTTTCCAATGGAAATTCAATACAGAAAAGGGACCGGCGAATACGACTTGAAAGAGGAAAAGAAAAAAACGTTTTCCGTGGCGGCGGAGAGCGGGCTTGGGAAACATGCGGGGAGCATGATCAGACGTTATGAGCTGATGGACGATCTGCTCCGTGGTATACGTGACGGAAATGAGTATCAGGCGCTTCAGGCGCTGAGAGCCCGAAACCAGATGAAAGTTCCGGGACTTTTGAAAGACGAACTGACAGAATGGAAATATGACCTGATCCAGACAAAGGCGCTGATCATTCAGGAACTGCGCAGGAACCGGGTGGTCGATGTGCTCCTGGACGATATCCATATGGGCTTCACTCAGCATATCTATGAGGCGGCGGATGTGGAAGAATGCCGGAAGATCGGCGAAGAGATGACGGCGCGCTTCTGCAGGCTGAACCAGCTGAAGTCGATCAGTTCCTATTCGCTTCTCGTGCAGAAGATTCTGCTGTCAGTGGATATGGACTTAAGCCGGACGCTCACGCTGCAGTATTTCGCGGAGAACCTGAACGTGAACCGTTCGTACCTGTCGAACCTTTTCCGGCGCGAGGTGGGCATGACGATCACGGACTACGTGACGGACCGCAGGATCCGCACGGCGGCGGATCTTCTTCTGACCACGAGCAATCCGGTCAAGACGGTGGCCAAACAGGTCGGAATCATGGATGTGCACTATTTCAGCCGCATCTTCAAGAGGAAGATGGGCATGCCGCCGAGCCAGTACCGCGAGGAGAAGCGCTGAAAATCAACAGATGAGATCAAATGTCGCGACAGACAAAAGTACTTCCGGGCGGACTCTTGGCAGGTTCTGCCCGGAAGCATTTTATCTGCCGCGACTGCTGGCTCATGAACAAAAATACGCGGGCAGGCGTCAGTCAGATATCGGAAAACCGCTGGAATAGTGCAGCTCCATGTCGTCGGTGATAAACAGCGCCTCGACGCCGTCCAGGGATTCGATGAGCTCCATGCCGCGGTCGAGGCCGAGCACGAAGCAGCTCGTGGAGAGCGCGTCGCCGTCGGCGGACGAATCGGACAGGATCGTGACGCTGGAAAGTCCGTTCCAGACGGGATAGCCGCTTTGCGGATCCAGAATGTGGTGGTAGATCTTGCCGTCCTTTTCAAAATAGCGCTCGTAAGGGCCGGAGGTGACGACGGAGCGTCCGTCGACCCTCACGGTCGTGATCACGTCGGACGCCTCGCCGAAGGGTCTGCGGATCCCGATGTTCCAGGGAATATCGCCGGGTTTCGTCCCGATGGTAAGCATGTTGCCGCCGAGGTTGATGTAGCCGCTCTCGACGCCCTCGCCGACGAGGTATTCCTTCAGCCGATCCGCGATGTACCCCTTGGCGATCCCGCCGAGATCGATGGAAGCGCGCGGATCGTCGAGCGTGACGGTATTCCCGTCCAGATGTAAAAGCGGGAAACCGACGTGAATACGCGCAGCTGCGATTGACGCTTCCGCGGGGACCTTGCCCGGATTGTCCGGGAAATCCCAGATCGTGACGTAAGGCGCGACCGTGATGTCGAACGCGCCGTCCGAGAGCTCATAGTATTTCTGCGCCAGCGCGATCAGCTCGGCCGTGTCGTCGGATACTTCGACGGGTTCCCCGGCGCTGTGGTTGATCTCCCAGACGTCGCTTCCCTCGCGCGTGCGGCTGAGAAGCGCCTCATACTGACCCATCTTTTCAAAGCATTCATCGATCAGGCTCTGATCGTCCGTGCCGTTCAGGCGCAGTTCCACTACCGTATCAAAATAGAACCCGACGTCGGAGATCTGCGCGGAAGGATTCTGCCCGCGGCAGCCGCCAAGGCACAGCGAAAGCAGCGGCAGCAGGAGCATGCAGAAAAAGCGGCGGCAAGAAAAGACGCGCCTGAACTTTCCGAAACCGGCGATTTTTTTTATATATTTCTCTGAGCGTGACATATCGCAGGAATCTCCTGAAAATCATTTATATTATGGAAGCTTTGGTCAGATCAGCATACAACAGAATCGAGAGATACACAAGAGAAACCTTTAAAAAATGAGAATTTAACCATCAATTTAAAGAAGATCTGACCATCAAAAAAATGAGAATCTGACCATCAAAAAAGTGAAGATTCAACCGTTAATTTGTTGAGGATCTGAATTGCCTATTGTACCGGTCAAGAAAAGCGGGATCATATATCGGGTCGTTCAGCATGCTGCTCAGCGCACCCGCTTCAGCACCTCCTTGGTCAGTGCGCCGATCAGGAAGCCGGTCACGACGCCGGAAATCAGGAGGATGGGGGCGTAGTAGACGAGGCTGGCGCTTTCGACAATGACCATCGCGGCAAGGAGCTGCCCGGCATTGTGCGCGATGCCCCCGGCCATACTGATCCCGAACACGCTGAAACGCGGGCTGCGCTTCAGCAGGGTCATGACAAACAGGCTTAAGGCCGCCCCGGCGAGACTGTACAGTATACTGAAAACGTTGGTGAAAAGAAAGCCGATCACGACGATCCTGACCGCGGAGACGAGCGCAGCTTCCCTCCACGAATAGCGCATCAGAATAAAAAGGACTGCCAGGTTGGCCAGCCCGAGCTTTACGCCGGGAATGCCGGTTGGAATCAAAAGCTCCACATATCCGAAAATGATCGCGAGCGCCGAGAAAAGCCCCAGCAGCGCTGTTTTTCTGCTCATAATATGCCGCCCTGTCTGAAAAAGCTGAAAAGGATTTGAAAAGAATCATATCTTTTCATACTTTATCATAAGCGGAAAGGAAAAGCAATGCGAACGATATCTGCTGTTTTGAGGATTTGCGGGATCGCAGTAAATCTGTTGTTTGCGTTATTTTGGGGATTGAGCAGGATTGCAATACATCTGCTGTTTTGAGGATTGATTCAGGAATTCCGGAGAAATATCAGGTGTTGACCAGAAAAAAATGTAATGAAGTAAAATACTTCATTACACCCATCGGGGAAATTGCCTATATATGGACATTTTCGAATGTTTGACCATG
>CANQDA010000064.1 GCA_947591155.1 uncultured Lachnospiraceae bacterium
AGAGGCACAAAAAGAAACCCCTAACCCCTCAAGATTGAGGGGCAGGGGAGTTGAGGTGCCGAAGGCACTTTTTTATGCTTGCGCAAGGCAGGCTAATATTAGCCGAATCAGAGAAAATGAGCGATAAGGTAAATAATTCATATCTTGAAACAGGAGCGGACTTTACATTCTTTTTACATGAGCACGATAACGGATTTGATTTTGCGGGATTAACATATGGCTGTATTTAAAGAAAAATAGAAGAAAAGGAGAATTTAAAGATGAAGAAATTTATGATATTAGCCCTCACCGCTGTCCTGGCGGTATCGGCGCTTGCAGGCTGCTCGTCGAAGCAAAAGGGCGGGACGGTTTCCACCGACGGCTCCACTTCGATGGAGGAAGTGATCGGCGTTCTGGGAGAAGCGTTTCAGGAAAAGTACAGTGGTATGACTTATATTTACAATCCCACAGGCTCCGGCTCCGGGATTCAAGCGGTCAAGGAAGGACGCTGCGATATTGGTCTTTCCAGCCGCAGTCTGAAGGAAGAGGAGAAGGCGGACGGCCTCACAGAAACGGTACTCGCCAATGACGGAATCGCTGTGATCGTGAATCCGAAAAACGAAGCGGACGATCTTGATGTAGAGACGATCGCAGAAATTTATACGGGGGAGATCACGAACTGGTCCGAACTAGGCGGGAATGATGCCGAGATCGTTGTGATCGGGCGCGAGGCAGGCAGCGGAACCAGGGACGGTTTTGAATCCATTACGGATACGGAGGACGCCTGCAAGTACCGTCAGGAGCTTACCTCGACCGGCGACGTGATCACCACCGTTTCCCAAAACCCGGATGCGATCGGCTATGCTTCCCTTGCCGCTGTCAGCGATGAGGTAAAGGCTCTTTCCGTAGGCGGTGTTTCGCCCAGTGAAGAGACCGTCAAGGACGGCAGCTACGTCATTCAGCGTCCGTTTGTGCTGGTGACGAAGGATGATGAGAAGCTTTCCGACGCGGCGCAGAAATTCTTTGACTTTGTGACCTCGGACGAAGCGGCCCCGTACATCTCACAGGCGGGCGCAGTACCCGTTAAATAAAAGGGCTTTGACCGGTGGCGTTCATCACCACCGGCCTTTCCAAAAGTAAGGAGTGCAAGAATGAAAAAGCAAAAAGCATTCGAGAACTTCATTCACGGTATCTTTCTGATCCTCGGCCTGATCACAGTCGGATGTGTGCTGCTGATCACGCTTTACCTGGTTGTCGCGGGGATTCCGGCAATCCGTAAGATCGGGCTTAAGGATTTTCTGTTCAACCCAAAGTGGGCGTCTACCGCAAGCGAACCGTCCTACGGGATACTGCCGTTTATACTGACAAGCGTCTACGGCACGGCGGGCGCGATCCTGATCGACGTACCGATCGGATTTTTGATCTCGGTCTATCTGGCAAAACTCGCCCCCGCAAAGATCAGGACGGTCGTATCGGGCGCGGTCAGCCTTTTGGCAGGCATCCCGTCTGTGGTCTATGGCCTTGTGGGGATGATGGTGCTTGTCCCCGGCATCCGTAATCTGTTCCATATCCCGGACGGAGCGAGCCTTTTCGCGGCGATCATTGTGCTGGCGATCATGATCCTGCCTTCGATCATCAATGTGTCGATCACAGCTCTGGAGGCTGTGCCAAAGGAATATGAGGACGCGTCGCTCGCCCTCGGCGCGACGCCGGTGGAAACTTATTTCAAGGTTTCGGTCCCGGCGGCGAAAAGCGGGATCGCCGCAGCGGTGGTGCTGGGTGTCGGTCGGGCGATCGGGGAAGCGATGGCCGTCATGATGGTATCCGGCAATGCACCGAATCTGCCGGAGCTTTTCGGAAGCGTCCGCTTCCTGACGACGGCGATGGCAAGCGAAATGTCCTATTCCAGCGGATTGCAGAGGCAGGCGCTCTTTTCGATCGCTCTTGTACTTTTCCTGTTCATTATGCTGATCAATGCGGCTTTGAATTTCTTTTTGAAGCGCAGTAAGGAGTGATGAGATCCGTGAACGCTCAGATTAACGCAATACGAAAAATGAAGATTGTGCTGCTGCGGGTCTTGTGCGGGATCAGCGCGGCTTTCACCTGCGCCCTTGTGCTGTTTCTTCTGGTCTACATATTCGCAAAGGGCATCCCGAATCTTTCCTGGGAACTGCTGTCCACAGAGCCGAGTTATCTCTCCGGGACGATCGGTATCCTGCCGGACATTCTGAATACGGTTTACATGATCGTCGCGACACTTGTCTTTGTGCTGCCGCTCGGCGTGGGAGCAGCGGTCTATCTTACAGAGTACGCCCAAAATAAACGTATCGTCGCCGCGATTGAATACGCCGCCGAGACGCTTTCCGGGATTCCGTCCATTATTTACGGTCTGGTGGGGATGCTGTTCTTCTGCCAGTTCCTGAATATGCAGACCTCCCTTCTGGCGGGAGCACTGACGCTCGTGATCATGAACCTGCCGACTGTGATGCGCACCACGCAGGAAAGTCTGAAAACGGTGCCGCAGTCTTACCGGGAGGGAGCCTTCGGACTTGGGGCCGGTAAATGGCGTGTGATACGCACGGTCGTTCTGCCCGGCTGTATCGATGGCGTCATCACGGGCTGTATCCTGTCTGTGGGGCGTATTTTAGGAGAATCGGCGGCGCTTTTGTTTACTGCCGGATTTGCCCACGCGTTAAACGGATTTTTGGAAGGGCTTGGAAGCGCCGGGGCAACGCTGACCGTCTCCCTTTATGTCTACGCGAAGGAGCAGGGCGAATTTGGCGTGGCCTTTGCGATTGCAGCTATTTTGATGATACTCACACTCTTGGTAAATCTCCTCGCCATGCTTGTAGGGCGCTGGTTCAAAAGGAGGCAGAAGCTATGAATGATATAATAACTGTCCGGGACTTAAATCTCTGGTATGGCAGCGTACAGGCGCTCCATCATGTCAATCTGAATATCCCCGAAAAGACGATCACGGCTCTGATCGGTCCGTCCGGCTGCGGAAAATCCACTTTTTTGAAAACACTGGACCGCATGAACGACCTGATCCCAGGAGTGAAGATAACAGGAGAGGTTTCCTATAAGGGAAATGATATTTTCGCTTCCGGCGTTGACGTCAACACACTGCGCAAAGAGATCGGTATGGTATTTCAGAAACCAAATCCGTTCCCGATGTCAGTCTATGATAATATTGCCTACGGGCCCCGCACGCATGGAATCCGCGCTAAAGCAAAGCTGGATGATATGGTAGAGCGGTCTCTGCGGGATGCGGCCATCTGGGACGAGGTAAAAGACAGGCTGAAAAAGAACGCGCTGGGGCTTTCCGGCGGACAGCAGCAGCGGCTTTGTATCGCCCGCGCGCTGGCTGTGGAGCCGGAGGTCCTTTTAATGGACGAGCCAACCTCGGCGCTCGATCCGATCTCGACCTCAAAAATCGAAGAGCTGGCAATGACGCTGAAAGAGAAATACACGATCATCATTGTCACCCACAACATGCAGCAGGCGGTACGCATTTCAGACCGGACGGCGTTTTTCCTTCTCGGCGAACTGGTAGAGTACGGGGATACGGAAAAAATGTTCTCAAAGCCCGAGGATAAGCGCACCGAGGATTATATCACGGGGAGGTCTGGATAATGAGGACACGATTTGACGAGTAGCTTAATACCTTGGGACAGGACCTGATCAAGATGGGGGCGCTGTGCGAAGAAGTGATCTCCCTGGCAGTTTCCGCCCTCATTCAGAAGGACGACGCACTTGCGGTGAAGATCGCCCCGCTCGACCATGAAATAGACGAAAAGGAACGGCAGATCGAAGCTATGTGCCTGCGTCTGCTGCTCCAGCAACAGCCGGTAGCGGGGGATCTGCGGCAGATATCGGCCGCCCTGAAAATGATAACGGATATGGAACGGATCGGAGATCAGGCGGAGGACATTGCGGAAATTCTGCCGTTCCTGAATGACAGAACGTTACCGGAACATATCAAAATCCGGGAGATGGCAAAGGCGACGATCAGGATGGTGACGGACAGCGTGGACGCCTACGTGAAGCAGGATACTTCCATAGCCAAAGCAGTCATTGCCTCTGACGACATGGTAGACGATTACTTCATTGACATTAAGAGCAGCCTGATCTCCCTGATCGCGCAAAATCCCACCGAGGGAGAATACGCCCTTGATCTTTTGATGGTGGCGAAGTATTTTGAGCGTATCGGGGACCACGCCACGAATATTGCCGGTTGGGTGTTGTTTTCTGTTACCGGCGAGAAGGGCGCACAGCCGCCGACCGATTGAAAAAGTGTAAGAATATGATACAATATCATGGTAGGCAGACTTTTACCTGACCGCCCTGCATCCCCCATCCGAAGGAAGGTGAATTTCTTGATTTTCTGTGTAGAAGATGACAACGGAATCCGTGATCTGATGATATATGCTTTGAACGCCGCGGGCTTCGCGGCAAAGGGCTTTTCGGACGGAGCGTCCTTCTGGGAGGCGTTTCATCAGGAATGCCCGGAGCTGGTGCTGCTCGACATCATGCTCCCCGGCGAGGATGGAATCCGTATTTTGAAACGGTTGCGCTCAGACGGCAGTCAGGTGCCGGTTATCATGGCCACCGCGAAAGGAGCCGAATATGATAAGGTGATCGGGCTCGATCTCGGCGCGGACGACTATCTTGCAAAGCCCTTTGGCATGATGGAGATGGTGTCCCGCGTGAAGGCGGTACTCCGCCGCGTTTCTCCTGTTTCCAGAAATGAGGTGTTATCGCACTGCGGGATACAGATGGACACGGCGCAGCATGTGGTGACAGTGGACGGGGCGCGGGTTGAGTTTACCTTCAAGGAATACGAATTGCTCCGGAAATTTATGGAAAATCCCGGACGGGTGTTTACGCGCGACCAGCTTCTCGCGAGCGTATGGGGTGATTCTTACACAGGGGAAACCCGCACGGTGGACGTTCATATCGGTACGCTGCGAACAAAGCTGGGACGCTGTGGCGACTGCATTGAAACCGTGCGGGGCGTCGGTTATCGTTTGGGGGCGGAGAAATGACAAAACGAATTTTCAGATCCATCTGTCTTGTTGCAATCGCGGTTTTCTTTGCATCCGTGGCACTTTTTCTCTGCGTGCTCTATGATTATTTCGGAAATGTCCAGCAAAATCAGTTAAAGACGCAGACCGAGCTGGCGGCGCAGGGCGTCGAGGCTGTGGGCGCGGAATATTTTGAGGGTCTTTCCCCAAAGGGATATCGTGTCTCATGGATCAGCGCGGACGGCAAAGTGCTTTACGACAGTGAGGCGGATTCCTCTGAGATGGAAAATCACCTTGTCCGTGAGGAAATCGGGGAGGCGTTGGAATCCGGCTACGGCGAAAGCGCCAGGTATTCTGCGACATTGATGGAACGTACGCTTTACAGCGCGAAAAGGCTGTCCGATGGAACGGTAGTCCGTCTGTCCGTTGCGCAGCATACACTCCTGACGCTACTTCTCGGAATGACGCAGCCCATCCTCATTATCATTGTGATTGCCATCGGTATTTCCCTCTGGCTGGCACACCGTCTTTCCCAAAACATTACCGCGCCCTTAAACCAGCTCAATCTGGACGATCCGCTGAACAACGAGGGATACGATGAGCTTTCCCCGCTTTTTCGCCGGATCGACGCCCAGCAACACCAGATCCGGAAACAGGAAAAGGAGCTTCGGCAAAAGCAGGAGGAATTTGAGGCCGTCACGGAAAATATGGCCGAGGGCATCATCCTTCTGAATACGAAGGGTGTGATCTTAGGAATCAACCGGGCGGCAGGCAGGCTTTTCGGAACAGGCCGAAATTCCATCGGCAAATATATTTTATCGGTCAATCGAAACATCGAACTGTCGGAGCTTCTTTCTGGAATAGAAAGCGGTGTGCGGACAGAAAAGATCATAGACCTGAACGGCGGGAAATATCGGCTTGCACTGAACCCGGTCAGAGAGAGCGGGAATGTCTCCGGCGCCGTGCTTCTCATGCTTGACGTCACGGAGAAGGAGCAGGCGGAGCAGATGCGCCGGGAGTTCACGGCGAATGTGTCCCACGAGCTTAAAACGCCGCTGCATACCATTGCAGGGTGCGCGGAGCTTTTGGAGAACGGCATGGTGCGCCCCGAGGATACGGCGAGGTTCTATTCCCAGATCCGCGGTGAGGCCGGCCGCATGATTGCTTTGGTGGAGGATATTATTCGTCTTTCCCATCTGGACGAGGGTGCGGAGGATATGAAGCGGGAGCGCATTTTCGAGCGCTTCTACCGAGTGGATAAGAGCCGGTCAAAAGAGCTTGGCGGTACTGGTCTGGGCTTGTCTATCGTCAAGCACGCGGCCCGCTTGCATAACGCGAAAATAGAACTGCAGAGCGCAGAGGGGGAAGGCACGACAATTACGGTGGTTTTCCCAGAGGCAAAAGAGTAGCGGATGATTGTGAATTCAGCATTGCCGGGGATTACATTTATGCGGTTGAAAGCAGAGGGTACATTTGATATACTCAAATAAAATTGATGTTTGAGGAGGAATAATAAAATGTTGGAATTTAAATACGACACACAATTACTCATTGAGGGCAACGATCTTGATGATGATGAGATAAGCGATTATTTTACAAACAATTTTAAAGGAGACTGCCTGTTGGCGGTTGGAGACGAAGATCTGATCAAAATCCATTTTCACACAAATGAACCGTGGAAAGTCCTTGAATACTGTGCTTCTTTGGGAGAAATCTACGATATTGTTATTGAAGATATGGACAGACAAGCACGTGGTTTAAAAGGATAGATTTCAGTTTGCCGGGTTCTTTCAGGAATAACGAAATTCATAGGGGATCAATTCTAACATGAAACAATATATCGTAGACGCATTTACCAATAAACCGTTTGCAGGCAATCCGGCCGCTGTCTGCGTCATGGAAAGCTGGCCGTCCGAAGAATCCATGATGAAGCTGGCGATGGAGAACAATCTGTCAGAGACAGCTTTTATCGTGAAGGAAGAAAAGGGCTACCATCTGCGCTGGTTTACGCCGGGAACAGAAGTTGAGCTGTGCGGGCATGCGACACTGGCATCCTCATATGTGATCCTCAACTTCTATAAGCCGGACAGCAGCGAAGTAAGATTCGATACACTCAGCGGTGAACTGACGATCCGACGTAAGAAAAATCTGTATGAGATGGATTTCCCGACATATGAGCTGAAAGAGATTCCGGTTACGGATGCGATGGAAAAGGCATTTGGAGCGCGTCCGGTCAAAGCGGTACTTGGACTTGATCTGGTCTGCATTTTTGATTCTGAGGATATCGTTAGAAATATGAATCCAGATCAGATGCTCTTGACCGGCATTGAGGGCCGAATCCAGAATGCCACGGCACGCGGAACGGAAACCGACTGTGTGTCCCGCAGCTTCTGTCCGAAACTGAGCATTGTGGAAGATCCTGTCTGCGGTTCGGCGCATTGCCAGATAGCCGCATTCTGGGCAAAACAGCTGGACAAGAAGGAAATTTATGCTTATCAGGCGTCGAAACGCGGCGGTTATCTGCGTTGCAGAATAGAGGGAAACAAGCGGATCACCATTAGCGGAGAAGCCGCTCTGGTAGCAGTTTCCGAAATTGTTGCTGAGCTGTGAATCGGTATCTGTGGAGGTGAACGATATGTGGTTTTGGTGGTTTATGCTTTGTTGTGATTTAATAATTCCGTTGTTGATGATAGTTATTGGACGGTTCATGTGGAAGCGTCCGCCGCAAAAGATAAATTCTTTGATTGGATATAGAACCTCTCGTTCCAAGAAGAATATGGATACATGGCTTTTTGCTCATCATTACAGCGGAAAACTTTGGTGGAGAATTGGCTGGATTATTTTAGTCCCGTCAATTATTATCCATCTTCCATTTTACGGAGCTTCAGATGATTCTATTGGAATTGTCGGCCTGATTTTGACATTTATTCAAATTGCTATTTTAATAGGTTCTATATATCTGACAGAGAAGGCATTAAAAAGAACTTTTACAGAAGAAGGGATTCGCAGATAACTTCCCGTTGAACGAAACATCAAGAATGAGCAAAGGTTATAGGTTCCAGACCTAAGATGCTAAGTCATTACAAATGTATTGACTTAGCATTATCTTTTTGCTATCCTAATATTATAAATGAAAATTAACGGTTAATAAACAGGAGGAGATTGCGTAAATGGCAAGTACGATTCAGGTAAGAGTAGACGATGATTTAAAAAAGAAATCAGATGCTCTATTTAAAGATCTAGGGACAGACACCACAACGGCAATTCGCATGTTTCTGACCCGTGCGCTGGCGGTAAATGGGTTTCCGTTTGAAATAAAGAAAGCAAACCCATATGAAGCATTGACGGAACTGGAAATATTAGAAAAGTTAAAAAAATCCCGCGAGCATGCAGCACAGGGCATGTATAAAGAAGCGGCGGAAGTTTCACGCGGTCTGAGGGAAAAATATGACTTATAAAGTGATAGTTACAAGGGATGCGGAAGAGGATCTGGATAACTTTATTAAGTACCTGATTACTGAGAAAAAGGCTGTGGCTATGGAAATCAAATATGACCGAACGACGTTAGAAAATCTGACCGAATGGGATACAGAAATTTAACAGAATGGCCATGCCGAATCAAAAGGAATGTGATACATTGTTCTAAAAGACAGTAATCGGAGGTGTCAACAGTGGGGAAAACGGCAGACAAATCCATGTACAGGCCGCGAGTCATAGACGGGACGGTAGAAAAATACCTTGAAGTTTTTGGCTCGATCTGCATAGAAGGACCTAAATGGTGCGGAAAAACCTGGACTTCTTCCTATCACAGCAACAGCGAATTCCTGACAGGCGATCCCTTCAATCATTTTCAAAACAGGACTTTGGCGGAGATATCGCCTTCGATCGCCCTTGAAGGAGCGACGCCGAGGCTGATCGATGAATGGCAGGAGGTTCCGCCTATCTGGGACGCTGTACGTTACACCGTTGACCAGAGGGCGAAAAAGGGACAGTTTATCCTGACAGGTTCTTCTACGCCGAAAAGGAAAGGAATCCTGCACAGCGGAGCAGGCAGGATAGGGAAGCTTCGCATGAGGACAATGTCCCTTTATGAATCCGGCGAATCCAGCGGAGCGGTCTCGCTTAAGGATCTGTGCGAAGGAGAAATAGTCCCTGCGCTGACAGGAGAGGTAGATCTGCGGGATCTTGCGTACTATGTGGTCCGCGGAGGATGGCCCGGAAATCTGAATGCCTCCGCAGAGAATGCTTCGCTTTTGCCGCAGTCTTATCTCGACGCAATTCTTGACGATGATTCTCAGCGCATCGACGGCAAAAAATATGATATCGCGAAAATGCGTTTATTATTGCGCTCTCTTGCCAGAAATGAAAGTACTACGGCAACAAACAAAAAGCTGCTGAATGATATCCGGGAAGCTGACGATGAAACGTTGGACGGAGATACTGTAGCGACGTACCTTGATGTGTTTGAACGCCTGTTTCTTCTCGACAATCAGCCGCCTTTCTCCGCCAACATCCGCTCCTCTGTTCGCGTGAAACAGGCGGAGAAACGCCATTTCTGCGATCCGGCTCTTGCATGCGCGCTGTTGAAAGTAACGCCGGATCGTCTGATCGGAGATCTTGAGACCTTTGGTTTTCTGTTTGAGGCGCTTGTGGAGCGGGATCTGAAAATATATGCTGAGTCGTTCGGGGCAAACCTATTTCACTATCAGGATTACAACGGCAGGGACATTGACGCCGTGATAGAGCTCAAAGACGGGACATGGTGCGCGTTCGAGATCAAGTTCGGAGCCAACCAGATTGAAAAAGCCGCGTCTGACCTGCTTTCAATGAAAAACAGTCTTGCTGCCGGCGGCGGCATACCGCCTGCGGTTCTCTGTGTGATCTGCGGCATGTCAAACGCTGCTTATGTGCGGCCGGACGGAGTGTTTGTTGTACCGATAACAGCGCTGAAAAATTAGATATCAATATTATATGGAGATGCATAAATGTTGACACAGTTTTCGAGAACGGAATTATTGCTTGGGAAAAAAGCGATGGAGAAATTAGCACGTTCAAGAGTCGCAGTTTTTGGAATCGGAGGGGTAGGGGGATATGTCTGTGAAGCTCTTGTGCGAAGCGGAGTCGGGGCATTTGATCTGATCGATGATGATAAGGTCTGCCTGACAAATCTGAACCGGCAGATCATTGCCACACGAAAAACGGTAGGAAAATATAAGGCAGAAGTGATGAAAGACCGGATACTAGAAATCAATCCGGATGCGCAGGTAAACGTGCATAAATGTTTCTTCCTGCCCGAAAACGCGGATGAATTCCCTTTTGATGAGTATGATTATATTGTCGATGCAGTAGACACGGTTACTGCAAAAATTGAACTTGTTATGAAGGCACAGGAGAAAAATGTGCCTGTTATCAGCAGCATGGGCGCCGGAAACAAATTGGATGGCAGCCAGTTCCGGGTTTCTGACATATATAAGACAAAAATGTGTCCATTGGCAAAGGTCATGCGGAGGGAATTGAAAAAGCGGGGTGTAAGGAAGCTGAAGGTCGTATATTCCGAAGAAAAACCTGTAAGACCGCTTGATGATATGTCTGTCAGCTGCAGGACAAACTGTATCTGTCCGCCCGGGGCAAAACATAAGTGCACAGAACGAAGGGATATTCCGGGCAGCGTAGCGTTTGTGCCGTCTGTGGCAGGATTGATCATTGCGGGCGAGGTAGTGAAAGACCTGTGCAGCGAAGAAATGAGGCAGGAGCTGTTGTAAATTTGCCGGGAAGTGGAACAGAGTGAAAAATTACAATTTGCTGGTCAGATGTTAAAAATGCGGAATTGAAAGCTGAGGAGGACAATATGACAGAAAAAGAAAAAATGCTTGCGGGACTGCTGTATGACCCATCCGATCCGGAGCTGAGCTCATTGCTGGTGAAAGCGCGAAAGCTTGCGAGACGGTATAATCAGATCGATGAAGATCAATCAGAGCAACAGGAGGCGGTTCTTCGCGAACTTTTGCCAAACACTCCGTTTTTGCCGAGTTTGCAGGCGCCGGTCTATTTTGACTATGGATGCAATACCTATTTCGGCAGGTTCAGCGGTGCGAATTTCAATTTCACCTGTCTCGATGTGTGCCTTGTCCATATCGGAGATAATGTGTTCATTGGTCCGAACGTGACATTGGCCACACCCATGCATCCTCTTTTGCCGGAAGAACGAAATGTAAGGCAAAGACCGGACGGCAGTTATTACAATCTGGAGTATGCAAAACCGATCCGAATCGGGGATGACTGTTGGCTGGCATCAAACGTCGTAGTCTGCGGAGGTGTGACAATCGGAGCGGGCAGTGTGATCGGCGCTGGCAGTGTGGTTACGCGGGATATTCCTCCACACAGTCTGGCGGTGGGAAATCCCTGCCGTGTCATTCGAGCACTGACGGACGCAGATCGAATGAAGCTATAAATTGGTATTTTGAAAAAGAAATTGCCTGGCGCGAAAATTGCTACAAGATGATGCTGCTGACCGGTTCAAAAAGTAAAGATACTCTCAATTTTTATGAGCAAGCGAGATATAACAGGAACGATAAGACGACTTTTATACAGTGACTGTAAATTAAGCCTGAAAGGATTAAACCAGTTTGACAGATTGCATTTCGGGGAGGAAGTTTGATGAAAAAATCTGTATTCCTGGGGCTGTTGGCCTCGCTCTTCTTTGCGGCCACCTTTGTGCTAAACCGTAGCATGAACCTGGGCGGCGGATATTGGCTGTGGAGCGCCAGCCTTCGCTATCTGTTCATGCTGCCCATGACCTGGGCGCTGACAAGCTGTCGCGGCGGCGCTGGTGCTGTGATGAGAGAGGTTAAGGCGGACCCCGGACCCTGGCTGCTGTGGAGCACGGTGGGCTTCGGGCTGTTCTACGCGCCGCTGACCTGGGCATCCGTTTACGGGGAGAGCTGGTTCGTGGCGGCCACCTGGCAGCTGACCATCGTGGCGGGAATCCTGTTGACTCCGCTGTTTGGGAAGAAGATCCCTGGAAAGAACTTGGCTTGTTCCGGCGTGATCCTGCTGGGGGTATTCCTGCTGCAAGCTGCGCACTTTTGTACCATGCGGCTGGAAGGAACGTTGCCGGCGCTGGTGCTGATACTGATCGCGGCCTTCTCCTATCCCCTTGGAAATCGAAAGATGATGGCTTGCTGCCCTGCAGAGTTTTCCACCTTCCAGCGTGTGTTTGGTATGACCCTTTGCAGTATGCCATTCTGGCTGGTGATGAGCGGGATTGCCCTTGTGAGTCACGGCCTGCCCTCAGCGGGACAAGTTGCACAGGGCTTCACAGTGGCGCTCTTCTCCGGCGTCATCGCCACGCTGCTTTTTTTCGAGGCCACGAACCTCTCCAGGCATGACGCCCGGCAGCTTGCCATGGTGGAAGCGACCCAGTCGGGAGAGGTGCTGTTCACGATCCTGGGCGGCGTTTTGCTTCTGGGAGACAGCCTGCCCACCATGGTCGGCTGCATTGGGATTGCGCTCATCGTAACGGGCATGGTCGCCAACAGCTTTGCTGCCGCAGGATGAACAAGTGTGATGAAGCAGTTCAGCCAGATGAAAGATGATTGGAAGATTCAGTATTGTTGGGGATTACATTTATGCGGTTGAAAGCAGGGGTGTATTTGACATACTCAAAGAAAAATTGGCGTTTGACAAAAGTTTTTTGTCTGTGATAAGATACGACCGTTGGCAAAAGTGAATATGGAACAGTAAAACAGAAACGACACAAGTAGTGCTTTGCATGTAAATCTGATTACGGTACTTATGTTATCGCTCTCAGAGGCTGCGGGTCTGCCTGTGTTTTTTTTGTGAAAAACAGTTCCATGTTGGCTTTAGCCGCGAAAATTAGAAAGAGAGGGAACAAGATATGCCCAAGAATCAGTTTCAGAGAATGGCGTTTGCCTTTCTCACAGTTGTTGTAACCGTCCATGCCTATGTATTTTTCAGTCTGTATGTCGTAAACGGGAATGCCTTAATGGAGGCAAACGGCACAGGCAGCGTCCTTGCCGCGATCAATAAGCAGGGCGGGGTTTCCATGTTCGGGAGGA
>CANQDA010000065.1 GCA_947591155.1 uncultured Lachnospiraceae bacterium
GACCTGACGGTGACGGTGGACGGCGTGGTGACGGATAAGCCGGAAGTGAGCGTGAGCTTCAACAACACGTACGAAGCGAGCGGGAAGACGCGCGTAGAGACGGATAAGACGCTGGTCGGCAGGGACTTCGGCGCGGGCGAGTTCACGTTCGAGCTGTGGGCTGCAGACGAGAGCGGCAGCAAGACGGGCGAAGCAGCGCTTGCGACGACGACGAACACGGCGGACGGCAAGGTGATCTTTGAGGAGATCGATGCACTTGCATACACGCTGGAGGACGTAGGCACGAAGAAATACGTAATCGTGGAGCAGGCACCGGCTGCGGATACGGACAGCATGGCGTACGACCGTGCCGAGATACCGGTGACGGTGACGATCACGGACAATGGCGACGGCACGCTGAGTGCGGTGGCAGCGCTTTCGGGCACGAAGAAGAGCTTCACGAACACATACAGCGCGAGCGGGAAGTTCACGCTGGAGGGCAGCAAGGAAGTGACCGGCAACCGGAGCGGCGTGATCGGGTACGACGAGTTCCAGTTCGAGATGGTAGAGGTAGAGACGAACGAGGACGGCAGCGAGACGAGGACGCCGGTGGCGACGGGCAAGACGCTTGAGGGCGGCAGTCTCAGCTTCCCGGATATCGAGTACACGCTTGACGATGTCGGTACGCACACCTACGAGGTGACGGAGACTGCGGGCAGCGACGGAACGATCACGTACAGTGAGCAGAAGTTCACGGTGACGGTGGAAGTAGAGGACAATGGCAACGGCACGCTGAAGGTGACGCCGAGCTATCCGGAAGGCGGCGTGCATTTCATCAACACGTACAGTGCGAGCGGCAGCGTACCGGCAGGCGGGCTGAAGCAGGTGAACGGCGAGAGCAAGCTGACAGCGGAACAGATCGCGAGCCTGAACGAGAAGGTAGAGTTCCAGCTGTGGCAGACGGCAGTGGACGGCGTGGCTGATGAGAAGAGCCTTGACACGAAGGGCCTTGACGGGAACGGGAAGTTCGACTTCCAGGCGCTGGGGTACACGGAGGCGAACATCGGGCACACGTACAGCTATAAGATCGTGGAGCACCAGAAAGTGTCGGCAGACGCGATGGGCGGTTACACGGTGAGCGATAAGGTATACACGGTCACGGTAGCAGTGGCGGACAACGACGTGCATGACGGAAGCCTTGACCTGACGGTGACGGTGGACGGCGTGGTGACGGATAAGCCGGAAGTGAGCGTGAGCTTCAACAACACGTACGAAGCAGCAGGTGAGCTTTCGCTCGAAGCTAAGAAGGCGATGAAAGATCCGGCAACGGAGCTTGGCACATTTAATTTCGTAGTGAAGGATGCGGAAGGAAACGAAGTTACGACTGTACAGAACAATGCAGACGGTGAGATCTCCTTCGCGGATATCGTAACCTATGGTCTTGCGGATGCCGGAAAGACCTTCACCTATACGGTGAGCGAGGCGATTCTGGACGAGAGAGGCATCTATCTGTACGACGACACAGTTTACACAGTAACCGTTGAGGTAGTTGACAACGGCGACGGTACACTGAGTGCAAATGTAACAGGCATTGCTGTAGACGGTGAGGCGGTTGAGGACATCGACTTCGTGATGGCATTCACGAACGACGTGACCGATGTGAAGCTTGACAAGGTTGACGAAGATGGTAATAAAGTAGTAGGCGCGAAGCTTCAGATCAAGGACGCGGAAGGCACGGTAGTAGACCAGTGGACGACGACTGAGGACATCCACGAGCTCACCGGCAAGCTGGAAGCGGGCAAGACCTATACGTTAGAAGAGGTTGAGACTCCGGTCGGTTACGGCATGGCTGAGGCGGTTGAGTTCACGGTAACTGAGGACGGTAAGATCACGGTTGACGGCGAGGAAGTTACGCTTGTAACCATGGTTGATAAGAGTATCCACTTCAACGTGAACAAGACGGAAGTTGGCGACAACAGCAAGGAAGTCGAGGGAGCGCAGCTCGAGGTGCTCGACAAGGACGGCAACGTGATCGACAGTTGGATCTCGAAGGAAGGCGAGACGCACGACTTCGGCGGTAAGCTGAAAGCGGGCGAGAGCTACACGCTTCGCGAGAAGGTTGCTCCGGACGGATACGCATATGTATCGGATATCGAGTTCACGGTAGAGAAGGACGGCACGGTCACGACAAATATGACGAAGACGACCGATGAGGACGGCAACGAGACTTATCTGGTAGAGGATGCGCCGCTGAAGTTCAACGTGAACAAGACAGAGGTTGGTGACAACAGCAAGGAAGTCGCGGGCGCTGAGATCACGGTATACGAGCTGACGACGGACGAGGAAGGCAACACGGTTGAGACGAAGGTCGACAGCTGGACATCGAAGGAAGGCGAGACGCACGACTTCGGCGGCAAGCTGAAGGCAGGCGGTAGCTACGTGATGCGTGAGACAGTCGCTCCGGATGGATACGCTTACACGAACGACATCGAGTTCACGATCGACAAGGACGGCAAGGTGACGACCGACGCGCAGACGGTAACGGATGAGGACGGCAACCTGGTATATCTGGTAGAGGATGCGCCGCTGAAGTTCAACGTAAACAAGACGGAAGTCGGCGACAACAGCAAGGAAGTCGCGGGCGCGGAGATCACGGTATACGAGCTGACGACGGATGAGGACGGCAACACGGTTGAGACGAAGGTCGACAGCTGGATCTCGAAGGAAGGCGAGACGCACGACTTCGGTGACAAGCTGAAGGCAGGCGGCAAGTACGTGATGCGCGAGACGGTCGCTCCGGACGGATACGCTTACACGAACGACATCGAGTTCACGATCGACAAGGACGGCAAGGTGACGACCGACGCGCAGACGGTAACGGATGAGAACGGCAACACGGTATATCTGGTAGAGGATGCGCCGATCGTAGGCAAGGTAACGCTGACGAAGCTGAGCGAGGCAGACAGAGAGCTGCTCGCGGGCGCGGCATTCCAGCTGTACTACAAGACGGATGAGACCGAGAGCGGATGGGCGCTGTACAACAACGCTTCGTACGTGACCGGCATCGACGGCACGCTGACGGTGAGCGGCCTGACGGCGAATGATTACTACTTCGTCGAGACGGAGGCTCCTGCGGGATTCGTCATCGCGACAGATGAGAACGGCGAGCCGATGAAGTATCCGTTCACGATCGCCCTGGATGAGGCGGATAAGACGAACGCGGAAGTGAGCGTCGAGCTGGATGTGACGAACGCGCCGGATGCGAAGGACACGACGCTTGTGGTGACGAAGCAGCTGGTATTCAACGACGAGCTTTGGAACGCGGTGGACGCGACCTTCTACGTGGCATTGTTCGAGGATAAGGAGCTGACGAAGCAGGTATCCGAGATTCAGCCGATCGTATTCGAGAACAGCAACACCTCCTCGACGACGTTCGAGAATCTCGAGATCGGCAAGACCTATTACGTGGCGGAGACAGATGCCGAGGGCAAGGTGCTCAACGGCCTCGGCGGAAGGCTGGCGACGGGCGAGATGTTCCGGGTAGACTTCTACGACGACAATGTGGTAACGGTCAACAGAGGAGACGGGACGAAGGTAATTTACTTCCGCAACGTATTCAGAGATATTCCGGAGGAGTTCTACCGTGAAGGCGAGCTGACCGTGACGAAGCAGCTGCTGAAGGCGGATGGCACAGCGAAGAAGAGCAACAAGACATTCTACGCGGGCATCTTTGACGACGCGGCGTTCACACAGCTCTCCGGGAAGACGACGAGGAACGTCCTGACACTCGCGATGAACGGGACCTCTTCGGTATCCGATACCGTGAAGGTGACGGTACCTGAGGATGGCCAGACGACCGTATATGTGACCGAGGTTGACAAGAACGGCAATCCGGTGGCAGGCGCGGCATCGTTCAAGTACGATGTGACGGTGGACGGCTCTACAGTCACGATGGATCTGGATCACCTGAGCGCGAGCGTGGTGATCACGAACCAGGAGCGCGAGAAGGAATCCGAGGAAGAGTCCGAGGTATTTGAGGAGGCTGAGTCGGAAGGCACGGTTCCGGCGTCCACGAAGGCCGTGAAGACGGGCGACGATACGCCGATCGCGCTGTACGTAGGACTGCTGGCGGCGGCTGCGCTGCTGCTGATCCTGGCATTCGTACTCAAGCGCAGGAAGAAGAGCTGAGCCTGACCGGACGAAGCTTAAGCTGATCCGGAAGGACACAAAGGAATAAAACGCAACGCAGGGGGCGCCGCGAAATGCGGCGCCTCCTTTTTAAAGAGATATGTAAAAATTTTTTTTACATTTTTCTTGCTATTTTTTCTGCTTTTGAATATAATACAGATAAAGGAACAGAAGGAGGGTGTGCAGTGAATTTTGACACATTATTTGAGCAGAGAAGGCTAGTAGCCGCGAAGCTGAAAGCGTGCATCAGGGATATGGGTTATACCAAGGTATCTTTTTCGGGCAAGGCTGATATATCCCGTCCGACTTTGGACAGGCTGTTGAATGGCAGCATTGACAGCAAGAGTACTTTCGACCATCACCTGCAGAAGATTCTGAAGCTGTTGAATATGTCGGCGGATGAGTTGATATTTTATCATTCTGCGCCTGTGAAGCCTGCCGCTGCGACTGTGTTCTCACAGAATGCTCCGGTGGATCATGAGATGGACGAGATGGCGGGGAGACAGTATCAGCTGCTGCTTGATGTTGTAGACCTGTGTGCCATTTATTATTGAGGAAGCGTTCTTATGAGTGAGTTGATAACGGCTGCGAATCTGGATCTGGTTATAGAGAAAAACAATGAAATTAAGGCGGATGTCCTGAGACAGACTATGAGATTGCAGACGAATCTCTCGACTATGAAAGTTGCGTCTCTTCCTCAGCTGGCTTTGCTGATTCTTCAGGGATTTGGCCTGATTCAGATCCCAGTGGAGGATAGATTCTGGAGCGGGGCGATTTTTGTAAAGGACGGAAAGATCATACCGGTCCTCAATACGGCGTTGCCTCGCGCGAATCAGTATTTTACAGCTTGGCATGAGATTTATCATCTTATTTTTGAAAAAGTATCGTTTAATCATTTTATTGAAAGAGACCATATTTTGGAGGAGAGGAAGGCGGAGTATTTTGCGGCTAACATGCTTTTGAATGGTGTGGAGCGGTATTTTGCGGAGCTTTCAGAGGTGGATTTTATTTCAAAGATTTTTCGGTGTATGTCTGCGTTCCAGGCTCCTTACAAGGCGGTGTTGGTTTCTCTCTATGAGCACGCGGTTCAATGCGATAATGCTAAATTAAGAAAGCGGATCAGTGAGACATTTGATCTTTCGTTTGAAAATATGGCGGAAGGTTTTCAGGCGCTTGGCCTTGATGACAGTCTGGTGAAGCCTTCTTATGTGGTTAACATGTCTGCGCTTCAGGAGAGGATCAGAAAGAGCAGGGATTCTGATCCTGAGCTTAAGTATCACAGGGATAATGAGGAATTCCTGGCAAATATTATGAGAGAGATATCTATGATAACGAGGCAGGGTGAATGACGGAGATAAAGAAAATCACGAAAATAGAAAATAAGAAACGGATCGCTCTCTTGGATACGTCTTCGATCTCTTTTATGGAGGGATTGCAGATGAAGGGAATTCGGGTGGAATATATTCTGGAGGATTACGACCTCATCTTGATTCCTGAATGGGTCTTGGCGGAAATAGGAGATGCGAAGGGTAGAATGGAATATGTACAAAAGCTGGCTGAGTACGGATATCCGATTTGTCGGATTGCGGAAGAGGATTATTCCAGTCTCGCAAATGGAGAAGAGGGAAATCTTTACCATATTGTGCTCGCGTCCGTCTATCGGATCGGAAGGATCAGGAGTTACCTGCGGCGATTTGTAGAGAAGTCGGACTCGCTTGATATGGATGCGTACAAGGATTGGATTAACAGGCTGTATGATGAATGGCCGATTCCGGGTGAAATGCTGTCATCAGGAAGGGTCAGGAAGAAGAATGCCGGCGAAATTTCGATTACGATTCTGGCTGAGGTGGTTTCATGGTATTGTCTTGATGCCCGGGCGTTGACGGTTTATTCGCAGGACAGCGATACCTATGAATTGCAGCGCAGAGCGGAAGCAAGGCTGAGGGATTTTTTTATTTCGAGAACGCCGGTGTCGGTTTCTTATAAGAGCAATGATGCGATTCTCTGTCAGCTTTTTCGCGATGGAAGAATTAGTCCTGAACGCATAAGCCAATGTAGGAAGGATCTGCGCAGGATTACATACAGCAGGGAACGGGAGGACCATTCGGTGATTTTGGTGACAGAGCTTGTCGATAATGATCTGTTTTTAACGTTGATTCAGGACAGAGCTGTTCATATTATTTTTTAAGAATTGATCGCATTTGACCAGAATGAGGTGAATATACATGAACACAGACCACAACCATCAGAAGAAGATCGCGGTGATCAACGATTTTTCGGGTTTCGGGCGCTGCTCGATCGCGGTGGCGCTTCCGATCATCTCGGCGATGAAGATCCAGTGCTGCCCGGTGCCGACGTCGATCTTCTCGAACCACACGGGTTTTGAAAGCTTTTTTTTCGAGGATTACACGGATCGGATGCAGGCGTATATCAACGAGTGGAAGAAACTGGGATTGGAGTTCAAGGGGATCAGCAGTGGATTCCTCGGCTCGAAGGAGCAGATCAGGATCGTGATCCGCTTTTTTCAGGAGTTTCGTAGGGAGGATACGGTCATCGTCGTGGATCCGGTGATGGGTGACTACGGGAAGCCGTACCCGACGTACACGCCGCAGATGTGCGAGGAGATGAAGAAGCTTGTGACGTACGCGGATATCCTCACGCCGAACCTCACGGAGGCCTGTATCCTGACGGACACGCCGTATCACCCGGATCGCTGGAGGATGAAAGAGATCACCGCTCTGGCGGAGAAGCTTGCCTCGCTCGGCCCGGAGAAGGTGGTGATCACGGGGATCCCGCAGGGGGAATTTATTGCGAATTTCTGCTTCGAGCAGGGACAGCCGGGCAAGATCCGGCGCACGCACAGGGTCGGCACGCAGCGCTCGGGCACGGGGGATATCTTCGCGGCGATCATCGCGGCGGACGCGGTCAACGGGGTGCCGTTCCGGGATTCGGTGCGCAAGGCCTCGCTTTTCATTAAGCGCTGCATCGAGCGTTCGATTGAGCTGGATCTGCCGCTGACGGACGGGGTGTGCTTCGAGGAGGTACTGCACCGCCTGTCGTGATTTAAGTTTTCCTGCGAATCTCCTGATAGCACGAATTTGTCTGATTTTTAGCAACTTTTCTGACTTGTGTATCACAAACAGTTCTTGCGGTTCCGACAATTCTGTGGCATAATAAAACGAAAGCATTGCCGCCTGCACAGCAGACGGCGCAGAGAAGTGGTAATACGGTAACGGGGAAGTGGTAACAGGGAAAGCGGGGTGCGGAGCACGATGGCCGACAATCTTTTAAAGGCAAAAATGCTGGGGGGATTTTCCGTCTACTATGACGGCCGGGAGATCGCCCTGGATCGAAATACGACGTCCAAGTCGATGCAGCTTCTGCAGATCCTCCTGATGAACATCGAGGCCGGCGGGATCGCGAAGACGAGCCTCGCGGACGCGCTGTACGGGCGCGAGGAGGTAGAGAATAAGAACGGAAGCCTGAACAACACGATCTTCCGCCTGAAAAAGCAGATCAAGGCGGCTGGGTTCCCGGATGCGAACTATGTGGTGATCAAGCGCGGAATGTGCCGCTGGGAGGACGAGGCGATCCCGGTGAAGATCGACGCTATCGATTTCGAGAAGCTGATCGAGCAGGGGAAGAAGGAGCAGGATCAGGCCGCGAAGACGGAGGCTTATCTGCAGGCGTGTCGCCTCTATACAGGAGAGTTTCTTCCGAATATGATCGGTGAGGACTGGGTCGCCGTGCGCAATGTACACTATCAGGAGCTCTACGAGGAGAGCCTGAAGAAGCTGTTCGTCTGGCTGCAGGAGGAGGAGCGCTTTGAGGAGATCTTTCAGCTCGCGACGACGGCCGCCTCGATTTATCCGTTCAACGACTGGGCGCTCTGGCAGATCGACAGCCTGATCGCGATGTCACGTTTCCGCGAGGCGATGGAGATCTACGAGAAGGTGACGAAGCTGTTCTTCGACGAGCTCGGACTTCCGCCGTCTCAGGAGATGCTAAGCCGCGCGCGCCTGATGGCGGAGCGGATCTCGCAGTCTTCGAGCGTTATCCAGGATATCAAGCAGAGAATCCGGGAGAGACAGAGGTTCCCGGGCGCCTATTATTGTACATATCCGAGCTTTGTCGATATTTATCATGTGATCAGTCGTATGATGGAGCGCAACGGCATGTCGGTCTATCTCATGCTCTGCACAATCAAGTACACGGGCGGCGATATGGGCTCAGCGGAGAAGGAGCAGGCGGTCTCAAAGGCGCTGCGCGATTCGATTATGGAGGTGCTGCGGCGCGGTGATTTCTACACGCGCTACAATACCCAGCAGTATCTGATCATGTTGCCGGAGATCAATCAGGAGAACTGCGGGAAGGTCTCCGCGAGGATTGACCGCGCGTTCAGCAAGAAGGTGCGCCGCAGCGATTTTCAGGTGAATTACTATGTGGCTTCCGTGGCGGAGATCGACGAGGACGCCGCGGAGGATAAGCCGAAGTTTCGGGGCGGCGCTCCGATCTGGAATTCGGTGGGCGTGAAGCAGGGCGGAGAGTAGACACGCGCCTGGGGTCTGCGCGGATGAGGCTCATTGATCAGGGGGGAGACAGACAGTGAGGAGGAATCATGGTTGAGCGATAGTCAAAACTTTTACAATATAGGCATTGCCGCTCCCAACCTGATGGTGATCTGCATTGATTCGAGGAAGGACGGGAAGGAGAGGGGGCGGCTGTACAGCTGCTACAGCCGGGAGCCGGAGCCGTTCGACGATCCTTATCAGCTTCTGCTGATGATGGAGGAGGTCATGGAAAAGATCAATTATCCGCAGGCTTCCGTGTCTCTGCGCCAGTACGGTGGAAAGCCGGGCACGGACTATGTGAGGAGGGAGAAGCCAGAGAAGGTGATGGAGCAGCAGGAGCTGTTGGATTTCCGGGGCGAGAGGGCCACGTACGCGGTCCGCATCCAGTATCGCCAGTACGCGACCTGGCAGGGTGAGCTTGTGTGGATGGAGCACAACGTCGCGAAGAGTTTCAACAGTGAGCTTGAGATGCTTAAACTGATGGACAATATGAGAGACGACTGAGGTCGGCGGGATTCGGCAAACGGATTCGCCGGCCTGTTTTTCGGCCTATTTTTTTGTAGCAATTTAGCAATAATTTACTTGAGATTCATAGGATAACGTAGTAAAATGTACAAATAGACATACCTGTGAAGGCGTTTGCCGCTTTCTATTACTTCATTTGGAGAGAATGACATACTATGGGAAAAATGTTGTTTGTATACAATCCACGGTCGGGCAAGGGCCAGATCCGAAGCAATCTCGCGGCGGTCGTGGAGACGTTCACCGCCGGGGGATACGAGGTGACGGTACATCCGACGAGTGGGGAGCAGGACGCCAGGGAGACGGTGAAGGAGCGCGCAAAGGATTTTGAGCTGATCGCCTGCTGCGGCGGCGATGGCACGCTCGACGAGGTGGTCGCCGGGCTGATGGATAGCGGGGCGAAGCGGCCGATCGGTTATATTCCGGCGGGCAGCACGAACGATTTCGGCAACAGTCTCGGGATCCCGAAGCAGATTGATCAGGCGGCGCGTCTGGTCGTGGAGGGGGAGATCTTTCCCTGCGATATCGGGCGTTTCAATGAGGAGTATTTCGTCTATGTGGCGGCGTTCGGGGCGTTCACCGACGTGTCTTACCAGACGAATCAGGACATGAAGAACATGCTCGGGCACGCGGCCTACCTGCTCGAGGCGATGAAGCGCATGGGGACGTGGAAGAGCCGCTGGATGCGCTTTGAGAGCGAGGAGTTTTGCGATGAGGGCGAGTTCGTGTTCGGCATGATCACGAATTCAAATTCGGTCGGCGGGTTCAAGGGCCTTCCGGGGCACAATATAGAGCTCAACGACGGCCTGTTTGAGGTGACGCTGGTGCGCAATCCGCAGAATCTCATCGACTGGCAGGAGATCATCACGGCGGTGCTGACGCGCGAGGAGTCGTCCGGAAAGGTCGTGCGCTTCAAGACGAACCGGCTGCGGATCCTCTCGAATGAGCCGATCGCCTGGACGAGGGACGGCGAGAACGGCGGAGCGCACACGGAGGTGGAGCTCGTCAATCTGCAGCAGGTGCTGAACATCATCGTGAACGCGGCGCTGGAGCCGGTGGTGCATGAGATCGTGTCTTGACCGTATCATGATCGCGGCGGCAGACGATAACGAAAATTAGTTTTGCAGGCGCATGGGCGGTTAGCGCCGAAGCACGGATCTGCGAAAGTGCAGGGAAATATAATGTGCGGATGCGCATTTATAGAGATATGTGAATTCAACAGGAAACGGAGGGCAAATGTATGTTATACGCAGGAATTGATCTCGGGACGTCGGCGGTGAAGCTGCTTTTGATGGATGAGAAGGGGAAGATCCAAAAGATCGTGTCGAGGGAGTACCCGATCTATTTCCCGAACCCGGGGTGGTCGGAGCAGAAGCCGGAGGACTGGTATGAGCAGACGATCGAGGGGCTGAAGGAGCTGTTCGCGGACTGCGATAAGAGTCAGGTGGCAGGTATCAGCTTCGGCGGCCAGATGCACGGGCTCGTGATCCTGGACAAGGACGACAAGGTGATTCGCCCGGCGCTTTTGTGGAACGACGGCCGCACTTACGAGGAGTGCGATTATCTGAATAACGTGATCGGCAAGGAGAAGCTTTCCGAGTACACGGCGAACATTTCCTTCACGGGCTTCACGGCGCCGAAGGTGCTCTGGGTGAAGAACAAGGAGCCGGAGAATTTCGCGAAGATCGCGAAGATCATGCTTCCGAAGGATTACATCGCGTACAAGCTTTCGGGCGTGCACTGCACGGACGTGTCGGACGCGTCCGGCATGCTGATGTTCGACGTGCGGAACCGCTGTTGGTCGAAGGAGATGTTGGAGATCTGCGGCGTGGGCGAGGAGCAGATGGCGAAGATCTTTGAGAGCTATGAGGCAGTCGGGACGATCCTGCCGGAGGTGGCGGCACAGCTCGGGATCCCGGAGACGGTCAAGATCGTGGCGGGTGCGGGCGACAACGCGGCGGCGGCGGTCGGCACGGGCACGGTCGGCGACGGCATGTGCAATATCTCGCTCGGCACGAGCGGTACGATCTTCATCTCCTCGGAGAAGTTCGGCGTGGACAAGTTCAACGCGCTGCACGCGTTCGCGCACGCGGACGGGCATTACCACCTGATGGGCTGCATGCTCTCGGCGGCGTCCTGCAACAAGTGGTGGATGGACGAGATCATCGGCACGAAGGACTACGCGGCGGAGCAGGCGGCGATCGAAAAGCTCGGCGAGAATCACGTCTTCTTCCTGCCGTACCTGATGGGCGAGCGTTCCCCGCACAACAATCCGAACGCCCGCGCGACCTTTATCGGCATGACGATGGACACGACGCGCGCCGACATGACGCAGGCGGTATTGGAGGGCGTGGCGTTTGCGCTGAGGGATTCGCTCGAGGTGGCGAAGGCTCTGGGCATCAAGATCGAGCGCACGAAGATCTGCGGCGGCGGCGCGAAGAGCCCGCTGTGGAAGAAGATCATCGCGAACGTGCTGAACCTCAAGGTGGACGTGATCGAGAGCGAGGAAGGCCCGGCGCTCGGCGGCGCGATGCTGGCGGCTGTTGCCTGCGGCGAGTTCGCGTCCGTGGAGGATGCGGCGGCGAAGCTCGTGCACATCGTCGACACAGTAGAGCCGGAGCCGGAGCTGGTCGCGAAGTACGAGGCGCGCTACGCGCAGTTCAAGGAGATCTATCCGACCTGCAAGCCGCTGTTTGAGATCATTCATTGAGCTGTATTATTTCGGACAGATTTCGTAAGGAGGCAGAGATTATGGCGAAACTGCCTGAAATCAGCGATATTAAAAGAGTCGCTGTTTTGCTTGGAAAGCATTATGGTGCGGAACGTATTTTTCTCTTCGGTTCTTACGCACGGGGAGAAGCAGATGAAGAGAGTGATATCGATCTCAGAATAGACAAAGGAGAAATCCGTGGACTTCAGATGGGGGCATTGCTTACGGATATAGAAGATGCTCTTGGGAAAAAGGTAGATTTGCTGTCTACGAAATGTCTGCGGAAGGATTTTTTGGAAACGATTAAGGACGAGGAGATATTGCTTTATGAAAGAGCGTGATTTAAGTTGACGTTTTCTGCAATAGCATTGAGGATTAAAAAGAAAAACATTTAACAGAAAAAAGAATATAAAGAACAAATGAGAAGGATAATGCCTTTAGCCGGGCAGCCGGTGGGGTGCGATATCACTGTTTCCGAGTCTTGCGGAAGGAGTGGTTGCTTATGTCTACATACGAAGAGTTCATGGTTTTGCTTGCGTTTGCCGGACTGATCATAGCGATTTTGGACTTGTATACTAAGACTAAGAAATAGCACCCCCGCTCTGACAAAGTAAGGTGCTATTTCTCGTAGTTCTTTATATCGCCGGAAACGGGTAGGCAGC
>CANQDA010000066.1 GCA_947591155.1 uncultured Lachnospiraceae bacterium
AAGAGGCACAAAAAGAAACCCCTAACCCCTCAAGATTGAGGGGCAGGGGAGTTGAGGTGCCGAAGGCACTTTTTTATCACGTTTTCAGAGGGGCAGACGGCGGTGACGCCCTCGCCTACCATGGCCGGGGTGTTCGGCATCGTGCGTACCAGCTTGATCTTTTTGCCGAACCAGCCTGTGATCGTGGCGATCGACTTGCCGGGCGCGATGGACACGATCACCTGATGCTGCGTGATGCAGTCGCGGATCTCGCAGATGACTTCCTCGTAGAATTGCGGTTTGACCGCGAGAACGACAATGTCCGCTCCGGCGACGTCGCGGTTGTAACGTGCCGTATGTACACCGTAGGTCTGCGCCGCCCGTGTGAGCGTTTCTTTGTGCAGTGCGGATACGATAATCTCGTCCGCGGGGATCAGTCCCTTCTTTAATATTCCGCCGATGAGCGCGGTCGCCATGTTGCCGCAGCCGATAAATCCAAGCTTCATAACAGCTCACGTCCTTTCTCTTATGATCGTATTTTCAGCATTCTGTCAGGCAAAGATCTCCTTCACAAAACTGCCTGCGTAGATCTATAAATTCATTATAACTGTTCTACGCGTTTTGTCCATGAATAAAAATACTTTTCAGGATGAAAATCAACAGAAATTTGATTGACAAAAAAAGAAACTTCCGGCTATGATAAACTGTGAATTTCGTTTGGCCGGATTTTTGCGTCACGATATGTTTATATATTTTTCAAAATGAATGAAGGAGAGGTCATGTCCAAATATTTACTCGATAAACTGAATCAGTACGGCGCGTCCGATTTTTATCCGCTGCATATGCCGGGGCACAAGAGAAGACTGAGCCATTTCGGAGATCCGTTCTCGATTGATATCACGGAGATCGACGGCTTTGACGACCTTCATCACGCGCAGGGCGTTCTGGCAGAGGCGCAGCGCAGGGCGGCGCGGCTCTACGGCGCGGAGGAGACGTACTATCTGGTGAACGGAAGCACCTGCGGAATACTCGTGGCGGTCGCGGCCTCGACGGCGAGGAGCGGACGAATCCTGATGGCGCGCAACAGCCATCGCTCATGCTATCACGCCGCGTTTCTGAACGACCTGCGGGTGACCTATATTTATCCGCCGATTGCGGAAATTTCTGCTTCAAGTGAGCGCGGTGTTTGGAGTGAAAAGATTTCGGCAGCAAGTGAGCGCGATGCTTCAAGCAAAGGAACTTCAGCGACAAGTGAGCGCGATACCTCGAGCAAAAGAACTACGGTGGAAAGTGCGTATGATACTTCGGGCGAAAGTGTCCGGGGAACAGGAATCTGCGGAAGCATTTCCCCGGCGGATGTGCGGGAAGCCCTTAATCGGTATTCGGACATTCAGGCGGTCCTTGTGACCTCGCCGACTTACGACGGCGTGGCGTCGGATATCGGCGCGATCGCGGAGGCGGCGCACAAGGCGGGAGCGATACTGATCGTGGACGAGGCGCACGGCGCACATTTCGGGATGCACCCGTATTTTCCGAAGCGGGCGCTCGCGTGCGGAGCGGACATCGTGATCAACAGCCTGCACAAGACGCTCCCCTCG
This sequence comes from uncultured Lachnospiraceae bacterium, assembly GCA_947591155.1. Taxonomy (GTDB): domain Bacteria; phylum Bacillota; class Clostridia; order Lachnospirales; family Lachnospiraceae; genus Choladousia. The sequence continues at coordinate 1,578 of CANQDA010000066.1, forward strand.
CTAACGCAGACGGCGTTGTTGCATGTGCAGGGCGAGCGGGTGGACCGGGAGAAGCTCAGGAAATATCTGGACATCTATCAGACCAGCAGTCCGAGTTATGTGCTGATGGCGGGGATGGACGCCTGCATCCGGCTTTTGGGGGAGCGAGGAGGCGAGCTGTTCGACGCGTTCGTGGATCGCTTGGAGCGGATGCGCGGCGCGCTGCGGCAAAAGCTGAGGGTGCTGCGGCTCGTGAGTGGAACGACACTTACTAGACCAGATCAGATCAGTCGGAGCACGATGAATTCCGAAAACGAGGGAGGATTGGAAGGTACGGCGATATACGATCTCGACCGCTCCAAGGTGCTGATCTCCACGGCGCGCTGCGCTCTGACCGGGCCGGAGCTGGCTGATCTTTTGCGGAACAGATACCATCTGGAGCCTGAGATGGCTGCTGCGGATTATGTGACGGCGATCATGACTGTTGCGGATACACAGGAGGGCTTCGACCGCCTGACGGCGGCGTTGTTCGAGATCGACAAGGAGCTCGCGGCAAAATTCGCGGCGGCGGACGTTGGATCGGAACAGAACAATATTGCAGACGGGAAAGATTCGGATGCAGGACGAAGCGTTGACAGAGCGGTATATGAAAACAGACTCGGGATCGCAGACAGGAAAGAGATAGTAGATGACATCATAAAAAGGGAAAATTACCGGGAGAATTGTTTGTCCGGAGAGGAAGTCCTGAGCATCCGGCAGGCGGGGGAGGCCGCATGGGAGCAGGTTCCGCTTGCCAACAGTGCGGGAAGGATTTCCGCCGAGTATGTTTATCTCTATCCGCCGGGGATTCCGCTGCTCGTTCCGGGTGAGCGGATCACGGAGAAGCTTCTGCTGCGGTTGCGCAGGGAACAGGACGCCGGACTTGCGCTGCGGGGCATGGCGGACGGAAGCGGAAGAACGATTCGGGTCGTCAGAGAGATATAAGCCGCAGGAAGCATGGGTCAGAAGGCATGAAACGAGAGAGATATGAGCCGCAGGAAGACCGATTGCGGAGCGATTGCACGTCCGAGGATAAAGAAGCATGTGGACGCTGGAACGAGGCTGTGGTATACTGGGATTGCTGTACTACAGCCTTTTGCGGACAGAGGAAAGACGGGACACGGAAGATATAAGGAAATATAGGAGCAAAGGATCTATAAGTATAAAAATATGGGAAAACTTTTCTATGTGATGGGCAAGAGCTCATCGGGTAAGGATACGATTTACGAGGAAGTACTCTGCAGAGAGGAACTCGGGCTGAAACCGTTCATCATGTACACGACGCGGCCGATCCGCGCGAAGGAGACGGACGGGGTGCAGTATCATTTCGTGACGGTGGAGAAACTGCATGAAATGCAGGAGAAGAGACAGGTCATCGAGCTGCGGGAGTATGATACCGTGTACGGAAAATGGTATTATTTCACGGCGGATGGCGATTCTATCGACATGGAGCGCTCCAATTATCTGGCGCTCGGGACGCTGGTGTCGTTTCAGAAGGTGAGGGATTACTACGGAGAGGACCGCGTGGTGCCGATCTACATCGAGGTTGACGACGGCAATCGTCTGGAGCGGGCTCTGAAGCGCGAGCGAAAGCAGGCGGTTCCGAAATATGAAGAAATGTGCCGACGCTTTCTGGCGGATCAGAAGGACTTTTCGGAGGAGAACATCCGGGCGGCCGGGGTCAAGCGGCGCTTCCGTAACAACGCCGACCGGCAGATCTGCATGGACGAGGTGGCGGCCTTTATCGCGCGGGAGATCTCGCATTCCTAAGAAAGATTTAAGAGAATGTCGGGGTGGCTGTGCTTCACAAGAAGGGTAAAATGTGATATACTAAACCGAAGTTTTTTCGAGGGCAGCATGGCTCACAAACATAAGGAGACAAGCTATGGCAGGATTCAAGGACATGATCGGACATAAGCAGGAGATCGCGCAGCTCGAACGCGCGATACAGACCGGGAAGGTCAGCCATGCGTATATATTTACCGGCGAGAAGGGGACGGGGAAGAAGCGTCTCGCGGACGCGTTTGCCATGACGCTGCAGTGCGAAGCGCCGGAAGGGAGACCGTGCGGAGAGTGCCATTCCTGCCATCAGGCGGCGAGCGGCAATCATCCCGACATCATCTACATCCGACACGAGAAGCCGGCGAGCATCGGCGTCGACGACGTCCGGCTGCAGCTTGCGGACGACATTCAGATCCGGCCGTACAACGGAAAATATAAGATCTACATCATCCCGGAGGCCGAGAAGCTGACGGTGCAGGCGCAGAACGCGATCCTCAAGACGATCGAGGAGCCGCCGGAATACGCGGTCATCATTCTGCTGGCTTCAAATGAGAAGGTTTTCCTCGACACGATCCTTTCGCGCTGTATGGTTCTGCATCTGAAGCCCGTACCGGACGAGCAGGTCAAGGAGTATCTGATGGAACAGCTCATGGTGCCGGACTATCAGGCGGACATCTGCGTCGCGTTCGCGCAGGGCAATATCGGCAAGGCGGTGCGTCTTGCGTCCTCGGAGGATTTCGCGGCGGTCAAGGCGTCGGCCATGATGCTGATCCGAAACGCCGGAAAAATGCAGATCAGCGAGCTTATCGACTATGTGCGCGAGGTGCAGGAATACAAGGTCTCGATTCAGGATTATCTGGATATACTTGCGCTCTGGTACAGAGATATGGTATATTTCAAGGCGACGCGTGACATCGACGGCATCGTGTTCAAGGACGAGCTCCGCACGATCCGAGACACGGTCAGCTATTGTTCCTATGAGGGCGTCGAGGAGGTCGTGAAAGCGATCGAGAGCGCCAAGGCGCGTCTGAGCGCGAACGTAAATTTTGATCTGACGATGGAGCTTCTGTTCCTTGTCATGAAGGAGAATATACATGGTTAAGATTGTAGGAGTACGATTTAGAAATGCAGGGAAGGTTTACTATTTTAACCCGAAGAATTATGATATAAAATCCGGGGATCACGTGATCGTGGAGACGGTCCGGGGCGTCGAGTATGGCACGGTTGTCGGCGGCGTCCGGGAGGTGGAAGACAAATCGGTCGTTCAGCCGCTGAAGTCGGTGATCCGCGTAGCGAACGCGGAGGACGACGCACGGGCGAAGCGCAACCGCGAGAAGGAGCGGGACGCGCTGAAGGTCTGTCAGGAAAAGATCAACAAGCACGGACTTGAGATGAAGCTGATCGACGCGGAATACACCTTTGACAACAATAAGGTGCTGTTTTATTTTACAGCGGACGGACGGATCGATTTCCGCGAGCTGGTGAAGGACCTCGCCTCGGTGTTCAAGACGCGAATCGAGCTGCGGCAGATCGGCGTGCGGGACGAGACCAAGATCCTCGGCGGGATCGGCATCTGCGGGCGTGTGCTTTGCTGCAACAGCTACCTGTCCGAGTTTGCGCCGGTGTCGATCAAAATGGCGAAGGAGCAGAATCTGTCGCTGAACCCGACGAAGATCTCAGGCACCTGCGGCAGACTGATGTGTTGCCTGAAAAATGAGGAGGATACCTACGAGTATCTGAACAGCAGGCTTCCGGGTCTTGGCGACACTGTGACGACGCTGGACGGCCGGAAGGGCGAGGTCAGCAGCGTGAACGTGCTGCGCCAGAGGGTGAAGGTGCTGTTTGACGTGGACGACGAAAAAGAGATGGAGGAGTTCGACGTCAAGGAACTGAACTTCAAGCCGAGACGCCGCAAGGAGAAGAGCAAGAACAAGGAAAAGGATAAGGGCAAGGGAAGAGACAAAGAGAAGGGCAAGGGGAACAAGAACAATGCCCCGAAGGAGGAAGACTCTGAGGTCTCCGACAATGAGATGAGGGAACTGGAGGAATTGGAAGCCCTGGATATAAAGGAAGGGAAATCGAAGCTGGATGAGGATTGAGCTTAAAGCAGGGGAACGGCTGGACGATCTGCACCGGAACGGCTACCGGATCATCCAGAATGAGAAGCTTTTCTGCTTCGGCATGGATGCGGTTCTGCTCTCCGCTTTCGCGCAGGTGAAGGAGGGCGGGCAGGTGCTCGATCTCGGCACGGGGACAGGCGTTCTGTCGATCTTGCTCGCGGCGAAGACTTCCGGTGGACATTTCACGGGATTGGAGATCTCGGAATACTGTGTCGATATGGCCACGAGGAGCGTGTCGCTCAATAAGCTGGACGGGCGTGTGGCAATCGTGCAGGGAGATATCAAAAAGGCCGGAGAGCTGTTTGCCCCGGCTTCTTTTGATACCGTTATATCGAACCCGCCGTACATGACGGCGCGGCACGGATTGGTGAATCCGGATCTTGAAAAGGCTGCGGCGCGGCACGAGCTTTTGTGCACGCTGGAGGACGTTGTGCGCGCGGCGGCGGCGCTTCTGCGCGTCGGAGGGAATTTTTGCATGGTGCATCGGCCGTTCCGCCTGGCGGAGATCATCCGGGCGCTCTCGCAGTACGGTCTGGAGCCGAAGAGGATGCGTCTGGTCTATCCATATGCGGATCGCGAGCCGAATATGGTGCTCATCGAAGCCGTGCGCGGCGGCAAGCCGCGGATGACGGTCGAAAAGCCGCTGATCGTGTACGAGCAGCCGGGCGTATACACGAGAGAGATCCACGAGATATATGGGAACTGAGAACGGAAAGAGAGATCAAAGCAGCAGGAAGAGAGATTGCAGGCAGTAGAATGAGTGACGAGGAGTTTTCATATGAAAGAGACGGATCAAAAGGGGAAAAAGCCCAGCCGAACGGATCAGAGCAGCGCTGACGCTTTTGACATAGGGAACACGGTGCGTTCTGGAGTCCTCTACCTCTGCGCGACGCCGATTGGCAACCTCGAGGACATCACCCTGCGCGTCATCCGTACGCTGAAGGAGGTCGACCTCATCGCGGCGGAGGATACGCGTAACAGCCGGAAGCTGCTGAACCACTTTGAGATCCGCACGCCGATGACGAGTTATCATGAGTACAACAAGATCGAAAAAGCGCATACCCTGATCGCGAAGCTGCGGGAGGGAAAGAGCGTGGCGCTGATCACGGACGCCGGGACGCCGGGGATCTCGGATCCCGGGGAAGAGTTGGTTCGCATGTGCGCGGAAGCCGGGATCGAAGTGACCTCTCTTCCGGGGGCGTGCGCCTGCGTGACGGCTCTAACGCTTTCAGCCCTTCCGACGAGGCGCTTCTGCTTCGAGGCGTTTCTCCCCGCAGACAAAAAGGAGCGGCAGCAGGTACTCGAGGAACTGAAGAAGGAGACGAGGACGATCGTCCTTTACGAGGCGCCGCACCGCCTGACGCGCACGCTCGCGGAGCTGCTGGAAGCACTCGGAGACCGGAAAGCGGCTGTCTGCCGGGAGCTCACGAAAAAGCATGAGACAGCGCAGAGGACGAACCTGTCCGAGGCGCTTGCCTGGTACGAGGAGCACGAGCCGAAGGGAGAGTGCGTGATCGTTCTGGAGGGGCGAAGCCGGGCAGAGATTGCGGCGAAGGAGAGACAGGAGTGGGACGGGATCGATATCCGGGCGCATGTGGAGCTGTATGAGAGCCGCGGGATGGATCACAAAGAGGCCATGAAACAGGCAGCGAAGGACCGCGGGATCCCCAAACGCCAGGTGTACGCGGCGCTGCTGAATGAGACGACGGAATAAGACAGAGAGCAACAGGACAGACTAGGACAGAATGGAGAGAAGACAATGCCTGCGATTTATGCGCATGACCGTTTCGGCCAAGAAGTGGCCGAACGCCTGGATTCGGAACTGAAAAACATTATTGAAAAATATCGCGCCCCGTATGCGATCGGACTGCAGGGGCCCGATTTGCTGTTTTTTTACCGACCCTGGGGAAAGAACCGTGTGAACCAGTATGGAGTACATCTGCATAAGATTTCCGCGCTCCCGTTTTTTGAGCACGCGCTTCAGGTGACGAGGGAGTATGGGAGAGACAGCAGGGAGTATTCTTACCTGATGGGATTTATCTGCCACTATATACTGGACAGCGAATGCCACCCGTACGTGGGGCGGATGATCAAGAAGACCGGCGTACAGCATCTGGAGATAGAGGAAGAGTTTGAGAAGATGCTCCTGCGCATGGACGGAAAAGACGCGCTGGCGTTTCCGACGTCTACGCTTGTCCCGACGGATGAGCAGACGGCCAGGGCGATCGCCCCGTTTTATGCTGAAAGTATCGACTGGAAGATCATACATCAGTCACTTAAGTATCTCAAAAGAGTCAAGAAGCTGCTCTGCGCTCCGGGAATGTTCAAACAAGGCCTTATCAACACGGCGATGAAACTGCTCCGGCAGTATGACAAAATGAAAGGCCTGATGTATCAGCGCGTGGACAATCCCGCATGCCGGGAGACCGACGCGGGACTGAAACAGCGCTACGACAGCGCGGTCGGCGTCGCGGCGGAGATGATCCGAAGCTTTGACGAGAGTCTGCGCACGGGTCAGGAGTTGAACGCGCGTTTCGACCGAACGTTTGAGTAGCGCCACATGATGGAGCAGCGCATCGCTCTCATGGAGGATGCGCTTGCGTTTTTATAGTTATCTGTCAGGTGTGCTGAGAATATCCGTGAGCACATTGATCAGCTTCTTCATATCGATCGGCTTTGCGATGTGGGCGTTCATGCCGCTCTCAAGCGCGAGCTTTCGGTCTTCTTCGAAGGCGTTGGCCGTCATGGCGACGATCGGGATATTCGCGAGCGCCGGATCCTCGAGCGCCCGTATCGCCCTCGTGGCGTCATAGCCGTTCATCTGCGGCATCTGGACGTCCATGAGAATGAGCGCGTAATAGCCTGACGCGGAGTTCTTGACCTTTTCGACCGCTACCGTGCCGTCCTCTGCAGTGTCCACGAGGAAGCCGCTCGCACTCAGCAACTCTACCGCAATCTCCCTGTTCAGTTCATTGTCTTCGGCGAGCAGCAGGCGCGTGCCCTGAAGCTGCTCAGTGACGTCCGGAACAGTATGGCTCTGCTGGATCTGCTGCGCGTTTATACTGTCTGAGGTGGCGGAGATCAGGATGTCGCGCAGCTCGGAGAGGAAAATCGGCTTGTTGCAGAAGGCGGTCACGCCTGCCGCGCGCGCCTCGTCCTCAATGGCGGACCAGTCGTAGGCGGTGATGATGATGATCGGCGCGCTGTCGCCGACGACCGTACGGATCCTGCGCACGACCTCAATGCCGTTCAGGTCGGGCAGAAGCCAGTCGATGATGTAAGCGTGGTACTCGTCGCCCAGCTCGTAGGCCTGCTTCGCGTGCAGCACAGCTTCCTGTCCATGCAGGACCCACTCGGAGCGCATGCCGATCTGTCGCAGCATCTTGGTGACGCTGTCGCAGGTCGCGAAGCTGTCGTCCGCGACGAGCGCGCGCAGACCCTGCAGTTCTTTGACCACTTCGATATGTTTCGGATCCTCCTGAAGCCGGAAATCCAGATGGATGATGAATTCGCTGCCCTTGCCCTGCTCGGACTGCAGCTCGATCGTGCCTCCCATCGTGTCGATAATGTTCTTGGTGATCGCCATGCCCAGCCCGGTGCCCTGGATGCCGCTCGCGGTCGTGTTGCGCTCCCGCTCAAACGGCTCGAAAATGTGCTTCGTGAACTCCGGGCTCATGCCGATGCCGGTGTCCTTGACGCGGATCTCGTAGGAGCCGTAGCCCTTGGGCGCGCGCGGCTGTTGGCGGATCGTCAGCGCGACCGTTCCTCCGGCCGGGGTGAATTTGATCGCGTTCGAGAGCAGGTTTAAAAGCACCTGATTCACGTGCAGCTTGTCGCAGTAAATGTTCTCGTCCACGACGTCGATGGTATCCATGAAGAAGTTCAGCTGCTTGGACTGCATCTGTGTCTGGATGATGTTGCGCATGTCGCGGAAGATATCGGAGATCGAGCATTCTTTCTCCTCGATGTTCAGCTTGCCGGACTCGATGCGGCTCATGTCCAGAATATCGTTGATGAGCGAGAGCAGGTGGTTGCTCGAAGAAAGGATTTTCGTCAGATATTCCTGCGTGCGCTCTTTGTTGTCCAGATTCGTCTGCGCGAGCGTTGTGAAACCGATGATCGCGTTCATCGGCGTGCGGATGTCGTGCGACATGTTCGAGAGGAACGTGCTCTTCGCGCGGTCGGCCGCCTCGGCCTTATGCAGCTTCTCGGCGAGCACCGCGTGCTCGACCTCCTGCTCCATCAGCTGATTCGCGTTGTGCCGCACCCACAGGTAGTACAGGATGACCGTAACGGCCATCAGAAGCCCGAGGATGATATAGACGTTTCGAACCGCGAAGACGCTGGTGAAAGCCTCCTTCTCAGGCACGTCGACTGCGATCGACCAGTCGTTGATCCCGATGGGGGCGTAGTACATGTACTCCCAGCCGTGGGTGTTCGGCGTGCGGTAGACGACGTAGCCGGATTTCAGCTTGACCAGGTCATCCAGGTATTCTTCCCAGGTCTTGTCGCCCTTGGTCTCCCGAGTGGATTGGGAAGCGGAGAAGTCGGCGGTGTTTCCGAGCGTGTCGTGCCAGGTATCCACGAGAAAATCCCCGGATTTTGTGTCGATGATGTAGACAAAAGCGCTCGCGTTGTAGATGTTGTCGATGTTCAGCGTATCGGGCAGAGTCTCCAGATCGGTAACGCCGTAGAGCAGGGCGGCGGTCTCCCCGTCCTGGATGATCGGCACAAAGTGCCGCAGGATGGGCTTGCCGGTGTTGAGCTCGTATGTACGGTCCGAGATATGCTCGCCGAGCGGGGCTTCCTCCGCGAAGGAGAAATTCCCTTTCTCCGAGGCCGCGGTGATCGTGCCGTCCGCGGAGAGGATGCGGTCGTCCGGCAGCAGGACTCTCACGTTCATCGTGTCGAGCAGAGGATTCACGCTCTTCATGATCGCCAGCGTGGCGTCGATGTCAAAATTGTCCGCCTGAGAGATGATGCTGGCCGTGGCATTTAAGAGACGGCTGTCGCGCTCAAGCTTGGCCGTGATCTCCTCGATCGTGGTGTTGGCGCCTTCCTCCAGACGGCTTAAGGAGCGTTCCTTGAGTACGGTGTTGATCTGATAATAGGCGAAGACCAGGAGCACCACAATGACGGCGATCACGATACCTGTGGCCGTCAGGCTTCGGTCCCGCTTCGCGGCATGCTCCTGATTTCCCTTTCTGTTTGTCTTATTTTCTTCCATTGCGTCTCCCCTCCGGGCGGCTGAACCCTCTGATGCTGAACCCTCTGATCACTGAATTTTCTGACGCTGAACTTCTCTGATATTGCCGGCCTTCCGCTCCATAAAACTATGCTGCAGAGCTATTTGTGTGACGTTTTCTGTCTGAAAAAAATATTATCTAAAATTATAACAAATATCTCCCGGTATGTCCAGAAAGAAAGCCCGAATCGCGCTGCTTTTTGTACAGGGATCCGGGCTTTCGGGCGATACAGCCCTACGAGTTGTCTGCGTTGTATTTGAAATGATTCCGCGTATGCTTTCAGAAGACCGCTGACAGGCAGAAACTCATGCGCCTGCGGCGGCAGGCTCCAGATGCGCCAGCTTCCTGGTGTAGTGCAGATAAGCGGGGATCAGGAACAGGTCGGCGGCGATCCAGGCCATCGGGTTCGCGAAGCAGACCGCGGAGAAGCCAAACATCGGCACGAGGATCAGGCCCACGAGCGCCCTTCCGATGAGTTCCATCGCGCCGGAGAGGATCGCCATCTGGCTGTAGCCGATCCCTTGAATGCAATAGCGGTAGATGTTCACGCCTGCGAGCGGGATGTAGAAGACTGCATTCGTCACCAGAAATCTCCGCACGAGAGAGATCAGCTCCGTGTTGGAGCTGTCGATGAAGAGCGAAGCCAGCAGATGTCCGGCGAAGAAGTAGAGCAGGAGCGCGATGACGGCCCAGACGCTTCCGAGCAGCATGCAGGCGTTCACGCCCTGCCGCACGCGTGAAACCTTGCCGGCGCCGATATTCTGTCCGCTGTAGGTGGCGATCGTGGTGCCGAGTGCGTCAAAGACGCAGCAGAACATCATGCTCGTCTTTCCGCCAGTCGCGACAGCGGCCACGTAGAGAGTGCCGAGCGAGTTCACGGCCGTCTGGAGGATGAGTCCGCCAATCGCGGTGATGGAGTATTGCAGCCCCATGGGAATTCCCATCATGCAGAGCTTTCCAATGTACCAGCGGTTCAGCCGCAGATGTTCCCGGCGCGGATGCAGGATGGGGAATTTCCCTTTTATGTACCACAGGCAGAGCAGTCCCGACACGCCCTGCGCCAGAACGGTTGCCACGGCTGCTCCCATCACGTCCATCTTCAGGACGGTGATAAAGAAGATGTCCAGCACGATATTCAGTCCCGACGCGATGCCGAGGAAGATTACAGGGGTTTTGCTGTCGCCGATCGAGCGGATCATGCAGGCGAGCATATTGTAGAGATAGGTCACGGGGATCCCCCAGAAGATCACGACGATGTAGGAATACGCGCGATCCAGAATATCGTCCGGCGTGCTCATCAGACGCAGGATCTGCAGGCAGAATACGCCTGTCACGACCGCGAGGATCAGCGAGAACGCGACGCACAGCCAAAGGCTGTTTCCGATGTACGCTTTCAGATCGTTCTCGTTTTTCGCGCCGAAAGCCTGGGCCATCGGGATCGCAAAACCGGCGCAAACGCCGCTGCAGAACCCGATCACCATGAAATTCAGCGAACCCGTGGAACCGACGGCCGCCAGCGCCTCCGGCCCGAGGATACGGCCGACGATCAGCGTGTCCACCAGACTGTAAAATTGCTGAAACAACATAGCCAAAAGAACAGGCAGCGCGAAACGGACGATCACGCCCATCGGTCTGCCTGTCGTGAGATCCTTTGTCATGCAAGAATCACTCCTTCCGACAACAGTATACTCAAAG
>CANQDA010000067.1 GCA_947591155.1 uncultured Lachnospiraceae bacterium
AATTTAAGATTTGTTCTTCGGGGCGGGGTGTGAGTCCCCACCGGCGGTATAGTCCGCGACCCGCTTAGGCGGCTGATTCGGTGACATCATCTGATGAATTCCGGAACCGACAGTTATAGTCTGGATGAGAGAAGAATGCGCAGTATTGGCGAGATACGAGGCGGCCGCGGAGTTTTTCATGAGGGAGATTCCGGGACCGTTTTTTTCGCGAATGTGATAAGCCGTGCAAAGACGGCGGAGTGTGAAACATCTGTTTGAAAATAGTTTTACAGAACGTCGAATTTACAGGACGAGATGCGCGACTGAGAAGAGCTTTTCTTATTCGCGAAAGCGATGAGCCGTGCAAAGATGACGGAACGGGAAACGTCTGCTTGCAGACGGTTTCACGAGACGACATATTTATAGGGCGAACGCCCGCGACCGAGACGGAGCAAAGCGAAGTCGAGGGCGGCATGGCTCAAATTAAAAAACTAAGAAAAGGAGAAATGAAAAATGGGAACTGGTATTTTGAAGACAATCGGAGAGAACCTGCAGTTTGTGCTGATCTGTGCGCTTGTGATCCTGGCGATCGTCGTGGCGGCGAAGCTGATCGAGGACAAGCTGCTGAAGGACAGTGTGGCGAAGGTGAGCAAGACGCGTTACCTTACGATCTGCGCGATGCTGGGCGCGTTGGCGACGATACTGTACATTTTCGATTTTCCGGTAGCGTTTCTGGCGCCGGGCTTCTACAAGCTGGACTTCAGCGAGATCCCGGTCATGATCGGCGCATTTTGCTTAGGACCGGTCGGCGGCGTGATCATTGAGCTTGTGAAGCTTTTGCTGAAGCTGGTAGTGAAGGGGACCTCGACGGCGTTCGTCGGGGAGCTGGCAAACTTCGTGGTCGGCTGCGCCTTTGTCGTTCCTGCCGCGATCATCTATCACCTGAAGAAGACGCGCGCTATGGCGATCGCTTCACTGGCGGTGGGCACCATGGTGATGACGGTGTTTGGCAGCCTGTTCAACGCTTTCTATCTGCTCCCAGCATTCTCGAAGCTTTACGGGATGCCGCTGGACGCGATCGTCGGTATGGGCACCGCGATCAACAAGGGAATTACCAGTGTGTCCACGCTAGTCCTGTTCGCGGTCGCGCCGCTGAATCTGTTAAAAGGTGTATTGATTTCTGTGCCGACTATGTTATTATATAAGCGAATCAGCAGAGTTTTGCATAGTACCGCACAGGATGCGGGCGCTGTGAACGGACACAGCCAGCCGCAGGGGTGATACATCGCGTATCGCGGGTGCGGCTGCGCCCGACTTGAGGAGAAAAAGGATCAGAAGGGATGCTGCATAACGGTTCTGCCGGATCTGTGGTGTCCCTTTCATTATGGGGGTTTTTTGCAGACCACAAGGAGCGGGATATATGGGAAAGATCAGAAAAATCGAACAGCTTACACACAATCCGTTTGTCAATCTGTACGATCTGTCTATTGAGAACCGCGTCGGGAATCCGGGCAAGTATTACGTGGCTTCCCGGGCAAAGACCGGAGCGGAGCTGGAGCTTGCGACGAAGCGGCAGAAAGCGGACGGTGTCATCATTTACAGTCTGTACGGGGAGAAGCGGGATCGCGTGGTGCTGATTCGCCAGTACCGTTACACGATCGACGGTTATATCTATGAGCTTCCTGCGGGGCTTGTGGAGCCGGGCGAGGATTACCACGTGTCTGCGGTGCGCGAGATGCGCGAGGAGACCGGGCTGACGCTGCACCCGCTCCAGGTGGACACGATCTTTGAGAAGCCGTGCTACACGACGATCGGCATGACCGATGAGTGCTGCGGTACGGTGTACGGCTACGCGGACGGGGAGATTAGCGGCGACTGTCTGGAGGACGGCGAGGAGATTGAGGTGGTGCTCGCGGATCGCGAGGAAGTACGCCGGATCCTGCGTGAGGAGCGCGTGGCGATCGTCTGCTCCTATATGCTGATGCATTTCCTGCACGATGAGGATCCGTTTGCGTTTTTGGAGGTGCCGGATGAAGACAGAGTTTGAGATAAAGATGACGGTGGGCGGCATGTACCGCTTTCTGATGTACCATGCATACCATAGCTTTGCCGGTGTTTTCAGTATTGTGGCCGGGCTTGCGTTGATCGGATTTTATATCTGGAACGGCGCCGGTTTTGAGATGCGGAATCTGTGGAATCTGGTGTTCGGCGTCCTTTTCCTGTTGTATGAGCCCATGACTTTGCACAGTCAGGCGGTGAAACATGTAAAGCTGAATTTTGTCTACAAGCACCCTCTGCACTATACGCTCTCCGAGGAGGGAATCTCGGTTCGGCAGGCGAAGCTTCAGGGCGGCATGGACGCGGAGCAGTATGTAGAAAGCCTGATGGGACCGAAGCCGACGGTGGCTCCATGGGACAGCGTAATCCTTGTGCGGGAGGACGCGAAGAGTATCCTCGTGTACACGGGAAAGAAGAACGCAAGCATCTGGCCTAAGAATCAGCTCGGCGCGCAGGAGGCGGAGATCCGGGAGACCTTGAAAAAGTATGTGCCGACGGAGCGGCTGAAGCTGAGGCCATAAAGAGATGTGCTGGAGATATCGCGCTGTGAAGTGACGCACAGGAAACAGAAATGACAGGATATGCAGTAGAAGAGATAAAACAGGAGGACAGTCGGCGGGATAGCGCGCGTGACGGAGGAACTATGATCAAAGAGACTAATTCGGAGCAGGAGACATACGCGTACGGCGCTTCTCTGGCTCAGCAGGCCGCTCCGGGGCAGGTGTTCGCCCTGGTCGGGGATCTCGGCGTCGGCAAGACGGTGCTGACGAAAGGGTTGGCGGCAGGACTCGGCATCACGGAGCCGGTGAGTAGTCCGACGTTCACGATCCTGCAGGAATATGAGGAAGGCAGGCTTCCGTTTTACCATTTTGACGTGTACCGGATCGCGGATCCGGAGGAGATGGATGAGATCGGATATGAGGATTATTTCTATGGGGACGGCGTCTGTCTGGTGGAGTGGGCGAACCTGATCCGGGAACTGATGCCGGAGCATACGGTCTGGATCACGATCGAGAAGGATCTGGAGCGGGGGTTCGACTATCGCAGGATCACGGTGGAAGGACTTTGACAAGAGATTGAATCGTCAGAGGGATCATTGCCGTAAAATGAGAGATAAGATATAAGGGACAGAAGCCGGAAAAAGGAATTTCGGATATGAGACGGAGAGTGGAGTGAGCAGACTATGAAAATACTTGCGCTGGACAGTTCGGGACTGGTGGCTTCCGTGGCGATCGCGGAGGACGACGTCCTGCTGGGGGAATATACGGTTGACTATAAGAAGACACATTCGCAGACGCTGCTGCCGATGCTCTCGGAGGCGGCGCGGATGATCGAGCTGGATCTGAATACGGTGGACGCGATCGCGGTGGCGGGCGGTCCGGGTTCTTTTACGGGGCTGCGCATCGGTTCCGCGACGGCGAAGGGACTGGGACTGGCTTTGAATAAGCCGCTTGTGCATGTGCCGACGGTGGACGCTCTGGCCTACAATCTCTACGGCTGTTCGGACTATATCTGCCCGATGATGGACGCGCGCAGAAGCCAGGTCTACACCGGGATCTACCGCTTCGAAGACGGGGAGTTTCGCGTCATCGAAGAGCAGAGGCCGATTGCGGTGGCGGAGGTCGCGGAGAAGCTGAACGCGCTTGGCGGTTCGGTCGTATTTCTGGGGGACGGCGTGCCGGTCTATCGGGAGGAACTGGAGCGGATCATGAAGGTGCCGTACCGCTTTGCTCCTGCGCATGTAAATCGGCAGCGGGCGTCCGCAGTGGCGGTGCTGGCGATGCAGTATGCGAGAGAGGGAAAGACCGAGACGGCGGCGGAGCACGCCCCGGATTACCTGCGGCCCTCGCAGGCGGAGCGCGAGCGCGCGGAGGCGCTGCGGCGGGAGCAGAACGCGGGTGCGTGACAGGAACGTAAGTGTTTCAGGACTTGGCAAGAGGAAGAGATTACAGAGAAAAAGATTACAGAGAAAGAATTGTCTCAGAATGATGGAAAACATGGTTTTAGTATGGACAAGAGGGAAAAAGGCGATAGTTCAATGAAGGGTATCGGGGATCCGTGGGAAAACTGCAAAGCGGATCTTGCCATCGAAGAGATGACGCCGGAGGATGTCCCGGAGGTCGCCGCGCTGGAGCGGCAGGTCTTTTCCCTGCCGTGGAGTGAGGCGGGATTTTTAAGCTCGCTGCGATCTCCGGACGCCCTGTACCTCACAGCCCGGCAGGAGGGCAGGATCGTCGGGTACTGCGGATTTCTCCAGTCCTTTGACGAGGCGGACGTCATGAATGTGGCGGTTGCCCCGGAGTTTCGCAATGCAGGGATCGGGCAGCGTATGCTGCGGGAGCTTATGTTGCGCGGACGCACAAGAGGTATCCTGCGATACACGCTGGAGGTGCGGCAGAGCAACGCCACGGCGATCCATCTGTATGAAAAGCTGGGTTTTGTCTCTGTCGGTATCCGGAAGGATTTCTATGAGAAACCGGTGGAGTCTGCCGTGATCATGTGGACGACTTAGTGCAAGAAAAGCATTTCGCGGGCGAAGAGGAGCAGGGAAATAGGAGTGCCTGCGGATCTGAGAGATAGCTGAGAAAGAGGAATGGATATGTTGGACGTATGTCTTTTGGGCTGCGGCGGGATGATGCCGCTGCCATACCGTCATCTGACTTCCCTGATGACGCGGTATAACGGGAGCAATCTGCTGATCGACTGCGGGGAAGGGACGCAGGTAGCGATCAAGAAAAAGGGCTGGAGCTTCAAGCCGATCGACACGGTCTGCTTTACGCATTACCACGGGGATCACATCAGCGGCCTTCCAGGCTTGCTGCTCACGATGGGCAACGCGGAGCGCACCGAGCCGCTCACACTGATCGGACCGAAAGGACTGGAGCGCGTCGTGAACGCACTGCGAGTGATCGCGCCGGAGCTTCCGTTCCCGATCATTTTTAAGGAGATTCAGGGCGCGGAGCAGAGCTTTACGGAAAATGGTTATAAGATCACGGCGTTTCGCGTGAATCACAACGTGCCTTGCTATGGTTATACGCTGGAGATCGACCGCGCGGGCCGGTTCGACGTGGAGCGGGCGCGGGAAGCGGACATTCCGATGAAATTCTGGAGCCGCCTGCAAAAGGGCGAGGTGATCGAGGAGGAAGGAAGGGTCTATCGCCCCGAGGATGTGCTCGGCCCCGCCCGGAAAGGGATCAAGCTCACTTACTGCACGGATACCAGGCCGAACGACAGTATCGCGGAACACGCGGCAGGAGCCGACCTTTTTATCTGCGAGGGCATGTACGGTGAGGCGGACAAGGCGCAGAAGGCGGTCGAGTACAAGCATATGACGTTCGAGGAGGCGGCGAAGCTCGCGAAGCGCGCGCGCCCGGCGCAGCTGTGGCTGACGCATTACAGTCCGTCTCTCGTAAAGGCGGAGGACTATATAGACGGCGTACGCGAAATTTTCCCGGAAGCATGGCCGGGGAAGGACGGGAAGTCGGCTGAGTTGGATTTCCCGGAGGATTAGCCCAGGAATGCAGGTGCGGACCTGATGGTCGGCGATATAGTGACGGAAGACGATCATATGGTCATGGCGGAGGCGAATATGACGATCAGGATCGTGAGATTTTGGAGGAACGGATGAGCGAAAAGGACATTTTGATTTTGGCAATAGAAAGCTCCTGCGATGAGACGGCGGCGGCTGTCGTGAAGAACGGCAGGGAGGTGCTGTCGAATGTGATCTCGTCTCAGATCGAACTGCATAAACTCTACGGCGGCGTTGTGCCGGAGATCGCGTCCCGCAAGCACATCGAGAAGATCAATCAGGTGATCGAGGAGGCGCTGACGGTGGCGGACACCACACTGGACGAGCTGGACGCGGTGGCCGTGACCTACGGCCCGGGGCTTGTCGGCGCGCTGCTCGTGGGCGTGGCCGAGGCGAAGGCGATCAGCTACGCGAAAGGTCTGCCGCTCGTGGGTGTGCACCATATCGAGGGACATATCTCGGCAAACTATATTGAGAATAAGGATCTGGAGCCGCCGTTTATCTGTCTGGTGGTCTCCGGCGGACACACGCATCTCGTGCGGGTGAAGGATTACGGCGAGTATGAGATCCTTGGGCGCACGAGGGACGATGCGGCCGGGGAGGCGTTCGACAAGGTGGCGCGCGCGATCGGACTCGGCTATCCGGGCGGCCCGAAGATCGACCGTCTCGCGAAGGAGGGGAATCCGGACGCGATCGCGTTTCCGCGGGGGAAGATCGAAGGCTCTCCCTATGACTTCAGCTTCAGCGGTCTGAAGTCGGCGGTGCTGAATTACCTGAACGGTTGTCAGATGAAGGGCGAGCCGATCGTCGAGGCGGACGTGGCCGCGTCGTTTCAGAAGTCGGTCACGGACGTGCTGGTGGAGCACGCGATGATGGCAGTCAGAGAGTCCGGGCTTGACAAGCTGGCGATCGCCGGGGGCGTGGCGTCCAACGGGGCGCTGCGGGCCGCGATGGAACAGGCCTGCGCGGAGAACGGCGTTCATTTTTATCGCCCGTCGCCGATCCTCTGTACGGACAACGCGGCGATGATCGGGGCGGCGGCGTACTATGAATACATCAAGGGCGTCCGGCATGGGTTGGATCTGAACGCGGTGCCGAACCTGAAGTTGGGGGAGCGGTGAACGGCTGGGAACGCATGCGAGAACGCGGGCGTGGAACGGCAAGCCGTGCGCAGGTACAGCAGGTATGCGGGATGGAAAGCCGCACGCAAGCACAGCAAGGATGCAGAATGGAAAACCGCGCGCAAGCATAACAAGGATGCGGGATGGAAATGGAAGAGGAGTGTTCCGAAATGAAGAATGTAGCGATCGTGCTCGCGGCCGGGCGCGGCAGCAGGATGCACAGCGATGTCGCGAAACAGTATCTTCTGATCAAAGGAAAGCCGGTGATCTGGTATTCGCTCTCAGAGTTTGAGCGCTGCCCGTTCATAGATGAGATTGTGCTGGTGACCGGCACGGATGAGATCGAATACTGCCGGGCAGAGATCGTAGAGAAATACGGATTTCGAAAGGTGAAGCGGATCGTCGCCGGAGGGAAGGAGCGCTATCACTCGGTCCGGCAGGGAATCCTCGCCGCGGGAGAATGCGATTATCTCTACATTCATGACGGCGCGCGGCCGTTTGTCTCGCAGGAGATTCTGGGACGCGCCAGGGACGCCGTGTGCGCCGACCGTGCCTGCGTGGTCGGGATGCCGGTCAAGGATACGATCAAGCTGAGCGACGACGACGGATTCTGCGCGGAGACGCCGGATCGCTCTCATCTCTGGCAGATCCAGACGCCGCAGGTCTTTTCGGCTGAACTGATACGTCGGGCATACGAAGATCTGATGGAAGCGGTTGACAAAGGGACGGCGCTGCAGGTGACGGACGACGCGATGGTGGTCGAGGCGATGACGAACGTGAAGGTTCGGCTGGTGTCCGGCGATTACAGCAACATCAAGATCACGACGCCGGAGGATCTGAAGCTCGCGGAGCTCTTCGCGGAGGAAGTCGGACGGTCTTGAGCTTCCGAGGGATGATTTCGCGGAAAGTGGGAAACATAAAAAGCGTCCGGGAAATGTCGGTTGAGATCCGCGACAGGAAACGAAGAAAATTTGCTGTGGGAAACGAAGAAAATTCTGTTGACAGATTTCCGTGAAAATGGTAACATATTTTCTGCGTCGATTGAAGACGTATCTCGGGAGAGACATGGAGAGATATCGAAGTGGTCATAACGAGGCGGTCTTGAAAACCGTTTGTCCGAAAGGGCGCGTGGGTTCGAATCCCACTCTCTCCGCTGTCGGATCTGCGCAGGGAGGCTCTGGGATCCGAATAACTGAATATCTGAAGTGATTCAGGCGAATGGAGAAGTACCCAAGCGGCTGAAGGGGCTCCCCTGGAAAGGGAGTAGGTCGTTAGTAGCGGCGCGTGGGTTCAAATCCCACCTTCTCCGGTCAGAAAAAGCGCAGAGACACTGCAAGAGGTGTCCGGCGCTTTTTTTGACGAAAAACACTCTTGCAAGTCAAAAAATGTGGCTGTATAATTTAATCACTGATAACATTTGGATAGTCTGTTTTGACTGGAGGCAAAGTATGGAAAAAGAAATGGCAGCACAGGCGGCGCTTGTCGTGCGGGGCAACTGGTCGCGGATGAAAAAACTGATGAAAAAGGCAGCGGCAGGTGAGGACTTGCATATCGGATTTCTGGGCGGATCCATCACGCAGGGAAGCGTGGCCTCCGCGCCGGAGAAGTGCTACGCGGCGCGCGTGTACCGCTGGTGGGAGGAGACCTTTCCGCAGAGCCGCTTTTCCTATATCAATGCCGGGATCGGCGGGACGACGTCCCTGTTTGGCGCGGCGCGGGCCTGGGAGGATATGATGTGCTATCAGCCGGACTTTGTCGTGGTTGATTTCACGGTGAACGACGACGCGCTCCCGATCTTTCAGGAGACCTTTGAGGGCGTGATCCGGCAGCTGTACGGAAACAAAAAGACGGCGGTGTTGATCCTGAACAACGCTTTCTACGACGACGGGCGGAACGCGCAGGAGCTGCACAATGAAATCGCCGCGCACTATCAGATCCCGGCGGTGAGCGTGCGGGAGAGCATTTTCGCGATGTTAAAGGATGGCTCGCTTCCGGCCGCGGAGATCACGCAGGACTTTCTGCATCCGAACGACAAAGGACATGAGCTGCTGGCGTACATGATCACGTACCAGCTGGATAAGATATATGCTGATTTGAAAAACGACGAGGAGGAGCCGGCTTATCCGGCCGCGCTGACGACGAACCGCTTCGAGAACGCGAAGCGTTACCAGATCAAAAACACCTGTCCGAAGCTGCAGGGCTTCCGGGTGGATCCGCGCGAGAAGACCGCGTTTCTGGATCTCTACAAGAACGGCTGGACGGCGGAACACACGGGAGACAGCTTCACACTGGATGTGGAGTGCTCCTACCTCGCGGTACAGTACCTGCGCTCTATTCACAAGCCGCGCCCGGTCGCGGAGGCAGTGATCGACGGAGATACCGCGCACGCGGTGGCGCTGGACGGAAATTTTGACGAGGACTGGGGTGACTGCCTGGCGCTCATCGAGGTGATGAACCGCAAAGAGCGGGGACGTCACCAGCTGACGATCAGGATCAAAGAGGCGCATCCGGAGGAAGTGGGGCCGTTCTATCTGGTCTCCGTTATCACTGACTGACGCGCGACAGCCATTGGGCTGAACATAAATTGCCGGAGCTATGGCAGCAGGGGGAATGACATGAATTTCCGGATGCAGTTTCGATGGATTTATAGATAAGGAACAGATCGGGAGAAGCAAAATGAAAAACGGGAAATGGACAATCGGATTATTGGTCAGCGGTATCATGGATTCTTTTACGGAATCCGTGAGCAAGGGCGTCATGTTTGAGGCGAAAAAGCGTAATGTGAATCTTGTCGTGATCTCATGCAAATATCTGGACCGGGATCTGTCCCAAAACGAAGAGATCATGTACGAGTACCAGTACAACACTATGCTGTCCTATGCAGCGAAGGAGAATCTGGACGCGGTCCTTGTCATGGCGGACTGCATCGGCTGCATGACGACGAAAGAACGCATCGCGGAGATGCTGAGCCGGTTTAACGATATGCCCTGCGTGCTGATCGCGTCGAAGATCGAAGGATATGTCAATGTTTCCTATGACAATTACGAGGGAATTAAGATCGGACTGGAATATCTGCTTCAAAAGCTGAATTGCCGGAAATTCTGCATGCTGTGCGGGCCGGAAGGCAATACGGACGCAAGAGAGCGGAAGCAGGCGTTCATTTCTGTTCTGAGCGAGAACGGGATCTCTCTTGAGGATCGGAATTTTGTGGAGGGCGGATTGTCCAGACAGGAGAAAGAGATTTATGATAAGCTGTTGGACCAGAATCCCGATGCGGAGGCGATCTTTTGCGTGAATGACGATTCCGCACTCGGGCTGTGCGATGAGCTGAAGAGCAGGGGTCGCATTCCGGGAGAAGATATCTACATATTTGGTTACGACAATACGATCCCAGCGGCGAAATCCAAGCCATCCCTGTCCTCGATCTGGGCGGCGTCCGGGGATCTGGGCGTACAGTCGATGGATCTGCTGTTGGAGATGCTTTCGGGGAAAACCGTGAGCAGCAGGGCGCTTCCGACCAGATTCATCAAAAGGGATTCCTTTGGGACACAGATACGAAGTACGGGAGAGAATAAGGCGGAGTCGATGGATGAAGAACAGATCGATGAGTACTTTAATGATATTTTTTATCGACTGATCGGCGAGGAGGCCGGGGAACGCATAGAGCTCATATATGAGGTCTTTGCGTCTCTGATGAACGCCGTGGCGGTGCTTTTCGACGGCGGAAGTCTGACAGAAGAACGCTGCGAGGTTATTCTTGAGGCAGTCGACGAGTTTTGTGCCAGCGACGCGCTGCAGTATGCGGATGTGGCGAAACTGACCAATGATCTCACGCAGCTTTATCATTCGCTTGTGTCGGCGAGACCGGAGCGCGCGGAGGAGATGAAGGCGTATGGTCTGATCGAAACGTCGATCGAGAAGCTGATCGTCGCGGTGGACGCGAAGTCGGTGGCTGCGTTGGAACTGCAGGTGTCAGACAGTTATCTGACGAAGCAATTTGTGAGGGACAGCATGCAGTTCGAGACAGGGAACGATGAGAGCTATGCGGCGCTTCTGAGACGGCTGGATTGGCTGGATATCCGGAACGCGTATGTGTATGTTTTTGACGAGCCGGTGATACGGCATGAATCGGATCCGCTCTACGCTCCGGAATACCTGAATCTGAAAGCCGTGCTGAAGGACGGGAAGGCGTATGGGATCCCTGCTACAGAGCAGAGAACGAGCTTTGCGGATCTCTACAGAAACGAGCAGATCGGAGCAGAGCGTTATACCATGGTCTTGTTGCCACTGTTCACCAATGAGACTTTCTACGGGGTTTTACTGTGCGAGCTGACGGATAAGGTGTTTGACAATGGGGAGTTTCTGGCAAACCAGATGAGTTCGGCCGTCAAGATGATCCGCCTTTTGAATGAGAATGAGAAAATCCAGCATCAGCTCGAAAAGAGTCTTGTTATCATGCGCGAGAATAACATCATGCTGGACATGCTGTCTAAGTCGGACGGACTGACCGGCATTCTCAATCGACGCGGTTTCTATACGGAAGCGGAACGCTTTCTGGAGAAGTGTAGGGAGAACGAGGAAGATGTGATGGTGATCTATGCGGATATGAACCACCTGAAGATCATCAACGACCGATATGGGCATGAAGAGGGAGACTACTCCATCAAGCTGATCGCCGATTATCTGAAAGAAGGAATCGATGAAAGAGGGATCGCGGGCAGGATCGGCGGGGACGAGTTCGCCTGTATCCTGAAGTGCGGTTTGCTGGAAGCGCAGTCAGTCATCAATGGGATCAATGAGAGATTCGAGAATCATAATCTGCACAGCAGCAAGCCATACAATGTTACGGTGTCTATGGGTACATTCCTGTCATCGGGGGAGGAAACACTGTCGCTCAATGAGATGCTTTCGCATGCGGACGGGAAGCTTTACGAGGCGAAAAGCCGCCGTCCAAAGACGGTAGAAAAGGTGTAGAAAAAATATTAAAAAACTTCAGAAAAGCTGTTGACAAAGAATGGATCCTGTGGTAGTATTTAAAAGCTGTCGCAAGACAGCGCGGAACCTTGATAACTGAACAGTGGAACAACCTTGAAAATTCTTAAGAAGTTTTATTTTTAAGGAACTGACCTTTAAAACAGTAAAAAAGGGAAGATAGCCAAGACGTTATCTGACCAAGAGATCAACATTTTATCAGAGAGTTTGATCCTGGCTCAGGATGAACGCTGGCGGCGTGCTTAACACATGCAAGTCGAACGAAGCATACTCTATGAAGTTTTCGGACGGAATGGGGTATGACTTAGTGGCGGACGGGTGAGTAACGCGTGGGCAACCTGCCCTGTACAGGGGGACAACAGTTAGAAATGACTGCTAATACCGCATAAGCGCACGGGGACGCATGTTTCTGTGTGAAAAACTCCGGTGGTACAGGATGGGCCCGCGTTGGATTAGGCAGTTGGCGGGGCAACGGCCCACCAAACCGACGATCCATAGCCGACCTGAGAGGGTGGCCGGCCACATTGGGACTGAGACACGGCCCAGACTCCTACGGGAGGCAGCAGTGGGGAATATTGCACAATGGGGGGAACCCTGATGCAGCGACGCCGCGTGAGTGAAGAAGTATTTCGGTATGTAAAGCTCTATCAGCAGGGAAGAAAATGACGGTACCTGACCAAGAAGCCCCGGCTAACTACGTGCCAGCAGCCGCGGTAATACGTAGGGGGCAAGCGTTATCCGGATTTACTGGGTGT
>CANQDA010000068.1 GCA_947591155.1 uncultured Lachnospiraceae bacterium
TACCAGCCGCTCACGAAGAAGGGCAATCTCGACATCGGCAGCGGCTTCAACGACGACCCGCTCTGGCTGATCGCAGGTACGGCCGCATATATTAAAGAAAGCGGCGATATGTCCATCCTCGACGAGATGGTTCCGTTTGACAACAACGAGTCCAAGGCTGCTCCGCTCTTTGAGCACCTGACCCGTTCCTTCGATTATATTACGACGCACAAGGGGCCGCACGGTCTGCCGCTCATCGGACGCGCAGACTGGAACGACTGCCTGAACCTCAACTGCTTCTCCGACACGCCGGGCGAATCCTTCCAGACGACAGGTCCGTCCGAGGGGCCGGTCGCTGAGTCCGTGTTCATCGCCGGTATGTACGTCAAGTACGGCCGCGAGTACGCGAAGCTCTGCGAGCTGCGCGGCGAGGCTGAGAAGGCCGCCGAGGCGCTGAAGCATGTGGATGAAATGTACCAGGCCACGATCACCGCGGGCTGGGACGGCGAGTGGTTCGTCCGCGCGTACGACGCTTCCTCGCAGAAGGTTGGTTCCAAAGAGTGCGAAGAGGGTCAGATCTACATCGAGCCGCAGGGCTTCTGCGTGCTGGCGGGTATTGGCGTCGAAGAGGGCCTTGCGGTCAAGGCTCTGGATTCCGTCAAGGAGCGCCTCGATACCAAGTACGGTATCATGATCCTGCAGCCGGCCTACACAAAGTACTACCTGAACCTCGGCGAGATCTCTTCCTACCCGCCGGGATACAAGGAGAACGCGGGCATTTTCTGCCACAACAATCCCTGGGTATCCATCGCGGAAACCGTCGTGGGGCGCGGCAGCCGCGCGTTTGAGATCTACCGCAAGACCTGTCCGGCTTACCTTGAGGACATCAGCGAGATCCACTGTACCGAGCCGTACGTCTACTCGCAGATGGTGGCGGGCCGCGACGCCTACTACCACGGCCAGGCGAAGAACAGCTGGCTGACCGGCACGGCAGCGTGGACCTTCGTCAATGTCTCGCAGCACATCCTCGGCGTACAGCCGCAGTACGACGGCCTCGGCATCGATCCGTGCGTGCCGAAGGGCTTCGGGGACTTCAAGCTGACGCGTAAGTTCCGCGGCGCGGACTATGAGATCGAGGTCCAGAATCCGGACGACGTCGAGAAGGGCGTGAAGAAGCTGATCGTGGACGGCAAGGAAGTGCCTGGCTGCGTGATCCCGTTCGAGGAAGGCAAGAAGGCATACAAAGTCACCGTAGTCATGGGATAAATATGACATATCGTTAAACGACAAGGCAAAGGCTGCCGCAGACAGTGAACGCAAAGTATTTGGCAAACTGTTTGGCGGCAGTCTTTTTATGTTTCTTTTTTCTCAAAACAGCATCCTCCCGCTTTAAATGTGTTGTTTTTGTGACGCATTTTCGGCATTTTTTCTCCCATTTTCTGTTGTCTACTTGTTGACATTTTATTAAATATCGAGTAATATTTTAAATAGAGTTTTAATCAAATTGTAATTTTTTCAGTGCAGATTTCGAGGGGTAGAGATTTATGAGAAAATGCAGGATGCTCTTACTGCTATCCATTATGGGGATGCTCATCGCAGTTGTGCCTTCTTTATCAGCGGGCGCTGCCTGGACGAAGACAGGAAACTACACATACTACTATGACGAGCAGGGCGTGATGCTGACCGGCTTTCATGTGATTCAAAATAAGAAATACTATTTCAATCCGCAGGGGCAGCTCCAGAGCGGGCGTTTCGTTGCCATTGACGGGAAGACCTACTATGGCGCCAAGTCAGACGGCGGGGCGATCGTCTCGAACAGATGGGTCGGAAAATACTACTACCAGGCAGACGGCTCCATGGCTGTGAACACCTGGATCGACGGAAAGCAGATCGGGGCAGACGGACGTTTCACCGGCGTCAAACGCAACATCGGCTGGGTCACCAAAGGCAAAAAAAAGTATTATTATGACGCTCAGGGCGTAATGGTCAAGGGAATGGCGCCAATTGACGGGAAGCTTTACTACTTCGACACTTCGAGCGGCGTCATGCATACGGGTCTGTTCAAGATTGGCAAAAAGTATTATTACGCGAAGAAGGACGGTACCCTCATTGCCAACAAGTGGAAGGGCGGCAGATATTTCAAGAGCGACGGCTCCGCGGCCACAGGCTGGATGGACATCAATGGCAAGTCCTATCTTTTTACCTCGTCCGGCAAACGACGCAGCGGTTGGACTAAATATAGAAAAGTCCGTTACTATTGTGTGAAGGGCGTCGTGCAGAAGAATACCTGGATCGATAAGAAAAAGTACTATGTGCTCGCATCCGGAGCAAGGGCGACCGGATGGCAGACGATTGGAAAATATACCTATTATTTTGATCCCTCAAACGGGCTTCGAAAGACCGGTTACATCAAAATAGGCGGCATAAAGTATTTTCTCGGAACCAACGGCAGGCTGCGCAAGAATCGTTGGGTAGGCTCAAACAGTTATTACGCATCCGCGTCGGGAGCGTTTCTGACCGGGCTGCAGAACATCAGCGGTTCCCTGTACTACTTCAAACCGTCAAACGGCAAGAAACTGGTCAAAAAGAAAAAGACAATCAATTCCTACACGTACTATTTCACAAAGACCGGTGCAGCGGCAATGGACACCTGGGTCAAGATCAAGTCAAAGTACTATTACTTCCAGAGCAACGGTACGATGGCGAAAAATCAGTGGATCGGCGATTATTACGTAGATCTGAACGGAGCCCGGACAAACCAGAAAAAGGTGACAGGCTGGCAAACCGTCAATGGCCAGAAATATTATTACAACAAAAAAGGAAACATGGCGACAGGCTGGCAGACCATCAGCGGAAGCAAATACTACTTCGACACAAGTACCGGCGTCATGCTGACCGGTCTTCAGACAGTCAACAACAAGAAGTACTACTTCTACTCTGACGGCCGCCTCGCGACGTCGATCACCATCGCGGTCGGCCTGAAGGAATACACGATCGACTCGGCAGGCGATATCACGGCGGAAAAGAGCATCAAGATCTCAGGCAATTCGACCGGCGCCAAGATCGTTAATTTCGCGCTGCAGTATGTTGGCAATCCCTATGTGTGGGGCGGCACAAGCCTGACAGGCGGGGCGGACTGCTCCGGCTTCGTCCAGACCGTGTTCGCACACTTCGGCATCAAGCTGCTGCGCGTTGCGGACGACCAGATGAAGGGACCGTCCTCCGCAATTTCAAAAGAGTATAAACGTCCCATTATCGTGGATACCTCCAGCATGCAGCCGGGAGATCTCATCTTCTACGGCTCGAGCAATTACGCGTCACATGTCGCAATCTACATGGGGGACGGCCAGATTGTACACGCGAGCAACTCCCAGCCTTACCCGCAGGGTGGCATCAAAATCTCGAACTACGACTACAACACCCCGATCCGCGTCGTGCGGTATTGGTCCTGAGAATCAGCAAAAACAGGGGAAACGGCCACGGATTTTGTCCGTGGCCGTATGTTTATTCTGATTATTCAGACTTTTCTCGCAAAACACTGTCATTTTTTCTGTCAAGCCCTTCCGGGATTTTTTTTGTTCATTTTTTGATTTTATCATTATTCACAAAACGTCCGTTCCCCAAGAAACCTATGTAAACCAATCATTTGGACCGTTTTTTTGTGGATAATGTGGATAAATCGGTGCATAAGTCCAATCCGTCTGGCTTTCCCCGGCTTTCGCATGTGGATAACTGGCAATTTTTATGTCAATCTTTGTCGCCTCCGAAAAATTTGCTTTTTTTAACTTTGTGCAGATTTACCCTTCCGCGATGTCGCAAAAGACTTTTTAAAGATTTCTTGTCCTTATATTTTCTGATATTATTTTTAATTGTCAGTCTGTTTGACGACCTCTAAAGATCTGTCTTCAGGTATGATACGAAGCGGTTCCCCGCCTGTTCAAACAGCGCCTTGCTGTCCTCCGGGCCATAGAAATAAGTCTCCGTCTCGCCGGGACGCAGAAGGATCGTGTTTCCAAAATCGTCATATCCCGTGATGATGACCACCCCGGCTCCGTCCGGCGTCGCCGCCAGCACCGGCTGTCCCTGCCCCACAAAATACAGCACCTCTTCGAGCGTGCATCCGGTCAGATTGACCGCGTCCTTGCCGAGCGATGCCTCCAGCGTCTCGATATCCATCGTCCCGCTTTTGACGACATCCGGGATGTTCTCCAGCTTGATCTTCGCGGTCTCCGCGCGGTTGCCTCGCTCCCAGACAAACTCCTTCGCGTGATCGATCACCACGCCCACTTTCTCATCGGCCCGCCGAATCGCCTCGGAGGCAGTCGGCCACATACTTTCCATACTGCCGCCCGCGTACACATAGTACAGATGCTCCCGCTCCGTGTTCTTTGGGATCCGTATCGCACGCTGATCCTCATGTACCAGAAGTCGGCTTGTCGCGACCTGCGGATTGCTGTCCGTGATCTCCGTGCCCACCCGCAGCAGGATCGTCGTCTGCTTCGCTCCCTCTTCCTGCGTCGCGATGCCGTAGACCACATCCTCCTCCGTGTCCATTCCCACGATCTGGTCTTCGAGTGTCTCGGCGTAACCGAGCTCCGTCTTGACCACTCTCGTCAACTTCAGGACGTGGTTCACCTGCTCGGCCCTCGTCACATACGCCTGGGGCGTCTCATACGTCATGAGCTGCTCGCCCTCTCCGTTCATGATCACGAGCTGGTACATCGGAAAGATCTCGTTCCCCTCGTCCTGATCGACGATATCCGAGACCAGAGCCTTTCCGTACACCAAATCCTCTCCCATGTACGCAACGGGTCGAAGCATCTCATCCGCCTGACAGCTTATCTCGCTTGCCTCTCCTGTCTCGAAGTCCATCGTGTAAAGCGTCTTCGAACCGTACCGCCTGCCCTCCTTGAGCCAGCTGAAATATCGGTTCGACTCCGAACTCATGAAGCAGCCGTTTTTCACCCCGTCGATCACATGCGTGTACTCTCTTTCGACGAGATCGATGCGATAGACGATCCCTTCCAGAAGAATGTAGCAGGCTGTTCGGTCGTTCGTTACATAGGCCAGCGCGTCAATGTCGAGTTTCAGCATGTCGTACGATTCCATCGTCTCGACGAACAAAATCTCCTCCACCGTCGAGGACGCTTCCTCATAGAAATAGATCCCAATCCCGTTCTGGCCTTCCCTGCTGCCGCGGTTCATATAACCGGACACCGCGAACCAGATATCGCCGGACTCGTCCACCCGCAGCACCTTGATGTTATTGCGCGAATAAAAGTCCCGGTAGTCCATATTTTCCTGCTGCGGGAATCCGAACACACGCACGATCTGTCCGCTGTTCACGCGATAGGACCACAGCTCATTTTCCTGTACGAAGGCCACCACCTTCTTCTGCTCGTCAAACGCGTACTCCACGTCTGCGTCCGTAATCCCAAGGCAGATCCCCTCCGGTTGCAGCAGCGTGCCCCCGGTGTTGAACACCTTGTCCGTCGTCCTCGTAAAGTCCAGCAGAAATACACGCGTATCCGTATAGCGCAGGCGATAGAACTCGTCCACGTTGTAGACCTCGTTCGCGCCTTCCTCGTTCACCGCGGAGATCCGGTATTCCAGCACAAAGGATGCCGTCGTCCCGTTGATGTCCACAAGGCTGGGCGTCGGCTTGTAATAGACCTGGGGATTCAGCTCTCCCCACATCAGCTGCGAGACGCTGTCATGGATGTTCATCGATGAGAGCGTGCGCGACTGGTCTGTCGTTTCGTCCGGCTCTACAACCGTCCCGAGCGCGTTCTGGTCCGTCTTATAGACGCATTTCTCATAGAATCCGGAAACAAAATCAAGATAGGCGTCAAGATGCAGGCCGTCCTCCAGCAGCAGCCGTGTGTAATAGTAGATGTCTCGGCCGCCCACCGTCAGCTGAAGCTTCAGAATGTACTCCTGATTCAGCAGCATCTGATTCTGGATCTGGAGGGTCGCAGCGATATATCCGTCCTGTTCCTCCAGTTTGATCACATTCGTATTCTCCAGGGAATTCAGGCCGTCCAGCGTCAGCACCTCGTAGGACACGCTTTCAATGTTTGTGCCGAAGGGCTGGATCTGGATAGCGAGCAGATGATCGTCCGAGAGTACGGTCACGGTATCGCGGATGTACTCGACGTCCATCTCCTGCGTATAGCCGTGCAGGCAATTGTAGCTGACGCCATTGTTACACATATAGACAAGCGGAAACGTCGAATTCTCCATCGTCTCCGCCGTGCTCGGCGCCGTCTGGTTGATCATGCGGCTGAAACAGATCACGGCAACGACAAAGGTGACCGCCAGAACGACCACCCGCACCACAATATTCTTTATCCGGGATATTGTATCTTGCATAAAAATACGCTCCGTCCTGAAGTATTTTATCTGTAATAATACAGTATATCACGAACGGGCAAAAATGGCAAACGCCTATGTGACTGCGGAGAGCTCCGCAAGCTCGTACACGATCTGGCAGTGATATTTCTCCTCATACTTTTTAAAATTCCGTCGGATCCGCTCCGCCACCCCTATCCCGGATTCGTAGGAACAGGTCGGCAGCATCGCAACAAACTGTGTCGGACCGTATCTGCTCACGACATCGCCCGCGCGCAGGTACCTGCAGATTACCCGTTCCAGTGCATCCATCGCTTTCCCGGATCCCTGCTCGGAGTCCCCGTCCGCAAAGACCGGGGTTTTCGTCTGGACGGTCAGCATCAGGATGTACTCCGCGATTCCGAGCCTCGTGATCCTGCGCGCCTCCACACGGTAAATCTGGCGGAAGACGGAATACTCGCACAGATACGCCCCCTGAGGGCGGCCATCCTCTCTGGACTCCCGGATCAGCCCCGCAATACTGGAGGTCACGTCCCCACTCTCACGCATCAGGCTCTGGTAGATCTCCAAGATCCTCCCCGAGAGCCTTATCCCCATGTTGCTGTAGAAGAGCTTCGCTGTCCTCTCGTAGTGTTTCAGCGCCAGCTCGTATTTCTTCTGGCCTCGCAGGCTCTCGAGCATCCAGCAGTGCACATCCTCATCGTACGCGTCCACGGCCAACGCCTGGCTGCAGACCCGTTCGAGGAGGTCCCATTTCTTCCCCCTCCTGTAAACAGCACAGAGTGTCTTAACAATATCCATATACAGCGACTGATACCAAATCGTGCGTGAAATGATCCACGGCTCCTCCGCAATCCGCGCTGAAAAATTACCCTGATAGCACGCGATCGCATCCTCGCAGGTTCTGCCGGTCTCTTCATCACTGGTCTGCATCGCACGAACCTTCGCCGCAAGCTCCTCGAAACGCTCGTAATCTGTCTCCACGCTGATCTCCGGGTTCCAGCGGTAGGCCCCGGGCAGTGTGCATATGTATGTCTCGTCTCCGAGCTCCCTCATGACCGCGCGCAGGCGATACATAAGGTTTTTCAAAGCGCCCTCCGGGTGTCTGGTATCATCCTCCCAGAACACCTCGATCAGCTTCTGATGTGACAGAATCATATCCCGGTTGACAATGATATACGCCAGCATCCGCATCAACTTTTTCGAGTGCAGCGTCTCCTCGTTGAGTATCCTGCCGCCGCTCGTCAATGTAAATTCCCCGAACAATTGTACCTTGATCTTCATAATCCCACTCTGCTTTCCGCACGGAACAGATCCTCTGTTTTCTGTCATCATGCGAGATCCGCGCCGGATGGTGCAGTCTATTCAGTCACATTTTTTCTTCTGAACACATTATACACGAATTTTCTTTATATTGCGAGACCTTTTTGTGACACACGAATCCGCTTTCTGTTATCTCGGAAACCTGCCGCAGCTGCGTCATTCCAGAATCAGCTCATCCACAGTCACAAACTCGTATCCCTGACTCTGCAGCTTATCCACGATCTCGATCGCCGCACGCACGGACGATTTATAGTAATCATGCAGGAGGATGATGTCCCCGTTCTCAGTGTCCTCCAGCACCCGGCGCACGATATCCGACACATTGTTCGTCGTCCAGTCCTTCGGATCCACGTTCCAGAGCACAGGAATCATCACAAAGGAACATTCCAGATCCTTGTTCCACTCGCCGAAGGGCGGCCGCACAAACTCAGTGTCCTTCCCGGTCAACTCCCGGATCAGGGCGCTCGTCTTTTCAATCTGCTCGCAGGCGGCCGTCTTGTCCATGCCGCTGATCTTGACATGGTCGTATGTGTGGTTCCCAATCAAATGCCCTTCCTCATCCATGCGCCGGATCACATCCTCATTTCCGGGGATATTCTTCCCGATCACAAAAAAAGTGGCTTTCGCGCCCCGCTCCTTCAAGCCGTCCAAAAGCTCTTCCGTATAATAAGGATGCGGTCCGTCGTCAAATGTGAGCGCAACTCGCTTTTGTTCCTGCGCCTGTCCCCGGCCCTTTGTCTTTGCCTGCGCCGCAACTTCCAGCAATGCTCCGTCGCCTTCCGGCCGCGCGCGGTTTCCCCTGATCTTTACAATGCCCGTATACGCGGAAGAAGCCAGAATTGCCGCAAGTCCCCAGAAAAACAGGGACCTCACAATTCTGGCTCCGAATCCCGCAAACAGGCCGTTTCGCTCCGGCCCTCTTTTCTTGTCGTCTCTGGCATCCTCCGCTCTCATATCGCACCCGGTGTTTTTCTTTCATTATATGACACCGGGAGGCGTTACATGCGTTACTCTTCCGTCATCTGCTCCTTTGCAGTCTCTTCAGGCTCCGCTCCCTCCGCGGACTCCGAAATCTCTTCAGCTTCCGCTGCACCTGCCGCCGCCTGATCCTGCAGCATCGGCTCAGCCTCTGCTTCCGATATCTGCTCCGGCTCCGCTTCCTCATCCGACTCTTCGTCCGACTCGCTCACGCCGAGGAACTCGTCGTGGAAGCGCCTTTTGAAAAGTACGCTCGCGACGTAGATCAGCGCGCCCGTGATGCTCGACATGCTCATGATAAAATAGAGAAGGCCGCCGAGTCCGACCGCGTCGATCAGGGCATAGACGCAATAAGACCGCTTCTGCTCCCAGGTTTTCCCCTCAAACAATCGAAGCCAGGCTACCGGGAGAATGTCCACGACTACCCAGTAGAGTCCCAGGATCACCCCTGCCCCGATCGGGAACCAGATGGTGCTCATCCTCTTCGTCGCCACAAGAACGATCAGCAAAACCGCCAGCAGCGCGATGACTCCGACCGTCAGCAGCGTGAGTCTGTTTTTGATCTTTTTCTGCTGCTCTTCCGTCATATCCGTATTCCTCCTGTTACGCAAGCGTCACTCTGCAGAATTTCTTTTTGCCGCGCTTCAGCACGATGCCCTCGCCCGAGAGCTTTTCACCCGGCACGACAGCCTTCACGTCCGTCACCTTCTCGCCGTCCACAGACACGCCGCCCTGCTCGATCGCGCGGCGTCCGTCCGAGCGCGACTTCTCAAGCCCGGCCTTCACAAGCAGCGAGATCACGTCGATCGCGCCGTCCGTCAGCTCCGCTTCCGCAACCTCCACGACCGGCATGTTCGCGGTGTTTCCGCCGGAAAACAGCGCGCGCGCGCCCTCCTGCGCCTTCTTCGCCTCTTCCTCGCCGTGCACGAGGCTCGTCAGTTCGTACGCGAGGATCTCCTTCGCCTGGTTGAGCTGGCTGCCCTCCCACTTGTCCATCTCGTCGATCTGCTCAAGCGGCAGGAAGGTCAGCATCCGCAGACATTTGAGCACGTCTGCGTCCGCCACGTTTCTCCAGTACTGATAGAAATCAAACGGGGACGTCTTATCCGGGTCAAGCCAGACGGCGCCGCTCTGCGTCTTGCCCATCTTCTTGCCCTCAGAGTTCAGCAGCAGAGTGATCGTCATCGCGTACGCATCCTTGCCGAGCTTGCGCCGGATCAGCTCCGTACCGCCGAGCATGTTGCTCCACTGGTCGTCGCCGCCGAACTGCATGTTGCAGCCGTACTTCTGGTACAGCGCATAGAAATCGTAGCTCTGCATGATCATATAGTTGAACTCGAGGAAGCTCAAGCCCCGTTCCATTCTCTGCTTGTAGCACTCCGCGGTCAGCATGCGGTTGACTGAGAAATGCGGGCCCACCTCGCGCAGCACATCCACGTAATTCAGATCCAGCAGCCACTCGGCGTTGTTCACCATCAACGCTTTCCCGTCTGAAAAGTCAATGAAGCGGCTCATCTGCTTTTTGAAGCAGTCGCCGTTGTGCTGAATCGTCTCCTTCGTCATCATCTGGCGCATGTCCGTCCTGCCCGACGGGTCTCCGATCATCGCCGTGCCGCCGCCGATTAGCGCGATCGGCTTGTTCCCAGCCATCTGCAGGCGCTTCATCAGACACAGCGCCATGAAATGCCCCACGTGCAGGCTGTCCGCCGTCGGGTCGAAGCCGATGTAGAACGTCGCCTTTCCGTTGTTCACCAAATCCCTGATCTCTTTCTCATCCGTCACCTGGGCGATCAGCCCGCGAGCCACCAGCTCGTCATAAATCTGCATGTCTGTTTCCTCCTTGTCTTCGTTCCGTGGGAGATGCTCTGTTTTATTATGCAAAAAACTCCCGCCTTACTTTTCATAAGGACGAGAGTCGAATCCCGTGTTCCTTCCACAGCTTTGTTCCAAGTATAACGGCTTGTTCACGCTTTGTCAAGAAAACAATTGACAAGATTTTTTATTCCTTATACAATAGCAAGTGCCGCTATTTTACATAATTTTCTTTATTTTTGCAAGCGGTATTCCGGCCGCGGCCGGTCAAGGCTATAACAGATCATATTCTTAAAACATTTCCTGCTATAAAATAATAAAAGAAAGGGGTTCCGAATAATATGGCAACTGAATTCACTGACACGCCGAGAGAAGAGAATAAGATGGGCGTCATGCCGATCCCGAAACTTCTGCTGACGATGTCGCTGCCGATGATCCTCTCGATGCTCGTGCAGGCGATGTACAACGTCGTGGACAGCATCTTCGTCTCCCGCGTCAACGAGAACGCTCTGACCGCGGTGTCTCTGGCTTTCCCGATCCAGAACCTGATGATCGCGGTGGCTTCCGGCACAGGCGTCGGCGTCAACGCGCTGCTCTCACGCAGCCTGGGCGAGAAAAACTACGAGCAGGCGAACAGGGCCGCGAACAACAGCATTCTCCTGACCTTGTGCAGCTACTTCGTGTTCGCGCTGGTCGGTATCTTCGGCTCCCGCCTGTTTTTCGCCGCGCAGACGCCAGACCCGCAGATCCGCGAATACGGCTTCCAGTACATGAGTATCATCTGCATTCTCTCGATCGGCGTCTTCATGCAGGTAAATATGGAGCGGCTGCTGCAGGCCACGGGTCTTACCTTCTACACGATGATCACGCAGGGCACCGGAGCGATCATCAACATCATCTTCGATCCGATCATGATCTTCGGCTACTTCGGCTTCCCGAAGATGGGCGTGGCCGGAGCCGCCGCCGCTACCGTGTTCGGCCAGATCGTCGCGATGCTCCTCGGGCTCTACTTCAACTTCCGCAAAAATAAGGAGATTGAGCTTTCCATAAAAAAGATGCGCTTCCACTGGCCTACAGTCAAGACCATCTATGTGGTCGGCGTGCCCTCGATCCTGATGATGTCCATCGGCTCGCTCATGACGTTCTGCATGAACAAGATCCTGCTGATGTTCTCCTCGACGGCGGCCGCCGTGTTCGGCGTGTACTTCAAGCTCCAGAGTTTCTTCTTCATGCCGGTCTTCGGCATGAACAACGGCATCGTACCGATCATTGCGTTCAACTACGGCGCACGGCAGAAGAAGCGCATCACGGACGCCGTCAAGATCGGCTGCGTCGCGGCGTTCTGCATGATGATGCTCGGCCTGCTCGCATTCCAGACGATCCCGGAGGTCCTGTTCGGCTTTTTTGAGGCGTCCGACGAGATGCTCTCGATCGGCTGCAAAGCATTGCGCACGATCAGCTACAGCTTCCTGTTCGCACCGTTCTGTATCGTCATCGGCTCTGTCTTCCAGGCGCTCGGCAACGGAGTGTACAGCCTGATCGTGTCCATATGCCGACAGCTTCTGGTGCTGCTGCCCTGCGCGCTCGCGCTGGCCCTGACCTTTGGCCTCGACGCCGTGTGGTGGGCGTTCCCGATCGCCGAGATCATGTCGATCGTGGTATCGCTGATCCTGTTCCGGCGCATCTACCGCCAGAAGATCCGGCCGCTGGGGGAGAGATAAGATTAGAGTCTTTTTCTTTCATTCTTTTTTAAGAAATCGAGCGTTGAACTCCCTTCTTGATTGTGGTAGAATATAAAGTGACAAATGACGCAAAATTTGTATCTGTCACACGCGAAAGGGGGTGTCGCAAAATCATCAAAATTAGATGATTGAGCGACACCTTCGCTTATTATAAGCCAAAAATCCGGAGAC
>CANQDA010000069.1 GCA_947591155.1 uncultured Lachnospiraceae bacterium
TGTTTAAACATATACCTTAGAGCAGTGGACTAGGCTGAACATCCACTGGTAACTATATATTCCTGCGTAACGTAGTTTCCGAAAAACTTAGTCTAATCAACCTGAGCTTTTACAAGCCAATCTCCTTTATTGGGTGGGTGGTTGACTGATCTTGAGCCGTGTGTTATCCTGCGCGAGATTTTCGGCGCTCCTCTGTTTTCGCCACTTCCCATTTTGTCAGTTGAACCAAGTAGTCTCGTACTTGGGGTCAGGCATACCGGCAATCCTGATAAGTCCAACTGATATTGAATATTGCCGCCTGTAACGGCTGTCAACGACAGGTTGAATTTCACGCATGGAACGCTACAAATGCTGCAACGTTCCAAGAAACCTTTTCTCCATAAGAGAGATAGGCAAAAACCGTTAACTGCATTGCAGTATACGGATTCCCATTCTGCGCATGGCAGATGGGCGGCACGGAATCGCTCGGAAGCGAAACCTCAGTCCAATCCACACTTGGATGGATGGATATTTTCTCGGATATTGCGAACTTGCCTCCGGGAAGGCGACTCATTTAATTTCTCCTGGCTTATGCCGGATATGCCGCAGTGACATAACTGCGGATTTTGCCTACCATTTGTACGGCAGATAGGCAAGCCGACTGGATATCGTCACAATTGACAGGCCGGTTGCGGACCGGCGCTTTGCGGAATTGAACCGCCCACCTACGCTGTTATTCGGCTGGCACACCTACCTCCAGTTGTTGATTGCCACACAAGCCCGGCGTCCCAATGGCTTGTACGTGGACTTACTTCTGCAACCTCGCCCCGTATCCCTGTAAAACAAGTGATCTCTCCCACCGCTAGTTGCTGTTGCGCCACCTTGCGCAACGCCCTTTATTTTGGCGTACACTGGGACTTCAACCCAGACCTTGCTTCCGTTCGTTTTATCGGTGTACACTCGCACGTGTTTTGCCAGTTTCACTATGCACGCCAAAACGGAACAGGTTGACTCGAACAACCACCCGTGGATTCCGGGGCCACTGCTCTGCCTTTGAGCTATGTTCCGATCGCTATCTTCGTTGCTATTTCAGGGTGTTTATTATCCCATTTTCATCCGGGTGCTACCCGGCCTGCATTACTTTTCCACTCACTCCAATTCATTCTTGGGCGGATGACGCCGCGCAACTCTCCGCCGCCATTTCCCGGGACTGACAGCGGTTAATATTGATAGTGCAAAGCCGACAACCGGACTCGAACCGATATTTGGCGGGTACAAACCGCCTGATCTGCCATTTGATCTATGCCGGCATGCCCCGCAGTTTTTTGGCTTGAAACCTCCGGTGTAAAACAAGGTTCTGTTGGTCAGAGGTACTCGGCTTTTGCTTTTCACATTTCGTCAAATGCTATTCACTACTGCTTTTCATAATCGTCATTATTACTTCGCGGATTGTATCTCGCTTTTCCCACTCAAGAAAGTTCGCTTGCAGGACTTTCGGCCGATTATCCTGTTTACAAGGAGCTTACAACGACATTGAGTGACCAGTACGGGACTCGAACCCATGTTTCCGCCGTGAAAGGGCGGTGTCTTTCCGCTTGACTAACTGGCCAGCTTCCCCGGCCATGGCGACCGGGGTTTATGAAAGGAGGTAAACAAATGAATGAACTGTCTGGGCGGTTCATCACGCCGCCCGCCTGAGAGCGCCGGACTCGGACCGGCATTTGCGGGAATCAAAATCCCGTGCCTTACCATTAGGCCAACTCCCAATATTTTAACCTCTGCTCCAAATCAGCATGGTATTGCAGATAAATGTAAGCTCAACAAATAGAGAAGTAACAGCAGTATTTTTATTCGGATTTTCTCCACTCGCGTATAGAAAAACCAGAATCATAATAATATTAATAGCCGTCATCGCGCATTTTAAAACAAATAACATATAACCATCCTCCTAATTCCATACGAAAAACGCATTTGCGGCAAAAAACAGTATAATTGCAATCGTCCATCTCAAGGATTTTTTATCGTTGACATAAACACCCTCTTCGTCAACAACTAAATTAAGCGCCATGGAGATATTTATTGCAAATACCAATATTTTTAATAATGTCATCATCAGGAATCACCGTCCACGATTCTTTTTATATTATCATATTTGTATGCTTTTTCTGTTATTTCATCAATCTCTTTTTCTTCCATGAGAAAAAATCTTTTTCCTTCAAGACGTTTTTTCATTTCGCTTAATTCTCCTGTCATGTCAGAAAAACTCACATAGAATCTGCGGATGATTTCCAGTTCTCTCTGGTATTCATATTTGAGTATTCTGGCATATTCTTCTTCAGTTTCGCCGAGTTTTTCAATTTCTTTTTTAAGAAGGTCTTCCGTGAAAAAGTGCATTGCCGACATGATTACTCCTCCCCGATAATTCGTTTCAGTATCTTCTCCGCAATTTCATGTTCCGGCTGAAATGGAAGTCCGCACAGTTTCTGCTCTCTCACGGAACTTTCAATGCTCGCCAGAAATCCATTATATACATCTGAATGCTTTTGAAGTTCAATTACAAGAATAAACAAAGCGTCTTGTATTGAGGTGGGGCTGAAATCAAATTTTACTTTGGCTTGCTCAGCCGTATACAGAGGGATGGTTCCACGCATCTTAATATTTACCTCTGGTATGCTTTCGGATTCAATTTCCACGCTGTACGTACTATCGCTGAAATCAATTCCGTTTACTTCCAGTTTGTGCTTATAAGGCTTGTCTTTATCCTGCTCAATTCTCACGTTTGCGAGCATCGTTGACTCTCCTTTCTATTTGGATTCAAAGGGCAGTGAGCGCAGTCTTTAATATCGCTATGGCAAGTGTTTCCTGTGAGAAATTGTGATCCGGTCGAGAATGTTCCAAATCCCCATATATTCCTTGCAATTCCGCATGGCCCACGATTTAAATTAGATGAAGATGGATAATGAGCATCTGTCATTTCGTAAATCTTGCCATTGGTTGTATTATGCCATTTTGAATTATTCATATTTCCCAGCTTTCACAGATATTGTTTTTACCGCCATTCATGTTCTATATTGAGATATTGTGAGTTGAAGCTATTACCGTAATTTGATATTGTGATATATTCGTCCAGTTTTTTATGTAGACATTCAGAAGAACATGCATCAAATGATTCTACACTTTCGCATGAGTCATTGCCCCAGTCATTGTGTCCAGTGTAGAGATGCCACCAGGACTGTCCTTTCTCATTTCTGGAATCAAAAATAATCTTCCCACATACATCACACTTCATTACCCTGCCTGTGACTATTTCTTTAACTTCCGTCACTTCCTTGATTTCTTTTATTTCTTCAATCATATCTCGATTCCTCTTTGAACCTCTCCATCTCGCCAACGCTCATGCCGACAATACCGGCGCTCTCACCGCTGTCAGTTGCTCTGAAATGCGCTTTCTTATGTTGCGGAAACATAAACTCAAACATAAGGTAATTTGCGGCATCACACAGGTATTCCGTATTCCCCGTATCCTGATATTTTTTGATGCACAGATCTGCCGTGGGAATTGCCTGTACATTCCCGGAAGCAAAATTCTTTCTCGCCTCACCGTATTTATAATAGCTTGTCTGGACGCGGTTCCTGCGCAGTTCATCAAACCGACTACTGTATTCTCTGGATATGTCGAATTCTTTCATTTCCACACTCCTTAGTTAAACGGCAATTCCTCATCTATTCCATCCGGGATGTTCATAAATTCTTCTCCGGAAGGCGGCGTTTGCCGGTTCTGCTGTTGCGGCGGTCTGTCATTTCCCTGTGATTGATAATTACTGCTTGCTGACTTACTTTCAGCAAATTCCTGCTCATCTATCACAACGTCAGTCGTATAAACCTTATGTCCGTCCTTATTTGTGTAACTTCCGGTCTGGATTCTTCCAACAACAGCAACTTTGATTCCTTTTTTGAACCACTTTTCCGCAAATTCAGCGTTTCTGTTGAACGCAATGCAGTTTATGAAATCTGCTGACTGGTTATCGTCTTTTTTGTACCTCCTGTCCACCGCAAGAGTATATCGTGCGACCGTCATAGACTCTTTGTTTTGTGCCGTGCGAATCTCTGGGTCTCTTGTAAGGCGACCGATTAGTATCACTTTATTTATAAGTCATCTCTCCTTTATCAGTTCAAAATATTTCAATTTCTTCTCGTTTCCAATCTGACACTTTTACCATTGATTTTATTAACTCACACGTATTTTTGAACGCTTTGATGAGGATGTCAATGCTGATTTCAAAATCTCTTACTTCTCCGCTTCGCGCCAGTCCCGCACATGTGCAGTCAGCGATCATCTCAAATATATCAATGAAATTCACGTCTTCAGGACAATGGGAAAGCAAATGATGACGTTCTGCCTTAACGTGCAGGTTATACCATTCTCCATTCACAAAATCTGTGCCATTTTCAATGGTTGACTTGAAATCTCTGTAGAACATTCTTTCCTGACTCTTTTTTGTATAATCATGGTGTTGTCCTGCGCTTCCGATCATTTCAGAAAGTTCACGCATAACAGCACTCACGTCTGCAATATGCATATCATTAGCTTTTTGAAATTCTTCAAATGT
Source organism: uncultured Lachnospiraceae bacterium (assembly GCA_947591155.1). Classification (GTDB taxonomy): domain Bacteria; phylum Bacillota; class Clostridia; order Lachnospirales; family Lachnospiraceae; genus Choladousia. Next base: position 4,590 of record CANQDA010000069.1, read on the forward strand.
TACGTCTTTTGGAGCTGTTCTTGTATCTCCATTTGGGTTTGGGTAAATATATATCATTTTCTACGCCTTTCTATTTTTTTATTTTTAATGAACCTTCCGCGGCTCGAACGCGGATTACCATGATTAAAAGTCATGTGCTTTGCCAATTAAGCTAAAGGCTCAAATGCCACTGACGGGATTTGAACCCGCACTCGTTACCTAAGCATAGCAACCAGGATTACCCGCTTCCCTACGCAACCACGCTGGCGGAGCTTCCCCGCAATCGGTCTGTTAATACCTTTCGGTGCCTCTGGAACCTGTGCCTGCGACCGGCATCCGTTTTACCGCGCTCTCTCCGTTTGAGCTACAGTAGCATGTGTAAAAATTTATATAAAAGCACTGATACCTCGGAAGGCGCTAACCGATTGCTCCCGAATAAGATTCCATCCGTGCATGTTTCCATGTCTTACCGGCTTTGGCGCCCGCTTCTCAATGCTTTTATTCCGTTATTCTTCCAAAAAATCCAATGGATTGATACCAAATTCCCCAATAGAATCTATTACAACAGGATTGTCGCTTACAAAAGTAATATCTTTTTTATCAATCGTCCCGTAAACTTCGCTATGCTTTCCCTCATACTCTCCAAGGTAAATTTCTTTACCTATAAGATTTTCAATTTCATCATCAGTTGCAGTAAACAACCCACCTATAAAGGCATAAATAGAATCCCATTGAAATTTCCATAATTTTTTCATCTTCCCACCTCCGATAATTTCATCTCCCTGCTCTCCACATCAATACGGATTTGGAATGTCAATCTTTCACTTCAAATTTGCAGGCGCACTCTCCGCTTACCATTTCTGCTCCGTCCATCTCTACAATGATTTTGGTGTGCGGATTTCCGTATTTATAAAGAAATTCAAGCAATGGTTTTGAAGCGTTCTCCAATTCTTTTATCATTTCTTCTGATTTTTTGCTGTCCATAATTTCTCCTTATTTATATGGTTGAGGAAGGAATTTTGATAACATTCCAGTTCTTTCTCAAATTTTCGCTTTTGCTTCACATAGCTAATCCACGCTATGACTATAAGTATTACCCAGAAAAATATTGTGCCTACCACTAATAATTCTCCCGTTTCCATATTTTTACCTCCGCATTTTTAATAGGCAACGGCTGTGGCAGGAATCGAACCTGCATCTCGGCTTGGACATTGCCGTGGGTTTCCGGTTTTAAGCGCTCACCATTACCCCACACAGCCAGAATATATTTCCCATCATTCACCCAAAACAATAGTTCGACCAATCTTCCGTAGTAGTGCGTTCTACTTTAAATTCGTCATCATTCAAAAATGTTACTTTTATCGTCTTTTCATCTATCGTCCATATGCAAATAGCATTGTTCCCGAATGGACGATAGTCGCGTACTTCAACCGGACAAATATCCAAAAATTTATTTAAAAGTTCTGCATATGTCATAGTACCTCACCTATGCTTTCTATTCTCCTGCATGTATACGCCGCAATCATTACGTAAAAACATTTCGATACAATCACAAGCCGTACTTGTATTTATATATGTTTCTGTTTCATCTCCGCCGTCTTCGTCCCATAATTCGTTTTCTATTTCGTACAGAATGTTATAGGCTTTCTTTATGATTTCAATTTCCTCTGTGGAAATATCAACTCTTGTGTTTCTGTCAAAACTTACGTTTGCCATACAGATTATTCCTCCTCCTATGTTGTTGACTCTATAAGTTCAAAGCGATACCGTTGTTTTGCGTTCGGATATTTTTCTTTATCTACTTCCGATTCAAACATTTCCAAAGGACGCGCCCATATTCTGTCTGCCTTTAGGGATTTGTATATAACAAGTGTTTCTCCCGTTTCTGTATGGGTTGCGAAGCCTAAAACTATGTACAGATTGCCTTTGAAATGTCTGTATAAACCATATTTTTTTATTCTCTGCTCCACTATTTATCCTTCTTTCTTGTGACATTATTCAAAGTTTTCCGGTTTATACCATTTTCCACCCGGCTTATATGCTTTATCCAATGCGTACCGGCGGCAGGAATATTCAAAAGTATCTGCATAGCTGATATGATGTCCATCAATCAAACATTCGCAGTGGGTAACCATACCGTTTTCATCTTTTACACGAATATTTCTATCGCAAGTGCAGCAACAGCGGTCAATCTTTGATTTTTTCATCTGGAGTCTCCCTATCTGTAAAACGAATTTCTGGTGGATAATGCTCATGCACTGTTCCATCTTCGTATTCAACGATGCCGACTGTTTGATACATTTTCTCTGTGGCATACTCGCCATCTGTAGGGGATTTTCCGATAATTAAACGGTCAGACCACTTATGGAAATATCCTTTGCGTTCCTTGGCTTTACGTATAGTAATTTCATGCACTTTTAGTTCTGGTATTTTCACAATGCAAGGTCTTAATTTCCCCATATCACACAAATCTCGCTTTCCTTCTCGGTTCCGATTCATCAGCGACCGCTTTCCCGGCTCTGAACGGAAGGCCATACTTACGCCTGTCGGCGGATTTATCGTCGATCAACACGTCATAATACACTTTACGGCAGTCGCCGCCATGCTCTTTGATTATCTCTGGCAGGTTCTCATTCACTGCGTCAAATTCCAGACCATACCGGCGGCACCACTCAACAGCCTCCTGCAGTCTCTTTCCGGTGCGGCATGTCCAGAGGATGATCTTGTTCCCCTGCGACCGGCGTGTTTTCAAATGTTCGATCAGAAGCCGGTTCGGAGCGCCGATTCCCGGCCAGACGGATTCACATAAAGTTCCGTCGAGTCAGAAATCCACGGCATAGATTGTGTATTTTCTATCGCTCATGGATTCATTCACCACCTCACAATCTCCTGATAAATAGCCTTGATAACTTCTGCGTCATACAGGGAGTTATGCTTCTTTCCCGAGACCGGTTCTCCGCATAATTCCAACACGATTTCCTCACGGCTCTTGTCAAATGCTTCTGCCGCCGAAATTCCATAATGCCTTGCAATTTCCTGATTGATGTCAACACATGCCGGATTCACATTCTCTGGAAGGTCAAACGCCGTGCCAAACAGATTAATCAGCAGGACAAAATCGTAGTGGCAAACATCGGAGACGAATTGAACTGAATCAAACTGTGAAAGCCAATCTTTCAGAGCAATGGATATTTCGCCTGCATTTCCAAGCGCATATGTTGTGTTTCTATCAATCCGCGTCCATGGGTATTCCGCAACGGTATCTGATGAAAATATACCGGCAAAACCTAAATTATACTCTTTCCCATCAATTGTGGCGTTGCAATTACCTGCCCCATATTTATTCACGTGTTCACTTGTGATGGGTATGCGTTCGAGGAAAAGGTTGTTAATTACATTTTCCTTTATCCAGTTGTCGCATTGCCGCGAATCATAATCGCGAAATTCTGCATAGAATTTCTTTTCATCCTCAGACACAATTCCAAGACTGATAAGCGTTGTATTCTGTCTGAGTCCTGTGAACTCACAGTCGAAGTATAGATTCATAGAATTTCAATCCTTTCTTTCCCACATTTTCTGCATTTCACTGTTCTCGCTTTCCTCATTCCCATGTCGATCATGTGAAAAGGTTCTATTGGCCGGTATTCGTGTTTGCAGAAAAGTCTCTTTAAAAACCCCATGTCATTCCTCTACTTCCTGCGGCTGTCTGAGTTTTTCTTCTTCCGCCGCCTTCCGGTCTGCCTGATACTCCTGCTCTGCAAGCTGATTCACTGCCGCTGAAATTTCTCCGAGTATCATTTGCAGGATACAGCCGGGAAGTTCACTCTCGTTCAGCGTCTGAACAAGCTTTTCTCTCGTCTCGCGGATTTTGATACTTATACTTTTCTGATTCATGTCATTCCTCCCAAATTTTCGGCGTTCCGTCCGGGTTGAGCATGACGGTGATGCCGTACCAGTTGCCTCCATAGTACTCCAAATAGCAAACCCCTGTATCTTTGTCCGCAATGATTGAATAGCCTTCGCCTATATAGTGGCGCTCGAACATTGGGCCTGCAACTGTTTCTTCCTTCACGTTCTTAACAACTCTGGATGACCCGCACGCCGTCAGGGATAAGGCAGAAGCAAGGGCAATGAGAGGTATTGCAATTCTTTTCTTCATGATTTCTCCATATAGACTCTTTTTTTTATTTTTCGAGGAAAATTTGATTTCGCCGATTTGGCGTTTTGTCTTTCGTAGAAGTGTTTTACTGGACAATTTCTATGGGGTATCCGAACTTTTCTTCAATCTCGCGAATTGATATCTTTACTGGTTTTCTTTAATTTATAAATTTTCGCAAGTATCAGCCAGCGCCATGTATATTGACGATTCTGCTATATGACCGCCATGTTGAAACACTTTCATTAAATCCAAATTGGCGGTGTATGGGTTCTTCTTTCTTTCCTTACATTCTTCAAAAAAATTTGAAATTATGCCATTCACATTAAAACCATTGCAATATAACCCGCTGTTTCGCTTTTTGTATATCCACTTGTAAAAATTTTTAGGGTTCTGAGTGTCAGGTGATTCATCATGGCACTTTTCGCAAAGCAAAAACAAATTGCTTGCTTCATCTGAGCCTCCGGCCTGATGTGGGATTATATGGCAACGATTCAATTTGCTTTTCACGTCCGCTCTGTCATATAACACCCTTGGGTTCTTATGCGCAATTTCTTGATAATCTTTTACTTTGTAAACAGATTCTACAAAACATCCGCAGGCCCAACAGCACGGTTCCGCCCAGTCTTTTACTACTGGAATACTATCCGGGGTATTAAAATCATCTTTTAAAACTTCTCCGTCAGATGTAATCATCTTATCTTTCCAATATTCAAAAATGGCAGAATGTGATGTATTTAAAGTTCTTTTCATGAAACACACCTCCTTTTGATAAAATCAGTATATCATATATTGCAAGGCAAAGCAAGGCGTTTTATTATTTTTTATTGATTTCCCTTGCACATTTTGATACAATCACAATTGGGAGGTGAATCACATGCCAGCAAGTAATTTTACATTCAGGATGCCGGATGAGTTACGTCAAAAATTAGAAGAGCGTGCGAAGCGCGAAGGACGGACGCTTTCAAACCTCGTTGTTTTCCTTTTGAAAGAAGCTGTTGATTCCAAAAAGTGACCTGCTATGCGGGTCTTTTTTTATTTTCCGCGATTTTTGGAATCACTGTTTTCTCATTTCATCCCTGATTAGCTCCCGGATGATCTGTGAAATGCTCTTTTTTTCTCTTTGGGATTTTTGAAAAAGGAACTGCTTCATTTCCCAGTTGAGCCGAACCCGGATGTCCTCGCCTTTCGGGTCTGCTGTCGGGCGTCCTGTAACCATGATTCCTCCTATGTTTCACAAAAGTGTTAGGGAGGTTGCGCAGGGGAGTAACCCGCCGCAGGCGGGACAGCCCTGGGAGACCCCTACCCGGCTCCGTCAGGCAGGTGATTCGCCCATTTCCGGCTCTTCCTCGCCATCTATCGAACAAACTCTTGTTTCTCCCATACTTTGAACGTGTTTTTATGTGTAAATCGTACATTCCCACCGCTGTTTATTGTAGATTCTGCACAAAAACACACATTTCCGGCGTTTTGTTTCCGCTATGCGGACATTTCCGGCCCTTATTCCCCGTCAAATTCCGGCATTTGTGGAAGCTCCCGCGCCCGTCTCTGTGCGATCTCCGCGGGTCTCTCACGCGGTATTAACCAGGCGTCAGCTTTGGCTTGCGCCTCCTTTTGCGCAAACATCAACCCGGCATCCTCATAGTTGTTTGCTATGGCCATCTGGCCCATGGGGTTACTGTTCAGGTTTTTGAGCGTCATACGTTTAGTTGCATCTCTAATTTTTTTAGCCAAATCGGAGTGCTTGTAGGTTGCATTTCCGCTCTCAACTCTGTACTCTCCCCGCTCCCAACTATTTAATGTGTCCCGTGTAATCCCCGTCAACGTCTCAAAATCTCCGATCAGCGGCAGGATTTTGAATTTGTAGCACAGTCCCAGGTATATATCAAGTATATTGCTTATTGTCTCTATGTCTCCGTAATCCAGTTTACTTTTCTTATTATTGTATCTTATTGTTTCGGCGTCAGGCTTGAACAAAGTGTTGTATATGTATCTCCAAATACAATATGCGTCATTGTCATCAATGTTATGTTTCGCCGTGTCAATATCATTCTCATAGCAGTATTCATAAAACAATTCTTCAATCCGGTTTTCATACACTTCCGATTCTGCCGCCTTCACCATGTTTTCACCTTCTTTTTCACAAACAAAAAAACGACACTTACAGCTATATATGGGACATGTTCCCGGGCTGTCAGTGTCGTTTAAATCGTAGTAGTATTAACTAAACACTACGGTAACACAATCTTTTATTATTGTCAACAATTATTTACACTCAATATATTACATTCATCCGGTAAAGTATATACTGTACTAACTAAGATTTTAGTTAAGAATGTATATACTTTACTCCCATTCCAGAAGGGAACCTATATACTTTGAGGAACTATAATTTACGTTAAGAAAGTATATACTTTACTATCTGGAATGTATATACACTACTAACTATATTTTACTGTATGATTTAGTAAAACAGTGTTTATTATACACTGGAATATAATCTACTGTACTAACTATGATATACATTACTACTGTATATACGTATTGGAGATTAAAGTATATACTGTACTAACTACTATCTACTGTATCTAAGTATATAATAGAGTGATGACACTAAAGTAGATATTTTACTAACTAAAATATACTGCAATACAGTATATACTTTATCTGATTGATCTACACAGTATAAATATATAATAGAGCGCGCCCTGGGGCCGGTCGAATCAGTCAGGGAATTTGTCCCTGGAAGCTGTCCTGATCTGGGCCGGTCCGGCGTGGTGATCTTCGGGGCCGGTCGCAGCCGGAAGCCGGCAGATTCTCCGCGCTGGCGTCCGCTCTTCGGGCCGGCTGTCCTGATCGGATATTGCCGCCCTGGAAGCTGGTGTTATTCGGCGCGGGTTGCCCCTGCCGTTTTGCATCCGTTTTTATACTGTTAAACATAGATTTTGACGCATAACGACAGGCAGACGGTAAATATATGCCTGCGGGCTGATATGTCCGAAAATCTAATAAACAATCATTGAAATTTGAAATATACGTCAAATTGAGTTAAAACATCATGCACATTTTACGCAGAAAAGTCTCATATAAAAATTTTGAAAATTGGTATTGACTTTACGGGCTACATGCGTTATAGTATTTGTGGGGCTACAGAAAGGAGTGAACACATGAGTCAGCGCACAGGGAGACCGAAATCTGAAAATCCTAAATCTAACCCTATCCACGTCAGGCTCGACGGCAGAACGAAGCGAATTTTGGAGGAATACTGCAAAAAAGAGGGAATACCAAAAACAGAAGGTATCCGGCGGGGGATTGAAAAATTGAGGTCGGAAGTATAAAAATAGTGGTTGCAACCCTGACAAGCCCGCAACCACTACAAGTACAGCAAAATAAGTCTTTTATCTGTGAAATTTATCATATCATGATCGGGACTTTTTTTCAAGATGGGTTGCAAAAATTTTGCTAATTTTGATAAAAAGGAGTTAAAAACATGAAAGATATGACAGAAAAATATACTATCTCGTCCATTGAAGTGGCGGAGATGATGGAA
>CANQDA010000070.1 GCA_947591155.1 uncultured Lachnospiraceae bacterium
GCCTGTTTTTTTACATCCGGCTCAACTCTCGCCAGAACGTTTGCGGTTTTTGCCGCCATGATACCACCGCCTTTCTACCATGTATTCTAATATATATCTAATAGATATACAAGTGGATTTTGATGAAAAGTCTGAAAAGTTATTGTCAAGTACGGCGATGGCCTGCTCTTCTTCCGGCGCAGTCCCATTCAAAGCGGCTGTTGCGCCGACACTCCGCTTCTCACTGAAAACAGAGGTTCAAGGGTGTCCGCATGCTCCTCAAAAATATCAAGCAGATACGTATCCCAGTGCCGCGCGTCCTTTTCGGAGCTGCCGAATACATAGTCCTCCTGTCCGTAATCGATCACGTCAAAGCCGGGCATCGCCTTGCTCGCGCCTTTCGTTCTGTAAGCCGCTGCGTCAGAGAGGGAAAACGATACGGCGGTCGTATCCTCATCGTTTACCCATCCGCTGATGTCCGTCCCGGTCGCCGTTTCCGCTGTTCCGTTTGCTGTCTGCTTTGTCGCCGCGGCTTTCTCGATCACAACCGCACCTTCCACATATTTCCCGTACATCTGGTCGACATAGAGGGAGAAAGAATTGCCCAGTATCTCAGAGGGAACATGGCCTCCGTCCCACTGCCATTCAATCACCGCGTCCACCCCGGCATTCAGCCACGCAATCAGCAGATTCAGCGAGGAAAACATCGACATATCTCCCTCAGAAGCGCCCATAACGATCTTTGTCCAGACGGGATCGGCAGTATCGTCCGCTCCGATATAGTTCAGCGGATTGTAGAGCGAAACGATATTATTTCCGTACCGGTCGCCCTCATATACCTCCTGAATATCAGCTTTGTACGCCGCAACCATATCCGCATAGGACTCGTAGGTGGCCGCGTCACTGCTGCCGGTCGCGGATTGTGTCGTGCCGCTGTCGGGCGTTCCGACAACCATTCCCCTGCCATCGGGCATCTTCCCATCAAGGGCAGCTCCATCAGGACCGCCGCCCATTTCTTCCAGATTGCCGCCTATCTCGTCCGGCTGCTCTCCGTCCGGAAGTCCCGGCAGCGTCTGTCCGTCTCCCGGCTGGCTACCGCCAAATCCATCTATGTCTTTCCTATCCGGGTCAATGCCGTCCCCATCCGGCATCTTCCCCTTCGGAAATGCTCCGTCAAAGCCGCCGCCCATTCCGCCAAAGCCCTCGCTGCTCTTGGCATAACGGCCCTCCACAAACGCCCTCGCTTTATCCTCAACGGTCATCGCCGCAACCGCAGCGTCGCTGAGCGCGTTTCCGTCCTCATCGAACCAGGTCCAGTCCTGCGCGTAGTCAAGATTGTCCAGATACCACTGGAGATTCTGCGTGAATTCCGCCAGATACAGGTCAAGATAGGTGCCGTAGTAGCCGTTGGTGTCCGCGTGGCTTTCGGGATCGTATTCGATGGTAAGGGCGACCGTCGAGTCAAGCCTGCCGTCGCCGTCCAGGTCAAAACCGACGTCGCTTTCTTTTACCGACAGATTTTTTCCGTTGATGTAATCCATATAGCTTTCGGACAAGTATCCGGCAAGCTGTTTCTGGAACGGCGTCTTAAAGGAATACTCCGAATCCAGATAATACTCAAAGGCAAGCGCCATGTCCGCCTCATAGAGAGAAGTGATCGCGCTGTATGCGACGCAACCCCACGCGCCGTCGGAAATCTCATAGTCCTCACCATTGATCGTGACGGTAGTGGAATAGGAACCGTCCTCATTTTTATACACGCCGACCGCGCCGGCTTCGATCTCGTAATCGTAATAGTCCGGGTGATCGGAGGTCGCCGCGAACATAGACGCGTGCGCGCCGCCGCCCGAGCCGCCGGTAGAGACAAGATAATCCACGTTTCCGGGCAGATTGCCCAGCAGGATATTGTACTTCACATAGCGTGCCGCCGCCTTCTGATCGACCAGGCAGGAAGGGGCGTCTCCAGTATAAGAAGTATTTCCGCCATCATCCGTCACGCTGTCCTGCTTGCCGCGGTTGCCGCAGGAAACGTTGATGTATCCGTCCGCGGCGTAAGCGGCGGAGGCAGCCTGATTGCTCTGCGAACCGTAGCCCGCCGCGCCGGTATTTAAAATGACAGGAGCGGTGGCCGCGGTATAAACCTGCCCGTTAGTGCTGGTGACCTGCGCGTCATAGTCAATAACCAGCGATCCTTTTACCGCCTCGGAGGTATTCTCCGCCGCCATGTCAGCCTCTCCGTCGCCGTCCGTGTCAATACCGCTCACATAGGCTCCCGGAACGCAGACCGACACTCCCTGCTGCTGCGGCAGCTCCGGATAAGCAACCGCCGACACCGGGGAGAGCACCCACGCGTCGGTATCCGCCGAATAAGTCCACTCCTGTTCTTCATTATTTGCAAGGTTTAAAGTTTTCTCGATGTACTCTCTGTCGGAAACCCCGCTGTCTTCCGTCTCCGCGCAAACGCAAAGCGGCGCCATAAGCGCCATTGCCAAAACAACTGCCGTGAACCGTGTCTCCCGTTTCATAGACAAACCTCCTGCTTAGATTCTGAACTACATCAGCTATGACAGGATACCCGGTGTTTGAGGAAGATTTGTGATAAAAATTTGAAAACTGTGTGAACGGTACAGATCATCTGCTGTTTCCCGATTCTGATTTCTTATGTCCGACAGCATCCTATCAGTATATTCATCTTTTCTTGCCAAAACAATCAAGATATGCTATAATTTTTATAACAATCGTCTCTCTTTATAACCTGGGAGGTACACCGATGCATCAATTAAAACTCAATCCGGACAGTTCCGAGCGCCTGGAATATACCATGCCGGATATACCGGTGCGGACAGGCCACGACCCGCTTTCCATCTTTCAGGATTTTGCGGCGGCTTGCCATTGGCACGATGATTTTGAGCTTCTGACGCCCGTGGACGGAGAAATGGACTACTTTGTCAACGGCAAAAATGTACACTTGAAAAAAGGCGCGTGCATCTTTGTGAACGCGCGCCGCCTTCATTACGGATATTCTGCCGGGAAGCAGGACTGCCATTATCGCTTCATTGTGTTTCATCCCTCGATCTTCGGTGAGCTTCCGCCGGTGGAAAATGCACTGCGGGAGCTTTGCGCGGATGAGAGCGCGGACCATTGGCTGTTCGAGGCCTCCTCGGAGGCGGCCATGCGGTTTGATGAGCTCTGTCATCACGTCGAGGCGGGCAATGCGCTTCGGGTCGTGGCCGGATGTGCGGAACTGGTGAGCCTTGCGATCGATTCCGCCTCTATACAGAAAGAGCCCGGGATCGGCGCGGACTGGGCGACGCTCCGGGCTATGACAGGGTATATTCAGATGCATTACACGGAGCAGATCCGCCTAGAACAGATCGCCGCTTCGGGGACGGTCTGCCGCAATCGCTGCTGTGTTCTGTTCCGCAAGCGTCTCGGCTGCTCTCCCATTGAGTATGTCACACGTTACCGTCTGGAAAAGGCCTGCGCGCTTTTGAGTCAGGGAACCACCGTCACAGAGGCCGCATTGTCCTGCGGTTTCAACAGCGCCAGCTATTTCACGGAGCTGTTCCGTCGCTATTACGGCATCACACCCAAGATATATCAGAAGGATGTGGAGACGGCATGAGCACCTCTTATCTCAAAACCTCACGATCGTATGGATAGCCGGAAAAAATGCGTGCAATTCATTGATTTTATGGTAGAATAGATTTGAGTCAGAATCATTGCTTGAGTGGCGATTTAGCAGATTTGCTTGAGAGGATGAATCATAACTTTGAAATTTGAATGGGATGAAGAAAAAAACCTGCTCAATCAGAAGAAGCACGGCATCTCTTTTGAAGCGGCCGCTTATGTTTTCTCAGACGAAAACCATATTGAAATGTACGATTTTGAGCATAGTATAGAAGAGGATCGTTTTATCGCGATAGGACTTGTAGATAAAGTCTTATTTGTTGTATTTACAGAACACAAGGAAAACATCCGGCTAATTTCTGCCAGAACGGCAACTGAATCAGAAAGGAAAGTATATTATGACCAAGACTTTTATTATTGAGAAAGGCCAAAAACCTACGGAGGAGCAAATACAGGAGATCCGGGAAGCAGCCAAGCGTCCTGTTGTATTCGACGAGGATTGCCCGGAGATGTCTCCTGCAATGGAAAAGGCATTCAGATGTGCCGTTACACAAAGAAACCGCAGGAAACAAGCTTGATCTTCACAATTGTAAGTTTACTGCTTATAACCGTGCCAATACTTCTTCTACTTTAGAACAATGCTTCGGGAACATCCTGCGAAGGGGCGGAGCCGCGTCGTCCATGATATATGCGGTTCCCGCCAGCTCCAGCATGGGAACGTCATTATAATTATCCCCGAAGGCCATGACCTCGTCCAAGTTGATCTGCAGAACATCACACAGATTTTTCAAGCCGATGCCCTTGTCGGCTATGGTAAAATCCAGCCACGGTCCGCCTCCCAAAGCCATATGAAACGTATCTTTCCAACAGGATAATGCACCGTGTTCTTCCTCCCGGGCCCCATGACGGCAATAAGCGGACACCTTAATGATCTCCTCTGGGATGTCCTCCGGGCAAGCTATAACAGAGACATTATTGCCCACAAAATCTCTGACCAGTTCCACTATATCGCTGTGCTTCGGACAGAGATAACTGGTGTCCACGCCGGAGATCATCACCTCACAGTTGCCGGCAGCCATGATTTCCCGCGACAGCCGAAGCGCGGAACGCTGATCCATTGCTGTCTTTGTCAGTATTTCTCCGTGTGAGCCGGGACCAAACACCACCGCACCGTTATCGCAGAGATAATAGAGGCTGTCCGCCACGGGTGCAAAGAGTTTTCTGAGACTGCTGTACTGCCTGCCGCTGGCAGGGCAGAATAGAATACCAAGCCCCTGCAGCCTGGTGATCTCGTGAAAAACAGCGTTGTCGATGGCCTTGTCCCCACCCTTAAGCAGCGTACCATCAATATCACAGGCGATCAATTTAATCACAGTTCATCACCTTCTTTCAAACCCCATATGTCGCACGATCTTCTGGCGATATGGCGGCGTACTAAATTTGAGCGCGCATCGTTTTCTTCAACATGCCCTCGTGCATAACAAGCATGATGAGCAAAACCGCCAAAAGATAGAACGGGAACAAGGAGATTGTAATATAGTTGGCGATCAGACCAAACAGCGGCGGCATGAGGCAGGTCCCGATGTAGGCACTGGCCATTTGTACGCCAATGACAGCCTGCGATCTGTCCGCGCCAAAATGCGATGGCGTAGCGTGGATGATACACGGATAAATGGGCGCACACCCAAGTCCGATCAGTATCAGGCTTATCAATGTAGTTTTTTCCTGTACGGAAAACAGCATTGTGACAGCACCGACAGCAATAATGGCCTGACCCAGACGCACCATATTTGTATCATTTAATTTCATAGTAATAAAGCCGCTGATCCCTCGCCCAACTGTAATGCCAATGAAGAACAAGCTGGCAAACCGCGCTGCCGTTTCTTCTGCGTACCCCTTATGCAAAACAAGATAACTGCTGGCCCATAACGCCGCTGTCTGCTCCACGGCACAGTAACAGAAAAATACGAGCATCGTCTCCTTCGCGCCGGGGAGAGCCACGATCTCACGCAGCGATAATGCTTTGCCGCTGCTCTGGTCCCGCTCTGACCGGCGATTTTCCTTCCATAGCGGCAAACTGCATACCAAAAGGACCGTCAGGCCAATCTGTAACAGGGAAATATATCTGTACCCCACATTCCAGCCGCGTCCGCCGGACAGAGCATAACTCATGATGTACGGACCGATAGACGCTCCCAATCCCCACATACAGTGAAGCCAACTCATGTGACGGCTGGCATAATGCAAAGACACATAGTTATTGAGAGCCGCGTCTACACTCCCCGCGCCAAGGCCATAAGGGATGGCCCAAAGGCATAACAGCACAAAAGAATGGCTGACAGAAAATCCAAATAACGCGAGGGCAGTCATTCCTACACTGCTGACAGTGACGATCCCCACCCCAAACCTGCGCGTGAGCCGGTCGCTCAATAGACTTGAAACGATCGTACCGGCCGCAATGATCGCGGAGATGATACCGGCACTGGAGACCGCCACCTGCAGCTCGCCGTACATGACCGGCCAGGCGGAGCCAAGCAAGGAGTCCGGCAAGCCGAGACTGACAAATGACAGGTAAATGATTGCTAATAAAAGATTGACCATATGCGCTCCTCATGTAATAGAAAGTTTTATAAAAGAATACCGTCATTTGTGTCTTGACTCAAGCTGTATATGGACATAAAATATAACAAAACCGCCAAAGTGAGGGAAATGGTATGGCATTGCAAGTGTGTGGACTGACAATGAACAGCACAAAACGCGAATTAAAAGCACATGGAACGGTCGATTTCCCATGTGCCGCTTATTCAAAGCTGTATACCGACAGAATAGACGATGTGGTCTTTTGGCATTGGCATGATGAGCTGGAGATCATGTATGTACGAACAGGACAGTTGACCGTCCGCGTCCCCCAAAAAACGTATCTTCTCCATGAGGGAGATGCCGTTGTGGTAAACGCCGGCATCCTGCACTATGCGGCTGCCAATCCGCTGTGCAGGCTGGATTCATTGGTTTTTTCCCCGGCGCTGATCACCGGGAGCGACCAGTCTGTATACGCGCAAAAATATATCCATCCGCTGACAGACCGTTCCTCATTTGATGGGTATATACTCAGACACGAGACGGATGAGCCGGTGCTGCGTGCCTTTGTCTGTGCCTTTGACGCGCTTGCCAACGATACGCCCGGCTTTGAATTTACCGTCAGGGACAATCTGTCGAAACTATGTTTTGCTTTGTATCAACAGCTAAAACCGCAGTCCGGAGGAGATGCGGAATCAAGCCAAAACGATTTTCGTATTCGCGAGATGCTCTCATTCGTCCAGGATAATTATTCTCGCGATATTACACTGACAGACATTGCCAAAGCGGCAGACGTCAGCGAAAGAGAATGCCTGCGCTGCTTTCAGAAAACGATCCAAACCTCTCCTATGCAATATCTTTTGAAGTACAGGATCATGCAGGGCGCAGCGCTGCTTATGGAACACCCATCCGGCACGATCTCCGAAATCGCGATCTCTTGCGGATTCAACAGCCCAAGCCATTTTACAAAACTGTTCAGGCGGTATTATAATTGCACACCCAGAGCATATAGAAGCATTGCGGGGAATACAGAGCGCCAGCATAACGATCAGCCGGATTTTTACTCCGGCTGATCGTCAAAACGTCTGTCTTTAAAATAGTACACTTCATCGCGCTCGTTGATCTCCCGGTACACCTTGCAGGGACTTCCGAACGCCACCACGTTCGCCGGGATATCCTTTGTCACCACGGAGCCCGCGCCGATCACGGAATTCTCTCCGATCGTGACCCCGGGCAGGACGATCACATTCGCACCGATCCAGACATTGTCCCCGATCGTGATGGGGAAGCTGTACATGCCGTCCGTGCGGTGCTTCGGATGCACCGGATGGCCGGTCGTGCTCAGGGTTACATTCGGGCCGAACAGAACGCCCTTCCCGATCGTGATCTTCCAGTCGTCGATCAATGTAAGGTTCATGTTCGCGTAGGTGCCGTCCCCGATGGAGACATACTTGCCGACCGCCGCCGTGAGGGGCGGCACGATCCACACATTCTCCCCGACATACCCGAACACATCCTTTAGCAGAGCCGCGCGCTCCTTCATGCACTCCGGGGGCAGGCTGTTGAACTTTCGTATGACCGTCTTCGCATGCGCCTGCAGCGCCATGTTCTCCTCATCGTCGTCCCAGAGATAGCCCGCCTTCATTTTTTCCTGTTCCGTCATGTTGAACCTCCTTATCCTGTCAGGTTATATTTTTTACCCAGCCGTATTTCCTGTAATGCCGGTATACGGCCGGAAGCTTCACGATCTCATCCAGATTCAGCACAAAATATACCGCGGGCACAGGCAGCTTCCAGAAGAACGCGCACAGGCAGCCCAGCGGGATCGTGACGCACCACAGCGTCACGGCATCGCACAGCAGCCCGAAGCCGGTGTCCCCTCCCGCAGGAAAGATCCCGCCGACCGTCATGCTGTTCACCGATTTGCCCACAAAATAATAGGACGACATCAGCAGCATTCCCTTCAGGTAGCCTTTCGCGGCCGGCGTCAGGCTCACCAGACCCGTGATGGCCGGCGTCAGGGCAAGCAACAACACTCCGGTCAGCGCGCCGCACAGGATCGCTCCCTTCGTCAGCATCCCGCCGAGCTTCCTTGCCTCCTCGAAATGATCCGCCCCCAGTTCATTTCCGATCACGATGCTTCCGGCGCTCCCCAGCCCAAGGCAGAGGCAGACCGCAAGATTCCTGGAAATGTTCGCGATACTGTTCGCGGCCACCGCGTCTGTCCCGAGATGGCCCATGATCACGGAATACATGGTCAGCCCGCCGCCCCAGATCAGCTCGTTGAGAAGCGCCGGCAGCACCCTTTTAAAAAAACTCCTGCCCAACCCGCTGTCGCGTTTCTGCGGGCACAATTTCAGCGGCATCCGTTTCGCCGCCACAAAGCCTATGCAGCAGAGCGCCTGGACAGCCGTTGACAGGACTGTAGCCAGCGCCGCTCCCGGAATCCCGAACGCCGGAAACCCGAACAGCCCGAAGATCAGTACGGCGTTCAGGAAAATATTCAGCACGACCGTCGCGCTGCTGATCAGCGTGCCCGGATTCACCGCGCCGCAGTTTTTCATATAAGCCAGATACACCTGTGAGACAGCCGACAGCAAGTAGGAAACGCCCACATACCTTAAATACACGCTCCCAAGCCTCACCAGCTCCGGCTCGCTTGTCAGGATACGCATAATGGTTTCCGGAAAAAGTACAGTTCCGGCGAGGAACACCACGGCGGTCGCGGCCGAGACGCCGAGGACCAGCCGGAATACCCCGGAGATGCCTTCGTGATCCCTTTTCCCGTAATACTGGGCAAGGAACATATTTTCGCCGATGACAAAGGCCGCCATGAACAGGTTGAACACGAACGTCACCTGGGAAGCCAGGGACACCGCCGACATCGCCTCCTGACTCAGCCTTCCGAGCATGACCACGTCGCACGCGCTCACCAGTGCAAGCATGAACTGCTGAAACGCGATCGGCAGGATCAGCCGTATCATTCGGTTTTTCAGCTTAGCTTCTCTTTCCAAGACGGTTTCTCCTCTGCATGCTTTCTGCCTGAAGCATACCATATTTCAGAGGAAAAAACTTTCACAATGCTGTGTATTTCTATAACAATCCTCTTTTGCTTTCCATTTTCTCTAATTTAACACAGTCCCGTCTGCCAGCGTGATCGTATAGCCGTTGAAATCGATCGTCCCGTGATTGTCTAAACTTGTGATCGAACAGTCTCCGGTCAGCGTCCAGACGCTTCCGCTCTCCACGGTAACGACGGCATTGTCTTCGACCGCCGCTCCGCCCTGCGCGTTGTCGACGATGTTGACCGTGCCTGTAAAATCGCTGTTCCCGTCAAGCGTCAGATTCAGCTTAGAGATACTGTCGACGACAATGTCACCGCTCAGCGATTGATCGGTCGCGGTAAATTCCACCTGCCCGCCGTTCGTCCCGGCAGTGCCCCAGCCGCGGGATGCGGAATTGCCACATACATTCAGCAGATAGCCGTCGCTGTCCTGATTGACGAGCTCCACGCCGCAGAGGTTTACGGCGCAGCGGGTGTTGGTCACGTAGAACAGATCCCCGTTCTCAGAAGTCAGCGTCCCGCCGTTCATGGTAAACTCGGAGGTCCCCACATCGGCGTCCCCGGACATGGACTGATAGATCATGACATTGTGTACGTTCTCGTCCGAGCTGCTGCCTTTCGTATCGCTCATGTTTCCGCTCACATCGCAGTTCTCAAGCGCGATGGAATTCTTGCCTTCAATGACAAGCGCCTCGGAATTGTTGGCGGTAAGCGCGGCGTTTTTCACCGTGATCACGGCGGTGGAATACACGGCGGGCGAATTGTATCCGTTTGTCGTGTAGCTGCCACCGTCCACATTCACGGTCCCGCCGCCGCGGTCGGAACGGATCGCCGCGGAGGAGTTCCCGGAGGTCTCAACGGTCAGGTTTTCCGCGTTCGTCGTGCCGCCGCCGGTCGTCTGAATCCCGCCGGAATTATCCGCCGTGGTCGTGATCGCAGAATCAGAAATGTTGACTGTTGTCCCGCTTCCGTAGCTGAACACGCCGTTTCCGTTCTGCGCAGAGGAACTGACCGATGCATTTTTGATCGTCGCCGTCGCGCCGTTTGTCGCGAGCAGCGCCGCATTCATTCCGTAAAAATCCCCGTCCTCCGTGTTGGAGGACGTTCCGGCGGACTTCTCCACCTTGATCCCATCCAGGGTAACTTCCGCGCCGTCGATCCGCAAAGCGTTTTCATCGTCGCCGGAGGAAGTATACTCGAAGCCGTTGTATGTTTCGTCGACAGAGATCGTGTTGGCGGCGGTTCCCTGCGTCACCTCGCCGGAGCCGCCGAAATTGCCCGGCTGTCCGCCGCCCATATCGCCCGGCTGTTCCCCGTCCGGAAGCTCTGGCGGCGTCTGCCCATTCCCCGGCTGTTCCCCGTCCGGAAGCTCCGGCGGCGTCTGTCCATTCCCCGGCTGCTCTCCGTCCGGAAGCTCCGGCGGCGTCTGTCCGTCTCCCGGCTGCTCCCCGCTTGAAAGCCCCGGCGGCGGCGTCTCGCCCGTCTCTGCGTAAGCGCAAATCGGCGCCATAAGCGTCAGTGCCAAAACAACTGCTGTGAACCGTATGATCTCTCGTCTCATAGACAAACCTCCTGCTCGTATTCTGAACTGCATCAGCTATGACAGGATACCCTGTGAATACGGAAAATTTGTGAGGAAAATTTGAAATCTGTGTGAACAAGCACTCTCTTATTGTTCTGCAAATATCCTCTTAAACACGGTTCGGATCAAAGGCTGGATAAAGAAAAGCTGCGAAAAAAACGCAAACGGAAAATTAAAACACACAAGCCTGAACCAGTTCGCCAACAGGGTAATGACGCTGAAACCCATATAGTACGGGTAATACATCCATGCCGCCAGAAAACTCATCGCCGGGCACATGATCCCCACCGTCGCGCAGATGACCGCCGTCTCAAATAAAACCGGGTGTGTGCTGCGCGGGTCAAACACTTTCGAGGCAAGCTTAAAGGAAAACGGGCTTCCCAGCACAACCTCCAGCGTGTACGCGCAGGCAAATTCGACCAGAATGATCGCCCAGATCGGAAGCATCCTCCCGAACATGGAAACCCCGCCCTGCTTATTGATCGCGGCAAGGACGCTGCCTGTGCCGTTTGCCTCCATTAAG
>CANQDA010000071.1 GCA_947591155.1 uncultured Lachnospiraceae bacterium
AATAGCGGTTCATAGATCGGTATCATCTGCTGTGCCATGGCTTGTTGTATGGTTCGGTCTATGACGGTAGGAATGCCTAGTTTTCTCACCCCACCATCAGGCTTCGGGATTTCCACTCTTCTGACTGGTTTTGGGGTATAGTTCCCCGATTTTATCCTGTCTACGATTTCGTGGTTATGCTCCCTTAGAAAGGTCAGCGTCTCGTCGATGGTCATTCCATCCATTCCCGGCGCTCCCTTGTTTGCCTTCACTCTCTTGAAAGCCCTGTTTAGGTTGGCCTTATCCAGTATCTTTCCCAAGAGGTCGGGCTCTGCACTGTCTCTTTCCTTCCATATCCGGTTGAATGAGCGGTGCGCTCTTACATACCCTTTGTGTTCCGCACTATCTCTTTGCAAGCAGCTTTCTTCTTTGTTTTCTGCACCCATCTGCTCATCCCTCCTTTCCGGGTTGTACTAAAGACTCCTGTTGATTCGGCCCTTCACATTTCTGCTACTATGGCCTCTGCTGACTTCTGTACGCTCAGCACTGCCTTTCGGCAGTGGTTATCCCTTTCTGGACAAGCCGCACAGACCTCCCCGGGTACCACACGTTTCTTTCCCTCCATCTACCTGCCGCATTTATCATGCATGATTCCGTGTAGTTATCGGGCTTCGGCTTGTGTCGCAGTCTTACCCTCATGCATAACCTTCTATGCGGTTTCTCTTCGTCAGGTCAGAGGTTTGCCCGTGGGTTAGTAGGTTCCCCACGTCCGGCTTCCTTCAGATTCCATCTCACGATGGACACCCTTGCCTTCGGCTATATCCTTCCCACTACCGGGCGGATTCGGGACTTTCACCCGTTAGAAACGTGCGCCGCCAGGCGCACGAGCAAAAGAACTCCGGGGCAAGCAGCTTCTTTTGCTGCCAGTCCCGGAGTTCTTCTATTAGTCTTATGTTCCACCATGTCAATTAACACAAGCGAATATCCAGAGCCGGGATGGGCATTCTCCCGGCTCATTTTTTGATCACTCCTAAGCTTTGAAAAATGCTGTACAGATAACTTGCCCCGAACGTCCCCAGTTTCTTCGGGCCGGGCACAACACCGTCAAGTTCCACCGCCCTCCGATATGCTTTCATCACGGTGGATCTGGTGATGGATTTTTCCTTGGTACTGACGAACAGTTCTCCGCACCAGGAACCGGACTTGTCCTTCTTCACACTGTAGGTGAACTCCACACCTCCGGAGCCGTTCCTACCGGAAGTTTTGAAGGGAGATCCCTGGAGGACTGCTATCCTGTCCCAAAGCAAAGACTCCGCCGCTTTATCATCTAATTGTCTCAAGAGCTCTGCAAAACAAGGTGCCGTTTGATATTCCACATCTTCCTTACTTGCCTTCTGTTTTGCCCTGTATCTCTCACACCGCCGAGCGTTCCTGCTCCGCTCTTCCAGCTTATAAACGACAGAACTATAAGGAAGGTTGACAGACACACTCACCTTGCTGATCTTCAGTTCTGCGACAATCCGATTCACCGCCTCGCCGGGCTTCAGCCCCTCAGAAACGTAACGGAAATACAGCTCTTGAATTTCCCTGCTGCGTGCCGTTGTCCAACAGCCCCCTGTAATAAGGACTTTCTTGATTTTTGATGTAGACAAGGAGATTCTATTCTCCAGCAGTTCCCGCTGAAACGCCGACAGGGATTTATGCTCTGCGCACTGACCCGGCGCCCAGTCTTCGCCAGGGATACATGGACTGCTCCCCGCCGTAGGTGGGCATGTGTTCTCCACACGGTCATCGTAGATATCGTTGTAGAGTTCGCAGATGGTGTTGATATAATCCTGTGAGACATTCTTCTTCATAGTACCTCCGGAATCCATGTTATTTAACACAAGCGTAAAGCCGCCACCGGGATCCCATTCCAGGATCCCGGCAGGCTTTGCGGGTATTACTTTATGCTCTTTTTCTCCCCGAGATATTTCTTCGCATCCTTGATAAAGCTCCAGATCATGACGATCATAATAATACCAATCGGGAACGCGCTGATAATGCTGACTGACTGGATATTGCTCATGCTGCTCTCGGAGAACACAAGCGCAATCGGTAACACGATCAGCAGCAGACACCACAGGAGCGTAATCATCGCGTTCGGCTTTTCATCCGGGTTCAGCTTTTTGTAGCTGTAGCACGCTGCGGTATATGCAATGGAATCAAACGATGTGGCATAGAACGCAATCATACACACAAGCGTCAGAATCAGAATGAATGTCGCACAAGGCATGGTGTCGATGATGTTCATGATGAGCCCATACAGATCCCCGTCCGCCGCATACTGGGCAATGAAGTCTGCAGCACCTTTTGTCTGAAGGCCAAGGCTGTAGTTGCCCAGAATGATAAAGCTGACAATCGTTGAACCGACGCCGAAGACATAGCCGCCGAGAATAGTCTGCTTGATCGTTCTGCCACGGCTGATGTTGCCGATAAAGAACGGAGCAGCGATGCACCAGACCATCCAGTATGCCCAATAGTAAATCGTCCAATCTTGTGGGAAGTTGTTCGTTCTTGCCGGATCGGTGTATGTAGACAGCTCAATAAAGTTCTGAATCATTTTTCCGAGGCTCTGGAAGCCATTTTCGATGATGTATCTCCCCTGCCCGCCAATGAGCAGAACGATAATCAGTAGACCGAAGAAGAGGTAAATGCAGAGCTTGGCAAGGAAGCCTATTCCTTTGAAGCCGTGCATGACTGCATAGGTATACACGGCGCAGGTAATCAGCAGGATAATGATTGTCACGGTTGTGCGGCTGATGCTCAGGCCGAAAAGCTTTAGAATAATGCTTGCCATGAGCGGCGTTGCCACGGAGAAAGTAGTCGCCGTCCCTGCCAGAAGTGCAAACAATGCAAACAGGTCAATCACTCGACCAAGAATGCCATCCGCGTGCTTGCCGATTACAGGACGGCAGGCTTCGGAATAACGCTGCCTGTTGCGCTTTCGGACGTGAAGCATGAATCCGAAAGCCACCGCCAGAACAAGGTAAAACGCCCACGGGATGAAGCTCCAATGAAACAAAGGGAATACCCCTGCCCATTCCGCGACGCTGCCCATTTCGGCAATATGCGGGTTCGTCGCATACATGACCCATTCCGCAAATGAATAGAACAGGATGTCCGCCGCAAGACCGCAGGTGAACATCATGCTGCCCCAGGTAAAGAACGAGTATTTCGGCTTTTCATCAGGTTCGCCGAGGACGATATTTCCGTATTTTGAGAATGACAGGAACACCGAAATGACCAACACTCCCAAGCCAATCACGAGATAATACAATCCTACGGTATCACCGAAAAAATATCTCACCTGACCGATTATGCCGTTTGACTGTTCGGGGAAAATGAAGAGCAGGACTGCCAGACCCACGATCAGGATAAATGGGGCTAATGTTATCAGCCAGTCAATTCGGCCTTTTTGATTTTTTGCTTTCATATTTTTTACCTCCATTATAAATATTTTTTGTAGCTGCTGTCCAGTTTTGCAAGTTCATCAATGCTGTCTATTTCAACTATATCATTCCTGTGCATTT
Organism: uncultured Lachnospiraceae bacterium; assembly: GCA_947591155.1. GTDB lineage: Bacteria > Bacillota > Clostridia > Lachnospirales > Lachnospiraceae > Choladousia. The sequence continues at coordinate 3,552 of CANQDA010000071.1, forward strand.
CTCTGATACCAAGCTGGTATTCCTGCGGATAGCAGAACATTGGGACATCATCCCAATATATCTGCCGATTTTTCTTTTGCTCAAATTCTGTTTCAAGATGCTTTTTTAGTTTTTTGCCGTCTTCGGCGTTCCATCTTGATATGCTGTATAGCTGCCATCCGTGTGAGCCTCCGGTTCTCGAACACCCGGTAACTATTCCGTTTTGAATGCTCATCAGCCATTCGTCTGTATGTTCATCCGTCCACACGGCGTTATATCCCGATAGCTCAAACTCAGTGGAAAGGATCTCATCGTTGTAAATTATCTGATCCCCGTCAAGAATGATAGCATCTTCAAGATGCTCTCTTGCCATGTAAAGAGACGAGATGTTATTATAGGTTTCATAATATGGATTGTCTATAATTGTTATACCACTGTGCTTATCCGTAAGCTGCTTAAACTGCTCTTTCAGATATCCCACGACTATGTAGATCTCAAAAATTCCGTTATGGTAAAGGCTGTCGATAACCGAGTCTATCATCCTTTTTCCATTGACAGTAACGAGCGGTTTAGGCGTTGTCAAAGTAATAGGGCGAAGGCGCTCTCCTTTTCCGGCAGCCATAATGATTGCCCTTTTGACCTTATTCGTTTTCATCACCTGCTTTCTTCATTTCTTCCAAGGCGTATTTGTAGAAATCTTTTGCATACCTGTACTGCCGCAAGCTATACTCGCCGAATTCCACACCAAGGTGGCTCTTGAATTCGCACCAGTTCGACCACAAAAGGCCACAGGCGGCGATATAGCAGTAAATCTTTGCACGAATCGCTGTCGTACATTCCTGCCCGGATTCCTCAAAGTAAATATTGATAAGCCTGTCCGCCTGGCGCTTGTTGTAAAGGCTGTAGATGCAGAACATCGCTATGTCCACATGAGGATCCTGCATTCCGGCGTATTCCCAGTCAGTCAGTTGCAAAGCCTCACCGTCCGGCGTCTCATAAAACAGGAAATTGTCCGGGACGGCATCAATATGTGTAAGACACCACTCCGTTCTTGTATGTTCGATATATTCACGCAGTGATAGAACATTCTCTTTGGTACGGCTATAGTCTCGGTACATTGAGGGTCTGCCGTCCCAGAGGGATTCATAAAATTCTATCTGCCCAAAGATTTCAAACGTATGCGGAACACTCAGCTTCATTTTGTGGAAGTCAGAAAGCAGCTTCATGCATTTTCTCAGCTCACCTACATTATCCGTGCCGCACACCCTGACACCATCCAAAAACTTAGTTATCTTGTATCCGTTTTCAGGATTGATGTAGACCGGGTCATCACAAAGTCCGAGACCGGATAAGGCCCTGAACACCTCGGCTTCCTGCTCCCGGTTGATCAGCTGGTCTGTCCCTTCGCCGGGGATCCGCATGATATACTTTTCCTCTTTTGCGCTGAACAGAAAGCTGCGGTTCGTCATACCTTTTTTTAAGACACTGATATCGGTGACATCCTCTTCCTTACATTGAAGCGCATTTGAAATCGTTCTGATAGCGTCCGACTGAAGCTGGTTGGAATCGGAATCAAGGTCTCGGAGCTGTTCATAGGTATTTATTTCTACGACATCAGTGCTCTTTACCACTTTTGCACGGACCATCATGCGGTCTTTGGCGTAAAGCGTTTCCTCCCAGAAACAGTCTGCGTATTTCTCTGTGTCCATCGCCTGAAGTTTCTCACGCACAGCTGACGCTTCCGGCTCCAAAAGATAGGTAATACCGATCATAGCGTTCCCGACATCTTTCTCCGGCGTGACTGCAAGTTCCATCTTCCTTGTGACCCTTACGCTTGATTCTTCATCGATAAGATCGCTCACCATATACCAGCTGTAAAGCTCCGTTGAATCAAATGGATTACGGTCGCACCAGATGTCACAGGGGACGATGTATGTGTTGTGAATATGGTCTGCCACAAGCGAAAGCGAATGAAGATTGTTCTTTAGTGCGTATTCCTCGTTGACAACAAGCTCAACGCCGTACTCGTCTATCAGGTATTCAAAAGATTCTTTCATAAACCCTACGACCACGGTTATATCGTTTACTCCAATCTCTTTCAGCTGCCTGATCAGACGGTCGATCAACTTTTCCCCGTTGACCTCCAAAAGCGCTTTCGATGTTGAAAGATTGATGGGGACCATTCTCATACCAAAACCCGCCGCTAAGATGATCGCATTGCGCGGCGCTTTTTCTTTTATCTCTGCCCTTGCTTTCTCCGTCAGCTGCGCAGCCTCGTTCAGATAGCCTTGCTCGATCAATGACCGGAGAGACCGGTTCACAATACCGAGACTGTGCCCGGATGTCTCTGCTAAAATACGTTGATTTACAAACGGCTCTTTGAGCAACGTTCGCAATATGTTTGATTCCTGTAGGTTCATGAACATCCTTCCTTTCATCTTCGTGAACACTGCGATATAAAAAACATAAGTGAAGGTATGCCAATACACCCTTATTGTAATTTATGATTCTTGAATGTATTGCTTTTACACACTTATCGATTATTCCTAAAGCCATCTTACAAAGTGTCAATGTCCACATATTTTCCAAAGTTAATTTTATATTTACTATGCTGAATTCTATCTTTTTCAGGTGGAAGAACCATGTAGTTTCCATAAACCGTAGTCAACATTTCATCATATTGCTCAAAACCAGGGAATTTGTATGTTTCAAAATCATACAATGCTGCTTTTTCAAACCACTCATTTCGCAAGTGAAATTTTGGATAATCGCTAGTAAAGCAATATTCTGTACTTAAGTTATTAAATCTTGTTATCAGCTGATTCCTCCTTTTCTTTAATAATGCGATTGGAATTGGAGAAATCAACAGTTTTAACATCTTATAACTCATTTTCTTCTCATAAACAGGACCTCCATAGCCACATCTAACCCAAAGCAGTTCCTTTAATATATAATTTTTCTTAAGAAATTTTTTTCGTTCAGATTCCTTATCAGGAAGGTTATCATAAGGAAATATATCCACAAAAATTCCTTGATGAACATCTACATTCTTTGAAAAATTTTCAATAATTTCTGTTCCAATTAGTCGAATTTTAGCAAAGGCAAAACAGTATTTATTCTCTGACGTTTCTGTTTGAAGAAAAAACTTAGATTTATCTAATTCTTCTGCACATATTCCAATGAATTTTTCATAGTCGGCTCGTTTCATCGCAATATCAAAATCATCATCCCAAGGTATAAAACCTTTATGCCTTATAGCTCCAAGTTGACTACCACCGTCTAAAAAATAATCAATATGATGCTTATTACATAATCTATCTATTTCTTTTGCAATTAGAAGTATTAATAGTTGAAGTTTACGTTTTTCATCCATAGCAAATCCTCCAATCATGCTCACTTATCAATTTACTGAGCCCAATACAGTTTGTAGATTATTGCAATCTGAATACCTTCTTTAAATCATTCATAAACTTTTCTTCTTATAACAGTATCAAAATCTTTATCCCATGAAATGTGGCTCTTATGCCTTATTATTCCAAAAAAGCATCTGAATTTATGTTGTTAGAGTGGAATACTTTAAACAGACACTATCTATTTCATCAGCAACAACTAAATACTAACCAGTATTTCAGACATAGAACCACCGCTTAATTTTAGATATCTAAGGATTTATACGGATTATTTAAAAGTTCCGGCACACCCATGGTGTATAATTCCCAGTTTCCAAAATATCGGCAATCCGTTCGCAGGCATGGCCATCACCGTAAGGATTACTGGCGTGCGCCATGGTATCGTAGGCATGCCGGTCTTCCAGCAGTTCCCGAAAAGCCCGATAGATGTTTTCTTCATTCGTCCCTACAAGCCGCAGCGTGCCAGCCTCCACCCCTTCCGTCCGCTCCGTCGTATCCCTCATTACAAGAACCGGCTTGCCATAAGACGGGCATTCCTCCTGGATTCCGCCTGAATCAGTCAGGCACAGATGGCACCGAGCTTCAAAATTATGGCAGTCCAGTACCCCGATTGGTTCTATGATATGAATCTGTGCGCAATCTCTCAGTTCTTCCTCAGCGGCTTTCCGTACAATAGGATTCATATGGATAGGATAAATGACCTTGCATTCGGGATGTTCATTTAACACCCTTCTGATTGCCCTAAACATATGATGCATGGGGGCACCCAGATTTTCTCTCCTATGTGCTGTAATGAAGATCATTTTACTGTCTCCGATCCAATCAAGTTCTGGATGCGTATAATCCGCCTTCACTGTATGCTGCATTGCATCGATGACTGTATTCCCGGTAACAAAAATTGTGTTGGGATCCTTTCCCTCTTTAAGGAGATGATCTGCACCCAATTGTGTTGGCGCAAAATTAAACTGCGAAATAATACCGACTGCCTGACGGTTGAATTCTTCCGGGTAAGGACTGTAAAGGTTATAGGTTCTCAGACCTGCCTCCACATGCCCCACGGGAATCTGAAGATAAAAGCACGCCAGCGCTGTCACGAATGTTGTGGAAGTGTCGCCATGAACCAGTACGATATCCGGATTCTCGGTTTCAAGTATATTTTTAATTCCTTCAAGAATTCCCATCGTTATGTCGAAAAGAGTTTGTCCTTGCTTCATAATGCTAAGATCATAATCTGGAATCACGTTGAATACCATCAGCACCTGATCCAGCATTTGCCGATGTTGACCTGTGACGCATACAACCGTATGTAGTCCCTTTCTTTTTTTCAGTTCATTCACTAATGGGCACATTTTAATCGCTTCTGGCCGTGTGCCAAAAACCAGCATAACTTTTTTCACTTCTTTCGACCTCCGATCCATCGTACTGCAGACTACTTTTTATTGGTTTGTACTATATCCGTTTCGAGCGCAGCGATGCCAATATTTTACATATTGTATACTGCCTGTTCATTGCCAGACGAAAGCAAATCCTGTCTAAACCTGACAGAAAAAGATCATCATACCTCGGATCCGAAAGGATCTTCTTCTTTATATCGCCGGAAATCGTCTTATATTCCGCCTTGCTGCAACAGAGTGTCAGTTCAAATAGATAGCTGGCAATTCCATGATGATAATGCGTGAAAAATTCGCTCATGATGGAAGGGGTGGAACAGCCACACGCAATGAGTGCTTCATAAACTCTTTTTCGGACCTGAAGGTAGTGATCGATATACTCCTTCTTCATTCTGCGTGACATGCTTCCACTCGTTCTGCGATACAGATATAGTGGTATATTGACCAAGCCGATTCTGGAAGCATTTTCGATCAGCGGCATCGTCTGCAACACGTCTTCACCCATCATCAGGCGGCCGTATTGGGAATAGTCCTCTGCGATATCAACAATGGATCGCTTGGCGCACTTCATCCATATGTTGTTATACACCGCAGTTTTGAGCATCATTTGAAGCAGACGTTCTTTGGTGATAGTGCCGTTGCCAGAATCCATCTGCTCCAAACGCACGTCTTTAAGACGATTGCCCTTTTCATCAACCAAGGAATATCCATAAAGAATCAAATCGCAGTCGGAAGCAAGAATTTTCTTGTTTAATTGTTCCAGCAGCGTCACATCGCAAGCATCATCGGAATCAACGTGGATGAAATAATCTCCCTGTGCATGGCAGATGCCAACACGACGCGCTGCCAGTAGGCCCTGATTTTTCTGATGAATAAGCACAATCCGTGCATCCTTAGCCCTGTATTCCTCGCAGATTTTTCCGCAATTGTCTGTAGAGCCATCGTTCACTAAAATCAATTCAAAATTCGGATAAGTCTGATTCAGGATACTGTCAATACATATCCGAAGATATTTTTCTACGTTGTAAATCGGCACAATCACCGAGAACATAATCTGCCCTGCAACCGTTACTCTTTCCACCATATTTTATCACTTTCTATTCATCCGGATTATGCACCGACAGCAGACGTGCCGGTACCCCCCCCACGAGGAAAATGGGGTATCTATATCCTTCACCACTACCGCACCTGCGCCTATCACAACATCGTGTGTTATGTTGATTCCACCAAGAACCTTACAATCAACGGAAAGATTCACATTATCGCCTATGGTCGGACATTTTCCGTGGGCCTGTCCAACGATCACGCCCGTTGAAATCTGCGCATTTTTGCCTATCCGGACGGCCGGATTAATAATGATATTCTGCCCGTGCCAGAGATGCAGCCCTTCTTCGACAGTATTGACAGGGAATTCATTTCCCCATTTGTGGCTTTTGTATTTCCAGTAGTTTTCAAAGAATTTTGCGCGAACTTTGGTGAAGATATTTTTATTCGCATTATTCACATAGTATTCTGTCTTTCTGAATGCTCTTTGGTACTTCCAGATCCTGTCCCCGATTAGTTTTGGATGCTTTCGGCTTATTTCCAGCGCGGCTTTATCCGATGCAAGATACCTTTTTAGATCATTTTTTGATTTGATCATATCAACGCCCTCCTCGAATGAAACCATTTTCGTCAGTTCAGCTATTCTTTATTTGTACCCCAACAATTTCTTCAAGAACCTGTATATGGATTTCGGCTTTCAGCCTCGGACTTACTATTAAAAATCACCTGAGAAACACCGGTGATGTTATCATCGAACTGTTTTCCCCAAAGTCTCCTATACGAAGATCCGCACATGTCTTATTCAGCTTAAATTTGCAGTCAAAACATGAATCTCTAAAAACTTTTTTGATTATGAAAAAGCTATAAAATAAATCGTCTTTTGCTGGATTCGTATAATTCCGTCCGTTTACGTCCGTTATAGATATGTAACAATCATACCATGGATGCCTTTTATCTCCCCAGTCCGGATTGCCTTCATTAATTCCCCAGTGTCGCTCTGAATATAATTTGAGCCCTAGAATAAACGAGTTCCTCCGTCGTACGTGCTGAGGTATGATAGGTCATGTTTTTCACAGTCGTATGCCACACCCCACACTTCATAGCTATGATGATAGCCCATACTGCAATCTCATACACTGCTCCCCGGATGATGACCGGGTTTTTACTGAAGTGGTAAACTAATTTTGGACACAGAGGGGGGTGTTTTTGGACACGGATACGTTATAATTCATACATGAAAT
>CANQDA010000072.1 GCA_947591155.1 uncultured Lachnospiraceae bacterium
AAATCGTAGGTGACGCAGAACGGCGTCCCGATCTCGTCCTGCCTGCGGTAGCGCTTGCCGATGTTGCCTCTGTCGTCAAACTCGCAGTTGTAGTACTTCGTGAGCATCGTGTAGACCTTCTCCGCGCCCTCGTTCAGCTTCTTCGACAGCGGGAGCACACCGATCTTGACCGGCGCGAGCGCCGGATGGAAGTGAAGCACGGTGCGCATGTCGCCGCCCTCAAGCTCTTCCTCGTCGTACGCGCTGCACAGGAAAGCCAGCACGACACGGTCCGCTCCGAGCGACGGCTCGATCACATACGGAATGTATTTCTCCTTCTTCTCATCGTCAAAGTAGGACATGTCCTCGCCGGACACATTCTGGTGCTGCGTCAGGTCGTAGTCCGTGCGATCCGCGATGCCCCAGAGCTCGCCCCAGCCGAACGGGAACAGGAACTCAATGTCCGTCGTCGCCTTGCTGTAGAAGGAAAGCTCCTCCTTCTCGTGGTCGCGCACGCGCATCTCCTCTTCCTTCATGCCCAACGACTTCAGCCAGTTGATGCAGTAGCTTCTCCAGTAATCGAACCACTCAAGATCGGTGTCCGGCACGCAGAAGAACTCCAGCTCCATCTGCTCGAACTCGCGCGTGCGGAAGGTGAAGTTGCCCGGCGTGATCTCGTTGCGGAACGATTTTCCGATCTGAGCGATGCCGAACGGAACCTTCTTGCGGGAGGTCCGCTGCACATTCTTGAAATTGACAAAGATGCCCTGGGCCGTCTCCGGGCGCAGATAGACGGTGTTCTTCGCGTCCTCGGTCACGCCCTGGAAGGTCTTGAACATCAGATTGAACTGGCGGATGTCCGTAAAATTGTGCTTGCCGCAGGACGGACACGGGATGTTGTGCTCAGAGATAAAATTCTTCATCTCCTCCTGCGAGAACGCGTCGATCGGCTTCTCGAGCTCGATCCCCTGCCCCTTGCAAAAATCCTCGATGATCTTGTCCGCGCGGAAACGCTCATGGCACTCCTTGCAGTCCATCAGCGGATCCGAGAATCCGCCGAGATGCCCCGAGGCTACCCAGGTCTGCGGGTTCATCAGGATCGCGCAGTCCACGCCGACGTTGTGCGGGTTCTCCGTGACGAACTTCTGCCACCATGCCTTCTTGACATTGTTTTTCAGCTCGACGCCGAGATTGCCGTAATCCCAGGTGTTCGCAAGTCCGCCGTAGATCTCTGAACCCGGATACACGAAACCTCTGCCCTTCGCAAGGGCAACGATCTTCTCCATCGTCTTTTCCATAATCTCTCTCCTCCGATTTTCCTTTATACTTATGGCAGCGCTTCATCCCGGCTGTCTCTTCAAAAGAAAGCGTTTGGGTTTCGCTGCTCATACCGACTACTTGATATCGTCAAAAATAATGTAGACGCGGCTTGCGTCCGAGCGCTCCGTGAACGAGGCCTCTTCGCCCTTATACACGGCGTTGGATGGAAGGACAAGTCCCGCGTCCTCCTCCGCCTGCTCTCCCGTGGCGTTGACCACATCCGAAGCCAGCACCTCCGCGTTCGCACTCGTATACAGGACGTCTCCCGGCACATGAACCTCCATCGGGGCCTTCAGGATCAGCACCTGCTTGTCCATCCCGCGGATTACCTCGCTGCCTTCCACCGCGTTGCCCTGCACCGTACCGTTTTCCACCTTTTTATAAGGAACGTCGAAGAGGTAGCCCTCGAGCTGGGCGCTGATGACCGTGCCGTAGAAGAACTCTGTGTTGTTGAACTCCGCATAATCTTTTGCCGACGCATATTTGAGGACAAGCCGGACATTCCCTTCCTCCGTCTCAAGCTTGTCGACCTGAATCGTATCCTCGCCGTGGCTCTCGTTGTACTTCGCCACCTCGGACTGGATCATCGTCTCGAGCTCCGTGACGTTGTAATAATCGGCGTCCAGCGTATCCTTTACGGTCTCTGTCACGCTTCCGTCCTCCGCGATCGACACCGCGTCCGGCTCCTGCGGCTGCCAGGAATCTCCCAACAGTCCACAGCCTGTCAGCGTCAATGCGCCAAACAGCAGGAGCGCCAACAACCCCGTTTTCTTCTCCCTCATATACACCCTCCTGTACAACGCCCAATCTTGTGCCTACCCACCGGCCCCGTCATTCGGCGCTGCCATAAATCCAATCTATTATACATGCAAACCATCCGGGTTTCAACCATTTGTTTTACATCATGCTTTTCAGAATGTCGAGCGACTTGAAACTCCGGTCGACGCGCAGGCGGTTGAAATGATCTTGGACACTGCGAAATTCCGCGAACACCTCCGGCGTCAGCGTGAACGAATACAGCTTCTGCACCGGCGCGCTCAGCACATACGCCAGCGCGTACCTCGTCGACTCCTGAAGGGAGGCGTCGTTCGCTGTCTCATACGGGTACTCCCCGTTCAGCATCATCGCGCGCATCTCAAAGACGCAACGGATCAGTTCGTTGTCCGGCTGCTCCTTCGGCAGCGCCCGAAGCGTGGCATAGAGAAGATTCAGCATCGCGGAACCGTCCAGGTTCTCGCGCGAATAATACTCGGCCACCTCCATGAAATAGCAGCCGTAACACGCCGCCTCAAAATTTTCCTTTACTTCCGTAAAGTAATTCGAGATCTCCGCGCGCACCAGCGTATAGGCACTTCTGCCCTCGTAGACCGTGAAGACCCCGAACGCGAACGGGTTCGACGCCGCCAGCAGCATACTGTTCTGTCTCCTCGCCCCATGCGCAAACGCCGTGATCTTCCCCCGCTCCTTCGTCAGCAGCACGACTCTCTTGTCATAATCACCAAACGGCACAGCAGAAAGCACCATCCCATTCACCTTAAGCGGCTCACTCATATTTCCACCCCGCCAGCGACTGTCCTTTTCACACATTTAACAGCAATACAGACAAATACTTAAATATTTATCTCTGACAGGCGTCGGAGGGATTCCCGCTGTGTTTTCCGACACAAAGCCTAATACGGCTTTTGGCGGGAAACACCCAGGGAGGGTACCGTCCGACGCCGTCCGCACTCACAGTTCCTTTTTGTCATACCCAAAATTTTTAATGAGAAAATCACTGTCTCTCCAGTCCCGCTTGACTTTGACCCAGAGCTGCAGATTCACCTTCATCTCCAGCATCTTCTCGATCTCCCTCCGCGCCTGCGAGCCGATCTTGCGCAGCATTGCGCCGCCCTTGCCGATGATGATCCCCTTGTGGGAATCCTTCTCGCAGATGATCGTGGCCTCGATGTCCATGATGGCCTTCTCTTCCGCGCCGCGCTCCTGCATCTTCTCGATCGAGACCGCAATGCCGTGCGGGATCTCCTCCTCGAGGCAGCGAAGCGCCTTTTCCCGGATCAGCTCCGCCGCGATCTGCCGCTGCGGCTGGTCCGTCACGGTATCATCGTCGTAATATTTCGGGCCGTACGGCAAGTAGCGGAAGATTGCCCGGATCACCTTCTCCATCCCCACGCCGCGCAGCGCGCAGACCGGGATCATATCTGCGAAGTCAAAGATCTCCCGGTAGCCCTCCATATACCCGTCGATCCTGCTCTTGTCTACTGTATCGATCTTGTTCATGATCAGGATCACCGGGACGTTCGCCTTCTCCAACTGCTGCGCGATGTGCTGCTCGCCCTTCCCGATAAAATCCGTCGGCTCCACAAGCCAGAGCACGACGTCCACCTCGCGGAAGGTCTGTTCCGCGACATGCACCATGTACTCGCCCAGCTTGTTCTTCGCCTTGTGGATTCCCGGCGTATCCAGAAACACGATCTGGCCCTCCTTTGAGGTGTAGACCGTCTGGATCCGTTTTCTCGTCGTCTGCGGCTTGTTCGACGTGATCGCGATCTTCTGCCCGATCAGATGGTTCATCAATGTGGACTTTCCCACGTTCGGGCGGCCGATCAGCGTCGCGAAGCCGGATTTGAAATTCGCAGCTTCCATTCTGTTCTCCTGTTTCTCTTTTATTATCCTGCCGACCGCAGCTGCCGTATATACAACTGAAATGCCTACATCTCTCCGAGAACAGCTTCTCGCCCTGTTTTCGGGCGATGCGGTTCTGCACGTTTACTCTCTCATTTCCTCTGTCCCGGTCAGCATCTGGATACTGCCGAACATCTCCTGCTCCGCGCGAATCTTCTCCTCGTTTCCGATCACGCAGAATGCCTGCTCTGAGAGCACCGCGCGCACCAGCGGCGCCAGCGTGCGGATCTGCTCCGGCGTCGCCTGCAGCACCTCGTCGCGCTCCTTCTGCACATCCGCGTCGGTCAGCCCGCTGAAGTACGCGCTCAGCGCGCGCAGACCCTGTGCCGACGGATTCAGCGGCGTATCGATCTCGCTGAACGTCCCGATGATGTAGCTCGTCATCGTTTGCTCGTCCGCCTCAAACTCCTCCAGATACTGCGGAATGCCCTCGTACACCTCGTCCGTCCTGCGCAGGTTCGGATCGCGGTAAGACACAAAATAAGTATCCCCGTCGCGTCCAAAGGAATTCATGCAGCCGTACGCGCCGCCCTTCACGCGCAGATTGATCCAGAGGTAATCGTAGCTCAGCATGACCTTCAGGATGCGCAGCAGTCCGCTGTACGAATAGCCCGCCTTCACAAAATTGCCGGTCCGCGCGACGTATTGCACCTGCCCGGCCGTCATGAAGCCCTCGTTCTTTTTCTCCGGGACGAGCCGATTGTCTTTTTTCTCTGTCTTTGCGTCAGGCAGACTTCCGACAAAGTCCTCCAGCGCCGCGCGCAGCTTCTCCAGACCCTCCGCATCCGAGGTCAGGCTCACGGTCAAACCCTCCCTGCGGAACAAAGTGCGCAGCAGTTCGCGCAGCTTGTCCTTGAGCGCGTCCTTTCGCTGTTCAAAATTCTTTTCCAGGTCCTCGACCAGCCGGTAGAACGCGAGGCCGTTGACCGCGTCGTTGAAGGCCGCCGCCTGCGAGAAGTACGACATCGCCCGCAGCGCCGCTGTGGTGTGCCCGGAGCCGGAAAGCATCATCTGCAGCCTCGATCTCAGCTTCGCGAGGATCTCGTACAGCCGCTTGTCGTCGTCAAATTTCGAGCGCAGCAGGATCTCCTCCGCCATCTCGAGCGCGAACGGAAGCTTATCATAGAGCGCCTTCGCGCGTATCCCGGCGAACGTGCGCAGCTTTTCGCCGTCGGGCAGCACCGGATAGACGCTCAACCCGGCCGAGATCCCGCCCGTATTGATGTTGATCTCGCTATTCAGATCCTGATAGGTATAATGCTCCGTGTCCACCATACCAAGTACGGCTTTCAGCAGGCCAAGGTACGGGATGTCCTCACGGCTGATCCCCTCCGTGTCGAACAGCAGATCCAGATACGCAATCCCGCTCGTGAAAATATCGTGGTGGAGCACTGTCGTCCCGCCGATCTGATACTCCTTGTTTTCAAACGGCTTTGCCTTTTTCTCTATATCATTTCTCGTGAGCGGATCCAGCTTTGCGAGCGCGTCCTCGGGCGACGGAGCGTCCTGAAACGTTCTCAGTCTGGTGGTCGCGTCAACCAACTCCTGCACCTGCTCCGCAGACAGGGACTCCTTGTACGCGTGCAGCTTCTCTGCGACCGCGTGATCCGTCTTCGCCGTCAATCCGCGCTCCGGCTCCACCGTCACGATGGACACATGCGTATTGTCCAACAAATACTTCTGTACCAGATTCTCGAAATATCCGCTGTCGACGCGCTCCTTCATCTTGTCAAACACTGAAAAATCCAGATAGTCGAAGGGAGCATTCTCATTGTAGAGCCAGCTGTCGAGCGCGTCCATCCCGTAGAACAAGCCCTTCGGGTAAGAACCGAAGTCCGCCTCCCTCGCCTTGAACTCCATGATATTGATCCCGGCGCGCAGAGCCTTCTTATCAATCCCCTCCGCGACGAGAGTGGAAAGCGTATCCCGGATCAGCCGAACGAAACGCTCCTTATCCGCGCTGTTCGCGTTCTTCGCGATCACGCTGAACATCGGCTGCTGTATTCCGCTCTCATAGGAGCTCATGATGTCCTTGCCTATCCCTGCGTCCAGCAGCGCCTGCTTCAAAGCCGCCCCAGGCGCGGACAGAAGCGCGTAGTCCAGCACGGCGAACGCGTGCGACAGCTCGACGTCCTGACTCGTGCCGATCACCGCATTGTAAGACAGGTAGGTGTTATCCTCAAGAGGCTCTGTGTCCGAAACCGGATAATGCCGCTTTACCTCGCGCGGCGCGTCAAAGGGCTGCTGCAGCGGGATCTCCGAGTCCACCGCCAGCGCGTCAAAACTGCTCAAGTACTCCCGATCCATCCAATTCAGGCGCTCCTCCATGTCCAGATCGCCGTACAGGTAGATATAGCTGTTCGACGGATGATAATATTTGCTGTGGAACGCGAGGAAATCCTCGTACGTCAGATCCGGAATGTGCGCCGGGTCTCCGCCCGACTCCACGCCGTAGGTGTTATCCGGGAACAGGGAGTTCATGATCTCCCGCTCCAATACGTCCTCCGGCGTCGAGAACGCGCCCTTCATCTCATTGTAGACGACGCCGTTGTAGACGATCTCATCCTCCGGCGACTCGATCTGGTAGTTCCAGCCCTCCTGCCGGAAGATCTCTTCCTTTGTATAGATATTCGGATAGAACACCGCGTCCAGGTAGACGTGCATCAGGTTGCGGAAATCCTTCTCGTTGCAGCTCGCGATCGGATACAGCGTCTTGTCCGGGAAGGTCATCGCGTTGAGGAACGTGTTGAGCGAACCTTTCACCAGCTCGACAAACGGATCCTTCGACGGAAAATTCCTGCTGCCGCACAGCACGCTGTGCTCCAGAATGTGCGCCACGCCCGTGCTGTCCGTCGGCGTCGTCCGAAACGCGATGCCGAAGACCTTGTTGTCATCGTCGTTTTCCAGCACCATCACCCGCGCGCCGCTCTTTTTGTGGCGCAGCAGATAGCCGTCCGAGCGGATATCCTCGATCCTCTTTTGCATGATAAGCTCGTACTGCGGAATTTTCTCTAAATTCATATTCGCCCTCCTTGTTTTTTCCGTGTCCACAGTCTTTCAGCCCTCTCGACTGCCTGTCCATGTCCTCCACTACAATATCATAGATTCCCCCGAGCGAGGCACAATATTCCAGAACTTTCCGCGGCTCATTCGTGTGGAAGTGGATCTTGAGCAGCGCCTCGTCGCAACGGCTGCTTTATCTGCCGTCTCACCGCATCAACTGCTCCATCTGCCGCTGCCTTCGGTACTTCCGCGTCGCGAAGCGATAGATCGCGCCTGTCAGCAGCCCGAACAGCAGCAGGAAAAACAGGATCGCCAGCGCGCAGTGGAAGAAAAACGCGTCCGGCAGAATGCGGATCACCGGATCCGTGACCGGATCGAATATCCAATAATCATTGCTAAAAAAAATCTCATGGAATTTGATGAAAAAGCTGTTCCAGCTCACGGCCGCAAGGAGGCCCAACACCAGCGGTATCACAAAAGTCAACACCGAGACCAGCTTCAGGCTTCCGTAGTCCCTGCGCGGCAGCTTCCTCGACAGTCCGAACAGAAACGCCACGCCCGAGATAATGAGAAGATACTGGATCCCAAAAAAGATCCGCTTCACCTCCCTGAAGTGCGTCTCGCCGTGCTCCGACATCGGGAAGCTCGGAAACTCCAGCTTCTTCACGCCCTTCGTGACCAGATTGTAATCAATCAGCGTATCGTAGTTTTCCCGGATCACCGCCTCTGAAAGTCCCGTCTGGCTTTCCAGTTGCTGATAGCGGATATCGAAGTAATAGATCGTCCGCAGATTCAGGACGATCACCACCGACACACAGGCGAGAAACAGGAATCCGATCAGCGCCAGCAGCAGATTCGTCGGCGTCAGTACCGGGCGCTGTCTTGGAGGTACATACCCCCGCCCTGACGTCCTGCCTCGGCTTCCGCGTCCCGAAGAGCCGCCGCGTCCTCCGCGACTCTGTGTTCCCCGGCTGCCCTGCCGCCCGTACGCCTGCCCTTTCCCGCCGGAAGAAACGCGTCCTCTCGACGACGCCCTCCTGCTCGTATCCGACACATCGAGTTCTCTGTAATTGTCCTGGTCCGGCATTCTTCGTCTGGCCATCACATTTTCCTCTCTTTCGTGTACATCTTACCACATTCAGAAAAAACTGTAAACCGATACATGTAGCACAGCCCGTGCGGGTGATTGGCAATGCCTGCATGGACTTCCGATAAGATTGGTACGATTCATGAAACGCACCGGCTCGTCTTTTCCCCATGTAAAAAACCAGAGATGTTCGGGAGATCAATACTGATTTCCAAAGCATCTCTGGCTCTTCTCTCAATCCTCTATATATCCTTCCAACATACAGATTTATCTCTCTATCCTTCAACTAAATATGATTTTAACTTTTCTATCAGCTCATATACCTTTGTCCCCGGAGCGGCCTGAGAAGCTGTTTTTCCTTCATTCAAAGCATTCAGCTTTTTGGCATGTTCAATGGCAGTCTCCATATAGGGGCGCAGAATCTGATACATGTCTTTACGGTTCTTCTCGTACTCACCGGCCCCAAGTTTCTTTAGGCATTCTGAAAGTTTCGGCCAATATTCCGTTCGATGAATATCTGACTGCATAAATGAAAAATGTAGCAAAAACCATAGTTCAATGCACTGGTTTGACCAAATATCATGAAACTGCGTTTCTTCTGTACTGTTTTCCTTGCATAATTGCAGAACACGATCTATATCATCCGCTGAGAAGTCATCTGTATCATAAACTACCCATACGTGCTTATATGGATTTGAACTGTTCTGTGCAAGCATTTTTGCCTGGTTAAACAGACTGATCGTATTCTTGCCCTCACCAGATACATTCAAATGTATCTGATGAGGATATTGTCTGTTGATAATTTCTTGTATTGCCCCAAAATATGCAGGTTCGGTATCTATCCCTTCTGTCACTATCAAATGATACTCCGGTCGGATCTTAATTGCCCGATCCGGCCTGTTTTTCATCCAGGATTTGTTCAGATCACTTTTCTTAGGAGGCTTTAGGCTCAAATCCACTCACCTCCACTCAGCATATTCTGCAAGTAAGGATCCGCGCCATATCTTCCTTCCAGATACTGTTTATCAAATGCAGCCGTACTGTTTACCCTCTCGTTATCCTCCCGCCGAATTTCATATAAAGAATAGAGCTGGCTGCTGTGCCATTCATCCAGCGCTGCGAACCATATCTCATCCCTTCTGAATACTGTATTTTTCATCGTGGCCATATCATGAGATGTGAAAAGGAGCTGCGCCCCATATTTGTTAATCTTTTTATTTTTGAACAAAGATATCACATATCTCAAAAGCTTTGGATGTAGCTTAGCATCAAGCTCATCAATGATCACAGGCCTGCCTTCACGAAGCGCAACAAGAAAAACCGGAAGCGCTGCAATCAGTTTTTTTGTACCTTCGGATTCATGGTCGAATGGCAATTCATACTTTTCACCGTCAATTATTCGTGCTGTATACAGCTTTTTTTCATTATCATCAAATCTGTAATCTTCTACATCGATCCCCATTTCATTTAACAATAATATAATCTGGTCCTTTGTTTTTTCGTGATCTGAGACCATAATCTGCATTTCCATCGTTGGATTCCCATAATTGCGGATGATGCATGATTCAAACCATTCCTGCGCCTCTGCTATCACAGGAATACTGTAGTTTATCGCTAAAAAAGATAGAAAAGGCATTCTCTCGTTCACCTTAATGTTTACATTTTCCTTATTCAAAATGCTGCCTAGGGTAATCTTTTCCTCATCGCGGGAAAAAATATGTGCAGGTTTTTTCCCTCCAATCTTCTTTCTGTCTAGTGCTTCCGCAGATATTCGGTTCTCCAGAACCGCAAGATAATAGCGATACTCATACTTCTCTGTCCTGAAATAGATTTCAAATTCTGTGGGATTTTCCCTCGAAATCGGATCAAATAAAAAAGGCTCTGCTATTGCTCTTTGCTGCATAATAACGCGATTTCTTGTACTACCCAAGTCATGGATCGGTTTAACTACGGTTGTAATAAGGCAGGACAACGCCCTGATCAGATTTGTCTTCCCACCGCCGTTAGGTCCATATATAACGCTGACCGGCAGAAGGTCAGCGCACTTTTCCCTTATGAGCAAGCTTTCCTTAAACTCCGGGATTGCCGTCGCCTGCAGATCAAATGTAGTTTCTTCTCTATACGACATAAAATTCTGGAATGAAAACTGGCAAAGCATTTTTATCCTCCTTCTATTCATCATGACGATATCGCATTCAGTATATCATTATTATATCCGAATTTCAACTTTTATATCTACTCAAATAAAAATTTTTTTGTATTTTATGTATAAAATAATCTATATGCACTTTTTTCGATTCTTCAGCTCCTTCTCGCGCTCGATAATAATATTCTCAAATCAATATCTCTAAAAAGTGAATCAAGATATAGTATATTATAATTCAGTTTTTGATTTCAACAAACGTATCAACCGTTTCGCACAATTAGGCTAAAAGCGCCCCGCAAACCGTTTCCTGATATGCTCCCTTTCAGGTAGACAAGCGAAATAATAAAAGCTTGTTTGTCTGGAA
>CANQDA010000073.1 GCA_947591155.1 uncultured Lachnospiraceae bacterium
GGTGGGACAGATCTGAGATCAAATATCTTGAGGCCAGTCTTTTTTATCCCAACTGACAATTCGTTTACTCCATCAAGTCCATATTTTTTGTTGAATAATTTCACAGAAAGTCATATAATATAGTAAATTATGGCAGACGAAATAATCTGAGAAACAGACTGACAAGAAAAGCGCCCATGAACGAGGCGCGGACTGTATATAGCAACAGGTAATAAATGGCAGCAAAAGGCAAGACCGGCAACAAATGTTGAGAAGGTTTTTCGCTCGACAAGGAATGATGCAATATGAAGTGGCAAGTGAGACAGAAAATTAAGCGGATAGCGGCGCTGCTGCTGTCGTTTGTATTGTTATTTGACGCGCTGGAGATCTCTGCACCCGCGCCCGTAGTGCGCGCGATGGAGGAGAGCTTTGGCGCGTTTTGTGCTGTCACATCCTTCGCGGAGCTGCCGCAGGAGCTGCGCGAGCAGACGCTGCAGCCCGGCGCGCAGGAGAGCGACATCGTGCTTCCGGACAGCCTGAGCGTGACGGCGAACGTACTTAAGGAGCTTCCGGCAAATACAACCCCGGCGCAGACGGCGAATGCCGCGCAGAGCGGCGCATCCCCCGTGTGGAACGACGAGATCCCGGAGGAGGAAGAGATCCTGGACGCGGACGCCGAGCCGCAGGCAGCACCGCAGACTCCGGCACAGCCGCAGACCACACCGACGCTGGCCGCGCAGGATGGCGTCTCCCTGACGGTCGACGGCGTGGAGGAGATCCCGCAGGTGCAGAACACGGTCACGCTCGGCGGCGTACAGTGGCGCATCGACGCAGCGCGCAGCGCGGCGGATACCTTCCTCGCAGACGAGGAACACGCGGGCGCGACTTATACATACGTAGCAGTGCTGCCGGAGAAGGACAGCGCGGGCAACACGGTCGTCCTGCAGGAGGGGGCAGAGCTTCCGGAGATCCACGTGAGCGTGGAGGGAGAGAAGGACGCGGAGGCCGAAGCGTCTGGCGAGAAGCAGAGCGAGACCGAAAAAGAAACTGAGACTGAAAAAATCACTGAGAAGGAAACTAAGACAGAAACCGAAACCAGGAAAGAGACAGACGCGGAACAAGAGACCGGGTCTGATCTTGCTGTAGAAAAAGAGACCGGGAAGGAAACCGAGATCGAGAAGTTCACTGAGGCGGAAACCAGGACCGAGGAGCTTACCGAGAAAGAAATCGAAACCGAGGAAGAGACAGACGCGGAGAAAGAGACCGGGTCTGATAAAGCTGTGGAAGAAGAGACGGAATCGGAAACCGAGATCGAAGAGCTGACCGAGGGGGAGACCGAAGAAATCTCTGAGACAGAATCCGAGATGGAAGAGCTCACCGAGGCGGAGACGGAGACTGAAGAAATCTCTGAGACGGAATCCGAAATTGAGACCGAGATCGAAGCTGAGATCGAGGAGCAGGAAGTAAGTCTTATGTCGCTCGCAGGGGATGGGGAAAACGGCGCAGGGATCGACTTGAAGCCGTATATCACGAACGTAGAATTTACCTGGACAGACAAGAACGGTATTCAGTGGCCGATTAAAGGAGAAAACGGAAAATATGAATTCCCGACCAACCATACGTTAGGCTTTAAGCTGCACTATCATATGGATCGAGGCGTTGTTACTCCTTCGAATAATAAAGTGACCTATCAGCTTCCGAAGGGCTTCGATTATACAGACACCAAGGGAGATATCGTATGGGGAGATGGCAAGGCAGGTACCTACGAGATAAAAGACGGCGTGGTTACGCTGACCTTTGATCCGGACAGTGAGTTCTTTAAAACAGATACAGATTTCACCGGGTATATTAC
The DNA here is from genome assembly GCA_947591155.1 of uncultured Lachnospiraceae bacterium. Classification (GTDB taxonomy): domain Bacteria; phylum Bacillota; class Clostridia; order Lachnospirales; family Lachnospiraceae; genus Choladousia. The sequence continues at coordinate 1,832 of CANQDA010000073.1, forward strand.
TTTCGACAGCTATGTGTCAAGTGAAAAGACTGATGTTGAGAAGCACATGTCTTTTTCGGAGGAGGTCGATTTCACATACACATTTGTCGAGAAGAAGGAAGACGAAAATACCAGTAATGACAGCAGCTTCAACGCGGATAAATCTTGCGTGGAGCTTAATGATTCTAATATAAAATACAAGATCGTGGTGACGTCGGGCAAAAATGGCGCGACGAACGTGACACTGCGGGATGACATGAGCGTGTCAGTGAATGGGAAGACGCTATCCGGTTTTGAGTTTAATTCTTTCGCCGTAAAAGACAATGCGGGCAATCCACTGGTTCAGTTGGATCTCACAGCAGAGGAATATACCCAAGGCGAAACGGTTACAGAGGAAATCGATGGCGGCGGTAAAAGGATTACCACTCCATATACGAAAGATGGAGAAACTGTATATAAGATAATTGAAACGAAGGATGCAAGCGGAACTACCGCTACGCGCATTGTCCCGGAAAAGGGTTTCTTCATCGTAGATAAAGACGGGGACACCTATATCTTCCGGCTTCCGGATATGGAAGATTCTACGGAAGAATATACGATTGAGTATACAGCGGATTTGACCGAAACCTTTAAAAAAGAAGATGACGGTATTGATCCGAACTGGGATAACTATACGATCAACAATAGTGTGACTGATTCCAATAGGCAGCCCAAGGATAATGACTGGCAGTCCCATTCGAATACCTGGATCAAAAAAACTGCTAAAAGTGTCAAACCGAATGCAGATGGGAACTATGAGATTGTATGGACGATAGAGATTAATCCGGAACATGGCGACCTGCCTCTTGACGCAGCGATTTCGGATACGTTGGATCTGCCTAAAGGTATTTTTAGAGAGAACGGTGCTCTTACAGTAACTGTGACAGATGGAACGAATAATGCGGTCAAGAAGACTGATTCTTTGGAAAAATCCTGTCTTAACAATTCGAAGGTTAGCGAATTGTTGGGAAAATTGGGGGTAACCATAGAACAGGGAGCTACGACGACCAAAGATGGTATTACGATTGAGTACACCACAACGGTCGATGCTACATCTTTGCCAAACGGCACTACGAGAGCAACGAATACAGCTGGACTGACGAAAGACGGGCACGGACCGACGGCGTCCGCGTCTGCGGATATGCAAAACACGCTTTTGAAAAAAGAGGCTGATGGAAATAATGCCAGATTGAGCGATGCGTCGGATAAGACCGGCGTTGAGGAGCGCGTTCTACTGATTCCGTGGAAAGTTACGGTGAAGATGGATAAGAACCTTACAAATAGTCCTTCTGGGCCTGATCCGGTAGCCGCGAGCATTGTGGATACATTTGGCGAAGGGCTTTGGGTAACTCCTGAATATCTGCAAGGTCATCTGACGGTTGCAGTAGACGGAGCGCAGCTTAACAGCGATCAATACGTATTAACTTATACGATGGCTAATCCGCCGACTAAGGATTCGGCTTATCAGTCGGTTGAGGGAATTGGCGGGGAAAAGACTAGAATTACCGGATTTAAGGTGACATTTAAAGAGAACGCATACACGACGGTTGCAGGAAAGGGTGTAACGTTGGATTACACGCTGTTCGGAGATACGGAAGCCCTAGAAGTGCGATCGGATAACGGAGTGCGTCCGAGTTTCACGTACGAGAACACGGTATGGTATGGCGACATGCAGGCAGAGGCCGAGTACACGAAGGAGGGAACCCTGTTCCGCAAGGAATATGTGATCAACGGCGGATCAGTTCCCAGCGACAGCACTATATGGTGGCAGCAGCTTAAGGATGGCCGGATCACATGGCGCGTGTATACAGAAGTCGCGGAGACTTCCCTTGGGAAGGATCTCACGATTACTGATCGGCTGCCGGGCACTCTGGAGCTGTATTCTGTTATGCTGCAGAGATATTATAACAGTGCCGGATGCGGTACAACTGAGGCGCTGACGGAGTTTGAGATACCGAGAACATATAAGCTGAAGTTTACTGGGATGAAAGACTGGCAAGATCAGGAGACTGGAATCATCGAAGTCGTCCTGTCCAAGGATGAAATAACCGGTGAGACTGTGATAAAGGTGACCATACCGAAAGAGCTTATTCGGATGGACGGCAGTAGAAATATCTTCAATCTGGAGATTGAGGCGGCAATACCGGAGCGTTCCGACCTTGCAAACCCAGAGAAGCTTGACGTTAAGGAGGCTTCCTTCACGAACTCCGCGAGTCTGGAGATAGACGGCGAACCAAGCGGAGAGGATACGCACACGGTAACGGTTCAGAAGAATAAGGAACGTAATCTGGAAAAGGACGGAACCTTTGTCGAATCGGGCAGCAGCCGCATCATGCACTACAAGCTGATAGCGAATCCGGATGGAAGCGTGCGCTTTCCGCAAGAGAAGGGTGGAAAAGGTATATTAACGCTCGAAGATACGCTTGACTACAAGCCCGATATCGTTTCGGGTGATAATATTCAGACAGAAGCGTACGTGATCAGCCTTGTGCCGGGTTCCGTGAAGGCCTATTACTATAACGAGTCGGGACAGAAGGTCTATCTTCCGGCTAAGGGTAAATCTTTTTCTTATACCTATGAAGAAACGGATGAAGGAGAAACGAGTGCAGAGACGGGCTCCAGAACGAGACATAACAAGCTGACGATGCTGATACCGGATGCGACGCCGGTCTATATTGAGTATGATTATGAACTGAAGAGCAATCAGGTAAATGCATTCCAGTGGCAGATCACCAACAAGGCTATTTTGCGTGGGGAATTTGAGTGGCCGAGTCAGGACACAGAGACGGTTGAATATCAGAAGTCTTCCGCCGGCGTAGATAAGCATATTGTCAACTTTTATAAGGTCGATAGCGCGAATTACAATATCGTCCTGCCGGACGCGCGGTTTATTCTGTATGAATGGAAACCGTACGATGGAGTAGGATGGACTAAGGAAAATGCTCAGAAGGCAGCAGATAGTGCGACTGGACAGAATCCGGTTCCATATATACTCCCTGAGGGTGACGACAGCGGCTGTTGGGTGGCGCGGAAGGAAGAGTCCGGCAGCATCCAGTATTATGTGAGCGACAGCAAAGGCCATGTACTGATTGAAGGACTTAACCTCGATACCCTGTACTGGTTGAAAGAGACAAAAGCCCCGGTGGGATATGAGATAACTAAGGAGGACTATTATTTCTATCTGGCAGGCGGCGATACAACGATTAAAAAGCCGATAGAGGACGCAGGCGAAATCCATGAGCTGAGCAGCGGCACGAATACCGTTTACATTACGAACGAACTGGTCAAGACGAATATGATCGCCGCCCGGAAAGTATGGGCGGACGGGACGACTCCGAAAGATGTCGAGCTGACACTGTATCAGGGCGATGACCTGGGATACACGTATGAGGATACGAAGGGACCGAACCCGAGTCTGACACTGGTAAGTGGAGAGGGCATAAAAAATCCCCAGAAGATTGCCGGGGATGCGACGGGAGATGCTCTGACCGTAAAATGGGAGGATCTTCCGAACACGGATGAGAACGGAAAACAGATTTATTATTACGTGTTCGAGACGGAGGCCGGGGAGGCGATTGGCGATCCAAAGATTCTCTTCTTGGATGGAAACTATACCATTAACGGCTATGCGGTCGAGTACGGCAACAATAACGGTCTTGAGGCAGGAATCATAACGGTTACGAACAGGAAGGCGTCTGTTTCCGCGAAGAAAGTCTGGGCGGAGGGGACAACGCCGGTCAACGTAGAATTTACGTTGTACCAGAGTACAAGGAAGAACCTGACAAACAAGGACTTTGCCGGATTGTTCGACGGTGAGTCGGGCAGTATCGGCATGTCTTCAGATCTGAAAGCGGTAGGAGACGTACAGCAGATCCCTGCTGCAGGGAAAGACAAGGTTGTAAGCTGGAATGACCTGCCGGTGGTGGATGACGAAGGCAATCCTCTTTATTACTATGTTCTTGAGACCAAAGCCGATAGCGAAACACCGCAGATCGTTAGCGGTACTTACATGGCGGGCAACTTTGAAGTGAGCTACGACCAGAACGGAATCCAGAACGGCACGGTCACCGTGACGAACACCGCCACGAAGATTAAAGTGAAGAAGAGGTGGGATGGAGTAGAAGAAGCGGAACAGAAGGAAATTGAGGTTCAGCTATACCAGTCTTTCACTCCACCGAAATCAAAGGAAGAGCTCGCGAAAGAAAAAGAAATAAGGGTGTATATACATACACCGAATAAGCTTGATTTTGGTTTCACTGAGGAGAAAGTATATAATGGTGATACTTATATACTTGCTAAAGAGGATAAAATATCGGGTGATACTTTAAGATTTACCTGGACTTGGAATCATTTTAAAAATCCTCTAATAACAAAGAACAATTTTTCAATTTCATGTGATGGATCAGGGCAGATTTCTTCGAAACAATTTAGTACTGATTTATCGAATAATTGTACTTATCAGTTGTCGTGGGAGATTAGCGGACTTGAAGAAGATTCATGCAATGTCTATGTTTCTTCGCGTGAAGAGATTGAGAAATGGGCCTCTAGTATTGTGATAGAGCCAATTGAATCGCGAAGTTCCGGAATACAGCTTCCAGATGCTACTCCGGTAACACAAAATGGCAAAGAGCTTACAGCGACCTTGAACCAAGCAAATAACTGGGAGCACACATGGGAGAATCTTCCGTCAGTTGCTTTGGATTTAGAGGGGAATCTTCAACCGGTATATTATTACGTCAAGGAGACAGAACAGGAGGACTATAGTCCAAAGTATACTTATGAGTACAATGAGGATGGAAGCTTCAAGATTGTAACCATCACGAACAGTCCAAAAGTGGAAACGGATACCGACATCACCGTAGAAAAGCAGTGGCGTAATGCCGAGGGCAAAGATATGGAGCCTGGTGCTGACTGGACGGTTACGTTACAGCTCTGGCAGCAGAAAATCGATGGAGAGTGGTCTGAATTTTCGGAAGAAGATTTTGATTCGACGATTACGCTTCCTGATGAGGCCGGTAACTGGTCGTATACGTGGGAGGGGCTTCCGTTGGGGAATTACTATGTTAAGGAGGTAAGTGGAAAAGACGGATTCAAAGTTACGTTTGATAATGGTTCTGTGAGTGCATCTGAGGACGAACCGGAGAAGGCGGCGATAAACCGTGGAACGATTACGGTAATAAATCAGGAACAGCCGGCAGAGATTGAAGTAGTGAAGGAATGGCAAGATGATAATGGCGAGAAAGTATCACCACCTTCAAGTCTTGAAGTACAGATGCAGCTCTACCAGTCGACGACGCCACCGGCAGAAAATAAAGAGCCAGATCCGGGTACGCAGACGGGTAAAAAAGAGATAAACTTATATATAAAAGCTGATGGTTTTTCTATTGATACTGTATACGCGCGTGGTGAATCGAAAACTGATAGTGCTGTTGTAAAGATTGCGTACACCAAGACATATTATGATTTGGAATCTCATATGTCCGAGATGAAGTTGATCGATGACACAAATATGGGGACGCTTACTATAACAGAACCATATTATGACAAAGAGTCAGCACCTGATTATTCATATATAATATATAATATATCAGGCTTATCGGGTTTTGAGGGGAATTTAATTGATTTGACCTTTGATGCAGCAAGGACATGGCCGGAAAAAGCAGGGCATCTAGTTGAGGAATCTTCACTTCCCACTTCTCCTGATCCGGGTACTACAACTCCGGATGATGGAGATGTAAACGAGGGCAAGTTAATTCTTCCGGGTGTAGAGCCAATGTCAGGAATATCAACACCTATAGGTGCTCCTGTTACGTTGAGCGGTAGCAAATTGAATCATAAATGGACGAATCTTTCTCAGTATGATGCCAACGGAAACAAACTCTACTATTATGTGGATGAGTTGAACAAAGACCAATATGATCCCAAGTATACGTATGAGTATATTGATCCAGACGCTCCTTGGAAAGGCATCAAGTTAGTAACGGTTACGAATACTTTACCGGATACCCCGCTACCTAAAAAGACTTCTGTCAAGGTTACGAAAGAGTGGAAGAATTCTGACGGTGAAGCATTAGATACTGAGGTAAGTAACTATCAGGTGAAGGTTCAGTTGCAGCGGCGGGAGAAGGGCAAAACTCCAGAGGATGAGTGGAAAGATTATCAAGAACCAATCATCATAATGAAAGACGATGACAAATGGACGCATACATGGAGTGATCTTGAATGGAAAGAGTATGTTAGCGTAGACGTTGTGTCATGCGAGTACGAGTACCGCGTACAGGAAGTGGAGGTGTATGACGGTTCGCCGGGTGACGGAGTAAAGGTAGACAACTTTGAACCAACTTACAGTGATCCGAAGCTTGTGGACGACGGCTTCGAGTTCACCATCACCAACACAAAGAAACGACAGGGAATCACACTCCCCGGAACCGGTTCGAAATATCCTTGGATCTTTTATGGCATCGGAACAACATTTCTGCTGATCGCATTGGCATGGATGAGCCGGGCTTTAAAGAAAAGTTATATACCATCAGATACAGGGAAAGGGGGCAGACAGTCAGACGAATAACAGACTCCTCTGCCCGTGAACCAGGTATGGGGAAAGCAACATCGTAACAAGACAACAGAGCAGCAAATGAAACAAAGCAACAAAGCAGCAAGTCAATCAAGCAAAGAAAGGGGAACAAGATGAAAAAGAATTTAAAGAAATTGTTTGCGATCATAATGACAGTCGCAGTTGTACTGTCGATGGCGATGCCGGCGTTGGCGGCAGAGAACAATAAGGAGAAAGGCACTCGTACAGTGGCTCCGATAACTGATAAAGATGCAAAAGGCACATTAGTCATTAATGAAGGTACTTCTTCTGGCAGAACCTACACGATTTATCCAGTGTATACGGCGGATATTGAAGGCGAAGATAATACATACACTTGGAATCCAGTAAAAGATTGGCAGACAAAGCTTCCGCCAGCAGAAGAACTTATAGGATATACTGCTGAGCAGATGAAGGATCTTGCTCAGAGTCTTGCAAGTGAAGATTCCAAACCAAAGGCAACAAAAACCGGTGTAAATGGTACAGTTGAGGACCTTTCGCTTGGTTACTATCTTGTTGTAGATGACGATAATTCAGAGACTCTGGAGAAATCCCAGCCGATCCTTGTGGCAATTCCGCAGGCATTTAATGGTGAGTGGAAATATGAAATTGCAATCACTCCGAAGTCGTCCAGCACATCTTTCAACAAGAAGATTAAAGAGGGCACAAGTCTGGTTGATACGAACACAAAGAATATTGGCGAGTACGTGGAATATCGTCTGTGGGCAGATATTCCGACATATGATAAGTCGGTTTACTCTGATGAGACTAAGATTCTGAAATTCCAGATTACAGATAACTTGAGTACACAGTTGACATGGGATGATAATAATCAATTGAAGGTTTATGTTATTGATTCTCCAGCAACTGATGAGGCTGTTGCAAATGCTAGTTCTCCTATTGCAGAAGGTGGAAATTATACGTTAACAGTATCAGCCGCTCCTACAGCAGGTGGTAGTTTTACTGTAGCATTTACAAAAGAATTTATGAAAGAAAACAAAGGGAAAGTAGTTGTCATTTCCTTCCAGGCCCAGTTGAATAATGATGCTGTAATCGGCGAAACACAGGATGGGAAAGACAATGTCATTGATGGCTACGAAGGAGTTCTAGATGGTAATACTGATACAAATTATAACGGCAAAGGTAACCCCAATGCTGCGAAGCTTGAGTATTCCAACAGCTTTTATGGCAGTGATGATGTTGAGACGATTGAGGATGATGTTACTACATTCACATTTGATATTGATGTACACAAGGTAGATAAGGAAACCGGCATCAATCTTAAAGACGCGGAATTTACTGTATATAAGACACTTGATGGTGCGAAAGAGGGAAGGGCGGATGACGTCTATAAAAACACTCTCTTTACGGATGGCGTGCTCAAAACGGATGCCAATGGTATAGCAACAGCCCCAGGTCTCAACAAAGGCACGTATTACCTCAAGGAGACAAAAGCTCCTGCAGGCTATAAAGTGTTTGATGGTGTGATCGAAGTTACGATTGATGCGACTATAGGGGATGATGGCACTTGTACGTATAGTTACACTGTGAAGATGGGTGAAGATGGCACATCGGCATCAAAGTTGGAAGAGGTTAAAGTAGAGGATGAAGAAGGTACCACCCTTCCTGGAACCGGTGGTATCGGTACGACGATCTTCACGTTCGGCGGCCTTGCTCTGATCGTTCTGGC
>CANQDA010000074.1 GCA_947591155.1 uncultured Lachnospiraceae bacterium
ATCGACGAGGGAGGTAATCGAAGTGACCGCTTCCAGATCATTCAATTCCTCGGATAGCTTCTCCTCCGAGACGACGTCGCCTTTGGGAACCATCAAAACATAGGTGTCGCTCTTCCCGAAGACGTCCTGGATCAGCTGTGTATCGTCGCCCAGCTGTGTCCCGGGCCCGAAAATATGGGAAGCCCCGTAATAGTAGGCATTCTTTGTATTCATTAGGTAAGCCGGCACGATCGCGACCACAAACAGGCACATCAGCGGAAGCGTGATCTTACAGACCAGCTTTCCCATCTTCCGGAAGGAAGGCAGGAAAGAACGGTGCGCCGTTTTGTCCATCAGCCGATAGGTCCAGAGGATGACCCCCGGCATGAAGAAGAAAACGGTGAGCAGGCTGATCCCGATTCCTTTCGCCAGCGCAAGCCCCAGGTCCGGGCCGATGCGGAAGCGCATCAGCGCCAGCGCCAGGAATCCGATCACCGTGGTGAGTCCGCTGGAGAGGATCGACGACGTCGAGAGCGCCAGCGCCTCCTTCATCGCCTGCTCAGGCTCCGCCTTCTGACGGCACTCGTCAAACCTGTGGATCAGGAACACGGAGTAGTCTAAAGAGACCGCGAGCTGCAGGATATTTCCGGCCGCGTTCGTCACGAAGGAAATCTCCCCGAAGATCAGGTTCGACCCGGCGTTGATCACGACGGCGATCCCCAGCCCCAGCATGACCACAAAAGGCTCCACCCAAGAGGTCGTGGTGACCAACAGGACCAGCAGCAGAAACAGCACTGCGAAGATGGCGATCTTACGGACTTCCACTACGGTGTCCGCCGTGGCCACCGCCGTGCTCACCGCGGCGCCGGTCATCGCGTTCTCCTCTCCGATCACTTCCCGGATCGCCGGAACCGCGGTATTGATGCTCTCCTCATCGATCGTCACCGTGAAGAGCGCGGCGTTGTTCTTGTAGTAGGTCTCCACCAGCTCCTCATCATACATTTCCAGCGGCATATCCAGGATCATGCTGTCGTCCAGCCACATGACGGATATCACGCCGTCGACCGCTTCGATCTTTTTCTTGTAATCCAGGGCCTCCTTAAAGCTCACATCCCGCACCAGCACACGCGCGTTCGGAATCGCCCCCTCGAATTCTTCTCCCATCACGTCGAGCGCCACGGTCGACGCAGCGTCCTCAGGCAGATAAGAATTGATGTCATAATTTACCGAGACAAATCTCTGGCAGTATCCGCATACCACCGCCGCGATCAGGAAAAGCAGCATCAGCAGCTTCCTGCACCTGATCACAAACCCGTAAAACTTTTTCATGCAGTCTGTTTCCTTTCCGTCAAACTTTTTCCATCCGCCGACTCCGCCCGCCTTCGGGCAGGACTCCGCTTATCTCATTTCATAAAATTCCGCTTCGATTGTATCCGGCTGTTGGTGCCGGATGATCCGGACGGTGCTGATGACCGTGTACAGGTTCAGGAGCCCCTCGGACAGAAGCGAGATGCCGAGCAGAACCGTCAGGATCTCTGCGCCCCGCGCGGAGTCGAACACAAGCGCTGCCCCTACCACTCCCGTGAGGATCGCCATCGCCAGCATGAACCACCAGCTCCCGATCCCGAAGCGTCTCGAATCCATCGCGATCTGAATCTTGAACAGTCCGTCCAGCAGAATCACCACGCCGATCACGATGCAGATAAAGTTCATGAAATTATCCGGACGGAACAGCACGACCAGTCCCAGGATGATCAGGAGAATACCGAACTCCAGATCGTACTGGAACGCGAGTCGGTACAGATCCTTCGAAAAATAACCGATCAGCTTGATCACACCGAAGACCGCCATCGCCGCGCCAACAAAGATCCCGATCCCGGCGACGGACACGTTCGGCATCGCGATAAACAGTCCACCCGCCACGCAGAGCAGGACAGACATTATGATATACCCGATCTTTGCGATCCTCATGGGTGCCACAGAACGCATCTTCATAAAAAGACCTCCTTCTCCTTTTTGTTCTGCCGACATTATATTCGTCCCTCCCGGATCCTGATACGGGCAAAAAAAGCCCCGTGCCTGTTTTTTGGGCACGGAGCCTGATAATGCCTAAAATTTAAAATTCTGTCTATATCTCGCAGCGGGAAAACATTTCCTCCACCATTCCCTTTTTGATCTCACACATGCGATCCAGCATGGCGCGGATATCCTCGTGCATGCCTTTTCGCAGCCACCCCGACACGATGCCGAAGCACAGGCTCGCGAGATACTCCTTGATCACCGCAAGATCGCTCTCCCGGATCTTCCGGCCGTCCACTATCGTCGTCACATAAGTGTCGGCCGCATAGTCGCAGACCTTCCAGAGGTACTGTTCGTAGATCTCCCGGTTGACCGAGTTGTAGATATGCAGGATGGCCTGCCTCTTCTGCAACGCACGCCCGATCACGACATCCAGGCAGTCTTCGATCTTCTCCACCGTGGGATACTCGCGAATGACCGTCTCGAAATCCTCTTTAATGATCTTCTCAAGCAATTCCGGAATGTCCTGGAAATGATAATAAAAAGTATTCCGATTCACACCGCAGTCCGCCACAATATCCTTCACGGTAATCTGTGAGAGCGGCCGCTCCATCAAAAGCTTCAGGAACGATTCCCGGATCGCCTTCTCAGTAAAAGAAGCCATTTGCGCTTCCTCCTATTCTGTCCCAAACTTTCCTGCTCATCCATCCAGAAGTCCAGACGCTTCTTTCAGCAATTCGATGACCGGCAGGTGCTGCGGGCATACGCTCTCACACTGGCCGCACGCGACGCACTCCGAAGCCCTCGCGCTGCGCTCGACAAGTCCGTTGTAGAAAGTCTTCGGGCGAAACTCGTCGTGGTACAGGCGCATCGTGTTCACCGCGCGGAAGACATCCGGGATGCTGATCCCCTGCGGGCAGCTGTCACAGCAATACCGGCACGACGTACAGCCGATCAGCGGCGTATTCAGCATGATCTCCCTGACTTCTTCGACGACCTTTTTCTCATCTTTGCCCAGCGGCTCAAAGTTCATGAATGTGCGGATATTGTCCTGCATCTGAGCCTCATGCGTCATACCGGAAAGGATCGTCATGACACCCTGCAGGGAACCCACGAAACGCAGCGCCCACGAAGCGTTCGAAGCGTCCGGCCGCACCGCGCGGAATTTCTCCTCCAGCTCCGGGGTAAGATTCGCGAGCGTCCCGCCCTTCACCGGCTCCATAATGATCATCGGCACATTTCTCCTGTGCAGGATCTTATACAATTCCCCGGATCGCACCACGGGATTGTCCCAGTCCGCGTAATTTAACTGGATCTGCACAAACTCGGTTTCCGGGTGTTTGTCCAGTACCTGCTCCAGAAGCTCCGGACTTCCATGATAGGAAAATCCGAGATGCCGGATCCTTCCCTCTTCCTTTTTCTGCATGGCCCATCCGAAACAGTCGTATTTCTCGTATGTATCATAATTCGAACCGTCCTCGAGCGAGTGCAACAGATAAAAGTCAAAATATCCGGCTCCGGTGCGCTCCAGCTGCTCCTCAAAGATCCGATCCCGGTCGTCCGCGCTATACATACTCCACGCAGGCAGCTTTGTCGCCAGATAAAACGAATCCCGGGGATAACGCTTCACGATCGTCTCCCTCACGTCCAGCTCCGACTGTCCATAGACATAGGCAGTGTCAAAATAGTTGAAGCCGGCCTTCATGTACGCGTCCACCATGCGACAGACCTCTTCCCGATCGGTGCTCCCGTCCTTCTGTGGAAGCCGCATCATCCCGAATCCCAGCTTCGGCATCTGTTTCAGATCGATCGACATTTTCAAACGCTCCTTTCTGCTGTATATCATGGTTTGATTTAAAATATTTCATTCAGTATATCAAAACAAAGCGCCACTTTCAACACACAAAAAACCCGCAGGCACAAATGCCTGCGGAACTTTCAAGCAGAAATATTCCTTTCCTTCTTGAATCTCTTCCGGCGTATAGAGCAGCACGCCTTCTTCTGGAAGCGGCATGTTTATCCTGATTTCTGAAAGCAGTTTTTCGTCATCCCTTGTCTGTACAATATAACGCCGATCCCCTGCTGATGTCTGCCAGAACCCATAAAAATGCTGGTTTTGATATTTAACAATAAAGTTTCGTCCCACTGCTCCTGCCTTCCCCTCCTGAATAAGATTCTGAAATAATTTCATCATTTAATTCTTTACAGGCAATGTCTAAATTTCAGAAAATTTCTATATTGCCATGGATCCAAATCTAATATTGCACCACTATTTCTAGGACATCATTAAAAGCATCTCCTGCAATTACACACTCCCCTCTTTTTTGCCCAAGTACTTTTGTTGCCAATTCAGGTTTATAAAACGCAATATCCTCCATGATATGCTTTACATCGTCCGGATTGGGTAGGGAAAATATTATCTTATTTCCGCTCTGTGATAATGCAGTCTGATCAAACAATCTGGGACGCTGTGTAACAAAACACAAAGATATTCCATATTTTCTGCCCTCACGCGATAACCTGACAACAATATCTTTGCTAATTGTATTTTTTATACTAGGAACATAGTTATGCGCTTCCTCAATGACGATTATGTGCTTTTTTCTTTTTTCTGTTTTTGTTTTTTTGCATCGCTGTAGTAATCTATACAAATAAAAGTTGAGTATGCATTCCTGCTCTAATTGAGAGTAATTACTCATATCAAAAACTGCTGATGATCTAGGCACCTGTATTGTCTTGGTATTCCCCGAAAACTTTATGTGCCGTATACTCTTTAATTTGGCAATTAATGAATTGGCATATCCAGGGAGTTCTATCTCGTGTGTCATTTCCTCCCCAAAATCTAATGTCAGCTGTCTTCCACCCTTATCATTTTTTCTCTCATAGTATTTATATATTTCCGCAATAATATCTTTGTTTGAATATATCTTATTTTTGTCAAAATCAACATTTCTTAGTATAAGTTCTTCAGATACATTCAACCCTATATAAAATCCAATACTATCTATATTTAAATCAAGGATAAATTCAGTGTGCTTTTTTATTTTTGCATCAATGTCATTATACTCATCAGTTGGAGCAAATACCCATACCTCATCTATTATTTTCGCAATAAAGTTTTTTATAAAATATGATTTCCCTGAACCAGTTTTCCCTACAATGAAAAGATGTGGGTTGAAAATTTGATCCGGGTCAAGGTTTACGCTACAATCAGGCATTTCTTTTAAATAGCCCACTATTGGACCATTTCCGTTAATTCCATATACTACTTTTACAACATCAATGTCTGCCGGATATACATTTTGTCCCGGAATTCCATTCATCCTTCCGTTTACTAATTTTCCATCTTTAATTATTCCCATACAATTAACAGTATAAGTATATATAGTATCTCTTTGAAAATCCATTCTATCATCCAGATATTTTACTACTTCCGGCGTCGATAAATATCTGTTCGAAATCCCTCTGCTTACTATTTCCCCGATAATTTCTGCATTGGTATCGGTCTGTTCGCCAATTGCTATTTTTACATAATTACCCTCAAAATAATCCTTTGAAGCGAATACAAAACGTTGACCAATAACTTCGCCGTATATTCTCCCTATTTTATCCATACAATTCTCCCTCCAGAATCACTTGTGCTTCATGCTTATATTTTTCTGCTGCTTCAATGCATTCATTAAGTACTCTCGGTATCATTGTAATATTTACACCATGACCATGCGTACTTTTTTCTATAATTGGCAACGTCAAATTATCTCTATTCTGTAAAATATCTTCAATAATATTCACTTTCTCCCGAATCATCTCTTTCGAAATACCCTGTGATAATACGTCAAAACGAAGGGGAGACAATGTTGCTTCCGTATCCGGTATCCTGAAAAAGACCGTCTGTGTCATAGACTCCATATAATCGTTTGGAATAATCTCTGAATGGATTTCCTTACTTTTTTCCTGACTATTAAAATAATTAATATCGAACTTTAATCTTTCATTATCCCCATTTAATATATCTGTTAGCAATCCGCCTGTCTTGTATGTAACAAACGCTATTGTATTAACTTTACTATCCAAATATAAATATCCTAGTCGCCCAATCACTTTATTTGAATCTATATTCTCAATAAAGAAAACATTACGACTCGATGTATCCTCGCTTTGCATCTGATGGATAAGCTTTACGACAATATGGGTAATCATATCCGCAATCACTTTATCTATATTTTGTTTTGCATAACTTTGCATTTTACTAAAAGCTTTGCTCGGGATTGATAAAAATGTAATATTGGGGTCTGCTGTCTCATGTACAATATTTCGAATCTGCCTGTACTCCATATTCTCCTTAAATATCTCAATTGGTCTCTTTATGATAAAATGTTGTGGTTTCTCATCGTTTACCTTATACACAATCATCGGAACAGCACGGTAAAGTCCTGTCTTTGCAAAATCAATCATTTCCGTAGATACATATAAAGTATATATTCCGATCATATTAACCTTCATCTATGATTCCTTCCTTCCTTAGTTCATGAATCGTATAGTCCTCAGCCTGCATATAAGAGAATGAATTATCTGATATGCGATATATGTTTATATAATTATGGTTCGAATAATTCAATTCTTTATTAACCTCAGCCGTCACATCCCCCAAACATTTAAACTCCGGGTCCAAATGTCCTTTAATCTGTTTAATATCTTTTATCAGGATATTTTCGGTAGCACTCTTAGTTCCATCACTTCTACGTTTACGCATTTCTCTATTCCCAAAGGAAAAAGAAGATTTACTCTCCACATAATCGACCAGAATAATTCCCGGGAACCTCAGATACACATTTTTTATTATTTGCTTAAGCGTCGATTGACTAAAACCATTATGAGAAACTTCAAAGGTAAGCACTTTTTCTTCCTCTATTTTATTAACTGCATCATTCCCTTTTGTTTTTTCAATTATATCCATACACGATTTGATTGTATTTTTTATAGATTCAGATATAGCCATGTTGCTTTCAATACTTTTAACCATCTCCTTTAAAACATATAGTTCGCACACCTCATCATCCGGCATACCTTCAGTACATTTTTCCATAAATGAGACCACTCTATTTATTTTGCAATCTGACAGATTATAATATGACGGAAACCTTACCTCGTCTTCAGCAAGTAAAAAAACCTCCTGTTCTGTACAAACATAAGATATGAATGTGCGGATAATCAATTTACAGCACGCTTCTAAATACCGCAAGCCACTTCTTAAATATACCTGATCATACATTTCTCCCCGCATACTGATTAATTTCAAAAAGGCTTTGGTAGAACTTCGTTTAAGTGTTAAAAAATTATTCTCATTTACAGAAAGATTCTCAACATAATCTTTCATAAAAATAATAAAGTCTTCTTTAGTACCTCGATTCATAAAAATAGCATCCGAAAATAAATATTCTATCTTATCACAATCCAACGGACTGTTGATTAGCGCATCAATAAAACCGATTCCATATTCCCCATTAATTAACTGCTGCAATTCTGAAGTGGAATAGTTTATCTTATTCATTAATTTTTTTAGTTCTTCGTTATTCTCCAATATCTCCTCAATAATACGCCTCGTATGCTGCTCATGATTAAACGTCGTACTTTCTCCTACCGATATCCAGCCAAAATCATTAAAAACATCTTCCAACAAATGTGAAAACGGCAAATGGCCCAAATCATGAAACAATGCCGCAAGTTGAATAAACGTCAATTCATTACTATTTGGTTTGGGACATATTTTTAAATATAAATATGACGAAATAAGCATTACGCCCACAGAATGTTTCAATCGATTATGTTTTTGATATATATTGGTCTTCCCCCTAAGCCAATAGGTCTTTAAGCCAAGTTGCGAGAAATGGCGCATCTGATTGACCTTATCAATATCAAATATTGCTTTTTCAATATCTCTGTTTTCCTTTAAGTCAATTAAAAAATCATCAAAATTAAGATCCGCAGAGAATACTTCATCAATTCTTCTCCAAAAGTAGGATGCTTTTTCCTCATATTCCTTTTTATTATATTCTGCAACTTTGTCTTCTTTCTGATACTTTTTAAAATTTTGCAAGATATCTTCTAAAATCATTTCCGTATTTTCACATCTGGCCCATATTCCCTTGGAGTCTGTCCTGTTTGAAAACAAGAAACTTGTTGCCCTTTTTCCATAAACACTTTCATAATTACGTTGTTCACGCCCTCTTTTTCTGTCATATCTGCTTATGTACATTACAGGCAATTGTCTTTTTTGTAGAAGCTCTCTTAAAAAATCAACTATGACTGGATCGTAATTCATGCTATTTCCAATAATGATCACACAACTAATGGCATTTGCAAAATATTTCCATATACCATTAATCACAATTGACATCTCTGAATCTTTTTCCTTTGTACCCGGAAATGCAAAATATACTTTAGCCTCGCTCTTACATAAGTTACATTGTACGCGATCGTCTCTAATTTCTATGCTTTCTCCCGGTATAAAACACTGCTTGTTCTTATTGGGGCATATTTTATTTTTCTCTCCAGTACACTCCAACCAAAACACATCACCTCTTGATTGAATTTCAATGACGCTCTTATCATTTTCTTCACTAGTATAATACAGATCAAATTCTTCCTTACTTAATATAGGATGCAGAGTACCCGCATCCTCGCTCTCGGATTTCAAATCATCCCGTCGCTCTGTACCAGTACTTTTGCTTTTATCAAAGGCTTTTTTTAGCAAATTATCAAAATTTGTTGTAAGCGATATTACATTCATTTCATTATACATATCTCTAATAACCCTATGGCATTCTGTAGGTTCTGCACTTAGCAGTCCTTTATCACCTTCTAAAAGCCATACGACCAGTTTGCGCCAGACGTTTGCAAGCGGAACAATATCCGAATCTTGTACATATTGAAATTTCCCCATATACGCATTCTGAATATATGTTAATAACCTGGACTGAGTCTGATGCTTTTCCAACTCGGTCGGTCGCCTATAATCCTCATAAATCCCATTAAAAACATCGCTTTTCTCCCATGAATCATCATAGCAATCTATCAGTTGTTCAATCTTGTCCATAATTTCTTTCATATCAGGAACAGTACTTGAGATACCTGAACCTGTTATGATTAAGACTTTCTTCCTTTTTAAATAGTCACCGCAAATTTTCTTTGAAAAAAAATCAATCTTTTTTTCGTAATGAATTTCATCCTGCGGAGTATTTGTATCTGACTTGAAGATCATAAATTCACACATTGTATAGTCATCTCCTACTACAATATATTTATGGTTAATACCCCTTACAGCCAGTAAGGAATTACCCATCTTGTCACTTAAGCTGTTAGAATGAGTATGGCAACAGGTCTGGCCGTCATCTCCTAGGACTCTTCGTCCGTTTTTAAGTCAGCCAACCAGCTTCTCATTTGCAGCATTCATTTTACGCAGGTTGAACCTCCCGTTCGCGTGACACCCAGTAGATTGAACAGGCAATGAGGAAAACTTAAAAAGTATACTTTTATAATTTTTCTACAAATACTACAATCATTTTACATTATACGATAAAAATAGTGCTAATACATACCGTATCTGGTAATGCACCATGATACAAAGGATTTCGTGATCCGAGTCCCTTTCCGAGGAACTTTCACGGTAATGCTCGACTATCGTCTCGCTGTCGCGGCAGTCGCCAAATGCGTACACGAGTGTCCGCGCTTGGCTCGTTGCATACGCAAAAAACCCGCAAACACTGATGTTTACGGGCTTTTTAAGCTCCCCGAGTTGGGCTCGAACCAACAACCCTTCGGTTAACAGCCGAATGCTCTACCATTGAGCTATCGAGGATTATATAAGAGTGTTCTGGCACGCAGTTGCCACTAAGCTCAGGCTGCGCCTTACGGCTTGCCTTCCCTAAGTGTCCCTGCACGTCTCTCACTAGACTCAGACTTCGCTTCCGCTCGCCTTCGTTAAGTGTCCCTACAGGCCTCCCACTAAATTCGAACTGCGCTTCCGCTTGTTCTCATTAAGTGTTCTGACACACCCTCAAAACCACATACAGAAACCTCTTCCTTCCATCCGCTTTCCTTTCCCCATTCTTGCCCTTCCGTTTCCGGA
>CANQDA010000075.1 GCA_947591155.1 uncultured Lachnospiraceae bacterium
TACCTTTCTTTAATCTTCTTATAGGCATTTGCATATCCTGCGATCTTGCACCTTCGTTCTTCTCTCTGTTCCTCCGTCAACTCTTTCTTATAATCTTCATATTCCGCCGTCCCGTTCTCCTTTGCTTTCGCATACAGCCAACGGAACTTCCAGTGATCCAGCAGAAAATCATACAGATCCCTTGCATTATCAAATACATGGTTATCCTCAAACCTGCCGTCCACATAGTAGCAAAGCACGATATACCCAAACTGCTCACCCCGTACCACGCACCAATCCCCAGCTTCTTCCAGAAATGGCCGGAAAAGCTCCGCCACCTGCCCACATCTTCTATCTTCGTCTTTACTCATAATCATCTGCTTATCCTCCGTGTATGATTGATTTTCAGCGTATTTCCATCCACTGTAAGCATTTGATTATGTACCTATATCACTGGCGCTATCTCCTAAGCGCTAGTTGTGAGTTCGATTCTCGCAGGGAACGTCGAAGACCGGAATTCTTGAAAGAGAGTTCCGGTTTTTTATGCGCAGATTTTTGCGGTAATAAGGCTGATGTTCTGATACAATGGAGTTGTTAAAGGGAATAAATCTATTAGGATGTTGAATATATTTAAATAAATAGGTAACTCGTTTTTAACTCACAATATCAAGTTAAAAAACAAATCTAACTCGACAAATGAGTTAAAATGAGTTATACTATATTTGAATTAGAAGATAGGAGAGGTTGAAATGCGTACAATTCCTAAAGAGGAGAGCTTAGATATCGAATTCAAAAGTGATTTAAAATGCTATTCTGATCATGATCTTATCGAAGAGATTGTTGGAATAACAAATACGTCCGGAGGATTTTTGTTTCTGGGAGTTGAAGATGATGGATCAATTACCGGTGTTCATAAAAAACATGAGGATCCTATAGGTGTAACTGCACTGATCGCAAATAATACTGTCCCGCCCATAGCTGTAAGGGCAGAGATAATCACTGAAGAAGGTAAGGATGTTTTGAAAATTGAAGTGCCCAAAAGCCGGGGTGTGGTATCTACCGCATCAGGAAAAATATTGAGGAGACGTAATAAACTTGATGGAAGTCCGGAAGTAGTACCAATGTATTCGTATGAAATTCCATCTCGTCTTGCAGAACTGGGATTGCTTGATTATTCTGCTCAACCTTTGGCAGGAGCTACTTTGGATGACCTGGATCCAAATCAGCGAGTCAGACTTCGTCGGATCATTCAGAATAGACCAGGCGGTGAAAAAACTCTGCTCTCTCTATCGGACGACGAATTGGATATTGCATTACGTCTTATTACAAGTGTTGCCGGTAAATATGTTCCAACGGTAACGGGGATGCTTTTAATTGGAAAAGAAGAGCGTATTGCAGAACTGATACCAACAGCAAAGTCGGCGTTTCAAGTTCTTGAAGGAACAGCTGTCCGTATGAATGAGGACAGCAATAAGCCGCTTCTTGAATTATTCGAGAACTATGAGACATATGTCAAAGCCTGGAATCCGGAAAGGGAGACTGAGTATGGATTATTTCGGATTCCAATCCCGGAATTCGACTGGGCTGCCTTTCGAGAGGGTTTAGTAAACGCGTTCTGTCACAGGGATTATACGATACTTGGCGCTGTAAGGGTTTTGATAGATGATGAAGGAATGGTCATTAGTAATCCTGGGGGATTTATCGATGGAGTTAATCTGAAAAATCTTTTGACTGTAGAACCGCATGGACGCAATCCTGCGCTTGCTGATGCAATGAAACGGATCGGCTTAGCTGAGAAAACGGGAAGAGGAATTGATCGAATTTTTGAAGGTTCTATTATCTTTGGAAGACCCTGGCCGGATTATTCCGAATCTACCAGCAGAACCGTTAAACTATTTATTCAAAGGGCGAAAGCAGATTTGCCGTTCGCAAAGTTTGTTGCAGAAGAACAAAACAGGCAGGGAAAACCATTATCAATTTACACATTGATGATTTTGTCTGTTCTTAATACAGAGAGAAGAAGTACAGTTGAACGAATTGTAGAACGGACAAATCTGAGTGAAAATAAGGTTAGATCCGCAATTGAGTTCATGATTGAGTCCGGTTTGATCGAAGCGTCCGGAAAAGGAAAAGATCGTACCTATATTTTAGGTAAAAAGCTCTACCGTGAAAACAAAGAATCAATACAGTATGTTCGCCAAACTGATATTGACAGCATCCGATATCCTGAGTTAGTAATAAAGTTGGCAAATACTCAGAATGGGATCATCACAAAACAGGATGTAATTGAATTGCTGAAAGTGACTCCCTCGCAGGCGTATGCAGTTATTAAAAAGCTTCAGGCTCAGGGACGTTTAGAATTGTTGTGTGGAGGGAAGTACTCCAAGTATAAAATAATCAATTCCTAACTCGTTTTAACTCGACTCTGTTTGACTCCTCTGGGGCGAACTTCTAAGCGCTAGTTGTGAGTTCGATTCTCGCAGGGAACGTCGAAGGCCGGAATTCTTGAAAAAGAGTTCCGGTTTTTTGATATATTTTTTTGCGTGGAGTAAATGTGTGTGATGATGTATCCGAGGGGAAGCGGATACAATATATATAAAAATTTTTCATTTTTTGGCATAAATTGTCGATTTCGGGAATATATATAAATATAAAGATGTCGAAAACCGGTATACCCACTTGATATATCAAGAATGAAAGAGGTTGTTGAATGGATAAAGAAAAACAAATGGTTACAGTAATAAGTACGGAAGAGCAGTCAATGTTGAAAGCAGTAGAACATACTCAACAGGATATAAGAAGTATGATTTATGTCGTTCGAAATAAGCAGGTAATGCTTGACAGTGACTTAGCGATGCTGTATCAAGTAGAAACCAGAACATTGAATCAGGCGGTTAAACGCAATATAACCAGATTTCCAGAAAAATTTCGATTTCAAGTAACAAAAGAGGAATATGAAAACTTGAAATCACAGATTGTGATTTCAAGTTCAGAAAAAATGAGCGGTTATGGCGGACGAAGAACTATGCCATATGTATTTACTGAACAAGGGATTGCCATGCTTTCATCTATATTGAAAAGTGAAACTGCAATTCAAATGAGCATCCGAATTATGGATACATTTGTAGAAATGCGACGATTTATTTCCAACAATGCTTTGCTCTTTGAACGTATCAGCGCAGTTGAACTCTGTCAGTTGGAATACCAGAAGCAGACAGATGAAAAGCTGGAACAGATTTTTGAGTACATATCTGAACATGAAGAATCTAATCAAAAAATATTTTTTGAGGGACAGATATATGATGCATTCAGTCTGATTGCCGATTTCATACAAAAGGCAGACAAAGAAATCGTATTGATAGATGGGTATGTAGATATTAGAACATTAAATCTGTTGTCTAAGAAAAGAAAGGGTGTGTCAGTTACAACCTATACGCAGAAACACACACGATTATCAAAAACTGACATTGAAAATTTTAATGCACAGTATCCTTCATTGGAAGTAAAATATACGAAAGCTTTTCATGACCGCTTTTTGATTCTTGACCGGGAGACGGTTTATCATATAGGAGCATCGCTCAAAGATGCAGGAAAGAAGTGTTTTGGGATTAGTTTGATTCAGAATGCAGGAATTATTAAGGATATCTTACAGAGATTGGAACTGGAAACGGAGGAAAATAAAACGGCAGTTAAAAGCTGAAGAAAGTGAAACTGTAACCGGAAGTAAAAAAATACGATATATAGTATGAAAGCTGTTTTTGCTCTAATGATTCAAAACAAAGCGAATACAAAATCGGAGAAGGCTGAAATTGGAGAGAGATGTATGAATGACGATACAATCATTGACCTGTTCTGGGACAGAGATGAGAGCGCGATCAAAATGGCGGAAGAGAAATATCACGCTCTCTGCTATTCCATCGCGCGGAAGATACTTGCAAACGGCGAGGATGCCGAGGAATGTGTGAACGACACCTGGTATGCGGCGTGGAAGTATATACCGCCGCAGAGGCCGACGAAGCTTGCGGCTTTTCTGGGAAAGATCACAAGAGGGCTTGCGATCGACCGGCTGAGGAAAAAGTATGCGGCAAAGCGGGCGGATCTGTATATCACAGACATCGCGGAAGAGGCGGAAAACCTGAACGCTGCGGTGGTGCATGATCTGGGTGAGCGGATGGAGGCAGCGGAGCTGCTTGCGATCATCAATCGGTTTCTTGGCGAAATTCCTGAGCGGGACAGGGACATGTTTGTTCATAGATATTGGCTGATGGAGCCGATCCGGAACATTGCGGTCAGGCATAAGACGTCAGAGGGCGCCGTGAAACAGAACTTGTTCCGCAGCAGGAAGAAGCTGAAGAAGGT
This sequence comes from uncultured Lachnospiraceae bacterium, assembly GCA_947591155.1. Classification (GTDB taxonomy): domain Bacteria; phylum Bacillota; class Clostridia; order Lachnospirales; family Lachnospiraceae; genus Choladousia. The sequence continues at coordinate 4,339 of CANQDA010000075.1, forward strand.
GTTGGAGAAGGAGGGGCGGTTGTGAAGAAGGATGAACTTACTTTTCTGGAGCTGTTCGGAAATATTGAGGAGACATACGTCGATTCGGCATTGCAGCCGTGGAAGGTGTGCAGGGGACAGCACAGGATATACCATTTGGGACGAAAAGTCGCCTGTCTGGTTTTTATTGCGATGTTGGGATTCTGCGTTGCGTTTCACGATCAGGTCCACGCCGCCATCAAAAGATTTACGACAATGATCGGCGAGGGATTTTGGATTAAGAAAGATTTATCTGCGTATACGGAAATCATCGGGCAGACGCAGACGAAAAATGGTGTTGCGGTTAGCCTGAACGAAGTGATACTGGACGACCACAAGTTGCTAATATCTTTTCACGTTGACCCGATGGAGCATGAAAATGGTCTGTCAGTATGGTTCAATTCGAATCGCACACGCATCAACGGAAAAAGATGTTGGTCGAGTTCAGGCAGCGGTGGTCTGGTAGGGGATTCGGGATTGTCTTTGGAGGGAGGTTCGAAGGCGCAGGATTTCGTTCTGGAGGAGGGATACGACAACCTGGATCTTCCGGAAGGAGAGACAAAGCTGCATCTGGTCATAATGGTGGATGAAGAGAAACCTCAGTCTCAGGGTGAGACGGACACTCTGGCGGAATTCGTATACGATTTTACGATCACGCCGGAAGAGCTTCGCGCCCAGACCGTGAAAAAGAATCTTGACCTTGCAATTTCAGCGGAGGACGGCAGGCAGCTTATTTTGAAAGATCTGACGATGAACGATCTGTACTGCAGAATCATAGCGTCAGGGTCTCTGTGTGAAGATGAATGGGAGAACGATTATGAGTTGAAGCTGAAAGGGGAGGACAGTTTCGGAAATCCGGTAAGTCTTTTCGGAGAAACCTATATATCTGAACATGAGTTGTTGTTTGAAACCGACCTTTGGGGAGATTATGAAGCCGGTATGTCGGTAGCCGAGGATGAGTTTCAGTCGTCTGCCCCTGACAAGGACTGTGCGTATATGGATCTGCAGCTTTACAAGAGAAAAATTATCTGGCAGGAGGAGAGCACAGAGGATTTGGGCGAAGGTTATGTCGTGAGAGAAGCGATAGGAGGGATCCCGGGGGAGAGTGATGCTTCAGCGGAGGACGAATATGCGGAATTCTGGTCCGACATCGAAGATTTCTCTGAGATTTATTCAGAGGAAAATAATTATGGCTGGGAGCCGGTCGGGGAGAAGTTTCGCGTGATGCTAAAGTGATGGCAAACAACTTGCTCTGTTTTAAGTTGCCTATCTGTGTAGTCGACAGAATAAGTAATTGGCAGAACGATTTTCTGTATATAGACGATGAGAATATTTTCTATTTACAAATCTTCAGTTTTTTAGATGGAATTTAAGAAATTAATGACAAATTGAGAATAAGTACAAGAAAGGATGGTCTGCAACATGAAAAGGAAGTATATGGGAATGATTTTAAGAACAGCAATATTGGGAACAGCGATGGCAATGACAGCAGGTGCAGCTGAGACAAAGAATGTGATTGAAACAGAAAATATCGGCAAAAAGCAGGAGATTCATAAAGTATTGAAATCAGGTGATGTTTATGAAAATGAAGTGTTTAAAGCAGATACAATAGAGATTACGGTAAAAGAGATGATTACAAAAGTTCATACGGACGGAACTTATGAAGCTGAGCCGATTGGGAAACTACTGGATGAGAGTGCCGCTTATTCAAGTATTGAGTTCAAGTCGGATGAAGGAGAGCGTTTGACGGTTTACCTTATGGACAAGACTGGGGCCGAACGGGAAGAAGAAATTGATTACATAAGATCACTTTCACAAGGCGATGTGATACGGGCACACATTGAGCGAGAGTTTTGCTGTGCAGATTTGGAGGAATTTGTAGCGTCCAATGAAGATGGCAGTATTATAACAGAACATGTGAATATACTTCTCCCCGAAGATGAATAGATTTAGTGCCCGGATGGTTGGGAAAAGCTGCCGACAGCTTTCTATTAAAGTGCTATGATTTTCTATAAAGATGGTTTGGGTGACCAAAACCAGTAAAATTATTTGTTTATTAAAACGTTATGTTTTATAACGAAAGAATAGGAAAAGGATATCCTGTAAAGATTGGAGCTGAAAGCGAAGGAAAATAAAACGGCAGTTAAAAGCTGAAGGAAGTGAAACCGTGACAAAATGTTACGATTTGAAATGACGTTTGCTGACAGCAAAAAAGGTCTGATTGTTATATTCAATTATGATTCTTCCACATCCTCAACATATTCCAGAATATCTCCGGGTTGGCACTTTAGTACTCTGCAGATCGCATCCAAGGTGCTGAAACGGACAGCCCGCACTTTTCCTGTCTTCAGATAAGAAAGGTTCACGTTGGAGATGCCGACCTGGGCGGCCAGGTCGTTCAACTTCATTTTTCTGTCCGCCAGCATCCGGTCAAGTCGAATAATAATCATAGTGTGTGATCCACCTCATCTTGTAAATTTATCCCGTAATGGATAATGTACGCAGCTACAAGGAAAGCGATACCGGGAAAGAGCGTATTAAGCATGTTCTGGCCTGTGGAGATTTCCATATGGTTATCGGGAATGAGGCTGATGAGTTGGCAGATCAGCAATCTGAGAAATGGAACACAGACAGCCACAAAAATCTGGAACAGTCCATAATAGAGCAGATAGGAAGCATTTTGCTCCGTGAAAATCCGGTCTTCACGTACATTAGAAAATACACGGCTCAAAAACCAGAAAGCAAGAATAAGTGGAATGGTATAAATGGTGTACATAAGTGCCAGACTGAGCTGAACGGTCAGGCCAATCCGCCCCTTGCTGTTTGTCCAGACATGAATATCGTCGCCTGTGCCAACTGTCATGATCCGGGCGTACGGGACATGATCTTCTTCTGCGCAGATTGCGCTCTCAAAGGTTCCCTCGTCTGTATGAAGAATAAAGGTCTGCCGTCCCATAAAACTGAGAACTGTACACAAAGCCAGAAGAGCGATCAGTAACCAACAGACAAAGTTCATAAATCCGGCGGCCGACTGCGCAAATTTTTGATTTGTAAGTTTTTGAATGAGCAGCATAGAAATCTCCCCTTTCTTGATCAATCTGCCTGTGAATGAAGCTTTTGGATCATCATGCAGTGCTGTTTTTCTTTTTTTTCAGCTTGCTATTTACCTGCTATTTGCTTCTTTCCTTATCACTATATCACAGAATTCTCAAATGTCAATAAAAAATTAATGTTTATCATTAAAAATGAATAAGTGAATATATTTAGAAAGGCAACTATAACTGTCAATATAAAATTGATAGCTTGATTTTCAATTCGGTTTTGCTTTTCTTTTTGTGACCTTAACGTTATAATAAACTTATAAAGGTAGATATATGATGCCAGAAAGGAGATGGCAGCATGACAACAGAAGATAGAAATATATTAGATTACATTGTTGTTTGTATCAGTGAATTTGCGAACCGGTATGGGATGCATATGAGAGATGCATATATTTATTTGAACTGTTATAAGGGAATTGAGTTTCTGAAAGAATTTTATGACGTAGAGCATACCCTTTCATTTGAAGATGCTCTGGATGATTTGGCCACAATATGCAGAAGAAACGGAGGCGCAGCTTAGTGAGACTTTTTCATGGATCTAATATGGAAATTGATAAAGTAGATTTATCAAAATGTATGCCAAATAAAGATTTTGGATGTGGATTTTATACTACATTATTAGAAACCTGTTAATAAAAGTTTTTGATAGTGTTGGGAGAGATGCTGGAGAGATCATGAAAAAGAAACGTTTTATTGTATTATGGGTTATGCTGTTTCTGCTTGCGGCAGGAATAATCTATAATATTTATGATAACGGAAGAGTCGTTATTGCAGAGCAGGATATTACGCTTGACGGACTGCCGGAAGCATTTGAAGGCTATCGTATCTTGCAGATTTCAGATCTGCACGGGAAATATTTCGGAAAGGATCAGAGCAGACTACTGGCTTTGATTCATTCGCTGGACTACGATTGTGTTTTGTTTACCGGCGATATGAACAAGTATGCGGAAAGCGATGAGACCTCTTCCGGCGCTGCTTTTGCATTGCTTGACGGTCTTGGTTCGGATAAGCCTGTATATTGGGTGGATGGCAACACGGGGCCGTTCGCTGTTGAAAACCTCGGCGGAAGCTGTACGGGCGAGCTGACTCCGATCGGAAAAGAGATTGAGGAAAAGGGTGTACAGGTATTGCTTGAGCCTGTTGAAATCGAAAGAAACGGACAGAGAATCTGGTTTGTTCCGCCTCTGGATAAGCCGGAGATTTCAATGAATTATTCGGACGTGACAGAGGACCGGTTTGAGAATCGTGAGCAGTGTGAAAAAGTGCTTGCCTACGGGGAGCGGATGCAGGACTGGTATGAGGAACTGAATCACAATGGCGATGTGAAGATCAGAGTCAACCATTATCCGATGCAGGTAAATTTATCAGCGGAAGAAATGGAGTCGCTGGGATATCTGGACTACAGCCTGTCCATCGCGGGGCACTATCACGGAGGGCAATGGCGAATACCGTTTTACGGGGCGCTCTATATTCCGTCTCCGACGGCAGGGCTTCACAACGGCTATTTTCCCAATCAGAAAGAAGTGAAAGGACTGATGCGGTTCGGAGCTATGCAGCAGTATGTCAGCGCTGGTTTGGGAGCAAGCGCGAATATACCTTTTCTGGGTTTCCGACTGTTTGACACGCCGGAGATTAATTTGCTTATCCTGCATGGAGCAGGGTGAGAGAATTTCGCAAATTTTTGAGGTCACAATTTGTGACCTTAAAATATGTTAGGGATCAGAGACGAAAATGTTTTATATTCCAATGTGAAGAGCGAATTGACATAATGTAAGAATATCAATATATTATGATTTATAGTTTTCTATATAGAAAATAGTAATATGTGGAGGGAAATATGAAGTCGCACAGACCAGTTTCCATGATTCTTTTAGATGTGATACTTACAGTATGGTGGATCTTATTTATTGCAATGTTTTTCGCCGCCCTGATAATGACAGAGGCTTATAAACCAGATGGGTTAAGGGGATTTCGTGGGGAAGGCATGGTTGTTATATTTAATTTCCTCATTTCAGAAGGGGAAGGCTGGCTTAGAAGTGAATGGAAGGTGGGAAGATTTTGGACCAGTATTTTATTGCTGTTTTCAACAGCCTTTACGATTTGGCTTACTCAGCTATACTTTGATTACTTTAGCTATATAGATCAGTATAGATGGCCTTGCGTCAAGTTAAGTATTTTGACATATTTTATATGTCTTTACATAAATATATCGCCATCGATAGACGAGTATCTAAAAAAATATAAATGGCAGCATTGGCTCGAGCCCTGGCGGCATTGCTATTCCTATTATAAAGATGGTTCGGATGACCAGAACTAGTAGAATTGCTTGCATTAAGATAGTGAGGAACCGCTCTATCACGGAATGCTTGCGGGAATTATTAAGGATATCCTGTAGAGATTGGAACTGGAAACAGGGTAACTCCTCTGTGGCGAAATCATGGTTTAAATTTGAACTTGAAAGATTTGTGAAAGATTTTTATGGCATAATGGACTCATGGAAAGGGAAGTACATTATGCTATTTTTTGTGTCACAGGAAATTTCGTCCTGTGACACAAAAAACGCTCCGCGGGATCGCACTGCGGCGGAGAGGAAGATGTCGCTGACGCG
>CANQDA010000076.1 GCA_947591155.1 uncultured Lachnospiraceae bacterium
GCTTCCAGTCCGTTTGCGACGCCCAGCGCATATTTCGTACCGCAGTACTCGGCAAAGTGGTTGCAGAATTTTTCATTTTCCTTTCCTTGCAAGTACCGGCCGCGATCAAGCACGGCTCCTATCCGTGCATCAATCTCCGTCCGGAAGCGTTCGTTGATCTTATGTAAGTCGAGCCATTTAATCATACTTTTCGATGTATACATTTTTCTGAGGGAGAATATTATAGTCAAGAATATCCCATAAGGCACCCAAGATGATATGAAAAAACGATGTCGTGTAATGCAATTCCGATGTTGTAGCTGATAATTCTTTCTTTGTCGCTGGTTCTTCCTAGGCACGCACCTCTTAATACATCCCCAATTTCTCCAAGATATCGAAACTTATCGAAGTTTTGGAAGTGCTTAATGTGCCCAATATCATCCGCAAACACCTTATCAAATACAGCATCGCAATTTTGGAAGCCCCTAGTGTGGACAGGTACCAGAAGGCACCCTCTCTTAAACCATTCCGGTTCCGCAAGAAGTTTGTCAGCATGAGTGATGCACGAGATGACAACATCTGAATCCCGTACGAGGGATTGGTAATCATCTACTATTTCGAACGAAATATTTTGCATGCTTTCGTATTCCTTAATAAAAAGATCATGCTGGTTTTTATAACGCAAGAGCTTTATATTAAGATGTCTTTTGCATCCTAGCGCTTCGCGTAAGCAAAATAAAGACGCTCGTGCCGTTTGTCCCAGACCAACCATCGCAATTGTTTTTGCATCCGAGCATGCAAATGTTTGTACTGCCAAAGCGCAAACAGCTCCAGTACGCAGTGCCGTTATCTCAGCTGCTTCCACGATGAGTTTAAGTTTTCCAGTTTGTTGATCGTATAAAATAATATGCCCGTCAATCGTCGGGGTCCTACCCCAAAAACGAGTAACCAGTTTACAGCCCATAATGCCTAGGGATGGGATAGATGTCGGCATGGTGTTCAAAAAGTGATCTCCCCACGCTATGCTTGTCTTGGGAGGCAAAATAGACTGAGACTTCCCCCTAAAGGCTTCTTTCACCCAAGCGAGTGCTTGACTAGCTGAACAATTCAGCTCACGAACTTGTTGATTACTAATGTATGGGAGCATAGTATTCTTATCGCATCTCTTTCCGAAAGAGATATACAGTGTTAATGTTTATAAAATATTGAGTATAATTTCTATACAGGGAAGATGGTTTCGTTGAGAATTAATAAAAATGTTATTCTGATTTATGCAGATCGGCTCAGGATATTGTAATTAAGCATATTATAATTCAAAGAGAGCATATCTCTTTCGGAAAGAGATAACGATGCTTGCAGACGCTCTTTCATAAGATTGACAGGATTAAAGCCCAAAAGCTTTGTCCAATGGGGGAGATTAAGAGAAGCATCCTCACGGAGGTAGTGCTCATTCATAAACCGCTGTAAACAGGTGAGCGAATCATTTATGGTTGGGACGTCAATTGAAAGGAGGGAAGCTGCAAGTTTAATAAAAAGTGTACCCATGGGGATATCCTCTCTGAAATATCGGTCAGATGTATCCGGAATCCACAGAGGAGATGTCGGCGGATGAATCATGGCAGTTTTTATTTGATGAAGTGAGGGGATGGAAGAAAATTTTTCAGTGAGGGCGTGGACACCGGATACTTCATAGTAATCTTCCAAAGATTGGAAAGGAGTGCCCAATGATGAGAAAATACGTGCTAGTTCGGCATCCATATTCAAGGCGCGTTGCGATGCCTCATCTCCCCAATCCCGGTAAAAGTAGGGAACATTCGCGAAAGGAGAGAGGTGAACAAGTTCACACAGTCTTGCGATGTGTATGATGGGGTTAGAATTGGAGAGGAGTAGAGGCCAAGGAGATTGTAACTCGGTCACTTTGATTCCAAGAAGACGTTCTGCAAGGGAAAAGAGTTTCTCCTTGGGCATATTCCTTGATGGAGAGAAGAAACATGCGACGGTTTTCTTCAGCGATAAGCTGACGCTCTCCCCGTACCGAAGAATACGACTAATGTAGGGAACCCTTTGGCAAAAAATTGCCGGGTTTTGGGGGAATTCTTTATGAGCCAGCAAATCGATTCCTCCTAAACTAGGGGAGAAAAGCAGAACACTATTCGGGAGAATGTCCTTTTTTATTTGATTCAGATACGCATATCGGACATTACACGGGAGGCTCAGGATAATGACATCAGCTTTCCGCAACATGTTCGATGAATCGGATGCATTGATTCTTCCGGAGATCTGTACCTCATCGACATGTTCTTCCAAGGGATACATCCGAAGATTCCCCTGCCACTGATTCGGTCGTCGCGTATGTACAGCCACAGATGAGACTCCTGGTGCGTTGGAAAGGAGAGCGGCAAAGGCGTGACTCATATTTCCCCCACCGCAGATGCATATGTGCAGGTTTTCAGCATCCATAGTAGTATACCTTGTTGATGGTTTTTAGTTCTTCAAAAGTGTCGATTTCAATAAGAGCTTTGGCAGAGATGGGGTGAATAAAAAGGGAAAGTCGGTCGAGGTGACGATTAACAATATCATCCCAGAAGAGAGTGTGGTTAGCCGGGTTGGTGTATGCCTCGTTTATGAGGTGAGACAGTTTGCACAGATCCTGAGAGGTCCAGTAGGAAACACCAACCATATTAAAGCAATCCTCGCCGCCCTTACCGACGCGGGTGATGCAACCGTCTGCAGCAGTAGAGAAACACCAATCGTCTGTGTGTCCTGAGACCATTTCCCCGAAATAGCATGAGTCTTGGGGACGATCTGAGAAGATAGAAGGATCTGCGACAAAGAGATCACTCTCGCAGATGTAGCAATCACTCGGCGGAAGCTGTTGGCAAGCATAATATACAGACGAAATGTTGTTCGCCGTGCAGTAATCGGGATTTAGTACGAGATGCACACTGGAGTACTTCGTGGTGAGATAACGGAATTGCTCAGCAAGGTAACCCACAGCGATGTATAGTTCGGTTACGTCATGAGCCAGCAGCGCCTCAATGAGCGTCTCGATCATCGGTTTCCCCTGCACCTGCAAAAGAGGTTTAGGGGTCGTAAGGGTGAGCGGGCGTAGACGTGTTCCAAGCCCAGAGGCCATGAGAAGCGCGCAGGTCATGATGCTGTAAAGTTGTTATAGTGTATGGGAATAGACATGCCGAGGGATTGAAGCGCTTCTCGCAGCACGTTGAAGAAGGAAATGATGTCCTGCTCGTCAATGGCTCCTAAGGCACAGAGACGAAAAGTGGCTGCGCTACCTACCTTCCCCGGGTAGATGGTAAAACCGCGTTCGTAACAGTAGTCATGCACTCTTCCAAAGTTCCAATGTGGGTCGTCCGGGTAGCGCACACAGACCACGAGACCGGCTTGGCGCTCACGCGGGAGCATATCCTTAAAGCCGAGTTCTGCAAGGCCATGGTGAATGGTTTCAAATATGCGTGTGTGCCGCGCCCATTTCGCCTCCTCACCCTCCGCAAAATATTCTTTGAGAGCCTGCACTGCGGCGTACACTGTTTGTACTGGCGGGGTGAAGTGCATCTCACCGGTTTTTTCAAAATAGGCGTATTGGAGATAAAGGTTACAATAGTAAGAACGTATCGGGAAATGCTTCGACTGCTCAATAAGTCTGCGTTTTCCTATAATGAAAGAGAGTCCGGTCATTCCCATGATCCCTTTCTGTGCGGAGGAGAAGCAAAAGTCGATATTATCTGCCACCACATCAATGGGGCGCATTGCCAAAGTTGAGGTGGTATCCACCACGAAGACAGCGCCGTGCCTGTGTGCAGCAGCCCCTATTTCACGAATGGGGTTCAGCAAGCCCGTACCCGTTTCATTGTGGGTGCAATATACAAGTGAAATATCCTCGTGCTCGGTTAAAAGCCTATCAAGTTCCTCTATACTCGGCTGCTCATCATAAGGCAACTCCATGACAACATGAGGCAGGTGGTAGGCTTCGCATATTTCCTGGGCTCGAGCGCTATAGGCGCCGTTGCGGATGACGAGTACTTTCTTCCCCTCGCCCAATAGGGAATTAAGGCAAATATCCATATTGATGGTACCTGAGCCGCAGAAAAGTACCGATGTGTATTCTTCCGCCGGAGCATGCACGACGTGCAGTAAATCCGTACGCAGCTGAAGCATGATGTCGATGAACTCACGCTCGCGTGGACAAATATCCGGCACAACCTGCGCCCATTTGACGCTATCAGTGGTTGTTGCCGGTCCGGGGTTCAACAGGATGTTCCTCTTGATTGGTTTCATTGAATGAATTTCATAAAGATTTGTTTATTTTCCTGCGGTGTTTCCTTGGGGCGTCCGAGGTCAGGTCGTGCACCACGGTGCACGCGGATTTCAAGCATGGACGTTCCCGAAGTTTGCAGGAAGTCTGCCCACACGTTGCGGAGTCCATCAATGCTATCTACACTGTAGGCTGCTGCATAACCGCAGGCTTGTGCGATGGCAGGCAAATCCACACGGTTCATTACGGTAGGCTGACCGCCTACGGAATCATGTGCCGCATTGTTGAGAACGATGTGGCGCAGGTTGGGTGCAGCTTGGGCGGCAAGTATCGGCAGAGCGCCCATATGCATCAGCACGGCCCCATCGCCATCCAAACACACCACACGCCGCCGTGGCTGCGCCAGAGCTATGCCCAGCGCGATGCTCGAGGCATGTCCCATACTACCCACGGTGAGGAAGTCACGCTCATGTGATACACGGCCCTCGTACACCTCGCGTGAAATCATACCGGTGGTGGACACTACGATATCGCGTTCTCCAATCAAAGTGAGGACTTCGTGAATTGCGGTCTCGCGCGCGAGCGCAGATAATTCCCCACTCACCGGCAACTTCATTCCGTCGTATTCAAACGTTCCCTTTCGCACAACGAGAGCGTACGGTAGCCCAGTTTCATACACGGTTTTGCACGCCGTGCTCACATGCTCAAGATTTTCCAATACCGCATACGGAATGCCCATTGTTTCCAACAGCGGGAGCGTAAGCCGTCCCTGTGTGATGTGCTGCGGCTCGTCATGCACCCCCGGCTCACCGCGCCAGCCGATGACGAGTAATGCGGGGATGCGGTACACTGCCTCATCCGTCAGCGAAAGCAAGGGGTTCACGATGTTCCCGAGACCGCTGTTTTGCATATATACCACGCCCGGTCTGCCAGTAGCAAGGTAATATCCGGCGGCGAGGGCGAGAGCATTTCCCTCATTGGCGGCGATGAGATGCTGCTCAGGGTTCAGTTGCGCGGTGATACAGGTGCAGAGCCTCTTAAGCAAGGAGTCCGGCACTCCCGTAAAGAAATCCAGCCCTGAGCCGATTACAGCATCCAAAAAATCACTTGCTTTCAAGAACGTGTCCTCCCGGGATCAGGTTGATAATGTCTTTGATGCTCATGCAGTATTTTTGCGAGGCTTCTTGCGCTCGATGGTGTGTAAGAATACTCTCCGCCACCTTGACCATAGCGGGGTAGGCTGCGCGCAGCATCTGGTTCGCGTAAATCACCACGTTGATACTTTCCGCTGCCAGCTCCATCTCCGTAACCTGTGCGTAGCTGGTAGGTACCACCACGAGAGGTTTGCGATTCGGCAATGCGTTGTACAGATCCGCAAACTCGCGGACTTCGTCAAAGCTCTTGGAGCGCGAGTGGATCATGATGCCGTCCGCCCCTGCTTCCAGATACGCCTTGGCACGTGTGATGGCATCCTCCATCCCCTGCTCGAGGATCAAGCTTTCAATGCGGGCAATGATCATGAAGTTCTGCGCCACTTGGTTCATTTTACCGGAGGCAATCTTATGGCAAAAGTTTTCGATGGTGTCCTGCTGTTGCGTTACCTCTGTACCAAAGAGAGAATTCCTTTTGAGTCCCACCTTATCTTCGATGATGATGGCGGATACCCCAAGCCTTTCCAGCTCCCGCACTGTGAAGACGAAATGCTCCGCCGGTCCACCGCTGTCTCCATCGTAGATGATAGGCTTGGTCGTCACATCTAGGATCTCGCCCAGCGCAGCAATGCGCGAGGAGGCGTCCAAAAAGCCGTTGTCTGGCTTCGCCTTGGCGGTGGCTTGTGTAAGGGAAGAAATCCAGAGAGCATCAAACTCTTCTGTGCGCCCATTTTGTGTCACCTCTGTCTGCTCGACAATGAGTCCGCTCAACCCATTGTGCGCCTCCATTACGCGCACAATGGACTTGCTCGCCAGCAGACGGCGCAATCTTCCCGCGCGTATCTCCGGCGTGGTGCCAATCTCCCGCATCATGTTGCGGATGAGGGAGGAGGATATTCCTTTCGTGTACGGCACCTCAACAAGCTCCCCACCCCACTTCTTGAGCGTCTCAATAACCTTAGCTCGCGTCTCAGCTTGGGGCCCTTCCCTCCAGTCGTCGCCATGAACTACGTACCGCGGCCGAATGCGCTCCAAATTATCCGTGTAGTCCAGCGTTTCCTGCTTTACCACCTCAGATACACCCTTCACTGCCTCCATGACCACCTTGCGCTGTTCCCATGTCATGTACGGCAGGTGAGAGTATTTCGTCACAGCCGCGTCCGTCATCAGCCCAACGATGACTTTCCCATACTTCGCTGCCGTTGCAATGATGTTCAAATGTCCCGGGTGCAGCAAATCCGCCCCCATCCCTATATATACTTTTTGGTTCATAATAGCTTCAACTAACTCGACATGATTTGCTGTATATGCACCGCGCGCCTTGCCCGAGGGGAATGGCTTCGTGGAACAATGAGTGATTTTCACGCAGGAGGTCGGAAATATTGCACATCAACCCAGTCTTTACTTTCATTTTACATAGCATGTTTATCGGCAACAGTCCTATAGGGGACGAGAGAACTGCGACTCAATTAACTTGATTTAACTAACTTCCTATATTTTCTCCATGTGCAGAGCGTTTTGAATTTTTCACTCCATTTTAACTCTCTCCATTGCAACACCAATCCCATGAATTGGTCATCATTGTTCTGCACTACAGATAAATAGTAGCCATACTTCTGTCCCAATAGTTGTCTTAATTCCAGGCGCTGATTAAAACATTGTCTGACAGAACAATATTGTCTTTTTGCTATTTCTTTATTCAGTGAAGGTGCCATATCAGAAATTAATTTGTAATCAAGAGCATTTAACAGATGCTTCTCTATGCTACTGAGACAATTCCATAAACTGTTCCCGGTTTGGCGATACATGTACACGGGGCGATCAATATATTTTATGTCTCCGTATTGCAGAAAATAGATTGTAATCGCATTATCATCGAAGTTATTTATTTTGCATAATTCCCTTAATTTATCCTTATCAATTATGTTACGAAATAAAATTGCTCCGACATGGGTGTAGCATCCATTTGCGACATAGTAAGAGGCTTTATATGTCCCCCTTTTCATCTGCTGGGCAAATATCTGTTCAGTCCCGTTTGGATGGAGATATTTGAAATTAAAAGCACATGCAACCAACCCATTATCTTTTCTCAACTCATACCATGCTTCGTTGAAAAATGACTTGTCACAGTAAAAATCATCCCCATCAAGAAACGCGATATAATTTCCGGTTGCGTAATGTGCGAGATTCAGCCGGTTTGCCGATGCTCGGCTGATTAATTTTTCGTGTGTTCCTGTACTTCTTCTGTATAACTTAATTTTGTCAGGCTCAGCCGCTTGGTATTTTTGTAACACGGATAACGTGCCATCACTCGATCCGTCATCCCCTACAAGAATTTCATAATCACATGGAAACTGTAAGGATAATGCACTGCAAAGACTGGAAGCAACATACTCTTCCTGATTATGGTATGTGATGCATATACTAATCTTGTCCATAGAAATCCTTTTTGATAATATCCTTAATGGTCATTCCTGCACCGTGTGCATTGATATAGTAGGTCTCTTTTATGATTCTCTGCCTTTTTTCATAGAGAGGATCATCTCCCGTTCGAAGCATATTAAGGGTACTTTTCAGCTCATCCCAGTTGTGTACCCAGTAAAATCCTTCTGAAAGTTTTCGAGAAAAATTATTAAACAAGTCCGTTTTATGACAATATATTATCGGATTCCCGGTAAGAAAATACTCAGTGATGATGCTGGATATATCTGTTACTAGAATGTCAGATGAATAAAAAGTTGTGAGGTATTCTTTTTGCTGATCAATTTTAGCATTTCTTAATTGCTCATATTGTCCTTTATATTCTTTTGCTTTGTCAACTGATAGCTCTCCCGTCGCAGCCCATTCTAAAAAAGCTTGGGGATGTGGTCTGAAAATGAAGTCCACATCTTGATTTAGAGCAATATATGAAAGCAATTTATCTTTGTAATCAAAGAAATTACAAGCATTTTCACTGGTGGTCCATCGCGGAGTCCAAAGAATTCTCTTTGTGCCAGCCTTTCTTGGCAAATTCCAATTATTAGAACACTTCATGCGATACCGTTCGAGCTTATCAAATCGAGGGAATCCAGTCATTTTTACCCTTACTCTGCATTTTTTTACCTCCGAAATTAATTTTTTGATGTACTCCTCCTCCAAAGGATTTTGTGCAAAAAACAGTGAAATCGATCTCAGGAAATCGTTTGGCATGCATTCCTTAAAGAGGAAATAATTTGCACTAAGTGCATAATAATTAACATAGCACACCTTGGCATAACGCATAACTTGACTACTCTTGTACGTGTATGGGCGCATCACATCGTATGGCTGCTGAAAAAAAACGTAATCTGGTTTTAGTATTCGTATGTCCAACCATTGCTTTGTTTCATGATTGTACCCGTTGATGACTCTACAAGGAAAACTTTTAAAGAAAATCTCAGCCCCTTCATCTTCATATATTTCATGGGAAAAATTCTTTCCAGGTAATTGCTTTTTGTTCGGAATCGGCACTATAGTAACATTGCAGTCCTTGTCAGCATTGCACGCTTCAAATACCGATTCCAGTGATCCCCACACTTCTGGTCGATGACACAAAAAAACAACAGAAATTTTCTTTCCCCTCAATCTCTTGATAGCGCGTTGTACATTCCAACGCACGCAGGTTAACACGTCCTTAATTTGGCGAAGTTTCATAACTTTTCTCGTATAAATTGATCAAATGCTGTCTCATAACATGACCCTATAAAGGTTGTATGTGAGTGACCTTCCACCAAAACTTTCCTTCTGGAAGCAAAGACCGTCGTTGAAGACAGAGCCTCCCTGTTCACAAGATATGCCGAAATCAAAGTACTTTTTGCTGTCGGAGTATTTTTCTATCAAAGTTTTTACTAGTAAATCCAGCCCCCCTATTTTCCTCGCCATATCATTTGCAGCCATATATTGAGTATGCACAGTATTTTGATATATGAACAACACTGTGCCAGCAATTATTTGCTCTTGATATTCAGCAATATAAAGTTTGATGTTACCGGGGAACCGATCAGACAGGAGCTTCAGCTCCTGAACTGTATGCACAGCTGTTGTATTATGATATTTGCCTAACACTTCATTCTCTAAAGCAATAAATGACTCAAAGTCGTGGCTTTCCATGATGGTAACCCTCTCACGTTTCGCTCGAGATATTTGGGCCTTACGACCTTTTGTTACCTTCAATGGATTTTTTAGGTCAACAACGGTAGCAACATCGGCTCTTATCCATTTGGCGCCATGTTGCAGGAGAGGGAACATGTATTCCTCCGAAAGCACCGTATGATAAATATATGGAACGGCCTTATACGTAAGGCTGGATATCCCTTTCGCTTTCAGGAAGGGGATGAGTACATTAACACACTCGTTGAGATGGTATTGGTGTGTGAATGGTGCCACAAAAAAGCCTCCATAGGTAAGGCCGCCGTGAGAGCATAACTCATTGCTATGTCGGGATGCAGGAAGCACCGTTACCAACTTCTCTTCATCATAAAACATGAGCGAAAAATCCTTAAATCGGTCGGAGTGATATTCCATAAATCCCCGCTTGAACATGAACATGGGGGATTTGGAACGATCAATAAAATCGTCCCATTCTTGTTGTTTCTCCCGTGAATATGGCTCGAT
>CANQDA010000077.1 GCA_947591155.1 uncultured Lachnospiraceae bacterium
GGTCTCCGGATTTTTGGCTTATAATAAGCGAAGGTGTCGCTCAATCATCTAATTTTGATGATTTTGCGACACCCCCTACTCAATCATAAACAGGCCGTCATATAAAACGGCGGATTTTCAAATTTTAGAGTCTGCCTTGTAGCAGCCAAGAAAAGTGGATACGCATAGATTATGCGCAAAATGTTGACACGCGCATGATTTATGCGTATAATACATTTTAGGGAGGGATAAGGCATGAATGCACGAGAGATACTAAAAATACTCCATAAAGATGGCTGGTATACAGTAGATCAAGACGGCTCGCACATGCAGCTTAAACACCCGATAAAACCCGGAAAGGTAACTGTAGCGATTCATTCAAAAAAAGAAATACCTCCGGGAACCCTCAATAACATACTAAAGCAGGCAGGACTTAAATAGTTTCTGTCGAGTATTTATCGAACCGAAAGGAGCGATTCCAATGTTAAATCTGACTTATCTTGCGGTATTGGAACCCGGAGAAGATGGCAGCTATGGCATTTCTTTTCCGGATCTTCCGGGTTGTTTCAGCTTTGGAGAAAACCTCGCGGAAGCACAGCAAATGGCTGCAGAGGCCGCTAGCCTTCATGTATACGGTATGGAGCGTGATGGCGAAGAAATTCCGACACCATCTGTATCCTTGCCACAGGATATAACTGAGGGAATGATCGTAATGCCGGTTACGATTCACCCGGATCTTTACAGAATGAAACGTGACAATGAGCGCGTTAAAACGAATATTACACTTCCCGCGTGGCTGAAAAGAATCGCAGAGGAGCAAAAGGTGAATTATTCCAGACTTTTGGAAGGCGCACTGCTTGATTATCTGCAAATTCCAAGATCAAGCAGATAATTAGTCTGATAGCACTTGCTTTCCTGCAACTTCCGTGCTATACTTGCAATCGCTGTGACGCCGAAAATCCGACTTCGCGGCAAATCAACAACGTCAGTTCGAGACCTTCCTGACGCTAAACAAAACTAGAGGAGAAAACTGAATATGAAAGACAAAAAAGTACTGTTCCTTGTCCACGCGGCGGCGATCGCCGCAGTCTATGTCGTGCTGACGCTGCTGTTCGCGCCGTTTTCCTTCGGGGAAGTGCAGGTGCGCGTCTCCGAGGCGCTGACGGTCCTGCCGTTCTTCACTCCGGCGGCCGTCCCCGGACTCTTCGCGGGCTGTCTGATCGCGAACATCTTGGGCGGCGCGATCCCGGCGGACATTGCGTTCGGGAGCATCGCGACGCTGCTCGGCGCGGCAGGCACTTACCTGCTCCGGAAGAAGAGCCGCTATCTGGCGCCGGTGCCGCCGACCGCCGCGAACACGCTGATCGTGCCGTTCGTGCTGCGCTTCGGGTACGGGGTGAACCTTCCGATCCCGTTCATGATGCTGACCGTAGGCATCGGGGAAGTGGTTTCCTGCGGGATCTTTGGCATGATCGTGCTGACGGCGTTGGGGCGCTACAAGGGAACGATTTTCAAGCAGGCCGCGGTGTGACGGAAACACTGCACATAGACAGACCACATCTGAATCACACACAAAGCTGAACGATATAAGAAAGAGAATTGACATCATAGACCTTACTTGGAAAGAAAGAGAACTAAACTACAAAAGTAAAAACAAAAAGCCCGGAATCAATGTAAGAAAGGCCTCACATAGTTCCGGGTTTCTTTATGCCCTAAAGTATTTCTGACAGATAATTTCTTACATCGTAAACTGGAAGACACAGTACGCCGCGTAGATGCCAAGTAGCAGGATTCCCTGCACGCGCGCCAGTTTGTTGCGGACGATCGCCGGGACGGTCATAAGCAGCATGACGAAGAACATCACCGGGATGTCGACAGCTAACGAAGCATTGCGGCCTGCCACGAAGGAGCTCTGCGGGATGTCAAACGGGGCGATCGCGATGGAGATGCCGCTCACGAGCACGAGGTTGAAGAGGTTGGCGCCGATGACGTTGCCGAGTGAGAGCGCGCCGTGGCCCTTCGCGAGCGAGGTGATCGCGGTCACGAGCTCCGGCAGCGAAGTGCCCAGGGCGACGAAGGTCAGGGCGATCACGGATTCCGGTACGCCGAGCGCCTCCGCGATCAGAGTGCCGTTGTCGACGAGCAGTCTCGCGCCGATGGCGATCAAAACCGCTCCAACGACGAGCAGCAGAATATTTTTACCCATACTATTTTCCGGCTCTGAAGTTTCGGAGCCGGAATTATTTTTTTCGGAATTCCCATTTCCAACGCTTGGCTTTACTGCAGAAACAGAATTAGAATTCGCCGCCGCAGCAGAGACTTTCGCGGAGCGATCCCCTTTCATCTGCAGCACCGTGTAGACCATGTAGACGACGAACAGCCCGAGCAGCAAAAGACCGGTAGTCCGGCTGAAATGTCCGCTCGAGTAGGCGACAAACGAATAGAAAGCCGCCGCCGCGAAGAAGAACAGAACCGGGGAGATCAGTGTTTTCCGGTCTACTTTTCCGGGCTTGATCGCAATGGTCAGCGCCGCGATCAGCGAGGTGTTGCAGATGATGGAGCCGATCGCGTTTCCGTAGGCGATCTCGCCGTGGCCGGAGAAAGCCGCCGACGCGGACACCATGACCTCCGGCAGCGTGGTGCCGATGGAGACGACCGTCGCCCCGATGAGCAGTTCCGGGATGCGGAAGTGGTGCGCGATGCCCGTCGCGCCGTCCACGAACCAGTCGCCGCCTTTGATCAGCAGCAGCAAGCCTAAAAGAAACAGAAGTACCGGAACTAACATAACTTATCCTCCCTGAAATTCGGTCAAATCAAATGTAATCTGTTGCGCGGTGCAAAGCGTCTTTGAAACGAGACCGCGCCGTCTCGCATACATGGAGAAGTATACCATTCTCCGACGTCTTTTTCAACGCCGCTGTTTCTTTTTGCCAAAATTATTAAGAAAAGGATTAACAGAATTCACTTTTTAAGCTATACTAAGTAACAGTGACTATATGGAAAGAAAAAGGGTTGAACATGATACAGACGAAGAAACTGGTGCAATTCTATTACTCGCAGTATGAGCTGCAGGCTCGGAAAAAGCAAAAGCGGCCGGGCAATCCGGGGGATCTGGACGCTCGGGCCGCGCGCTTCTGGCGAACGCTGAAAGCCGCGAGGCCGTCGCGTGTGAGCAGCAATGTTCTGGAGGACTACCACAAGCAGATCAAGAACCTCATGTTTTTCGCGGTGCGCCGTCAGAGGGAGAAGGTGCTGAAGATGGTGCGCGAGGACATGGTCCCGAAGCTCGTGCAGCTTGACATGGGACTGCTTTTGCCGCAGCAGCGGGACGCGATGGACGGAGAATTTCTTGCATTCCTAAGACGGCAGATGCCCTGCGCGATCTGCAGCAAGCCGCTGTTTGTCCTGTATCCCAGATACATGCATTTTCAGCTGGAGAGCAAGATCCTGGATCTCGTGCCGACGCGGCCGGAACTGGAGTTCCCGGAGGCGCTGGAGATGAAACGGCACTTTATCCTGCACATCGGGCCGACAAACAGCGGCAAGACCTTTCAGGCTCTGGAGCGGCTGAAGCTGGTGAATCGCGGCGCGTACTTAGGACCTCTGCGTCTGCTCGCGCTCGAGGTCTATGAGCGCATGATGGAGTTTGGGGTGCCCTGCACGATGCTCACCGGACAGGAGTGCATCGAGGAGCCGGACAGCCGCGTCACGGCGTCGACGATCGAGATGGCGGACCTCGACGAAGTCTATGAGGTGGCGGTGATTGACGAGGCCCAGATGATGGCGGACCCGGAGCGCGGACATTCCTGGACGCGGGCGATCCTGGGACTGAAGGCGCGGGAGATACACGTCTGCTCCAGCCCGACCGCCGAGGAGGTCTTAAAGCATTTGATCGAGCTGTGCGGCGATACCTATGAGATCCACCGTTACGAGCGCAAGACGAAGCTGGTCTTCGAGGACAGGCCGTTTGAGTTCCCGGACGACGTGCGTAAGGGCGACGCGCTGATCACGTTCTCCAAGAAATCGGTGCTCGACGTGGCCGGGCGCCTCGAGGAGTGCGGCGTCAACGCGAGCATCATCTACGGGAGTCTGCCGCCGGAGATCCGCCGCCGCCAGATGCGGCTGTTTACGAGCGGAAAGACGAAGGTGGTCGTCTCCACCGACGCGATCGGCATGGGGCTGAACCTTCCGGTGGAGCGCATCATTTTCCTGCAGGCGGACAAGTTCGACGGAACGGATCGTCGGCCGCTGAAGACGGGCGAGATCAAACAGATCGCCGGGCGTGCCGGACGTTACGGTATTTACGACACCGGCTATATCAACGCGATGGGCGAGGACGAGCTCGCATACATCCGCGAGAAGTACGCGGAGCCGGAGCTGCCGATCGAGAGGGTGAGCCTCGGATTTCCGCAGGTGCTCCTGGATCTCGACGAACCGCTCGACGAGATCCTCAAGGTCTGGTGTTCCGTGGCGCCGTCCGAGCCGTTCGAGAAGGAGAACGTGGACGAGTCGCTGTTCCTGTACGAGCGGGCCTACAAGATCAAGGGACAGATCGAGGATTTTGATAACAAACGCATGCTCTACCGCATGATCACCTGCCCGATCGACATTAAGGACAAGCGCGTGGTGGATCTGTGGATGGATTACTGCCGGACGTATCCGGCGGATGTGTCGCTGCCGAAGCCGCGGCTCGAGCATAGGGGCTGGCAGGGGATCCTGCAGTACGAGACCTACTACAAGCAGCTCGACCTGTATTATCAGTTCTCCCAGCGCATGGGCAAGATCATCGACGAGAAGTGGCTGAAACGGGAGCGGGAGAAGACCGAGGCCAACATCATGCGCTATCTGACGAAGGGCAAGGCGGACTACATCGCGCGCTGCCCGTACTGCGGCAGACCGCTGCCGCTCGGCTATGCGTACCGGGCATGCATGGAATGTAGGGAAGAGATGAAGGCAAATAGAATTGTCGGCGGTTGGAGCCGTTAGATTGTGATTTCGGTGACGGTTTGGGAGGAAAAAGGTTATGGCAAAGTTATATTTCAGACACGGCGCGATGGGCAGCTCCAAGACGGCGAACGCGCTGATGGCGGCCTACAACTATTATGAGCGCGGGAAGCAGGCGCTGCTCGTGAAGCCGAAGATCGACACGCGCGACGTGGGCGTGATCCGAAGTCGCATGGGACTGGAGCAGAAATGCATCTACGTGGAAGAGCTGACGGCGATGAGCGACGAGCAGATCCGCGCGTACGACTGTGTGATCGTGGACGAGGCGCAGTTCTGCAAAAAGTCGGACATTGAGCTGTTCGTGCACATCGTGGACGATCTGGAGATCCCGGTGATCTGCTACGGGCTGCGGACGGATTTCCGCCGGGAGCTCTTTGAGGGCAGCATGTGGCTGCTGGCCTGGGCCGACGTCATTGAGGAGCTGAAGACGGTCTGCTGGTGCGGGCAGGGCGCGTCCTGCAACACGCGTTTTACGGAAGACGGGCAGATCGTGCGCGACGGCGCGCAGATCGTCGTGGGCGGCAACGACAGCTACACGGCGCTGTGCCGGAAACACTTCAAAGAGGGAAATCTAGGGCCGAAACGCTTGAAGTAGCGCAAAAAACCGTTATTCTGCGTAGACTTTTACAAAAAATGGTTGTATAATAGGGCATTGGTAATTGTCCGGTACAGGCCGGGGCGCTTGCTGCCAAGGCCGTAAAAATATGATCTAATTTTATCTAGGAGGAGTCTGTTATGAAACATAACTTCAAGCTGATCGAACCCAAATGGCAGAAGAAGTGGCAGGAGAGCAAGGTGTTTGAGGCGGCTGATTTTGACGAGAGACCGAAGTTCTACGGGCTGGTCGAGTTCCCGTACCCGAGCGGCGCCGGCATGCACGTCGGCCACATCAAGGCGTATTCGAGCATCGAGGTGGTGGCGCGGAAGCGCCGCATGCAGGGCTACAACGTGCTGTTCCCCATCGGCTTCGACGCGTTCGGACTGCCGACGGAGAACTACGCGATTAAGACCTCGACGCATCCCCGCATCATCACAGACCAGAACATCGAGAAGTTTTCCAACCAGTTAAAGAAGGTGGGTTTCTCCTTCGACTGGAGCCGCGTGATCGACACGACGGACGAGGATTACTATAAATGGACGCAGTATATTTTCCTGAAGATGTTTGAGCATGGGCTGGTGTTCCGCGACACGGCGCTTGTGAATTACTGCCCGAGCTGCAAGGTCGTGCTCTCGAACGAGGACAGCCAGGGCGGCAAGTGCGATATCTGCCACAGCGACGTCGTGCAGAAGTCGAAGACCGTCTGGTACCTGAAGATCACGGAGTATGCGGACAAGCTGCTCGAGGGGCTCGCGGACGTGGATTATCCGAAGAACGTCAAGCAGCAGCAGGAGAACTGGATCGGCAAGTCGACCGGCGCGTTCGTCTGGTTCGACGTGAAGGGGACGGGCGAGAAGCTGGAGATCTACACGACGCGTCCGGATACGCTCTTCGGCGTCACGTTCATGGTCATCGCGCCGGAGCATCCGCTGATCGACAAGTACGCGGACCGCATCGGCAACATGGACGCGATCGAGGCGTACCGCACGGAGTGCACGAAGAAGACGGAGTTTGAGCGCACGCAGCTCGTCAAGGACAAGACCGGCGTGCGGATTGAAGGACTCACGGCGGTCAATCCGCTCAACGGCAAGGAGATCCCGATCTTTATCGCGGACTATGTCATGATGGGCTACGGTACCGGCGCGATCATGGCGGTGCCGGCGCACGACCAGAGAGACTATGACTTTGCGAAGAAGTTCGGCGTGGATATCATCGAGGTCATCAAGGGCGGCGACATTGAGAAAGAAGCCTACACCGGCGACGGCGAGATGATCAACTCGGAATTCCTGAACGGTTACACGAACAAGAAGGACTCGATCGCGCGCGTGATCGAGGAGATCAAAAAGATGGGCATCGGCGAGGCCGGCGTGCAGTTCAAGATGAAGGACTGGGCGTTCAACCGCCAGAGATACTGGGGCGAGCCGATCCCGCTCATCCACTGCCCGAGCTGCGGCGTTGTGCCGGTGCCCTACGAGGAGCTGCCGCTGCGCCTGCCGGACGTGGAGAACTTCGAGCCGGGCGAGGACGGCGAGTCGCCGCTCGCGAAGATCGATTCCTATGTGAACTGCAAGTGTCCGAAGTGCGGAAAGGACGCGAAGCGCGAAACGGACACGATGCCGCAGTGGGCCGGTTCGTCCTGGTATTTCCTGCGCTACATCGATCCGCACAACGATCAGGCGATCGCGGACAAAAAGAAGCTGGAATACTGGATGCCGGTGGACTGGTACAACGGCGGCATGGAGCATGTCACGAGACATATGATCTACTCCCGCTTCTGGCATCATTTCCTGTATGACATCGGCGAGGTGAACACGCCGGAGCCGTACGCGAAGCGTTCCATCCAGGGCCTGATCCTCGGGCCGGACGGCGACAAGATGAGCAAGTCGAAGGGCAACGTGATCGACCCGCTCGACATCGTGGAGGATTACGGCGCGGACACGCTGCGTACCTACGTGCTCTTTATGGGCGACTACGGCGCGGCTGCTCCGTGGAACGACAACTCGATGCGCGGCTGCAAGCGCTTCCTCGAGCGCGTGGCGGGCATGACCGATCTGCTGAGCGACGATCCGTCCACGCAGAAGCTGGAGACGAGCTTCCACAAGACGATCAAGAAGGTATCCTCCGATATCGAGGAGGTCAAGTTCAACACGGCGATCGCGGCGCTGATGACGCTCACGAACACGATCTACAGCGCGGGGGCGCTGAGCAAAGAGCAGCTTGAGATCTTCATCAAGCTTTTGTCCCCGTTCGCTCCGCATCTGACGGAGGAGATCTGGGAGAGCCTGGGGCATACGGATTTCCTGTCCGTGTCCGCGTGGCCGGAGTATGACGAGAGCAAGACGGTGGACGAGACGATCGAGATCGGCGTGCAGATCAACGGCAAGGTGCGCGGCACCGTCGTTCTCCCGACCGACTGCGGCAAGGACGAGGCGCTCGCCACGGCGAAGGCCGACGCAAAGATCGCGTCGTATATGGACGGGAAGACGATCGTAAAGGAGATCTACGTCCCGAACAAGATCATCAATATCGTGGTGAAATAAATGAAATATTGTGTTCAAAACGGACAAATATTTGACGAACAGGGATCTTTCCATGAGGGATCCCTGTACTTTATCGGGGAGAAGATCATCACGGAGGAGGAGTACCGCGCGTCAAAGTTGCCGGAGGAGACGGTGGACGCCGAGGGCGGCTATGTGATTCCGGGGCTTGTGGATATCCATCTGCACGGCTGCGCCGGATACGACTGCTGCGACGGGACAACGGAGGCGTTTCGGGCGATGTCGGAGTATGAGCTGAGTCAGGGGATCACTTCCATTACGCCGGCCACGATGACGGTGCCGGAGGAGAAGCTGATGCAGATCGTGCGGGCGGTGAAAGCTGTAAAGATCTCTGACATTTCTGCCTCGGAAGTCGCTGCTGATGTACGGAAAGACAGCGGTGCTGGTGCGCTCGGAGAAGATGACGGTATTGCCGGTGCTCACTCGGCCGGAGCCACTCTGCATGGACTTTACATGGAGGGGCCGTTTATTAGCGAAAAGAAGAAGGGAGCCCAGAGGGCGGACGATATTCGGAAGCCGGATCTTGCGCTTTTTCAGAGTCTGCAGGAGGCGTCCGAAGGGGCGTTTCGAACTGTGGCGCTTGCTCCCGAGACGGAGGGCGCGATGGAGTTGATCCGCGAGCTTTCGGGCAGCGTGACCGTCTCGATCGCCCACACGGAGGCGGACTACGAGACGGCTTGCGAGGCGTTTCAAAACGGGGCGTCCCAACTGACGCACCTTTTCAACGCGATGCCGCCGCTTACGCATCGCTCGCCGGGACCGATCGCGGCTGCGG
This sequence comes from uncultured Lachnospiraceae bacterium, assembly GCA_947591155.1. Lineage (GTDB taxonomy): Bacteria > Bacillota > Clostridia > Lachnospirales > Lachnospiraceae > Choladousia. The sequence continues at coordinate 8,915 of CANQDA010000077.1, forward strand.
CGGATTTTGAGGGTTGCAGGGCGGAGCTGATCTGCGACGGCGTGCACGTTCATCCGGCGGCTGTGAGGGTGGCTTTCCGCCTGTTCGGGGATGATCGCATCATCTTTATCAGCGACAGCATGGAGGCCACGGGGATGCCGGACGGAGAATATGAGCTCGGCGGACAGAAGGTGTTCGTGGAGGGCAGGCGCGCGCTTCTGGCGGACGGGACGCTGGCAGGCTCCGTTACGAATCTTGCGGACTGCCTGCGCGTTGCGGTGAAGGAGATGGGGATCCCGCTGGCCTCTGCGGTGAAATGTGCTGCGGTCAATCCGGCGAAGGCCATCGGCATATATGAAGAATATGGAAGTCTGAGCGCAGGGAAATTCGCGGATCTGCTGATCCTGGATGCTGAGCTGGGATTGAAGCAGGTGTTTCGGCACGGCGTCCGTATCTGAGCTGCTTAGCACCCGAACAGTTCGGCTGTCTTAAGACGTCGAATGAAAAGTTTTGATGCAACGGAAACTTGTTTTGAGAGGTGATTCATTGAAATAGCGGTGGTGTTATGGTACAATTCAATCAAAAAATACCTAACAAAATCTGCGTTACGGCGTATCAATAATCAGGAAAGCAAAAATCCGGGAAACGACGCAAGTGCGTTTCACATAGATCTGGGAAGAAAAGGAGGTGTAACATAGTGAACGAGGAAATGCTTGCAAAACTGCAGAAGGCCAAGACGGTGGAGGAGATCATCGCCATCGCGAAGGAGTACGGCAAGGAAGTGACGGCAGAGAAGGCTCAGGAGCTGCTCGATAAGCTCAGCGGCGCTGACGGCGAGCTCTCGGACGACGCGATTGCCGCAGTCGCTGGGGAGACTGTCCGAAAACCTGAAATGATGTGACTATATCGTGTGGTAAATACATCCACAATAAAAGTGGATGATTTATATAAAAAATGCACCTTGACAACTGAATAAAGTGTAGTTGGAGTAAAGATATTGTCAGTTGATAAAAAATAAATAAAAGAGTATTGGTCCCCTGAGGTATAATGATCTTTG
>CANQDA010000078.1 GCA_947591155.1 uncultured Lachnospiraceae bacterium
AGAGGCACAAAAAGAAACCCCTAACCCCTCAAGATTGAGGGGCAGGGGAGTTGAGGTGCCGAAGGCACTTTTTTATGAGGCAATCAGAATCATTAAAGAAATGAGGGAGGCTACAAATGGACAGTATCCAAGATATATCGTGTGGGAAAATGTCCCTGGGGCATTCTCATCAAACAAAGGAGAGGACTTCAGAGCAGTCCTTGAAGAAGTCTGCAAAGTCAAAGACAGCCAAGTGTCTGTATCTAAACCTTCAAAGTGGGAGAATGCAGGACGCATCATGGGAAACGGCTACAGTGTCGCTTGGAGACTCTTCGATGCTCAGTATTGGGGCGTTCCCCAAAGAAGACAACGTATCTACCTTGTCGCAGATTTTGATGGAGGGAGTGCCGGAAAAATATTATTTGAGTCCGAAGGCTTGTCGGGGTATTCTGCGCAGGGCTTCAAGTCGTGGCAAGACTCTGCCCACTGTCCTTCAGAAAGCATTGGAGAGACAGGCTGCGACAGCTTGATGTTTGAAAATCACTCGCAGGATTCACGCTACACGGGTCCGCTTGATGTATCGCAGACGGTATCATCGACCTTTGGAACAGGCGGTAACAATCAGCCGTTCATCGTTCAGCCACCGCATACCTTTGATGTGAGATTCACTTCAGAGGGAACGAGGAATGCAAGGCAGAATGTATATGAAACGGAAACCTCACGGACTATTGATACAGGTGGCAATCCTCCCGATGGCAACCAAGGCGGGGTGGCAGTTGTACAGGCATTCGGAGTGTGTTCCAAAAAGAGCAACTCCATGATGTCGGATAATCCGAACAGCGGATTCTATGAGGCACAGACTTCACGATGCCTTGATGGAAATGGTGGCAATCCTACTTGTAACCAGGGTGGCATTGCTGTGGTTGAGGGCAATGGCACGAGACCTTCCCATAAGGGAGACGGCTATAAGGAATCAGATATCATGTACACCTTAAATGCAACGGAGCAACACGCTGTGGCATTTGCTGATGTTCATGCGACACTTTCTGCAAACGATGGTCCCAAAGGACCGTCTTCGCAGATGTTCAAAAACCCGGAAGAGAACTTTGTGGGAGAGCCAGCATACGGTATCGGCAGACCTGCCATGAACCAGGGCTACAATGCAAAGTTTAGTTTTTGTGTTGAAGAAGAAGTCGAACCTACTCTTGTGGCTGCGGGTGCATCCGGGGTTGCACATCCGAAGTATTCTTCTTCAAAGGCATCATTCTTTACCGAGGTCAATGAGGAACTTGCCAATACACTCGTAGCGACAGATTATAAGGATCCTCCGATTGTGAATGACGGGGATACTGATTATATAGTACGAAGGCTGACACCTACGGAATGTGCAAGACTGCAGGGATTCCCGGACTGGTGGTGCGAAGAACTTGGTATCGAAGAACCGACCGAAGAGGATGTTGCAAGGTGGAGAGATATCTTTGAAACCCATGCGAAGGCACTCGGAAAGAAGGGAAAGCCTAAGACAGATGAGCAGATAAGAAAGTGGCTTAAAGATCCGCATTCTGATTCGGCAGAATATAAGATGTGGGGGAACGGAGTCGCTCTTCCGAATGTGTATTTCGTGCTTTCGGGCATTGTCTACTATGCACAAGTTGATGGGCGGATATAGCCCTTGTATTCTACAGGCTAAAAAGCACATATTCGTTGCTATATCTGGCTTTCAGAGTGATTAATGTACATACCAAAAAATCATAAGGAGGTACATGGTATGGTACTACATTTCAATGTAACAAAGGAAGCCAGAAAGGCAATGGTAAAGGCAATCGAAACAGAACTCGGCATCAAGGCGAAATACCTCGGAGTTCCGAGCTGCGCCTACGAAGTCGGAGACTACAGGGTCGAGAAGGACGGCACCCTTTCATTTGAAAAGGATGACATTGACGAGACCAGTCGGGTGGTCGATGCCTGCGTGATGGCAACAGGGTATAGCCCGGAAGAGTGGGAAAGCAACAAGGAAGAGACCGAAGACGGTGACAGCATCGACCTTACGGTAACGGTTCCGCTTGAGAAGGTGGAAGTAAAGAACCTCATAAACCTTATCGAGGCAAAGGGCGAACTCATCAAGAAGGCACTCGGCATCGAGGCGGTAGAGATTGAGGTTGACGAAGATAACGGCACGGTTTCCTTCCCTTGGTTTAAGAGCATAACCCCGGAAGAAGGAAGAACCTACACAACCTTCATTTCAAGCCTCTGCCAGATGAGTGTGAATCAGAAACGGATCACAGCAAAGGCGAAGGAAAACGAAAATGAGAAATACGCATTCAGATGTTTCCTTCTCCGCCTTGGATTCATCGGTGATGAATACAAAGCCGACCGAAAGATCCTGCTTAAGAACCTCGAAGGTTCATCGGCATTCAAGAGCGGTGCGAAGAAGGGAGGCGAGGAATGATGATGTTTCCGAGAAAAGAGATTGTGGACAGAATAAAGAAGGACTACCCGGAAGGCACAAGGGTTGAACTGGTCTCGATGGATGACCCTTACAGCAAGATACCCGAGGGAACAAGGGGAACGGTCAGATGCGTTGATGACACGGGAACCATATTTGTGAACTGGGATAACGGTTCGGGGCTCGGCATTGTTTATGGCGAGGACTCCTGCAGAAAGATAACCGAATGCCCCATATGTAAGAAGATTTATTCTGGGCATCCTGCTTTATCAAGGAAGGACAATAAGACCCTTATCTGCCCGGACTGTGGAACAAGGGAGGCACTTGAGTCAGCCGGGGTTCCAAAGGATGAGCAGGAGGAGATAATCGATACGATACATAAGGGGGTGTGAGTATGTGGCACGAAGGTACAATCGGCATTCCACTTAAGAACGGCAAGCGCCAAATTGCTCACTATTGGGTCAAGGCTTATGAGCGGGGAAGTAAATATGGCATCAACGGAGGACGGATATCGAAACTGACGATTAAGATTGACGGTGAGACGGTAGCTAATTATGACAGGGGCTGGGATATAAGGCCGGAGGATAATGGAGATGCCGCCATCGTAGCATACTGCATCCTTCTTAAGGATTACAATTAAGGAGGTGCCGGGATGACTTGGAATGAAAGAGACACGATAAGACGCAACCTTCTTGAAAACCTCGCAGCCTTCATGATCCAGAAGGGAGAGATAATAAGCGACCGGGAACGGAGCAACTACTATTGTTGCATACGGATGGTCGAACTTAAGTGGCGGGGATTTGATTTTCTGATAACCGAGGTTGATGGGGAGACCTGCCGGATAGAAAAACGATAACAGGAAGGAAAGAAGAAAGGACTCAAACGGGTCCTTTTTTCGTGGTGATTATCATGGTGAGGAAATTAAAAAACTATAAGCCTACAAAACTTATGCCGGAATACGCTCACTATGATAAAGATGCTGCAGATTACGTGGTAGCTTTCATTGAGCAGTTAAAACACACGAAGGGAGAATTCTACAATAAACCATTCGAATTAATCGATTGGCAGGAAAGGATCATCCGGGATGTGTTCGGCATATTAAAGGAAGACGGCACGAGAGCCTTTAAAACAGTATATATTGAGGTGCCAAAAAAATGTGGAAAATCCGAAATGGCGAGTGCCATCTGTCTGTATATGCTATGTGCTGACCGTGAACAGAGGGCTGAAGTATATGGTTGTGCGGCCGATAGAGAACAGGCATCTTTGGTGTTTGATGTGGCCTGCGACATGGTAAGACTATGCCCGGCTCTTCAGAAAAGATGCATGATTAAGCCAAGCCGAAAGACGATAGCATTCGGACCCACGAATTCAACCTACAAGGCTCTGTCAGCAGATGTTGCTGGTAAGTCGGGTGTAAATGTTTCGGCACTTATATTTGATGAGTTATGGGTACAGAAGGACAGGAAGTTCTTTGATATGATGACGGTCGGTACATCCGATGCAAGAAAACAACCTTTGCATTTCATTATCACAACAGCCGGAACGGATACCAACAGCATCTGCTATGAACTCCATCAAAAGGCTGTGGATATCCTGGAGGGGAGAAAGACTGACCCTACATTTTATCCTGTGATATATGGAGCAGGACAGGATGAGGATTGGACAGACCCGAAAGTATGGTATAAAGCAAATCCGAGTCTTGGCATCACGATTGACGAGAGTAAGGTCGCAGAGGCTTGTGAATCTGCAAAGCAGAATCCTGCTGAAGAGAATGCTTTCAGACAGCTAAGACTTAATCAGTGGGTTAAGCAGGCTGTCAGATGGATGCCAATGGATAAGTGGGATGCCTGTGCATTCCCGGTCAATGAGAAAGAACTGGAAGGCCGTGTCTGTTATGGTGGTTTGGACTTAAGTTCAACTACAGACCTTACATCCTTTTGTTTATGCTTTCCGCCGAAGGACGAGGATGACAGATACATTGTTCTTCCTTACTTTTGGCTCCCGGAAGAGACTCTCGACCTTCGAGTGAAGAGGGATCATGTCAATTATGATTTATGGGAGAAACAGGGATACATACAGACTACAGAAGGAAATGTCGTGCATTACGGTTTCATAGAAAAATTCATCGAGGAACTTGGTGAGCGTTTTAATATCCGTGATATCGCATTTGACCGTTGGGGTGCAACACAGATGGTGCAGGACCTTGAAGGCATGGGATTTGAAGTGGTGGCTATGGGACAGGGCTTTGCAAGTATGAGCCCGCCCACAAAGGAACTCATGAAACTTGTACTTGAACAGAAGATTGCCCACGGCGGACACCCGGTTCTTCGGTGGAACATGGATAATATTTATATCCGTCAAGACCCTGCCGGAAATATAAAAGCTGACAAAGCAAAAAGTACAGAGAAGATTGACGGTGCCATTGCCTGTATCATGGCACTCGACCGTGCAATCCGATGTGGCAACGATACAAGCGAGAGTGTCTACGATAGCCGTGGACTTCTCGTTTTTTAGGTGGGAGAAATGATTTTATTACTTATCGGTCTGATTGTCATAAAAGAGGGCATCAATCAGGGAATAGGAGGAATTTAAGATGGGAATATTCAGTGGCATTTTTAGGTCAAGGGATGCACCCAAGGACAGAACAGCGGGCAGTGCGTATGCATTCTTCCCCGGCATGAGTTCATCCGGGAAGAGGGTAAATGAACGCACGGCCATGCAGACATCCGCTGTGTATGCCTGTGTCAGAGTTATATCGGAGTCGGTAGCAAGCCTGCCGCTTCATGTTTATAGATATAATTCTGACGGTGGTAAGGAAAAAGCAATCGAACATCCTTTATACAGATTACTCCATGACGAGCCAAACGGTGAGATGACAGCCTATTCATTTTTTGAAGTGGCATTAACGCACCTGCTCTTATGGGGTAATTTTTATGCCCAGATCATAAGGAACGGCAAGGGTGAGGTCTTGGGTCTTTACCCGCTGATGCCTGACCGCATGAGAGTGGACAGGGATGAAAACAGACATCTGTATTACGAGTATACCTTGAGTACGGATGACCCGCAGACCAATAAGAATCAGACGGTTATTTTACAGCCGGAGGATGTACTCCATATCCCCGGTTTGTCTTTTGACGGTCTCGTAGGCTATAGCCCTATTGCAATGGCAAAACAGAGCATCGGACTTTCGATTGCAGCCGAAGAATTCGGTTCAAAGTTTTATGCGAACTCCGCTGTTCCGAGTGGTATCTTGGAGCATCCGGGAATCTTGAAGGACCCGGCGAAGGTAAGGGATAGCTGGATGCAGACCTTTGGTGGTTCGGCAAACTCCAATAAGGTGGCCGTACTTGAAGAGGGTATGAAATATACTCCGATATCCATCAACCCGTCCGAGGCACAGTTCCTTGATACAAGGAAGTTTCAGATTGTGGAGATATGCAGGATATTCCGAGTGCCACCTCATATGATTGCATCTCTTGAAGGAGCAACCTACTCCAATATAGAACAGCAGTCTCTTGAGTACGTGCAGTACACACTCCGTCCGTGGTTGACACGGTTGGAGCAGGCAATGTTCAGAAGGCTTTTCACGGAAGAGGAGAAGAAACAATACTTCATCCGTTTCAATGTCGAAGGACTTCTGCGAGGTGATTACCAGAGCAGAATGAACGGCTATGCGACTGCAAGACAGAACGGCTGGATGTCGGCAAATGACATAAGGGAACTTGAAAACCTGGATAAGATTCCTGCTGAACTCGGTGGGGATTTATATCTCATAAACGGTAACATGACCAAACTTGAAGATGCGGGATTGTTTGCCGGACAGACTGGAAAGGAGGAATCCGATGAAGAATCAGAAGTTTTGGAAGTGGAAGAATCAGATACCAACCAAAGACGAACCTTCCGAAAGAACGCTGTATCTTGATGGGGCTATAGCGGAAGAATCGTGGTTTGATGATGACATCACTCCTAAATTATTCAAGGATGAGTTGTACCGTGGTTCTGGGAATATCACGGTATGGATCAACTCGCCCGGAGGTGACTGCATAGCGGCCGCCCAAGTGTACAATCTTTTGCGAGACTACCCTGGTACCGTGACAGTAAAGATTGATGGTATCGCAGCCTCGGCTGCATCGGTCATTGCGATGGCAGGGGATAAGACATACATGAGCCCCGTTTCAATGATGATGATCCATAACCCTTCAACCATTGCGATGGGTGACCATGCAGAGATGCAGAAGGCTATCGAGATGCTTGATGAGGTAAAGGAAAGTATCATCAATGCCTATGTGTTAAAGACAGGTCTTTCGAGGGCAAGGCTCTCGCATCTTATGGATGCCGAGACTTGGATGAATGCAAACACGGCCATTGAACTTGGCTTTGCAGACGGACTTATTACGAGGGATGCCTTCCCGCCTAAGAAGGAAGAAGAGGAAGAGGAGACCGAAGAGGAAAAGCCGGACGAGGAAGAAACTGAAGAAGAACCCGATGAGGAAGAGGAAAGCACCGAGAAGGAGAAAAAGAAAGACTCCGTACACTCGATGCTTTTTTCACGCAAAGCAACAAATAACGCTTTGCTCAATAAGTTGGAGCGTCACTACCGTAAGCCTAAAACAAAGCAGGGCTTGCAGGCAGAGATCCCAATGGAAGAACCCGATGGCAGTCGGTCTGCTGATGAAGTCAGAGACAGGCTTAACTTAATGAAAAAGTTTTTATAGGAGGAAACAACTATGACAGTACAGGAACTTATCAACAAGAGAGCCAAGGTGTGGGAGATGGCTAAAGAGTTTGTAAATTCCCACGAGGATAAGAACGGTAACTTATCCGCAGAGGACAATGCGTCCTACACTAAGATGGAGGCTGAAATCGAGGAACTTACCAATTCCATCGAGCGTCAGCAGAGAGCAGAAAGAAGGGAGCAGGAACTTTCAAAGCCTGTTAATTCCCCTATCACGGGCAAGCCGTATAGTGGCAAGTCTGATGACGGAGAGATGAAAACAGGAAGGGCATCTGACGAGTACAGAAAGGCTATGCTTACAGCACTCCGTTCCAACTTCCGTCAGATTTCCAATGTGATGCAGGAAGGTGTCGATGCCGATGGCGGTTACCTTGTGCCTGTGGAATATGATAAGAGACTCATCGATGTTCTCGAAGAGGAGAATATCATGCGTGGTCTTGCTACAAAGATTACAACTTCCGGGGAGCATAAGATCAACATCGCAGCTACCAAGCCCGCTGCAGCATGGATTGAGGAAGGTGGAGCGCTTTCCTTCGGTGATGCGAAGTTCGACCAGATCTATCTGGATGCTTTCAAACTTCATGTTGCTATCAAGGTTACAGAGGAACTTCTCTATGACAGCGCCTTCAACCTTGAAAACTACATCATCACGATGTTCGGTAAGGCACTTGGTAATGCTGAAGAGGATGCATTCCTCAACGGTGACGGACAGGGCAAGCCTACTGGTATCTTTGACCCTACCAAGGGTGGCCATGTGCTTGATACCCTTACGGCAGCACTTAAAGCGGATGACCTTATCGACCTTGTATACGGTCTGAAGAGACCTTATCGTAAGAACGCATCGTTCATCATCAACGATAAGAACCTCTCTGCAATCAGAAAGTTCAAGGATAACCAGGGTCAGTACCTTTGGACTCCGGCTTACACCCAGGGCGAGAGCGACAAGATTCTCGGATACGATGTTCATACCTCTGCGTATGTTCCCGAGGGTGCTATCGCATTCGGTGATTACAGTTACTACAACATCGGTGACAGAGGCACTCGTTCCTTCTCCGAACTGCGTGAACTCTTTGCTGGCAACGGCATGATCGGGTTTGTGGCTAAGGAGAGAGTCGATGGCAAGATTGTATTGCCGGAGGCTGTTCAGATTCTTCATCTCCAGAACTGGCAGACACCTTCGGTAACTACAACCGACCCGGAGACTGACGGAGAGTAAGACTTTAAGGGTGGGGGAACAAAGCGTTACTCCACCCGATTTTGTAAGGAGGATGGTGTCGATGTACAGAAGACTTTTATATATTGAGAATGCTGAACCGGGGTCTTATATCGATACCGGGATTCTTCCATCAGATAATACAAAGGTTGTGGTGGACGGATATGTGATTGATGGTGATACGGCTTTCCTTGGCGAACGATCCGGGCTTAATACTACGGATGGTTTTACCATACAGTTTACGAGCGAGATGTATTATCGATTTAATTACAATAACTCAAAGATAATGGCACCCACAACCTATGAATCGGGTGTAAGGCATATATTCACGGCAAGTAAGGATGGTTTTTATATTGATGATGAACGTATAGGTGCTCCGGGGAAAAGGACTCTTACAACGGCGCATACCTTATACATGATAGGTGCCATGAACCATAACGAGGTGGCAGCATCATTCGGTATCGTGAGAATCTACTCGCTTAAGATTTATGACGGTGAGGAACTTATAGCCGATTATGTTCCATGTGTTTCCGAAGAAGGTGCATACGGAATGTATGATAACGTGTCGGGAGCATTCCTTTCGAATGCCGGGACCGGCAGTTTCACAGGCGAGGCAGAGCCGTTTACAAGGCTTGCTATCGTAAGCCTTCCAGATAAGCGGGTATACGAAAAGGGTGAGGAGTTTGATGCCACGGGACTTGTGGTCGAGGCATTCTGTGAGAGCGGATACCATGAGGTCATAACGGATTACGAGATATACGGATTTGATTCCGAGACTGTGGGAGCGCAGATTGTATCGGTGTTCTATGAAGGAATGTCGGACGATTTTGCTGTTGTAGTAAATGATACTCCGATCCCGGAAGTATTCATAACACTCGAAGAAATGAAACAGTATCTGAGGGTGGATTTTGATGATGATGATGCGTTAATCGAATATCTGCTTATGGCATCCGAGAAAAGGTGCATGGATGTAGCGAGACTTGATGAAAGGGCAGAGTTCCAGGCATTGGATAATGCAAAGATATCCGTTATGTATGCTGTCGCATATCAGTATGAGCATAGGGAAGATGCGAACCTTAATGACCTAAACATCTCACTCCGGGCATTACTGTTCGGAGACAGAAAGGCGGGATTCTGATGGATATAGCACTACTGAATGTTCATATAACCTTTCAGAAAAACGAGACCGTGGTGGATAAGTTCGGAAACCATAAAAATGAGTGGACGGAGTATTATTCCTGCCATGCGACCGTGAGCGGTGAGAGCGGATCGGAAACCTCGGTTGCAGCGAACACGCTTTATGATTCTGACCTTGCCTTTACAGTTCGGTATTGTAACAAACTGAAAGATGCAGACCCGACAAAACTGCGTGTGGTATTTAGTGATAGTATAAAAATAGTACAAAAATAAAATGACCTTTTCCCAAATATCAGTTATTATAAAGGCAGAATGGAG
>CANQDA010000079.1 GCA_947591155.1 uncultured Lachnospiraceae bacterium
GAGGTCAGATATCTATTTCGTATGAAATATATCTGGCATTTTTTGTTGCAGAAAACAAGTTTTTGGACAGTCTGGGGAGACCGACCGAAAACTCATAATCCAAATTTGAAAGTGGAGGATAAGGCTAACGGAATGAAATTATATGAAAGCAAAGTAGATGCGACGAACGATTATAATGTCAATTTGAAACAAAAAGTGGGGACAACAGACCGAGACAAAATAGTTTTGGGACGGTCTGTGGGGGGGGTAATCCCGCGATATAGTTATCCGGTCATGTATACTCCTGAAAGCAGGTGTATGGCATGAAAGTGTTAGTCACTGGAGCGGGCGGTATGGTCGGTTCACACATGGTGGAGACACTTTATGCCCAGGGACATCATGTTGTCGGCACATATTATAAGCCAACAACAAACCTGCAGGAGATTAATCCTGCGATCCGCATGATTGAATGCGATGTCCGGTATCCGATGAACATTGAGAAAATCATTATGAAAGAGAAGCCGGAATGGATCTTCCACCTGGCGGCTCAGAGTTACCCGACGGTCAGCTGGGACAAGCCATTTGAGACGATCGACATAAATATCAATGGGACAGTCGCGGTGTATGAGGCGGTCAAGAAAGTCAGGATTAATGAACTTACGGATTATGATCCGATGGTGGTGGTTGCGTGCTCCAGCGCAGAATATGGTGAAACACTTAACCACCTGGATGGGGATGCGGTATATGTGCGTGAGGACGCGCCGCTGCTTCCCCTGCATCCTTATGGGGTCAGCAAGGTCGGGCAGGATCTGATCTCATTCCAGTATTTTATGAATGACCATATACGATGCATAAGGGCAAGGATATTTAATTCGACTGGGACAAGAAAAGTGCAGGATGTAACGTCTGATTTTACCTATAGGGCTGTTCAGGCGGAGAAGGTTGGCGTTTATGAGTTGAGGGTGGGAAACCTCGAGACAAGACGTGCAATCATGGATCAAAGAGATTTGGTGAATGCGCTTCTGCTACTTGCGGAAAAGGGAACTCCGGGCGAAGTATACAATATCTCATCTGAGCACATTTACCGGATGCGCGATATCGTGGATATGATTGAAAAACAGACAGGGCATAAGTTTGGGATTAGGATTGATCCGGAGCTGCTAAGACCGACGGATGAGAAAATCATTGTCGGAGACGTCACAAAGCTGAAGCGTGATACCGGTTGGAAACAGCAGATCCCTATGGAGCAAACTGTGGGCGACATGCTGGAATACTGGAGAAAGCGATAGCCGGGAGAGATTGTGATGCCACGAAACAGGATGCGGTTTATGAATTCTTTCATTGACAACGTGACGATGGAAGAAGCAATAGAACATATAGAAGAATGTATACGTCTCCGCAAAATTGGACATGTGATCACCCCCAATGTAGACCAGATCGTGCGAATGGAATGGGACAGCTATTTCAGGGAAATATGTGACAACGCAGAACTGCTTCTGACAGACGGGCATCCTCTTTTGTGGATCGCAAAATGGTATGGGAGGCCGATCAAAGAGAAGATCTGTGGATCAGATCTGGTGCCGCACCTTTGCGAAGTTGCGGAAAAGAAAGGATATTCGGTGTTTTTTCTCGGAGCAGCTCCAGGGGTGGCACAAAGAGCCGTCGACAAACTCCGCGAGAAACTTCCAGATCTCAGAATCGCGGGGGCATATTCGCCGCCGATTGGCTTTGAAAAGGATGAAGCTGAAATGGACAGGATCAACCAAATGTTGAAGGAATCCCACGCAGACATGCTGTTTGTAGGCATGGGTGTTCCGAAACAGGATATTTTTATTTATGAGAATATGAATACATACCAGATCCCGATGTCCTTTTCTGTTGGCGGGACGATAGATTTCATTGCGGGGGAACAGAAGAGGGCTCCAAAATGGATGAGCAGAATAGGCATGGAATGGTTATATCGCTTTTTCCAAGATCCGAGGAGAATGTTTAAGCGATATTTTTTGAAAGACATCAAAATAATTGGTCTGGTATGGAAATATAGAGATTGATATAGATTTTCTAAGACGGATTTGAATAGAAAAAGGAGAAACAGCAATGGACTTATTTGTATCCGGGCGTTTGTGTCTGTTTGGCGAGCATAGTGACTGGGCAGGCTACTATACACGTATTAATTCAAGGATTGAGCCAGGAGCTGCAATTGTTACAGGTATTGATCTAGGAATCTACGCACATGTAGAAAAGTGCGATAAGTTTCGCTTTCGCACTGCCCTCAATGATGGAAGCATTACTGACTGGCTCGAGTTTCCCCTTTCAATAAAAGAATTGAGAGCAGAAGCGAGGAGGGGGGGGTTCAACTCCTACATAGCAGGTGTAGCCGCTTATATGATGGAGTATTATGACGTTGGTGGCGTTGCCATTGACTGCTATAAAGTTACATTGCCCATAAAAAAGGGATTATCCTCCAGCGCTGCTATCTGCGTTTTGGTTGCCCGTGCGTTCAATCTCTTATATAATTTGCAAATTTCAGTGCGAGGTGAAATGGAAGCGGCATATCGGGGCGAAATACTTACTCCTTCTCGCTGTGGCAGGCTGGATCAGGCCTGTGCGTATGGTGAGAAGCCGGTTCTGATGAAATTTGATGGGGATAATCTGGAAGTAGAACAAATAAGTGTAGGTAAAGACCTTTTTTGGGTACTCTGCGACATTCACGGGAAAAAAGATACTTTAAAAATCCTTGCATCCTTAAACGCCTGCTATCCATTTGCCCAAGACGAAATATCAGAAAATGTGCAAAGAGCCTTAGGGAAAGAAAACTCTCGCATTATTAAAGAAACTGTTTTAGCTATGAAGCAAGGAAATGCAGAGAGAATCGGACAGTTGATGACAGAGGCGCAGGATACTTTCGACAGGCTAGTCTCCCCAGCATGCCCGTCAGAACTTTTGTCCCCAAAACTACATAAAATAATGGACGATCCTGCAGTTAAAAATTTTTCACTTGGAAGGAAAGGGGTTGGCTCACAGGGAGACGGAATGCTACAGATGATCTGTAAGGATAGGGAGTCCCAGGAAAAGTTAGTTGCTTATCTGAATTGCAAGCTTGGGTTAGAGGCATATCCATTCTGCATCCGTGCGCGCCACAGCGTACGAAAAGCAGTAATCCCTTTGGCAGGTTTTGGGACCCGTCTTTTTCCTGCAAGCAAAGTGGTCAACAAAGCGTTCTTTCCAATAGTAGACTATGACGGTGTTGCGAAACCGGTGTTATTAGCTATTATAGAAGAACTGATTCAATCTGGCATAGAAGAGATTGCCATTATAATACAGCCAGATCAACAGGAAGAATTTGACAGATTGTTCAGTAATATTACTGATGCGCATTATTATCAGAAACTGTCCGAAGAAAAGCGAGAGTACAATGCAGCTATACAGCAGATTGGGATGAAAATTACATATATCTATCAAGAAGAACAGCTGGGGCTTGGGCATGCAGTATATCAAGCGCATGACTTTGCTGGAGGGGAAGCGGTGCTGTTATTGCTTGGGGATCATTTGTATCATTCAAATAGTGGATCAAGCTGTACAGATCAAGTGATATGCTCATTTGAACAGTGCGGTCAGCTTACGGTTTCTTTGGATGAGATAGATATTAACCGAGTCAGCAGCTATGGATGCCTAACTGGTCAGTTTGTAGATTCTGAACAGAGAATAATGCGGGTGGAGGCAATAGTAGAAAAGCCAAGTCCAGAGTTCGCGGAACAGAATTTAGCAGTGAAAGATGAGAAAGGCAGAAAACATTACTATTCTGTTTTTGGCCAATATGTTTTAACACCTGCAGTTTTTTCGGCTTTAAGGAAAAAAGTATTGGCATATCGTGAGGGCAGCGGGGAGATAGAATTAACAGATGCAATGGAGGAAGTGCGATCAGCTGAGGGAATGTACGGTTACGTAGTGGATGGAACAAGATATGATGTCGGCATTCCAGAAGGATATAAGAAGGCTGTTACAAACTATGGATCAAGAGTTGATAAGTCTACAGGAGCAAGTTATGGAAAAGAATGAAACAGAGCTGCTGAGCATTGTTGTTTCAGCTTATAACGCTGAAAAATATATTCAGGAAATGGTAGACAGCCTGATTCGCCAAACATATTCGAATAAAGAGATCATACTTGTCGATGATGGATCAAAAGACGGCACTCCACAGATTTGTGATGAATATGCTTCGAACTATGATTTTATACATGTGATCCACAAGAAAAATGAAGGAGTTTATTCAGCAAGAAATACTGGCTTAGAAGGATCAAAAGGTGCATATATTGCATTTGTTGATGCAGATGATTACATAGACTGTCAGGCATACGAAACAATGATGAATGCCATAATTATGGAAAATGGTGATGTTGTTTCCTGCGGATACAAAAATGAATACTCAGTGGACAGGATAATTGAAAAGAAGTTGATAAGATCTCCGGAAATATATGTATACACTGGCGCAAATAATATATTATCAGGAATAGGAAATCAGGAGCATGACCTATGCGGTTTTGTGTGGAACAAAATATTCCGTAGAACTACCATCGGAAATGTCCGCTTCAGTGCCAATGCGCCTATTTGTGATGATATGGTCTTTGTTTATGATGTACTGTCTATGGCCCGAAAAGCAGTATACGTGGACCAAGATTTTTATCACTATCGTTATGTAGGGAGTAGTTTATCGAAATCCGGAAGCATTGACAGGTTTATGAGATGCTTATCAGCCATGGAGGATCTGGCTGCATGGAGTAGAAAAGAAGCACCATGGTGTCAGGAATCGCTTGCGAAGACAATAATTTTTTGGAATGTGAAGACGTGTGAGCAGATGTTAAAGCGGTTCGACCAGCGGGCATTTCGTACCATTCAAAAGAACATTGGGACATATAAGAAATACATACCGCAATGTACCATAAGGATCAGAATGCTGTCTAAGGCCATCTTGAAATCCTGGTATGTATATAAACCATTAGGATTATTTATCTGGTATATGAAAAAGGCATATGTAACATATAAAAGATTATATACCTGAGGGAATTAGAACAGATTGTTTCATCTAGAGATGCTTTCTGAAATTGACAGATGGCGACAGGATTTTACAGTTCATATGAGAATACGGGTGATTAGATGAACCTTTCGGAACAAAATATATTGTTGTTTCCGAGAACCATGGGGCTAGGCGGTACCGAAAATGTTGTTCTGCAGTTGTGCCAAGTCTTGAGACCGCTAGTTAATAAAATTGTCGTTTGCTCTTGTGGCGGCGAAAACGTGAAATGTCTTGAAACTTGGGGAATCAGACATTATACAATTCCTGATATTGAAAGCAAGGCACCGGTCGTTATCCTGAAGATTGCCAGGAAACTTTGCAGAATCGTCTGTGGTGAAAAGATTACTGTAATTCATACTCACCACCGTATGGCGGCGTTTTATATAGCTGTCCTAGGGTTGTACAAAAAGTGCAGATTTATAAATACGAGTCACAACACTTTTTATAACAAAAGGGGTTTGACAAAATATGCGTATAAACATGCAAGGCTTATAGCTTGTGGAAATATGGTCAGGAAAAATCTTGTAGACTATTTTGGTTTTCCTAAAGAGTCTATTATTGTGATACGAAACGCTGTGCCACCGTTTGATGGGGAAATTGCTGCAGATGAGACGATAGAAGAGTTGCACCGAAAAGGCTCTTTTATCGTAGGAAACATTGGAAGGCTTACAGAACAAAAGGGTATGGAGTATTACGTACAAGCCCTGCCAGAAGTGCTTAAAAGTCACCCAGAAACACATTTTCTGATTATAGGAACAGGTGTGCTTGAGGAAAAGCTGAAAGCGCAGGCGAGGCAGCTTGATATCGAAAATAAAGTGCATTTCCTTGGATATCGTAACGATGTTCAGAATCTGATTTCTCAGCTTGATTTGGTAGTCTTAAGCTCTTTGTGGGAGGGTTTGCCGCTTACACCTATTGAAGCCTTCTCAGTAGGAAAGACAGTTGTTGCAACTGCAGTGGATGGCACTATTGAGATTGTTGAAGACGGAAAAAACGGTTTTCTTGTTAATCCGGAAGAGCCGATGCAAATTGCGGAAAAGATAAACTGGCTTATAGACCAACCGGAAGAAAAAAGACGACTAGAATGCAATGCTTTGGAAACTTATCGACAAAAATTTTCTTATGAGAGAATGACGGTACAGTATATCAGTTATTATGAACATTTGTGAGAAAAACGTGGACGATATACATGGTACAAAAGATTTGTTCGTATCTATTATTATTCCTACATATAATACGGAAAATATATAGGACATATGTTGGAACGTGTCATAAATCAAACTTATAGAAACTTGCAGATTGTAATGACCGATGATGGATTGACGGATAAAGCATTAGAGACTATCCGGCAGTTAGAAGTGAATGGCCAGAAAATTGAAGTGATAATTTCTGAGCGGGGGATCGGCACGACTTATTAAAAAGAGAGACACAGAGTTAAAATATACGATTGGGGCAGTACAGTTCTTGCACTGAAAAGTTGATATTTGATGAGTAGAATATATATGTCAGATCGATGTGTGAGCAAGAGGAGAAAATGATAGTTCTTTTTTGACATATTGGGAAACATTTTTTGGATATTTATTATACTGGTGTCAGAAGGGGAATATTAAGATGATAAGTATTGTTGTTCCTATTTATAACGTTGAAAAATATTTGGAACAATGTTTGGATTCGCTTAGGAGACAAACATATTCAGATATTGAAATTATTATGATTAACGATGGGTCTCCAGATAATTGTCAGAAGATTTGTGAAAGATATTGTAAACTTGATAACCGTTTTAGTTTAATCAATAAGCAGAATCAGGGGTTGGGTTTAGCTCGCAATACGGGACTGCAATATGTCCAGGGTGAGTATGTGGTATTTATGGATTCAGATGATTATCTTCATGATACTGCTATCGAGAAGTTATATGAGGCAGCACAACTGTATCATGCAGATACAGTTATAGGGAACTTTGAACGAGTTAATGACAAAGGAGAGCATTTACCATATGGAAATTATTCGCAAGAGTTTGCGATATATGAGAATGATGCTGTAAAGAAAGAATTGTTGCCCAAAATGTTTGGAAGTTGTCCGGAAGGTGGAGACACTGTATCAATGGGGGCTGTTTATGTCTTATATACGACGGACCTAATTCAGAAGAACCATTTATGCTTTTGCTCAGAAAGAGATTTTATATCCGAAGATTTGTTTTTTAATTTGGACTATTACTGTTATGCCCGGAAAGTATGCATTCTCTCGGATGAGCTATATTATTACCGCTTGAATGAAGATTCACTATCCTCACCCAAAAGGTATTGTGCAAATCGTTTAGAAATGAAACAAAAGATATACGAGGAAGGTTGTAAACGCTTGAGGCAAGTGGGGATTTATGAAGAAACAAAATATCGTTTTATGAAGTATTATTTCTTGGGTATTTGCGCTTGTATTCGACAGGAAACTCCTGAAATTTCAGGAAAAAGCAAAAAAGAGTGCAAACAGCAGATACGAAACATATGTTGTGACAAATATTTGATGAATATGCTGGCAGAATACCCGATTAAGAGAATGGGAATTAAGCAACGTACTTTTCTGTTTCTGGTTAAGCATCGTTGTACATCTTTATTAATGTGGTTAAGTTTATTTGGACTGCTTGGATAATTATGAAGGATGCTTCTAACTAATAGAGTATTAGTTTGAACTTTCTGGTATGAAATAACGTGACGGTATGCTGTTGGCAAGTTGATCAAGGAGATGCGAGAATGAAGGTCATAACATGTGCAGGATATTACCGGACTGGGTCAAGTGCAGTAACAGATTTATTCTCAGAATTCAGAGGGTGCGCAAATGTGGGTAGTTTAGAACTTCGTTTCATTTATGATCGGGATGGTATTCGAGATCTTGAATATGGCATTGTTGAAAATAATGATCGTTTAAATACAAGCATTTCAATCAAACGTTTTATGCGTTTTGCGAAAATTCTTAATGGTGGTTTGCTCAGACGAGGATATAGACGTTTTTTTGGCGATTCATTTATGAAATATACAAGCGAGTTTATGAATCAAATCATAGAACTGAAATGTCCTGCATGGTCTCATCTAGACCGGTTTGATATAGGTATTGCATTTAATTGTATCGATGTGATTCTGGAAAAAATATCATTCTATTTGAAAGAAAATTCTCGGTTTTCCTTACTCAAATTAATGAAAACACCATCATATTATTCGGCTATTGATGAAAAGCAGTTTTGTCAGTACGCAGCTCAGTATATTGAAAAGGTAATCTGTAGTTTAGGACGAGAAGAAACCGAATTCTATATGATTGACCAACTGCTTCCGCCGTCAAATTTAAAAGACTATCTGAAATACTTTAATGATATTAAAATAGTAGTTGTTGATCGAGATCCCCGGGATTTGTTTATCCTTGAAAATGAGATATATCGTTGGGGTAATATTCCATATAAGAATGTTAGAGATTTTTGCTCATGGTATGAAATTACGAGACGCCATCGAAAAAAAGAAGTGTTTGACGAAGAGTCGGTATATTTCTTGCGGTTCGAAGATCTGGTCTATCATTATGAGCAAACAATAGGTCAGTTAATTAATTTTACAGGTTTGCACTCGGAAAATCATTTATATCGAAAAACAAAATTTAATCCGGATATTTCAATAAGGAATACTAATATGAAAGCTAGATACCCGAAGTATTCTGAGGATATTAAGTATATTGAGAAGTACTTGGATGAGTATCTTTATGATTTTCCAGAAGTGAAAGAATTTGATTAGTTGAAGGAAGATGGAGAGGGATACAAAATGAATTTTATTTCCAAATGTGTGAGACACATTTTAAACAGAATCCTTTTTGGCGCTAAAGTTAACAGCAAGACTTATATAAAACATCTAAGGCGAAAAGGGGCGAAGATTGGGGAAGGGACAAGGTTGTTCAGACCGACAACTATTCAGATTGATGAAACTGATGCTTACATGGTTCAGATAGGGAGAAATTGTCAGATAACGGGGGAGACTGTCCGAAAACCTGAAATGATGTGACTATATCGTGTGGTAAATACATCCACAATAAAAGTGGATG
>CANQDA010000080.1 GCA_947591155.1 uncultured Lachnospiraceae bacterium
CGTGACGGTGGCCTTATTTCGCCGTCACGGTGGCCTTAAAACTCCGTGCAAGTGGACTTTCCAGAACGTAATTTAGGCCGTGCTCACGATTGATGAGCGAATTGCCCAAGTGACCGCTGAAATCGAATCCCTGCAGGAACAGATCAAGGAGAAGAAGGCTGAGCTTAAGCAATTAAACGACGAAAAGGCCGAAGAAGATCAAAAGCGGCTTATGGCTGCGGTGCTGGCCAGCGGCAAGACTGTCGATGAGATCATTGAAATGATCAGCGGATCGGCACAGTAATTCCTGTAGATAATGACGAAGCCCTCCCCGGAACATCCATCCGAGGAGGGCCGATTTGTTCTATGGACTTAGTGAGCCATTTGAGCCTTGAGCGCGTTGACTTCAGTGAGAGGCAGACCGCTGATTCGCACAATCATATCAACCGGCAGCGCTTCCTGAAGCATCCTCTTTGCAGTCTCAATGGCGTTTTCTTCTCGGCCTTCCGCCCGGCCCTTTACTTCGCCCCTCAATTCCGCTTCTCTCTGTTTCATCTGATACATCATAAAAGCATCCCTCCAGACAGGCTTCATTTTGGTCTCGTTCACGGCAGCGTCAAGTTTTCGGATCAGGTCGTTCTTGCTCTCCCCTACAGGGTATGTATGCGTGTCGTTCATGTAGGTCAGCAGCTCTTTAAGCCTCGGTGGTATGTCGCCGATATGCCCAGCCGTGTTGAAGAACAGCTTGCACGTTCCGTCATCCAGCGGTTTATCCTTCAGCTCGTCGCACATGTTGCGGAAGGTATAGCGGTAGAGATCATCTCCGAACGGATCAAACTTACAAATGAAAATCACGAAGCTCGGTCGAAGTTCATCGTATTGTGCACCGCGCTGAAGCTGGGAAATGTCCATGTGCGACTGAATCAACCGGCTGCGCTGGGGCAGGGCGGCGTTGCTCGTGGTCTGCATTTCCAGATCGTAAACGGTCTCTCCATCATCCACAAAGACATCCAGCCGCACACCACGCTGGCCGAAATAGCCGAGCATAGTTTTTTGCGTTTGAGCGGTACCGTCGGAGGCGCTCTGACTACTTCCCTCTGAAGCGTCACTGTCAAATTGCCTGTACTCCAGCCGATCAATCTTTCTGCCGGGCTGCAAGGGCAACAGGTACTCCAGCAGCTCGATGCAGAGCGCCTCGTCCTGCATGACGGTCGAGAACATCAAATCATTGGTGATATCGACATTGGCATAGTCCAAATCAAACGTCTGCTCGTTCGGACGGGCTTTCAAGTCATCCGTCATGTCGTTTTCCTCCCTTGCTCCACTCATCCACTTTTATTATAGCATGTTCTCCCCTTTTTAGCAACCGAAGTTTTTGTTTGTTTCGGCTGTGGTGTTCCGGCTGCGGCGAGTAGCCATGTGGCCATCCGCACGAAGAATCGACACCTATATCCTCGTCACTCCGTCACACCTTCAAATTCGGGATGCAGCTTGGAATATTTCTCAACGTCGTCTTCCTGGGCAATGTCGCTCTTGTTCAGTATGCCCACAACGTGTCCAATGAGATAAACGTTCTCATATTCCGCAAAGCGCATGACGGGGTAGGCAGGGTTATAGGAATGCAGACCGTCCGGCTGATACTCCTTGATGAACGTCTCGTTGTCGATCATAAAGGCTCCCACATCGCCGGGCTCCAGGTCGCCCGTATCATCGATGCGCTTCACAAGCACCATGCACCCGTCCACATAATCCGGCTCCATGCTGTCCCCATTAACGGTAAAGACGAAGTCCGCCTGACGTGTCAGCGAGTCCGCATAGACATAGATCGGAATCCCGTCATCCTCAAACTCCGTGGGATCGCCGACGCCTGCCGCGAGCTGGCGCTCAAAGTACAGCAGCTTTTGAATCTCACGGCACCGCTCCGCTTCCTGCACCTGCAGGAGTGTCTGCGTCAGGGAACGCACCGCCATCCGATGACCGGGCGAAAGCAGCCGGTAATCCTCGATCAGATAGCCCTCTGACGCTGTGAGCTTCAGGGTGGGGTCATCCAGCGCGTAGAGCTGATAGAGCGTGATGTGAAGCGCATCGCAGATATTCGGCAGAAGATTCACATCTGGCCGGACTCGTCCGCTTTCCCAATTGGTCACCGCGTTTGGCGTGACGCCGACCATGGCAGCGAGCGCTTTCTGTTCCATGCGCAGCTGTTCTCTGTAGTAACGAATTCGTTCACAGATGACGGGCTTGGAGGCAGTGGAAACGGGTTCTCCCGTGCGCAGATCTACCACATTGCTCCGGGGCTCCGCTTTGCGCTCAAATGTACGCCGTGGCATGGTATCTCCTCCTTCAATGGGGTTCTCACGAAGGCATTATAGCACAGTAAAATAGATTTGTAAAGATAGAAAACGCCTTTACAAATGATATTAAATGTGCTATGATAGGAAATGTTCATAGCGGCTATAGGCGGAATGATCAACAGAGAGAGGAGCCACGGAGGTGATCGCATGAAGGAAGCCGTTATCCTACAAAGCCCGCACGCGATTGACCCGATGAAGCAGTTGACCGAGGCGGAGAGAGCGGAATTGTGCAGGACAAGGCTGGATGAGACCTTCCATCCTTATACGGTTGTGGACGTTTTGACGGGCGTCTATCACCGCTGCTTTGAAGACGATCTGGGAAAGTACATCGGACAGCGTCCAGAAGAGTTCCTCACGCTGGAAAACGGATGGAAGGTGTCCGGGGCAAGGGTGGACGAATGTCGGATCAGCAGGGTGGAGGCGTTGTTCTTTCAACCCATCTCAGACTTTGTGGTTGAGCTGTACACACACGCAGAACTAAGGATGGAGCTTGTTCGGACGGGAAATGCGGACGCGAAAAGAGTCAAGCGGATTCGC
Source organism: uncultured Lachnospiraceae bacterium (assembly GCA_947591155.1). GTDB lineage: Bacteria > Bacillota > Clostridia > Lachnospirales > Lachnospiraceae > Choladousia. The sequence goes on from CANQDA010000080.1 coordinate 2,871, forward strand.
TTGGACGTTCGGCTTCGGTATTGCCTGGATCTGCGTCCCTGCAAGCTGACCTGTGTTTTTGAGAAGGCCGTTGTCAAAGAAACGGACAGCCTGATTGCCGCCTGCCCAGGAGAGATTCGGGCGGACAAATATCTGCTGCCCGTTTTGCAGGAAGCGGACTATCCGAGGCTTGCGAAACAGTTTCTTGAAGGCTATGGTCTATCGCCGAAGGACATCCCTTTGAAGGCCGAGGCGCTTGTGAGACAGATGGGCCTGAAACTCCGGCATGGGCATTTTCCCGAGAACGGCGTGATGGGTGAGATCTACTTCAATTACGGTCATGCGGAGCTGATCGACCCTGTCACTGGGGAAGTGCGGGACGCAAACATTCAGCCGGGCACGATTGTGATGAATGCCGCTGCCTGTGCAAACCGGGGAATGTACAATGTAACGCTGCTGCATGAGTGCGCTCACCACCTGTTGGCGTTGAAGCATTTCCTGCTGCAGATGACGCACGGGCATCAGTTCTGCTCGTATCTGTGCAAGAGAAAGGGCATCCAGCAGCATGGAGAACGGTTGTCGCCCGTGGACGTTATGGAGATTCAGGCGAACAAGCTGCCGGGATACCTGCTGATTGAAGCGGAGAGCGGTAAGGCCAGGGCGGAGAAGTTTCTGGCATCCTATCCGGACCGAAGCGTTATGGGGATGCGGCGGCTTGTGCGGGATATGGCGGAGTATTACGGCGCGACCCAGACGGTGGCCCGGACAAGGCTGCAGGCCATGGGCTATGGCAGCGTTCGCGGCATCCTGCAATCGGCGAACGGGGAGCTTGTCCCAGCCTATCTGTCCGATCTGCGGGACGGACAGACCTATACGATCAGTCACAGCGACGCGATGAAGGAATATGTGTCCAATCCGACCTTCCGCGCCGTGCTGGACAGCGGGCGGTACATCTATTGCGAGGGACACTTCTGTGTGAACGACGCCCGGTATATCCGGGTCGATCATATGGGCTGTATCCATCTGAGCGTATATGCCCGCGAACATATGGCGGAATGCTGCCTGGTTTTTGAGACGGTCTACGATAACGCACTGAAATGCCTGATCAATGGCGTACTGCAAAAAGGACGCGGTGGGAGAAGGCAAATCAAGTACGTCAATCGGAACGGAGAAAGTCCCGTCACTGAAGAAGGCAGGAAATTTCAGAGGATGATTGCGGACGAATATAACGAAGCGGCTATGTTCCACACCTCGTTTCAGGACATGTTGGTGCGGCTGATGGATACAAGAAACATGTCGAGCGGGCAGCTTGCGGAGGCAGCGGGTCTGTCCAGTGAAACGATCAAGAACATGAGGAATGATCCAAAGAGGCAGTTTGGCATAGAACCAATCATTGCGGTCTGCATCGCGCTGCACCTTTCCCCAGATATCAGCAGTCAGCTGATTGAAAGCAGCCCCGCCAAGTTTCAAAGAAGCGAGGAAATGAGCGCTTACCGTTATGCTTTGAATCACTGTTATATGTGGGAAGTGCCAAGAGTCAATCGGCTGTTAGTAGAAGCAGGGTATCATCCGCTGACAGATGTAGTGGATGGCTACAGTGAGGACGGCGTCAGGCTGGAAGGTTGAAAAGGGAAGATAGGAACAAGGAAGGTCGGAGAAATCCGGCCTTTTTTTGTTTTTGGAGTATTGTGCAGGACAGGACGTTTCGCTGTTGGTATCGTATGGAACAGCCGCAGTCCTATGAAGAAAACGTACATTCCGAACCATGCAGAGCGATGGCAAGGCTGGATAATTTTTTTGCCAGGGGGGTGGTACGTTTCGTACCACCCCTCAAAAATGCTGATATTTCGGCCTTTTTCGTGATTCAAGAGGCTCCGAAGAGCCGCAAAACAGCCTCAAACAGGCCCAAAAACCGCGAAATTAGGTACGAAACGTACCTCCCCAAACAGGCTATGGGCTGTTATCCTTATAGCCATGAGGTGGCCACCCCATAAGAACCGGGAAGAACGGAGGCAGAATCAGAAACCTGCAAGAGCGCCCTGCCGCTCCAGGAGAGAGGCGTAAGGGAGCAAGCGGATGAACAGGGGAACCCGTCCACACGACTGGAACCTGTTACCGCATCCATGCTGTGTTTCTGTGTGCCGTCATCCGTTGCTCCCGCAGTAAGATGGGAGGCAGCACCATGAAGTATACCGAGTCCATCGCCCAGGCAGAGAAGAACGCTCTCCGGGTGAAGATCACCTTTACCCGCTCCGGCTGGAGGCAATTCAGCAGGCTCAACCGTCAGCTCGGCGCACGGTTCATTCGCGCCTTTGTGCTGAAGCGCGAGCTTGCCCTGTACATCGCGGCCTATGAAAGCGCCGGGAAACATCTGGATACCGAGTGCCAGGAGCTTCGCTATGAGGATGGGATCTACCTGCTGCTTCGCCGGTCGCAGGGCGTGTGGTTCATTACGGATATGTTCGTGGAAGAACTTCCCGAACATGGGGCGTCTGGGCGTTTTGTACCGGTGTACTTCTGGACGCAGATCAAGCGCGGGTGCAGTCTGCTGCTGGCCCATGTGCTGATCGGCTGGAAGCGCCTACCGGAGACAGTGGCATGGCGCTGAAGAGACCCTGAAAAAGAAGGAGGAAGCAATATGACCATCAGCGTGAAAATGATGAACGACATCGCGCAGCACGCCGCCGCCATGGCGAACGAAGCAATGGAGATGGCAGCCTGCATGCAGCTCATCGTGGACGATTGCGCGGAGCAGCTGGCCGCGAAGAAGGCGGCACAGGAACCCCAGAACAGCGCAAAACCGTCTGGAACGGAACCCCCGACGATGTCCGAAAAGGACACCATTCCGACCGAGCAGCCCGCGAACGCGGAGAATCCGCTGACCATTGTGGAACTGCGGGCCATGGTGACGGAACTGTCCACGCCGGAGAACAGGCCGAAGATCAAAGGCGTCCTGACAAAGTTTGGCGTGAAGAAGCTGACCGAACTGAATCCGGCACAGTATCAGGACTTCATGACGGAGGTGGGACGCGTATGCAAAGTGTGACGGATATCCACCATGACAGCCGCGCGCACGCCAGTCTGGGCGCGTCCAGTTCCCATCGCTGGCTCATGTGCCCGCCGTCGGTCAGGCTCTCGGAACACTTTGAAGAGCGGCCCTCGGTGTACGCGGAGGAAGGCACCTTCCTTCATGAGCTGTGCGAGCTGAAGCTCCATCGCTATCTGGGTGACATGACCCGCGAGGTCATCGACCGCCAGTACGAGGAACACCGCGACAACGACTTCTACTCGGATGAGGCCGAAACGGTCACGGACGAATACGTCAACTTCTGCATTGAGACCATCGAAGCAATCCGACTTTCCTGCCCCGATCCGCTGATCATGGTGGAACATCGGCTGGATTACTCGGAATACGTCCCGGATGGCTTCGGCACGGGCGATCTGGTCATCGTGGCGGACGGCGTGATCGAGGTCATCGACTTCAAAGGCGGGCGCGGTGTGCGTGTGGACGCGGATCACAACAGTCAGCTCATGCTGTACGGCCTGGGCGCGCTGCTGGAATTCGATCCGCTGTACGACATCCGCACGGTGCGCATGACCATCGTGCAGCCGAGGCTCGGTAACACTTCGACCTTCGAGATAGCCGCCGACGCGCTCATCGAATGGGCGGAGAAGGAAGTGCGGCCCAAGGCGCTGCTGGCGTATGAGGGGAAGGGCGAATTCTGCGCAGGGGAGCACTGCCAGTTCTGCAACGCGAAGTACACCTGCCGTGCCCGCAGCGAATACTTCATGCAGTTGGCGAAACAAGACTTCAAGGAACCCAACCTATTGACTGACGAGGAGATCGCCGACCTGCTGCCCATGGCCGATTCGCTGAACAAGTGGGTGCAGGATCTGCTGGCCTACGCTACCCAGCAGGCAGTGGATGGCAAAAGCTGGCCGGGATATAAGCTGGTGGCGGGCCGCTCTGTGCGCCGATACACCAGCGAGGCCGAGGTCATCCGTGCCTGCGAGAAAGCCGGCTTCACGGACATCTACAAGACGAGCCTGCTGGGTGTGGGCGATTTGGAGAAGCGCATGGGCCGGAAGAAGTTTGCCGAGCTGCTCGGCAAATACATTCTCAAGCCCACGGGCGCGCCGACGCTCGTGCCGGAAAGCGATCCCCGCAAGGCGTATGCCGACGCGGCCACTGACTTTAAGAACTGACGCTTCGGCATCACTGGAGCGCACAAAACAACGACCAGCCCCGGACAGGGCAGAAAGGAATCATGTATGGCAACCAAGGTTATCACCGGCAAGTGCCGGGCTTCGTTCGTTCACATCTTCGAGCCGCAGAGCATCAACGGCTCCGACCCCAAGTATTCCATCTCGCTCATCATTCCCAAGAGCGACACCGCGACGCTGGGCAAGATCCAGGCGGCCATCGACGAGGCCATCCAGAATGGCATCGCCAACAAGTGGGCGGGCAAGCGCCCAGCGAACCTGAAGCTCCCGTTGAGGGATGGCGACGTGGATCGCCCGGACGACGCGGCCTACGCGGACAGCTATTTCATCAATGCGACCAGCTTGGAGAAGCCGGGCATCGTCGACCGCAAGCGCATACCGATCACGGACCCTCTGGTCGTATACTCCGGCTGCTATGTCCGCGCGTCCATCAACCTCTACCCGTTCAACGCGAACGGCAATCGCGGCATCGCGGCGGGGCTGGCGAACGTCCAGTTTTGGGCGGACGGCGAGCCGCTGAACGGTCGTGTGCGCGCGGAGGACGAGTTTGACGCGCTGGACGATGAGGACGACGACGATTTTCTCAACTGACAGGATAAAGAAGGACCGGGCCGCCCGTGGCTTGCTGCGGGCGGCCTTTCTCTGCGAGGTGAGCAAGCATGGAAAGCAAGCAAAGACAGCTCTTTCTGGACATCGAAACGTATTCCTCCGCGCCGCTGCCCAAATGCGGCGTGTACCGCTACTGCGATTCCCCGGATTTTCAGATTCTCCTGTTGTCCTACGCCTTTGACGACGATCCCGTGAAGCTGGTAGATCTGGCCAGCGGCGAGGACTGGCCAGAGGAATTTCTGCAGGCGCTGGAAGACCCTGACATTATCAAGATAGCCCAAAACGCCGCCTTTGAACGTGTGTGTTTCTCGAAGCTCCTGGGGCATTGGCTGGACCCGCGTCAGTGGCGGTGCAGTATGGTGTGGGCGTCCTACCTGACGCTGCCCGCTTCGCTGGCAGATGCGGCGGTGGCTCTCCATGTGACGGAAAAGAAGATGGAGGAGGGCAAGGAACTGATCCGCTACTTCTCCATGCCCTGCAAGCCCACCAAGAGCAACGGTGGGCGCGAGAGGAATCTTCCACACCACGCGTCGGACAAGTGGGCGGTCTACAAACAGTACAACATGCAGGACGTCGAAACGGAGCGGGCCATCGTTCGAGCATTGGAATCTTACCCCATGCCGGAGCGCGAATGGGAACTGTACGCGCTGGATCAGACCATCAACGACCGGGGCGTGCGGGTGGATAAGCGGCTGGTGAAACAGGCCATGCGGATCGATGCGGAGTTTAGCGAAGCGGCGTATCAGCGGGC
>CANQDA010000081.1 GCA_947591155.1 uncultured Lachnospiraceae bacterium
GACATCCGGTCGGAGACAAAGTCGGTCATGAACGGCCCCACGTACGCGCAGAGCAGGTAATTCGCCAGCATCAGCACCGAGGTGACCGTCGCGGAATACCCGTATTCGTTGACATAGAGCGGCACGATGTACGAGATGAAGACCGAGCAGGTGTAGACCGGCAGCAGCAAAAACAGCAGGAATTTCAGGGCGCGCACGTTCTTCAGCACCCGGAAGATGTCCGCGTAGCTTCCCGCTTCCACTCTCCCCGCTACCTGTACCCTCAGCGACATCACTAACGGCGCCAGCAAAAGTACGGCGGAGCCCATGTAAATATGGGAGTACGCCAGCTGGTTCGCCAGGATACCGCCCAGGATCGTGCCCATGCACTGCCCGGCGAACGCGCCGCCGTTCACATACACGAGCGCACGCATCCTCTGCCTGTCGTCCGCAAAGAGAAAGGCGTAATAGCGTATGCCTATAAAGAGGCAGCCGCTCCCGAAGCCGGAGATACCGAAGCCGAGGAACAGCATACGGTAATCCGTCGCGGCTCCCCGCACGATCAGTCCGAGCATCAGCGCGACCACTCCGACACTCAAAAAGGAACCGAAGCGCTTCGTCCGCCTGCAGATCCCGCCGGAGACGATCACACCCAGCGCCATCATCGCCGAGAGGAAGGTGATCGGCAGACTCACCAACAGATCCGTGCTCCTGCCCTGCACCGCCAGCGCCATCTGCCGGATGTAGACGACGTTGAACGAGTCGCCGATCGACGAGGCGAAGAACGCAAACGCGAAGATCACGCGGACAAACGCATTCTGTTTCATAAATTCAGACTGTTCCATTTTGTCCCTCCGTCAGTGTTCCCGTATTTGTGACAAAAAACTGGTACTCCGCTAAGATCAGGATGGAAAAGGTCAGAAGCAGCACCGCCTGCAGGATATAGTCCAGCGCCATCTTGCGGCGGTAATCCGTCGACATCTTATAGGAAATCTCATCGTCATCCCCGAGGGACAGCTTCTCCACCTCCGGGATCAGGTCCGTGTATCGCTGCAGATAGTCTTCCACTTTGTAGAAGTCCTCCCGCGCGACGCCGAGCGCCTCCACCTTCGCGATATCCGCCTGCACCGATTCTCCGATATGCTCGCAGAGCTCCCGGGAAGTCCCGGCGTAATCCCGGTACGCGTCCACGCCTGTCATCGCGCTGAACGCCGCGATCCAGATCAGGGGTACGACCGCCGCGACGCGGTACGCCTTTTTCCCCGCCGGAGCCAGCCTCCAGGCCAGATGGATCAGCAGCAGCACAAGGACAAGGCCGGCCGCCGCGATCCCCACGAGCTTCAGGAGATAACCCCCTATCTCCCGCTGTATGTCTGATATCTTGCTGACCGTCAGGATGCGCGCGTCGGCGCCCACCGCGTACATGCAGTAGAGGTGGTTCCTGTCGCTCATATTGTTCCCCGCCGGCATGGAATACACGCGTTCCGGCAGCATCGCCGGCTCTGTGGAGAACAGCAGCCGGTTCTCCACGGAGAGAATGTGCAGCTCATCCACGTCGTCGAACGAGTCCCGCAGCTCGAGCAGGTCTTCCTGCATCCCGTAGAACGTCTCGATCCTCTTGCCGAACTTCATGCTGTAATCGGTATTGTAGATAAAATCCGCCAGCTCCACGCCGATCAGATTCTGTCTGGTATTCTTGAGGTTGCTGAAATACATCAGCCCGCCCAGGACCAGCGTGATCACCGTCAGCAGCGTCGCCAGAAGCTCTATCATGAGTCGTTGTCTGTTGTGCATGTTTCCTCTTCCAATCTTACGATTCATTTTCGCTTTCGCTTTTGTTTTCCTTTTCGCTTTCGGGTTCGGTTTCGCTTTCCTTTTCGCTTTCATTTTCCGTCCCGGACAGCGCGTCTGTCCCCTGTCCGTAAATATTGTCAGCGATCAGGTAAATGCTCATCGGGATCTTCGCCCCCACCTTCTCGATCGTATCAAGATTCAGGGAGATGTGCGGCGTGATCAGAAATACCTGGTTCAGCTCGTCGATCGGGGTGCCGTCCAGGTAGTCGATCAGCGTCTGCGCAAGGAAGCCGCCTTCCTCGGGCGCATCCGTCATCGTGATGTGCATCAGCGCCCCTTGCTCCACCTGGCTCTCCGAGGTCTCCGCCACCGTGATGATCCCAGCCTCGTGCACCTCTTCGAGCAGCCACGGCAGCATCTTGTCCTCGATCATCCCCGTTGTGATGTACAGAACGTCAATGTCCGGGATCAGCTCGTGGTATGCGGCCTTCAGCTCATTGTAGTAGCGGTCATAGTCGTTGTCCTTGCTCGGCTCATCCACATGCAGTCTGTGGATCTCAAACCCTTTTTCTTCGCTCAGAGCTTCGAGCTGGGCGATCCCGGAATAGCTGTAGGCAGCATCGGAATCCTCGTAGACCACGCCGATCGAATCGAACGGCATGATCTCATAGGCCAGCTCGGTCTGTCTGCCGAGCCGCCCCGGATCCACATGGGCGAACGAGATGTCGTTGAAGCGCTCCGTCTCGCTCTTCACGATCCCGCCCGAGATCGGGTCGGCGCTTGAGAAGACCATGTACTCAAACGGAAGCTCCCCCGCGTTCTCGGTGAGCCAGACGCCCGCCGCCGTCCCGAGGACCAGCATCAAGTCGACGTCGCTCTCGTGGAAGAAGGCGTCCTCCTTTTCGCTCTCTTCCATCTGATCCGTGTTGTAGAAGCTCTCTTTCAGAAACTCGGCATTCTCGATCTGCTGCAGCTCGCAGATGTCGTCCCATACCTCCTGCGCCGGGCGCACGCCCTCGGGAGGATCGTATTCCCCAATGAGGCCCTGCCGGCTCAAGCTCTCCGCCGCCGCCGAGAGCTGCTCGGAGAAGAAGCCGTACTCCTCCGCGATGATACAGCCGATCTTCACATCCTCCCGCGCCACGCGCTCCGGCTCCTTCGCCGCCTTGCAGTCCATGCGCGGGAGCGCGGCCAAAAGGACAAGCGCCGCAAATGCGGCAAGACCTGCAGCACTCTTCCGGGATCTCTTGTTCCCTGTTATATTTCCTGCCCTGTGTTCTGAAAGTCCTTTATGTATGAAAACTCTCACTGTTTTTTTCTCTCCATTGCCAGCATCGTGATATCGTCGAACTGCGGGGCGTCGCCCACAAACGCGTCGATGTCCGCCCTCATGTTGACGAGCAGCTGCTGCGGCTTCGCCATCGGATCGCGGTTCAGCGCCTCCAGCATCCGCTCGGTGCCGTAGAGCTCGTTCTTCGCGTCCGTCGCCTCCGCGACGCCGTCCGTGTACAGGAACAGACAGCCACCCTCCTCGATCTCGGCGTCGTATTCCCTGTATTTCAGGCCCGGCATCGTCCCGAGCACCATGCCGTGCTTATCCTTCAAAAGTTCAAACTTCCCGTCCGCCCCGCGGATCACCGGATACTCATGCCCGGCGTTCACCGCCTTGAGCCTGCCGGTGGATATCTCCAGGATACCCAGCCAGACCGTCACGAACATATCCTCCGCATTGTTTTCCTGCAGCAGATTGTTCGCCGCCTCCAGAATCTGCTTCGGCGAATCCGAGAACTGCGCCTGGTTCTTGATGATCGTCTTGGAGATCACCATGAACAGCGCCGCCGGAACTCCCTTGCCCGACACGTCCGCCATCACCATTACGAGGTGGTCGTCGTCCAACAGGAAGAAATCGTAGAAGTCTCCGCCCACCTCCTTGGCCGGACTCATAGTAGCGTAGATGTCAAAATCATCCCGCTCCGGGAAGGCCGGGAAGATACAGGGCAGCATATCCGCCTGGATCTGTGTGGCCACGGAGAGCTCCGCGCCGATGCGCTCCTTCTCCGCCGTGATCGCCGTGATGTCTACGATATACTGTTCGATGCGCTTCGTCATGGTACCGAAAGAATTCGCCAGCACGTCGATCTCATCGTTCGTGTGCTGGTTCCATGTAAAGGATAGGTCGTCTCCCTCGATCTCCCTCACCTTGTCGGTGAGCGCCACGATCGGCTGCGTCAGCCGCGCGGACAGCCTCTTGGAGACCATGTTCGCGACCAGCATCAGCACCACCACCGCGGCCAGCAGCGTGATGATCGCAGTCAGGAACCTCCGGTCGGACTGTTGCAGCATCTCGTCGTTCTTCGTGGCCAGCGCGCCCGTCAGACTCTGGGTCGGCGCGGTGACGATGTCCTCCGGCAGCACCGAGATCAACGTCCAGCCCACTGTGCCAAGCGGCGAACAGGAGACGTACGCGTTCTCCCCGTCGACCTCCGCCAGCGAGACCGCCTGCGCGCCGCCGACCGCTTCGGTAAGAAACTGCTTCAGATCCCCCTCAGTCGTATCGAGGGCGTTCGCCAGATCCTCAGCGCCTGCCGATAGCTCCCCTGAGTCCCTGGTGGAAAAGATGACGTTTCCGTTCCCGTCAAGCAGGCAGGCGGAGCCGGATTCCCCGATCACGGCCTCCGAGACGGTCTCCTTCAGGCTGGTCAGATACATGCCTGCCCCCGCGACGCCCTTCAGCTCCTCCCGGTCATAGACCGGAATGCTGCACATGACGGCGAAATCGCCGGTAGAGGCGTCGTGCGTGGGATCCGTGAAATACAGTCCCTTCGCTTCGACCGCTCCCTGATACCATGGACGCTCCTTCGCCTCAAACGTGAGCAGGTTTCCCTCCTCGTCAAACTGTCCCTGATAGATATTGTCCGCCTGGAGCATGAAGCCGGATTCGGCCGCGAAATAGTCCGAATTGACCTCCTCGTGCTCCGAGGTGACCGCCAGCAGGTCCCACTGCAGATTTCCGAGCAGCTCCTGCTCGGCCTGAAACGTTTTGGAAGACTGGTCCGCTTCTTTCGAGTAAGTGACATACACGTCCAGGGCGTCCCCGTTCTTCCGGTCGGGCAGATGGACCTCGACTCCCCCGATCTTCGCGTCGTTCTCATACAGATACTCCGCGTTCTTTGCCAGGATAGAGACCGTCTGGCCCAAGTCCGAGAACACCTTATCCGCGGACGCCGCTTTCTCCGTGGTCAAACGCAGGAGGTTTTCCTCCATCGTATTTTCCATCGCCTGTGAGGAGAGCGATTCCACCTCCTGCCCGGTCTCCACGTTCGCGGTGATCATGCCTCTTCGAAGCTGCAGAAGCTGGAAAATGATCACGGCTCCCACCACCAACAGTGTGACCAGCAAAAGTCTGAGTATCGCCCGGAATACCTTCTTTTCCAGCGGTACCATCGGTTTGTTCGCGTCGTTCATGCGCTTCCTTCCTTTCTCTGTCCCATTTCTGTCATACCTGCTTTTCCGGATCGCAATGCGCCCTGACGCTCTCTTTCTCTTACTCGATCGTCAGGATATCGACGAAGCCGGTCACCTCAAAGATCTCGCTGATCGTCTCGTTGACATGGCGGACCACCATGGACCCCTGCTTGTTCATCACCTTCTGCGCGGACAGCAGCACGCGCAGACCCGCGGATGAGATGTACTCCAGGTTCGCGAAATCCATCGTCAGGGCCGTGATGCCGTCGATGCTGTGCTTCAGCTCCGCCTCGAGCTGGGGTGCGGTCGTTGTGTCGAGACGTCCCTCGACCGCGATTTCAAGTGTCGTTCCCTCTTGCTTTTTGTTGATTGTCATAGCAGTATCCTCCATTTTTTGTTTTTGCTTTTATTTGATGAGCCCTGCGCTTCGGCACGCTTTCGCAGCCATCTGGCGTGACTCATTCATTCCTGTATATTCAGCCAGATCCTCGCCGTGAATGTCTCCTTCTCGGCGTTGAATCGGAAGCTGGCGCTGCCGCCGTACTTCTGCGCGGTGTTTTCCAGGCTGCGCAAGCCGTAGCCGCCGCCGTGGTCGCTTAAGAAAGCCGCCGCGGGCGAGAATCCGTCCTCTGTCTGGTAATGGCGGTTTACGCGCACGCCCTTGCAGGAGTTCGAGACCTCGATCGCGAGCGATCCCTGCATCGCGCCGACCTGCACATCGATCCAGCGCGTTCCCGGATATTTCCGACAGGCGTTGATCGCGTTCTCCATCGCGTTGCCAAACAGCACGGTCAGATCCGAGGACTCGACCGTCAGCTCTCCGCACTCGGCACGGACCCTGCAGCGGATCCCCTCGTCTATGGCGAGACCGACGTAGTATTGCAGCAGACCGTTGACCGTCAGGTTTTTACAGTACAGCTCCGTGTCCCGCTTGACCGTGGTGTCGATCACGCCGGCCAGATACGCTTTCATCTCCTCCGTCTGTCCCCGGTTCAGCATATCGTTCAGCGTGTTGTAGTGGTGGCGCAGGTCGTGGCGCATACGCCGGGTGTTCTCCATGTCGCCGACGATCTTCTCATACTGCAGCTGCTGGATCTCCAGCGTCCTCTGGCGCTCGTTGTCCCGTTTCTGCCGTACCGATTCCCGGAAGACCAGCCAGTAAAGCGTAATCTGATCCACCAGAATGACCAGCATCAGGACGCAGCGAAGCAGCACGAGGGTTTCCAGCTTTAAGGAATCACGGCTGCCGGTAATCTCGTCGCAGTAAAACGTCACGGTGACAAAAAGCAGCGTCGAGACGATCAGGATAAAAAATTCCCGCTTCATATTCTTCGGCTCGATCTCCCGGATATACATCCCGAGGGGACGGAGCACAAAGATCAGCATCACAGGCAGCAGCACAACCGTGATACCCGCATACAGCGACAAGATCTCAGGGTTATACGCGTATGAGACCACATCTCCCCCGCCCGGGACACACAGGCGAAGCGTATTGACCAGTATAAACACGAAGATCGCGTAGAACAGCACACAAAAGAAGACCAGCAGCTTCTTGAGCAGCGATTCGCGCACCAGCCAGACGTACGCCGCCAGTATGAGCAGCATCGCGGCCATCATACCGGGATTCGATATGGCGATGTGGCTGGGATACTTCTCCATGTCGCGCAGGAAAACGAGCGCCGCGTAAGCGCAGGCAAACGCCGCCGAGGCAAGCGTCAGGCAGAGATAGATCATCCTGCGCCGGAAGCGGTACGCCTCCTCGCGAAAAGGCAGGAAGATCATCAGCGCGCAGGGGTAGAGCTGTATGAAAAAGCCCAGCGCCTGCTGCAGATAGGTCACCATGACGAGCCTCCTTTCCCTCGATTCTTTTCGCTGATAGTTCTTATATTATTATTATCACTGTAGCTCTTTGTAAATCTTTTTGTTGTAATTTTTACTGTAATTCTTCACTGTAATTCTTTCCGCCGCGACAGCCGGTCGAACACATAGTTGCCATAGGCCGCCCGGATCGAGGCGCTGTGCCGCACGGCGATCGGCAGACGACTCCCGTCCTCCAGGGTACAGGTGTCCGCTCCCATCCGCACGATATAGTCCATATTGACGACAAGGCCGCGGTTGATCTGCAGAAAGCTTCCGTCCAGCTTCTCCTGCAGCTCGCCGAAGTTCTGCCAGACCTTCAGCCGCCGTCCGTCAGACAGCGAGATGTTCACCGCGTGTCCGTCGTTTTCGAGCAGGCTGATCTGATCCAGAAATATGGTGTTCCACTCCGAGCCCACCATGAGCGTGATGCTCTCCCTGCGCGTGCTGCGCAGCTCGGTCAGACGGCGGAACGTCTCCACGATCCCCTCCGTCGTCACCGGCTTGACCAGATAATGCAGGGCGTGCAGCGAAAAAGCGTCCACCGCGTGCTCCGTACTGGTCGTCACAAACGCGATCCCCGTTCCCGGGGATACCTCCTGCAGTCTTCCGGCAATATCGACCCCGCTCTCGCCGGGCATATAAATGTCAAGGAACACAAGGTCAAAGTGTGGCAGGCGCTTTGCAGCTTCGATCAGGGATGCTCCGTCAGAAAATTTCTCCGCGCTCCTCGTCGGGTCCCAGCCCTTCAGCGCCTCTTCAAACTGTTCCTGTTCCCGCGGCTCATCGTCGCAGATTGCGATACGCATGGCATTACCCCCCCCACAGACCGTCTCAAAACTTGTTTTCTGCAACAAAAAATGCCAGATATATTTCATACGAAATAGATATCTGACCTCAACAACTGAATAAAGTGTATATTCTTTTTGAACTAACAGTTTCCTGCCGCCATCAGTTCCATCATCTTCTCAAATCCAAGCAGATTTCTCGCCCGCTTGATATTATACCCAAG
>CANQDA010000082.1 GCA_947591155.1 uncultured Lachnospiraceae bacterium
GGGTGTAATGAAGTATTTTACTTCATTACACCTTGTACAAGGAATTGCGGAGAAAAAAGCCGCATTTTGAACGGATCCGCGCGTATCCAGGATATGTATACAAAGTTGGCGTGACGTTAAGCTGACCCCGGGATGGGAAAAGCACTGACTCTGAATAATAACGTCATAATAGCGCCGATACGCCAGATTGTACGGGAACTGTCGGGAAAGGAGAGCCGGTATGGGAACTGTATTGTTCAGACACAATCAGGAAGCGTACGAGGCGGCGGTCGCCATGCTGGCGGAAAAAGGCCGTGCGGCTGTGATCCATCCGACCGGCACGGGAAAGTCCTTTATCGCGTTTCAACTGTGCGCGGACAACCCGGACAAGACCGTGTGCTGGCTCTCGCCCTCGGAATATATCTTCCGGACGCAGCTGGAAAACTGGAAGACAGCGGGCGGTAAGACTCAGGGTTCAAAGCCGGAGCAAGAAGCAGAAAATGTATTGTCTTCAAGACAGTCAAACACTGTAGTATCGGGAGAAGCTGCTGCATCACATGAGTTTTCGGAATATAGGGCGTCTGTAGAACCGGAAAACGAATTCACAAGTGAATTGAGGAACATCCGTTTTCTCACATACGCGCGTCTCATGTTGATGCAGGAAGACGAGTTCGAAGAGCTGCGGCCGGACTACATTATATTAGATGAATTCCACCGCTGCGGCGCGAAGATGTGGGGACAGGGCGTGCAGAGGCTGCTGGGGAAGTACCCGGACATCCCGGTACTCGGACTCTCCGCGACAAACATCCGTTACCTGGACGGGCAGCGGGATATGGCCGAAGAACTGTTCGGCGGGAACATCGCCTCAGAGATGACGCTTGGCGACGCAATCGTGCGCGGGATCCTGAACCCGCCGAAGTACGTACTGTCGATGTACTCCTGTCAGAAAGAGCTGGAGCGTTACCGCGAGCGGGCTCGGCATGCGAAGAGCGGCGCGGTGCGCGCGGAGGCGGACAAGTATCTGGAAGCCCTTCGACGCGCGCTGGAGAAAGCGGACGGGCTGGATGAGATCTTCCGGAAATATATGACTGCAGGAGAAGAGCAGTTAGAGCAGTTTATGGAAGAATCTGCACAGTGTGACGGAAACAGGCAGGCTCAGGCACAGACAGATAAAGCGACTGGAAGAAAAGAATCCGGGAGACATGGAAAATATCTCGTCTTCTGCGCGGACTATGAGCACATGCAGGAGATGATCGCGAAAGTGCCAGAGTGGTTCGCGAAAGTCGACACAGAGCCGCATGTCTACTCCGTTTACTCGGAGGACGCGCAGGCAGAGGCGGAGTTCGCGAGGTTCAAGGCAGACGAGAGCGGCCACCTGAAGCTCCTGTTCTGTATCGACATGCTCAATGAGGGCATCCACGTAGACGACGTGAGCGGGGTCATCCTGCTGCGGCCGACGGTATCGCCGATCATCTACAAACAGCAGATCGGGAGGGCGCTGTCCGCGGGGAAGAAGCAGGGCGAGAACGCCGTGATCTTCGACGTAGTGATGAATATAGACAACCTGTACAGCATCGGGACGGTCGAGGAGGAGATACAGGCCGCAGTGCGATACTATCGCGACCGCGGGGAAAGCAGCCTCATCGTGAACGAGCATTTCCATATCACCGGCGAGGTACAGGACTGCATGAGGCTGTTCAGGAAGCTGAACGAGACGCTGGGGGCATCATGGGAGTTGATGTACCAGGCGGCGGAGCAGTATTTTGAACAGCATGGAAATCTGGAAGCGACGAAGCGGTATGTAACGGAGGACGGGCTGTCCTTGGGGCAGTGGCTGGACACGCAGCGCAAGGTGCGCGCGGGGAAAGTGAAAGGCGTCCTCACGGAAACACAGATTGCGCGATTGGATAGATTGGGAATGCGTTGGCAGGCGAAGAGCGATCAGAACTGGGAGCGGAACTTCGCGGCGGCGCAGGCGTATTACAGGGAGCACGGCGATTTACTGGTGAACGTGCGTGATGGGAAATATCAGGGCGTGGATATCGGAAGATGGCTCGCACAGCTGCGTACCTATCGAAAGAGTGGCGTTCGCAGGAATTACCTGACTGAGGAGAGAATCAAGGCACTCGACTCGATCGGCATGATCTGGGATGTGCCGGACTATTTGTGGGAGCAGAATTACCATGCGGCGGTACAGTACCATCGGGAACATGGGAACCTGGACGTACCATATTATTATGTGGCTCCGGACGGCGTAAAGCTTGGCGTCTGGATTGCAAACACAAGATTTGCCAGAAGGACCGAAGGTACCGGAAGGGCAGAACTGACAAAGGATCAGGAGGCTCGTCTGGACGAGCTCGGGATGATCTGGGAGAACAAGAACAATGCAGTATGGGATCGGGCATATGCGGCTGCCTGTCGATATCGGAAGAAATTCGGCAATCTGAATATTCCGGCCGCTTATGTGACGGAAGACGGCTGTCATCTGGGACGTTGGATTCGAAAGCAAAAGGAATCCTACCATTCCAGTATGGGCGAAGATCGCAGAAAGAAGCTGGAAGCGATAGGAATGAGATAAATAAGAATTGCACTAACTTTTTAATGTGCCGGATGGGAACATAAAGGCAGGACAGCTGAAAAGTCAGCTTGTATTGATATATTGATATTGATGAGTAATATCATAAGTAGTTCAGAAGAACCCGGATGCGGAATGTGGGCCCTGAGGCAGCATTTCCGGTGATGGGGATCATAACAGCCGCGGCATATCCGGGCAGCCAATACAGGGCTGGCCGGAATGGCGAAGCCATGTCTTACATAATAAAAAGGAACTCTGAATAACAGACGCGGGAAGAATGCCTGCAGGATAAACAGGACGGAAACGAAAGGAAGTTCAGATATGCCGTGGTATGTGATACAGACTTATACGGGGAGAGAGGAACAGCTCGTGGAAATGATACGCCGCATCGTGCCGCAGAACCATTACGGCGAGTGCTTTGTGGTCTACTTCGAGCAGCTGCGGCACAGACAGCAGGAGAACCAGATCCATGTACTGCGGCTGTTCCCGGGATACGTTTTTATCTCTTCCAATAATATAGAACAGCTTTTCCGCTGTCTGAAAACAATCCCTGCC
Source organism: uncultured Lachnospiraceae bacterium (assembly GCA_947591155.1). Lineage (GTDB taxonomy): Bacteria > Bacillota > Clostridia > Lachnospirales > Lachnospiraceae > Choladousia. The sequence goes on from CANQDA010000082.1 coordinate 3,110, forward strand.
ATGTCAAAGATCATGGCATCGGAAGATTTCGCCTTTACGCCGCTCTATGACGGGGAGGCGGAATTCCTGCTCGGCATCATGGATGCGGCCCATGTCGTGCGGCTCTCCTACGTGGCGACTGACGGAAGGGACCATGTGACGTACCTGTCCGGCCCGTTGGAGCAGTTTCAGGCGGAGATCCGATCCTACCGTTTCCGCAAGCGGTACGCAGTAGTCCGGCTGATGCTGGGAGGGCACGGGAAAGAAGTGAAACTGGGGATCATCCTGAACGACGACGTCCGCAGGGAACTGGCGTACGGGAAGTTGGAAACCCCGGCAGGAAAATTGGGGAAATATGCGATCCCCGCGCGGATGAAAGAATCTGAGGAAAGCAGTTCCAAAGATGTGCCCGGGAAAACAGCCGGAAGGGCAGGGAAAAAGGAAAACGGATCATCAAATGAAGATGCTGAAAAAGAAGACGGCCGAAAATACAGGTCACAGTTCACGCCGGGCGAGCGTGTACTTGTCATGGAAGGCGCATTCGAAGGAAGCAGCGCGACCGTCAGCCAGGTGAAGAAAGGTACTCTGAAGATTACCGTGCAGATGTTCGGGCGGGAGATTTTGGTGGAAGTGTCTGCGGGAGATGTAAGTAAAATCAAACAACAGGGAAAGAACTGACTTCTCCTGTCTGACACGAAAGTATCGGGCAGGGGAGTTTTTTTATTTGCTAAAAATTGGGGAGGGAGAAACGCCATGTACAGGAAACTCTCACAGGGCTGGCTGAAGCACCTGGACTTCATTGTGCTTGACCTGCTGTGCCTGCAGGTGGCGTTCGTGCTCGCCTACATGATGCGGCACGGATTCCGCAACCCCTATAGCATAGAAGATTACAGGGTCATTGCAGTCATTTTTACACTGACAGATCTGCTGCTCATTGTGTTCTTCAGCCCAATGTCAGATGTGCTGAAGCGGGGGTTACGCAGGGAGTTCACAATAACGCTCGTCCACACGATTTTGCTTGCGGTAACGGTTTCGTTCTACCTGTTTTCTGTGCAGAACGGGGACACCTATTCCCGCATTTTCTACTATACGATGATCGCTCTATACTTCTGTCTGACCCTGCTGGTACGGCTCGGATGGAAGGTGGTCCTGAGCAAGAACCCGATCCGGGACAGGACGGTGCTCTTCCTGCTCGTGTCTTCACAGAACGCGGAGCAGGCCGTCGGGGACATCCGGGAGAACAGCCACGGGCTGTACCAGATGTCAGGGATGGCGGTACTTGACCGGGACATGAGGGGGCAGGAGATCGGCGGCGTGCCGGTGGCAGCCTGCCGGGAGGATGTGGAGGAATACCTGAAGCGGGAGTGGGTCGACGAGGTGCTGATCGCAGCGGCTGATATCAGGACGCTGGGAACGTCAAAGGCAGTGGGAATGTCCGGGGCAGCGGGGATGTCAGAGGCAGTGGGAATGTTGAGGGTAACGGGAATATCCGAGGAAGACAGGGCGGCCGCAAGGACTGGTTCTGCCGACGTCACAGTGCAGGGGCCGGGACTGGAAGACTTGTACCAGAACCTCATCGAGATGGGACTGGTCGTACATATCCGGCTGGAGGGTCTGAAGCAGTATGCGGGGGAGCGGCAGACGATCGAACACATCGGGAACAGCACGGTGCTCACCTATAGTCTCGGCAGTGTTACCTTGGGACAGGCGTTCGCGAAGCGGGCAATGGACATCCTCGGCGGATTTGTCGGCTGTGTGCTGACAGGGCTGCTGTATCTCGTGATCGCCCCGATGATCTATCTGAATTCACCCGGTCCGATCTTCTTCTCGCAGACGCGTGTGGGACGCAACGGGAAGAAATTTAAGATGTACAAGTTCCGCAGCATGTGCCTGGACGCGGAAGCGCGGAAGGCAGAGGTGGCCGTGGCCTGCGGCCTGGACGGGCAGATGATGTTCAAGTTTGAAGAGGATCCGCGGATCATAGGATCAAAAATCCTGCCAGATGGGACATACAAAAAGGGAATCGGCAACTATATTCGGGACTGGAGCCTCGATGAGTTCCCGCAGTTCTTCAATGTATTAAAAGGCGATATGAGCCTGGTGGGAACGCGCCCGCCGACCGTAGACGAGTGGGAGAAATACGAAGCACACCATCGCGTGCGGATGTCGATCCGTCCTGGTATCACGGGACTATGGCAGGTGAGCGGCCGGAGCAAGATCTCAGACTTCGAGGAAGTGGTGGAACTGGATCGGCAGTACATATGCGACTGGAGTCTGTGGATGGATCTGAAGATCCTGTTGAAGACAGTGAAGGTGGTCTTCAGAAGAGATGGGGCGATGTGAAGAAACAGTAAAAGATGATTGGATAGAGAAATCCCGTTGTCCGGGTGAAAAGGGGACTGAACATTGATCATTACGAAAACACCGTTCCGCATGTCGTTTTTCGGTGGCGGGACAGACATGAAAGATTTCTTTGAAAAGTATGGTGGTGCTGTGCTTTCCACGACATTTGACAAATACTGCTATGTCAACGTAAGACACCTGCCAAGATTCTTTGACTACTCGACCGAGCTCTGCTATTCGCAGACAGAGCGTGTGACATCGGTAGAAGATATCCACCACCCGGCGATCAGGAACGCGATGAAGATGCTGGACATGCATGAGATCCGGCTCACCTACGAGGCTGATCTCCCAGCACGATCTGGGCTAGGGACATCGTCGTCCTTTGCGGTTGGGATGCTGAACGCTTTCCATGCGTTAAAAGGAAAATATGTGGATAAACGATGCCTTGCTGATGAAGCAATCTACCTTGAACGCACACTCTGCAATGAGGCGGGCGGATGGCAGGACCAGATAGCGGCGTCCTTTGGAGGGCTGAACCGGATCAGCTTCAGCGCAGGGGGCTATGAGGTGCGCCCGGTGATCATCCCGCCCGAGCGCAAGCGGCGTCTCAACGACAGCCTCGTGATGTTTTTTACTGGATTTACACGTTTTTCCTCGGAGATACAGGAGGCAAATGCCGGAGGCTACGGGAATAGGACCGCGCAGCTCAGGGAAATGCTCGCCCTTGTCGATGAGGCAGAAAATGTATTGACCGATAAACATGCTGACCTTGATGAGTTTGGCAGGCTCCTGGATTACACATGGAAGCTGAAGCGCCAGACCGGGGCCGCAGTCACGACGGAGGGCATTGACGCCCTTTACGCGAAGGGGATTGCGGCTGGGGCTCTGGGCGGCAAACTGCTGGGGGCTGGGGGCGGAGGGTTCCTGCTGTTCTATGTCCGGCCGGAACAGCGTGCAGGTGTGATGGAAGCCATGGAGGGGCTCCTCCATGTGCCGTTTGAATTTGAAAACGGCGGTACGAGGGTTGTCTACTATTCACCGGAGAGCTATGTCCCTAAGGAAAAAGGATCCGGACTGTGGATGACAGAAGGGAAGGCAGGATAAAGAATGGGAAATCTGGAACCTTACCTTGAAAAGCATATCGACAGTCTGATGGAACGTTATCCGGTCCTGGAGGGATGCCGGAAGGATTTGGCCAGTGCATACCTCATCATGGAGGAGTGCTATGGGCATGACGGGAAGCTGCTGATCGCAGGGAACGGCGGGTCTGCAGCTGACAGCGAGCACATTGCGGGGGAACTGATGAAAAGGTTCAGGACGCCCCGGCCGGTTCCGCCTGGATTTGCAGTGAAGCTGAGATCCATCGATCCTGTGAGGGGAGAGGGTCTGGCGAGAAACCTCGAACGCAGTCTGATGGCGATTCCGTTGGTTGCGCACGAAGCATTATCAACGGCCTATATTAATGATGTGGACGGACTGGGAGTGTTTGCACAGCAGCTCTATGGGTTTGGCCGCCCGGGCGATGTATTTCTCGGGATATCTACATCCGGAAACAGCAGGAATATTATGTCGGCCGTAATTGTTGCCAAAGCCCTCGGTATTAAGGTGGTCGGGCTGACCGGCGCAGACGGTGGCGAGTTGGCTGCGGCTGCCGATGTAGCCGTGAGGGTGCCGGAAACGGAAACATATATGGTGCAGGAACTGCATCTGCCAGTGTACCACTGTTGGTGCATGATGTTAGAAGACAGATTTTTTGGATAATGGGAACAGGTTGGTATGATATGGAAAAACAGCCACTGTTAAATACATATGTCAGCAATGTCAGCATGGATGAGACACTCTGGGAAATAAGCAGGCTGATTGAAGAAAAGAAGAAATCCTATGTTGTTGCTGTCAACACAGATGTGATCGTAAAAATAGAAAACGATGCCTATCTTAAGAAAATTTCTGATGAGGCGGATATCACGCTTGTAGATGGAAAACCGCTGGTCTGGATTTCAAAATGGCAAAAACACCCGGTAAAAACCAAAATCAGTGGTTCGGACATGGTTCCTGAGCTGTGCAGGGTGGCAGCGGAAAGAGGATATTCCATTTTCATCATTGGAGGGAAGAACGGAATAGCTGACAAAGCGAAGGAGAATCTTGAAAGTACATTTGCAGGAATCCGAATTGTGGGCACATATGCGCCACCATTTGGATTTGAAAAAGATACGGAAGAACTGGATAAGATAAACCGGATGATCAGTGATGTTTGCCCGGACATCGTAATTGCGTGTCTTGGCTGTCCGAAACAGGAAAAATGGATATATGAGAATTATAAAAAATATGACGGGACAATATCAATTTGTGCCGGGGCGACGATAGATTTCCTTTCCGGGAATATGAAACGTGCACCTAAATGGATGAGTGAGCATGGGCTGGAATGGTTCTATCGTTTCCTGAAGGAGCCAAGGAGAATGTTTAAAAGATATTTTGTGGAGGATATAAAAATCATGAAACTGGCGAAAAAATACAATGGTAAGGCGTGGGGGAGACTGTCCGAAAACCTGAAATGATGTGACTATATCGTGTGGTAAATACATCCACAATAAAAGTGGATGATT
>CANQDA010000083.1 GCA_947591155.1 uncultured Lachnospiraceae bacterium
AAAACAACACACATACAGGAGGAGTTCATTATGAAAGGAAACATTGTAGTAGGTCAGTCGGGCGGCCCGACGGCGGTCATCAATTCCAGCCTTGCGGGCGTGGTCAGCAAAGCGAGAGAACTCGGCGTGAAGAAGATTTACGGCATGCATCACGGCATCCAGGGCTTTTTGAACGAGGACCTGGTGGACATGGGCGAGTACATCAAGGAGGACAAGGACATCGAGCTTCTGAAGAGGACTCCGTCGGCGTTCCTCGGTTCCTGCCGCTATAAGCTGCCGAAGATCGAGGGCAACGAGGAGGTTTACGACAAGATATTCGCGATCCTCGAGAAGTACGACATCGAGTGCCTGTTCTACATCGGCGGAAACGATTCGATGGATACGATCAAGATGCTGTCCGATTACGCGGCGCTCAAGGGCAAGAGCCAGAGATTCATGGGCGTGCCGAAGACGATCGACAACGACCTTCCGATCACCGACCACTGCCCGGGCTACGGCTCCGCGGCGAAGTACATCGCTACCTCTCTGAAGGAAGTCATCCGCGACAACGCGAGCTTCGGTATCGAGAAGCCGACCGTGTGCGTGGTTGAGATCATGGGACGCCACGCGGGCTGGCTGACGGCGGCTGCGGCGCTCTCCAGAGACGAGGACTGCGAGGGTCCGGATCTGATCTATGTTCCGGAGACGGATTTCAATATGGACGATTTCATGGCGAGAGTCAAGGACCTGGCGGCAAAGAAGAGCTCCGTGGTGATCGCGGTGTCCGAGGGCATCAAGACCGCGGACGGTACTTTCGTCTGCGAGCTGGGCGGCGGCTCCGATTACGTGGACGCGTTCGGCCACAAGCAGCTCTCCGGCTGCGCGGTCGTGCTGGCGAACAAGATCGCTGCTGAGACCGGCCTCAAGACCCGTGCGATCGAGCTGTCCACACTGCAGAGAGCGGCGACGCACCTCGCTTCCCTGAACGACATCAACGAGGCGTTCAACGTAGGCTACCTTGCCTGCAAGGCCGCCGATGAGGGCAAGACCGGCATGATGATCACGATCGACGTCAAGGAGCGCAGCCCGTATCAGGTAGGCTACAGCATCTACGACATCCACGCGATCGCGAACGTGGAGCGTCCGGTTCCGGCTGAGTGGATTATCAATGACGGCACCGACATCGGCGAGGGCTATGTCGAGTACGCCCGCCCGCTGATCCTCGGCGAGCTCACTCCGCTGATGGTGAACGGCGTGCCGAAGCACCTTGTGCTCAACAGAGACACCTACAGAAAGTAAAGTATGCGGGAACCGCTTATTTACGGCGTAATGTGAATCATAGCATACGAAGTGTGAATCATAACATAAGATAATATCCATGAGGATCCGGAGGGATTTTTGAAAGCTTTGCTTGTCCCTCCGGGTCATTTTATCTCCATTTTCATATATATTTGACAAATAATTCACGAAAACAGCAAATGTTTGTGAAATAATGCATAAAAAAGTACAGTATTTCCTTGACTCAAACAGGAAATATGTTACAATTATAGTTAGATTAAAAAACAGGAGGAATGTATCACATGACAAAGTGGGTATACATGTTTACAGAAGGCAATGCCAACATGAGAAACCTGCTCGGCGGCAAGGGCGCGAATCTCGCTGAGATGACGAACCTCGGCCTTCCGGTACCGCAGGGCTTCACGATCACGACGGAAGCCTGCACGCAGTACTACGAGGACGGCAGGAAGATCAACGACGAGATCATGGGGCAGATCATGGTGGCGATCGAGAAGATGGAAGGGATCACCGGAAAAAAGTTTGGCGACAAGGAAAATCCTCTTCTCGTGTCGGTTCGTTCCGGCGCGCGCGCTTCCATGCCGGGCATGATGGACACGATACTAAATCTCGGCCTGAATGAGGAAGTCGTCGAGGTATTGGCGAAGAAGTCCGGCAATCCGCGCTGGGCGTGGGACTGCTATCGCAGATTCATCCAGATGTTCTCGGATGTCGTCATGGAGGTCGGCAAGAAGTACTTTGAAGAGCTGATCGACAAGATGAAGGCCGAGAAGGGCGTGAAGCAGGACGTTGAGCTGACCGCCGAGGATCTGAAGGAGCTGGCGAACCAGTTCAAGGCAGAGTACAAGGAAAAGATCGGTTCCGATTTTCCGACCGACCCGAAGGTACAGCTCATGGAGGCGATCAAGGCTGTGTTCCGCTCGTGGGACAACCCCCGCGCGAACGTATACCGCCGCGACAACGACATCCCGTACTCCTGGGGTACCGCGGTCAACGTACAGATGATGGCATTCGGCAACATGGGCAATACCTCCGGCACGGGCGTCGCGTTCACGCGCGATCCGGCCACCGGCGAGAAGCACCTGATGGGCGAGTTTCTTCTGAACGCGCAGGGCGAGGACGTCGTGGCAGGCGTGCGCACGCCGCAGAAGATCGCGCAGCTCGAGCAGGAGATGCCGGAGGTGTTTGAGCAGTTCACGACGATCTGCAAGACTCTGGAGGATCACTACAGAGACATGCAGGATATGGAGTTCACGATCGAGGACAGGCATCTCTACATGCTGCAGACACGAAACGGCAAGCGTACCGCGCAGGCGGCGCTCAAGATTGCCTGCGACCTCGTGGACGAGGGCATGATCACCGAGGAGAAGGCGGTCGCGATGATCGACCCGAGAAATCTGGACACGCTGCTGCACCCGCAGTTCGATGCGGCTGCCCTGAAGGCTGCGGAGCCGATCGCGAAGGCACTCGGCGCATCGCCGGGAGCGGCCTGCGGCAAGATCGTCTTCACGGCTGAGGACGCGAAGGCATGGGCTGCCAGAGGCGAGAAGGTCGTGCTGGTGCGTCTCGAGACATCCCCGGAGGACATCGAGGGCATGAAGAGCGCGCAGGGCATCCTGACGGTGCGCGGCGGCATGACGAGCCATGCGGCGGTCGTGGCGCGCGGCATGGGTACCTGCTGTGTATCCGGCTGCGGCGACATCACGATGGACGAGGCAAATAAGAAATTTACATTGAACGGCAAGGAGTATCACGAGGGCGACCCGATCTCTCTGGACGGCTCCACCGGCAATATCTACGACGGCATCATTCCGACGGTTCCGGCTTCGATCGCGGGCGAGTTCGGCAGGATCATGGCGTGGGCGGACAAGTACCGCAAGCTCAAGGTCCGCACGAACGCGGACACGCCGGCGGATGCGAAGAGAGCGCGCGAGCTGGGCGCCGAGGGTATCGGCCTTTGCCGTACCGAGCATATGTTCTTCAACGGCAACCGAATCGACGCGTTCCGCGAGATGATCTGCTCCGAGACGGTAGAAGAGAGAGAAAAAGCGCTTGAAAAGATCCTTCCAGAGCAGCAGGGCGACTTTGAGGAGCTCTACGAGGCTCTTGAGGGCAATCCGGTCACGATCCGCTTCCTGGATCCGCCGCTGCATGAGTTCGTTCCGACTGAGGAAGCGGACATCGAGAAGCTGGCGCAAGCGCAGGGCAAGAGTGTCGACGTGATCAAGGCGATCATCGACTCCCTGCACGAGTTCAACCCGATGATGGGCCACCGCGGCTGCCGTCTGGCGGTCACCTACCCGGAGATCGCAAGGATGCAGACCAAGGCGGTCATCCGCGCGGCGATCAACGTCAAGAAGAAACATCCGGACTGGGATATCTGCCCGGAGATCATGATTCCGCTTGTCGGCGACAACAAGGAATTGAAATACGTCAAGAAGACGGTCGTGGAGACTGCGGACGCCGAGATCAAGGAAGCTGGAGTGGATCTGAAATATCAGGTCGGCACGATGATCGAGATCCCACGCGCGGCGTTGACGGCGGACGAGATCGCGAAGGAAGCGGACTTCTTCTGCTTCGGCACGAACGACCTGACACAGATGTGCTATGGCTTCTCCCGCGACGACGCCGGCAAGTTCCTGAACGCTTACTATGACGCGAAGATTTTCGAGAACGATCCGTTCGCGAAGCTTGACCAGACAGGCGTCGGCAAGCTGATGGAGACGGCGATCAAGCTCGGCAAGCCGGTCAATCCTAATCTGCACATCGGCATCTGCGGTGAGCACGGCGGTGATCCGTCGTCCGTGGAGTTTTGCCACAAGCTGGGTCTGGACTATGTGTCCTGCTCACCGTTCAGGGTTCCCATTGCACGCTTGGCGGCGGCCCAGGCGGCCATTGCGGACAAGTAAGAGCGAGTTGGCTGCGATTCGAAACGAAATATGAGAAAAAGAGAAGCCCCGGGAATGGCAAGGTCTGTTCCCGGGGCTTTTGGGAGCGCCCTCCAGGCAGGATCGCACTGCGGCGGAGCAGAAGATGTCGCTGACGCGACCCGCCGCAGGCGGAGAATCTCGCAAGCGAGATTCTATTTTAGAAGATGAGATTTGCGCAAAAGCCCTATTGCAAAGATACGAATATTGGTATTTAATATATTATGTGGAAATATGCAGAAGAGACTATTGCGTTCCCGGCATGATTCCTGAGTTTTATTTTGAAAGGCGGTATGCATTTTGAAAGGCTATCTGTCGATAAGAGAATTTTCATATCAATGGGGTGTGTCAGAAGAAAGGAAACGGAGCAATGCTTAAAATATCCATTTGTGATGATGAGGCCGGAGAGAGGAAAAAGATTGCGGATAACCTCCGGGTATACGCAGCGGCGCATGGTGAGCATGGGATTGAATTTGACGTATATTCGTCCGCGTTTGAAATGCTGGAAGCATTTGACAGATCAGGCGGTCCTGATATTGCGCTCTTGGATATCTGTATGCCCGGTATGCTGGGGACAGAATTGGCGCGGGATATTCTCCGTTTCAGTGAAAATACCGACATTGTCTTTCTGACGACCAGCCCGGATTACGCGGTTGACGCCTTTTCCATACATGCCGCGGACTATATCTGCAAGCCTTACACGCAGGAACAGTTTGACGCGGCCTTGGAACGGGTCATTGCCATGCGTGAGCAAAGAACATGGATCCTTCTGCGCAGCGAGGGGGAATTGCACCGCATCGCCCTGGAAGATATTTTGTACATAGAAACCAGAGACAAACGACGTGTGTTTTCCCTTGCCTCCGGCAAAAAGCTTTCTGTGTGGTTATTGCCGGCGCAGCTTCAGGAATCTATTATGGACAAAAAAGGCATGACAATGTGCGGGAGTTCTTATATTGTCAACCTGAATCATGTTCGCTGCTTTTCCGGTACAGATCTGCTTATGGATGATGAGACCATTATTCCTGTTCCGAGGCGGTGCCGCTCTGAGCTAAAGCAGGCGTATTTTGATTTTTACTTAAAGGAGGCAGTAAACGGATGACGGTGATCCAAATAATCACAATCGCTTTTTTTGTCAGCTTGTTGTTTTTTGCAACGCATCTGACGGCAGGACTTTTGCTGCAGGAGAGAAAATACCCGGTAAGAAGGACGGCGCTGCTGTGGGGGTCGGCGGGTATCTTCCTTTTTCTGGAGGCGTGCTTCAGCTTTCTTTTTCTGTCAAAGCCATGGAGAATGCCGGTTGCTTTGGTTCTTTCGTATCTATACTTTTGGGGAATTTTTATCTATGCGTCGGCAGACGGATTCTGGAAGAAATGCTATCTTTGGATCACATATGGCTGCGTTTTCTGCGTTTCACTGTCCATTTCATTTTATGGATGCTATTTGCTTGTGCCGGACGGTTCGGACACTTTTGTGTATCTTATACGGGGTGTGCTCTATGGCGTGATCTGTCTTGCGATCTTCTTTGCGTATCATAGATATGGCAGACCGATCATCCGCGAGGTCAGCGGATTTCGTACAAAAAACTGGATATTGCTTAGTATCGTCTCCGTAATTTATTTTTTTACCTTCGTGATACTTCTGTCAATAATCAGTGCAGATAACGGGATCAATTCAAGCACCTTACTTCTTTTCTCTCTTCTTGTGTGCTCTTTTGCCCTGGCGAACATCCTGATCATCAGCAACATCTATCAGATGCGGAAGGAAGCAAGGGACGAATTGGTAAAGCAAAACGTTGGGTACCTGATATCCTACGTGGAGAATGCGAGAAAAACCGAGCAGGAGAACCGGCGGATCCGTCACGATCTGCGGCATCACGACGAGCGGATCGCGGCTATGGCGCAGGAGGGCGACACAGAGGGGATCCTGGCGTATTTAGGGCAGACCAAGGAAGCGTCAGAGAGTTTTCCGGCATGGTGTCCGAACGTCACGGTCAACGGCATCCTGAGCTCTTACGCGGGGAAGGCAAAAGAGGCGGGCGTGGAATATATTGCCCAGGCGGATACCCCGGCACAGTCGCCGGTCGCCGATGTGGATTATGTGGCGATCCTTGCCAACCTTCTGGAAAACGCGCTGAACGCCTGCGTTGCGCGGAAAAGCTCCGGTCCGATTCAAGTCCATATCAGAAATGTAGGGAATAAAACGGTGATCGCCGTCAGCAATCCCTGCGGCACAGACTTGAAGCTGGAAAACGGACTGCCGGTTGCGCGAGGGATCGGAATTGACAGTATCATTTCCTCGACGCTCAGGTATCAGGGGGAGATCAACTATAAAATTCAGGAAGGCAGTTGTACTGCCTGTGTGATCCTCAATCCGTGATCATTTCACACTGCTTCAGATTTTGAGAGCCGCCTTCGGGCGGTTTTTCTTTTTCGCCAATGACCAATTTCGGAATCAAAACGACCAATTTCGACATTCTTCCCTATCCTCAAATATTGCTATGCTATAGTATAGCACAGCCCGTACAGATGATTGGCAATGCCAAAGGCAAACCGTGTGCAGCCGCCGGTGCTTAGCAAGCGTCAGCGAGCTTATGCACCGCCGCGTGTCTGCACTCGTGCGAGAGCTGAGTTTGCCGTGGCATTGACCAATCTCTGTGAGGGCGTCCGGAATTCACTACACAAAACCAGGAGGAATTATTTATGAACGCTTGTGACAACAACAGACCCTGCCCGTGTACTTATGACTGCCCGCGCCATGGGAAATGCTGCGCCTGTGTGGCGCACCACCGTGACCACAATGAGGGTGTTCCGGGCTGCTTCTTTTCAAAAGAAGCGGAGGCGACCTACGACAGGAGCATTGAAAACCTGGCGAGGGATCACGGGCTTCTATGATTGCAGAAAGGAGCTTTGGTATGAAATGGCCTTGGAAAAAGAAAACGCTTTCCTTTGACGAAGCCGCAAGATTCAACTGGGCATTGGACACGAACGCCGAGTTGAGGCAAGAGCTGGATGAGCTTGCAAAGCAATACACAAATCTGAGCGAAAAAGAATACCGGAGGAAGCTCCTGCTGTTATTTCAGGGGAATGGTCTGGTCATTGATGCAGATCAGCTGGATATGCTGCTGCTTCTGAGACAAAAAACAGATCAGATGCTATTGAGGCGGGAGGCGGATCATGATGAAGAGACAAGGTAAGCTTTGGATGGCTATGCTTCTGCTTATGATGTTTTTGATTTCCTGCGGGCAGAAAGCGGACGCCGCGGCTGTTTCCCGGTGGCAAACGGCTATGAGCGATGCGGTATTCGCCGAGGATGAGGAAATTCATCCGCTTGTCACCCTGACGGCTGAGGACAGCCGGGTGATCTGGGACGACGCCAATGAAAGGGTTTTGCTCTTGACATGGCATGATTATCCGGATGCGTGTGATCCCGGGACGGCGATCGGGGAATACGGCGATATCTGGGCGACTTCGCTCGGCGAAATGAAGAGTTGGTTTACGGAAAACGGAGAAGAGGTAACGGATTGGGAACTTCGGTTTTCACAGCTTCTCGGCGTGCATGAAGATGAGGGATACACCAGATTTACCGCTTTCTGGGTATCTCCGCAGGATGTTGTGCGCCCGGCTTTTGTCACTGACGTGACGAAGCAGATGGAAAATGACTACAGCCTTGTCGCCGGAGAGTGGAAAGAATGGTTTGATTCCAACATCCTGTTTTCTTATTTTGAAAGCGATTACCCATGGACAAGACTGGGCTATACCTACGATTGGGGCGGAACGCAGGAATACGGGCTGACGGAATT
>CANQDA010000084.1 GCA_947591155.1 uncultured Lachnospiraceae bacterium
AAGATTCTTGATTTGGATTCTTTGTTTTCCATTTGGATGTTGAAGCAGTTCCAAGTCCTGCTTCCTTTTCTAACTTCTTTTTTGAAATACCTTTTTCAGCACAAAGTGCTTCCAATCTTTCCATGAATGCCATAGTGTCCACACCTTTCTAAACATATTCACAAAAATTGCAGCGAAAACACTTGACAACGCAGAACAGGCTCAGCAGTTGTCAATAATTTTCGCTGAATTTATTCTTCAATATCAGGCATTTGATTGATATTTACCAACAGTGCTTTTTTCTCGTCGTCCGAAACAGCTAAAGTTTTTAACTTGCCGTTTCGGGCGGCTATTTTTATTTTTTCCTTAGATGTACATCTTTCATATTCGATGTCTAATAAAACACTTACCGCTTTTTTTCCGTAAAAATCTAATTTTCGGAATTTTTTTATTAAAATCTCATCATCAGCAGAAAAAAGTTGTTGTTCCTTACTATTAATATATTCGTTGTAAAACTTTTCCATTGGAACATTAAAAAACTCACATATCTTTGCCAACACACTTATGTCTACTTTCATATTGTCCCTTTTGATAATGCTATATATTGTTGATGAACTCACACCGATTTTTTCGGCAAGACTATTAGGGTTTTCATTTTTTTCGCCCATTATATCACTTAAAATTTTACCTATTCCCATTGTATATTACCTCCGTCACTTTTTTTATAGTAAAATCAACATTTTTTATGCAAATGCGTAAAATATGGCTGATGTAATAAATTTTTAGTTATAAAGTAAAAAATTACGCATTTGCGCAAATTTAAAATTAAGGAAGTGATATTATGTTTGAAAATTTGAATCGAGAAATCGGAGCAAATGTGATGTCTTGGAGATCCGTGGCAAGCGAAATAGGTATGCCAGAAAGCACTTTCCGAAATAAAATTACTAATGGCGAATTCACAATTAGCGAAGCATTTGACATTAAAGCTAAAGTTCTTCCAAAGTACACGCTCGAATATCTTTTCGCCAAAGCCGATGACAAAACAAATTAATGAAAAGAGGTGAGAAAATGAGTATCGATGAAAACATTAAGCGTTTGCGGGAAAGCCGAAACCTTACACAAAATCAGCTTGGTGAGATGATAAATGTAACACCAGTACACCCGTTCCAAAGAAGAAGCGGCTACCATGCCGAATGCGACGGTGATCCTCAGTCCATCAGAGGTGCTTCACATCCCCGGTTTGGGCTTTGACGGTCCGGTGGGCTACAGCCCCATCGCTATGGCGAAAAACGCCATCGGCATCTCGCCGGAGCAAGCGCAGTTCCTCGAAACGAGGAAGTTCCAAATCAATAAAATCGCTCGACTTTTCAGAGTCCCACCCCACATGGTGGGCGACCCGGAAAAGTCGAGCTTTTCTAATATTGAGCAGCAGTCGATGACGCTGCCGCCGCCCACGGCTAAAATGAAGTCGATCTCATTCTCGCGGGCAAGGCGGGCGCCCTCCTGCACTTTGGCGTAAGTGGGATTGGATATGATGCCGGTAAATCCCGTGACATTCTTCCCGCAAGCTCGGAGAAGCCACATCAGTTCGTCGTAAACGCCGTTTCGCTTGACAGAGCCGCCGTAGGCGAGCATCACGTTCTTGCCGATTTTTTCAAGCTCGGCGGGCAAGCTCTTTTCCGCCGCTTTTTCTCCAAAATAAACCGTTACGGGATAACGGAAGGTAAAAGAAAAACAGAAAGGAAGATGTTGTATGATAAAAGTCGGCATTACTGAAGGTATCAATCCCCTATGGGGAAGGTAAAAGTAGAATATCTTGCGGGATGTGTCCGAATCAAGTGCAAAATATTGATGAGTCACCGGACAATCCGCAATATTCGAGATAAAAAACCGGTCAGTCTCTTTTTTGAGAAACTTCTGAAACCTTGATTTTAAGCCATTTTTCAAAAGCTGAGAAATCTTAGGAAAGACTGACCGATGCCGTCAATTCCCAATGTATTTGCCTTGGTGCACAGGTATCCTATAGCTTCATCCCGTTTTCAGGCGAAAACACTTTGTCAATAGTCAACATACCGCTTTTTCCTTTTTTATTTGCTTTTTTTGCCATTGTTAAAATTTCCCCTGCCATATTGACCCCTGTTGATGCCTCTGTTTTGTTCGCCCCTCCGGTCATTGTTTTGGCGATTTCGTTTCTGATCGTATCTGCCGCGATAATTTTCATCGGCAGAACCGAAATAATTACTCGTCGGATTGACAGCCTTAATATGTTCTTTCAGTTCTTCATCCGTCATCGACTCCAAAATGCCGTAACCGACATTTGTCTTGGCTCCGATGCCGAAGGTTTCAATAACCTCTTTGAACGCTATGAGCAGATCCTCCGCTGTTACGCCCGCATAATCAATCTTGTTACAAACAAAGCGAAACTCAAACACTACGTCCGGCAAAACCTTGACCATCTGAAGCGGAATGGGATTTTGCAGCGGGTCGGGATGGGGCGTGATGAAGTCGCTGCCGATTATTCTTCCGTTTTTTTCGGGACATCGTATAACCGCGTCAAGAAAAACAACGTCAGCGCTGTCCGATTCAAACGCTTCCCTGATCAACTGCTTCTTATTATTTCCGCTCGGTATAAACGCTTTAAAAACGTCATCTATCGAAAGGAAATGCTTCAGTACGCCCTTGATGGAGCTGCCCGGAATATATGGCTGACCCGTTACATAGTCGAACGAAAAACCGAGTTTGATGTCACCTGTAATCCCGGTATCGTGCTGGTATCCCAACCCAACAACAAGTCCTGGATAATTAGTTTTCATGTAAAGACGGCGCATATTATCGTTCGGGAGTTCTATGTTGCTAAAGTCTTTTGCGGGATCAAATCGTATGTTGTAAATGTTTTTGACAGTGCTTTCCATATTGCTAACTTCCAGCTTTTTTCCGTCGAACCGCATTCCGTCATACATGGTCTCATTGAAAAGAAGGTGCAAATTTGTCATGTCAACCCTCCTCATTCTCCGATTTGCTTCCCGCCTTCGGCTTGTACGGGATCAGAACATAGGCGTTCAGAGCGAGTTTCAGAGCAATGGATGCATCGAGATACTGCTCCTTGATCAAACGGTCTGAAGGAAGACCGACTATTTCTTTGAGTATCGTCGACACTTCGCGGATAGTCGGCGCTTCGAGTTTTTGTTCTGCTCTTCTCACAAAATAATCCATAGCCTGGATCAGCTTGGAGCGTTTCACGTTGTCTTCGTTATTCGCATCGGATGAGTAAAAGGCTACCGCCGCCTTAAAACTTCCCATAGTGACCGCTGCGCCAAACCCGGAAATGTTAGAACGATATGTTTTGATAACTTCACCTTTTTTAGCAATTTCACAGACCTCAATCGCATCAATCGCAACGGAAAGATATTCTTCGACTTTCTTTTTGTTCATTGCCGTTCCTCCTGCTTCATTTCATCAAATTTCACATATCCGCAGCCAATGGAGGCATTGCCGCCGAGTTGAACTACGGAATCAAAACACAATTTGAAGCTGTCGTCATATTCCGGGTAAAGAATAGCCGTCCAGAAAACGCTCTCGTGGGGAACGTATTCTTCATACCATAGATTTCTATTTTTGCCGAGGTTGTTTCTCGCTATGATGGGCAGCCTGTAATCCGACATATTTTTTACGAGAGCGTAATTGTTTCCGAAAAGCTTTTCAAGAAGTTTTTTCCCGGCATAGTCATCTGCTATGATTTCGACCGTCTCTCCCTCTATATTCTTACAATCGTTTGTACCGACTTTAAAATTACTGTTGCAGAAATCAAGCGCGGGAAGACAGTCCTCATCTTTCCATGACGCGATGTCGAAAGACTTTGCCGCTCTGATAAACTCGTTGACGGCATCGACGGTCGTAGCCAAAATGTATGCTCTGCTTCCTTCCCCGACGCGAAGCGGTCTGGCAAGCATTTTAGCGTCCAAAAACTTATAGTTTCCGGCAGTGATCGACTCATCGTTATTGCCCTCTTTCCCGAAGATATATTCTTTATCCTCGCTATTACAAACTTTTTCCGCCGAAAGCAGCGCGCCCTTTATGCCGGAGCCGTGGATGATGGGATATCCGGTAACGGGATCTTTTTCGACCTCTTTATCGACAATGTCAAAATTTGCGTCACCCGATCCGACGTGGAGATTTGTAAGGCATGTGATTTTGTAAAACCTCTTATTCATTTACTTTTCCTCCGTTTGATAATTCAATTGAAATAATTTTGTTGTATCCTATTTGCTCGGCATTTTTGTTTTCGAACTGCGATGCCCATTTTGCGTCGTCCCGCGATATCACAACGCTCCCTGCACGGAGCAATCTGTGCAGGTTCTGCCCTTTCGCGATCTGTCCGCGCTCTTTCGTCATAAACGAACGGTGGTCTCTTGTCATAACAACAGCAAACTGCGATTTGTTATACGGATCTACTTGCACGAAAATGTCCGAAAGGCAATAGTGGAATGCGACTTTATCATCGCAGCTGAAGTTTTTATGATGTTTATTGAGAAAAAGCGTTACGTTGTTTATAAAATCTTTTGAATCGCTGATAGTCTTTTCAAACTTGACGGCGAACGTCGACTTGCCCTGTCCGAGTGCGACAGTATACGTTTTTTTATCAAGATCATCGACATCTATCTCCGCAATAACCGCAAACGACGCATGCGCTTCTCCTTTCTTTGTTTTGAAACAATAATACTCTTTCTTAAAGAATCCGGAGTCATCGGAAAAACGCCTGTTGCCGACGCGGACTTCAGATCTGAGCACATCGCTTTGACAATGGATATTTCCGGTTTCAAGTTCCACAAATCCGTCGAAAACGCCTGTCTTTGAATCGTAATCTGCAGTATAAAGTTTTTTTCCTTCGGGAGTATCAACTGCTTCATACCGCGAAAACGCGTCGTATTGTTCATATTCTTTTTTATTGTTGCGGTCTTCGCTTTCATCTATCTTCTTTGCCTTGTGATCCATCGGAGCAGGTATCAAAGTCTTTCCGGTTTTTATAATAAATATTGGGGAAACTGTCTTGATCTTTCCGAATCTCTGAATATCTTTCGAATCAACATTGAAGCTTGACTCGCCGATATAATCTATATTGCGTTTAATATCGTCATTGGTATACTCCTTCAGAGGCTTTTTTTCGGGAATAAGAATATACCGCAATGCTCCGAGGATGGTGCTTTGGCTCGGGATCGGCTCGCTTTTGATGAAATAGGAGTTCCGGTATGTATTTCCAATATTTTGCCACGGAAAACGAAAACCTTTTTCGTTTCCGAAGAACCAGGGTTCATTAGGCGTAAACGTAACTTTATAAGTTGACATTCTTAACGTCCTCCTTTCTGCTTGCTTTGCTTCCGCCCTTCTCGATAAAGAATTTCATTAGTCTGAGCAAAGCAGAAAAATCGTCTGCAAATCCCGATTCCGTTTTATCGCTGAAAATCAAATCCTTATTATTTCGGAAAATGTTATAGTATTCCGGCAAAGTTTTGTGAACAAAGTCATTGTCCTCGTGAGAAGCAGCGTCAAAGAGATTTATGAAAAGATTGTTGATCTGAGCGTCGTTTGATGCTTTATTCAGCACCGAGGAAAACATAGAGATCTTGTGCAAAGATGATAGAAGAATATCTTCTTTATTGCCTGCTAAGATCTTTTTTTGCAGTCCGATAACACTGCCGTATGCCGTCGAAGGAATGATCAACCGTACCGACTGCCCTGTATGCTTTTGCAAAGAGATTGCCAAACAATTCTTCTTTGATTTTGCGGTTTCAAAGAGCAGTGACACAGACTTCTCAACCGCTTCATACAGAGGGAAACTCTTGTAAAAAATCAACACCGCAACCGAAAGCGAGGGAACGGGGATCTTATCTTCCTGTTTTTCGATAGTCCCATTCTGTTTTTCAATTGATTGAATGTATTTTTCAAAGCAATTATTAAACAAGTTACTCAGTTCCGAGGCGAAATCTATTACGGTCTTATCGACGAAATACTCTTCTTTTTCTTCTCCGGTTTTTTCGTCTTTGTACTTTGTTTTACCGATTTTTACGCACGGCATCAGAGCAAGCAGATCGTCGCCACCGGAATAAATTGTGACTCCGCCGAAAGACTTGACAAACTTTGCCGCTTCCCTGCAGTAATCCAGACAGTATTTGGAAAAGTCGCGTATTTCCCCGACGTTCAGTCTCGAAATGATCTGACCAACGTTATCTCCGTCTGCACGAACAATAACACAATAGTCGTTGTACTTTCGCGAGGCATCATCCACGCAGGCTATGGCAGAGATATTTCTTATCCGGTCGTCGTTCAGCAACTGCCAATTATTTATTCCAAGTTTATCCTTGACTATCGCCTTGATCAACTCGTTTTTACCGGAAAGTCTACCATCAGTCTTATCTTTTTCATCTCCAGTAAAGCGCTCCAAAATGAGGTTGTTTTTTTCTGAACGTACAAACGGTTTTGCGAGTTCCAGACAATCCAGCATCTTTGAACTTTTCAGAATGGGGTTGGCGTTATTTCTGCGCCTTTCTTTCTCCTCTTCGGAGACGCCTTGCTCTTCATTATACGGTTCTTCGGTTTGAAACTCAGCCGCAGATATCATAAGATATTCGTTGAAGTATGCTTCTACCTTTTTATCGTCAAGTGTAAAAGTATGATTGCTTCCTAAGTTGTCTTTCACGGTGAGATTAGCGAAGAAGGTCGAACGTAAATATTTGATTACCTTCTCTTTAATCTTGGATAAACTCTTCATATCTAATCCATCCGGCTTTTGAAAAATAATGTGATCCGGATACAGCCCTACGCCATAGTTTTGACTGTCTTCGATCTCAGCGGCGCTGTAATAAGGGGTAATGATCTGCTCCTCGTCAATGTTGTAATCGGTTTTAAGAATATGACAAATCTCCTTTGCGACAGAAGAAAATATGTAACTCGACGCCCACAGAGCCGCCGGCGAACTGACAAGATTCATTGTATCAAATATCGGTCCAATGGTTATGGCGATGTATTTATTCTTTTTATTCATCGACAGCACTCCCTACTTTAAGCTTTTTCAGTCTATACTTCTTATAGTCAATGCTTCTCCTGCCATCCTTATATACCGTAAACGGCACTTCGAAGTAGTGATCAAGTTTTTCGTAAGCAAAGTCAAGAAACCGAAAGATAAAATTCTCATCAACATTTTCAACGTTCTTGGGTGGTATCATTTTTACTTGTCCATTAGCACTTCTATCTTTATTTGTAAATTGAAACTTCTGCTCGAACAGCTTATCGCATATCTTAGTTCCGGAAATGTAAATAGTGCTATATCCTTTTTTGCTGTTGCTGTTAATAATCTTGAAGAAAATCGGCGACTGAAAGCGAAAACGGTCATTTACGCTCTCACCTATCATATTCGATACTGTAACAATTTCTTTCCCGATTACCTTTTTGCCGCTTCTATTTGTATAGATTTTCGTTAGATTATCACTCAAAAAAGAATATGAACTTGAATAGCCGAGCAATACTCGAATATAAAAATATGAATTATAACCGGTGGGCGTTCCATGACTAAATGCAGGTGCTACCCTTTTACTTTTTAATTTTGCTTTCTCCCCCCCAATGCCTTTTTCACTAAAGTATTTAACAAGCATCGATTTTCTGTAGTGTGGATTTTTATTACTGCCGTGATTGATTGTCTCATTTCCTGATAGATATTTGTCTACTTTCGCATAATTAGGATTGTATCCACTTTTTAGCAACCCGTAAAAGTGTTTAATGATATCAAAGCATTTATCTGTTTCCACATTTTGGATACAAAAACAGTTATCTGCTCCAAATCTACTTCCTAACGCGGTCGCTATATTAGAAGATTCGATATTAGGGAAACACTGATTTAATCGCGAAAAATAATTCTATATTAGAATAATGAATTATAAAAGGTTTAGACTGTGCTA
>CANQDA010000085.1 GCA_947591155.1 uncultured Lachnospiraceae bacterium
CCGGAAAGCCTGTAAATACAGGCTATACCGGCTTATGAGAACTTATAAAGAGATAGTCAAAAACTATATTTTGATTTATATAGAAAAATATAAAATCTCCGGGAACCCTCAGCAGGACTTCCCGGAGATGCTTTACTTGCTGTCACATGAGCGGATCCTTATAACCAATTGTAAAGCTCCGCATACTTGTCGGCCGAGCTGTGCCAGGAGAAATCCTGCGCCATGCCGCGGTCGATCATCTTGTTCCACTCGCGCTTCTTGTTGTAGTAGACGGACATCGCGTACTGGAGCGTGAAGTACATCTCATGCGCGTTGTAGTTCGCGAAGCTGAAGCCGGTACCCGTGCTCTCGTACTCGTTGTACGGGACGACCGTATCCTTGAGACCGCCGGTCTCGCGGACAATCGGCACTGTGCCGTAACGCAGGCTCATCAGCTGCGAGAGTCCGCACGGCTCGAACAGCGACGGCATCAGGAAGGCGTCGCAGGAGGCGTAGATCTTGTGCGACAGCGCCTCGGAGTAGAAGATGTTCGCGGACACCTTGCCCTGATACTTCCACGCAAAGTGGCGGAACATATTCTCGTACTTCTCCTCACCGGTGCCAAGCACCACGATCTGGATGTCGTTCTGGCACATCTCATCCATCATGTGGGCGATCAGGTCGAAGCCCTTCTGGTCCGTCAGGCGGGAGACGATGCCGACCATGAAGGTTGAATCGCTCTGATTCAGCCCGAGCTCGCGCTGCAGGGCACGTTTGTTCTTGATCTTCTCCTTGCGGAAATTCCGCGCGTTGTAATTATGTTCGATCAGGGCGTCCGTCTCCGGATTGTACTCGTCGTAATCGATGCCGTTCACGATACCCCGCAGGGAATTGGAACGCGCCCTCATCAGCCCGTCGAGTCCTTCGCCGTAGAACGGCATCTTGATCTCCTCGGCGTAAGTATTGCTCACCGTCGTGATCGCGTCCGCGTACACGATGCCGCCCTTTAAGTAATTCGCGTCGCCGTACGCCTCGAGCTTATCCGGCGTGAAATAGTAGGCCGGAAGTCCCGTAATGTCGCGCACCGTCTTCACATCCCAGATACCCTGGAACTTGAGGTTGTGAATCGTGATGATCGACTTCATATCCCGAAAGAACTCGCCCTCGTGGAACTTATCCTTGAGAAGCACCGGGATCAGGCCCGTCTGCCAGTCGTGGCAGTGCACGATGTCCGGCCTGAATCCGATCAGCGGCAGCGCCGAGAGCGCGGCTTTCGAGAAGAACGCGAACTTCTCGATGTCCTGATAGATATTTCCGTAAGGCTTCGCCCCGGAAAAATAGTATTCGTTGTCAATAAAATAGAA
This sequence comes from uncultured Lachnospiraceae bacterium, assembly GCA_947591155.1. Lineage (GTDB taxonomy): Bacteria > Bacillota > Clostridia > Lachnospirales > Lachnospiraceae > Choladousia. Next base: position 1,344 of record CANQDA010000085.1, read on the forward strand.
CTGCACGCCGTCGTACTGCATCTCCAGCACGCCGACATACTGGGAACGCCACGCAAGATCCATATAGAAATGCGTCACGTAATTCATCTTGCTCTTCCACTCTTCACTCATGCACTGATACTTCGGCAAGATCACACGCACGTCGAATTCATTCTTGTCAAAGCATTTCGGCAGGGAGCCGGCCACATCCGCAAGACCTCCCGTCTTGATAAACGGTACCGCCTCAGATGTCACATACAATATTCTTTTCATATACGAACCTCCGCTTATTCGACATTATCGAGATCAATCTGATTATAACTCATTTCTCTCGTAATGAAAAGCATTTATTCGTCTATTTTCACAAATATTGTATGTATGCTTTACTGTTCAGATCAGGCCGAAGCACTTGCTGCTGAGGCCGTAAGAAAGTGATTCAGGAGGCAGTTTGGGCTTTGCGAAGCGAATTTGTATGCCCAAACTGCACGTTACTGATCACGGAGTGAACAGTAACATGTCTTCTCCCACTGACCGGTCACAGATTGTATATTTGTTCCCGGACTGTCATCAAATCCCGTCATGCCCTGTTCTTGTACTCCAGACGGATTTTGTCCGAAATCAGCGCGATGAATTCGGAATTTGTCGGCTTTCCCTTGCCGTTGCTGACCGTGTAGCCGAACAGCTCGTCGATCGTGTCCATCTTGCCGCGGCTCCACGCCACCTCGATCGCATGCCGGATCGCACGCTCCACGCGGCTCGGCGTCGTCTGATGCCGTTTCGCGATCGTCGGATACAGGATCTTTGTGATCGAGTTGAGCATCTCCATATCGTTCACAGACATGATGATGGCGTCGCGCAGATACTGATATCCCTTGATGTGCGCCGGGACGCCGACCTCATGAATGATGTTCGTGACATCCGTCTCGAGATTGTGCTCTATATACTCCTTTTTATTCTCATACGAATTGATCTTTTTTGTCTTCGCGTAATTCTTCTGATGCCTTGCCCGCACGCGCTTGATGCGGTTCACGACCATATCGTTGTCGAACGGCTTCAGGATATAATAATCTGCCCCGAGTTCAAACGCATCCTCTGTCATCTTCTCCTGGCTAACCGCAGAGATCACGATAAACGCCGGCTTTTTCAGACTCTGGTCGTGATTGACGCGATCCATCACCGTCAATCCGTCCAGCTTTGGCATAATAATGTCCAAAAGGACAACATCCGGCTTCTTCTCCCGGATAATCTCAATAAGTTCCTCCCCGTTTCCCGCTTTTCCGACAACCTCCAGCTCTTCGTCGCTGCTGACGATATGATCCAGTAGCTGCACCATCCTCTCGTTATCATCGGCAATCGCGATATTAAGCTTTTCCATCGCTTCCTTCCTCCCCTGTCTCGATAGTTTGTCGTTGCACTGCTGCATTTTTTGAGGGCCCTTACCAAAAACTGACACGTACAAAAACTACTTGTATTATATATCAACGGCAACTCTTGGCAAGAAAATCTTATCGCAGAAACCGACATGATTCTGCCTGTTTTCCCTGCGATGCTGTATACCCCTCTATAGATGGAAACGAATTTTATGGGGAATTGTGACGAGAAAACCATAATTTTGTCGAAAAAGGGCGAAAATTTCTGTCAGAAAAAGCGCCGGTGCAGATTCGCCGGCGCCATAATGCCTTGTATGAGCTTGTGTTGCGGTCCCTTACTCGGCCGCAGCCACGGATGTGATGTGCGGGTTCACGCCCTCGTACCAGTACAGGAAACCTTCCATGTCGATCACGTCGCCGACCTGCAGCTCGGTGACTGCCTTGTAGACGTCCGTCGTGTTGTCGCACAGATAGGATTCCACCGTGAAGGTGTAGGTCTCGCCGTTTACGGAAGCATCGAAATACAGGTCGTCGCCGTCCTGTCCGGAACCGTCCCAGTTGTACAGGAACGCCGCCTCGTTGCCCTCCGCGTCTTCTTTCGCCTCGACCGTCATACCCTTGAACGTGACGAACTCGTTCTGATGATCGATCAGCTCGTCCGTGCCGAGCAGCTCGGTCGCGTCCAGCGGCTCCGCGACAAACTCGCCGTCGAGGATCTCAAAGGTAGCGCCTTCGCCGTCGATCTCGATCTCGCCGTTGAATTCCGCCTTGAAACCGGTCACCCGAATCTTCGTGCCGACCTCAAGCTTGTCGTAATCCTCCTCGGAACAGGGCAGGTTGTAGATAAAATACGCGCCCTCCTGATCCTGGGTATACAGCGTCGCCTTGTCCTCCCACCAGGACTGTTTTGCCTGAACATAAGTCTCGATCGTGACCTCGTCGTCCACCGCCGCAGCCACGTACTCGTCGTGCGTCATGACGCCCTCGGACTTCTCCTCCGCGGTGAGCGTCGGCTCGGTCTCCATCTCCGTTTCAGCGGCCATCGCCATATTGGCGGAAGCCAGAACCAGTGAAGCTGTCAGTAAAACTGCCGTAAATTTTTTCATCTTTGTCCTCCTTGTGATGCCTTGATCGCGGGTGATCCCCCGACCGGCAATAAGTTGCTTCCGGAGGCGTCCTGCGCCCCGGAGCGTGATTCATACCCTATTATACACAAATGTCCTCGGAAATCAATCATTATTTACGTTCGTGTTTAGCAACGAGCCATTCAAATACGTTGAAACACGAAATTCCTGCTCGCAGGTAATTTAGTGAGACAGCGTATTTATAGGGTGACTGCCCGCGACCGAGGAAAGCCGAAGGCTTTTCGAGGTACGCAGGGCTCGTTGCCGTTTATGCGAATATCATCTTCTGTTTTTCTTTCTATAACCCGTCAAGAGCAGATACCCCGCGATCAGCACCCACGCCGCTGCGAGCGCCGCGAGCAGAAGCTTTGAAGTGAGCGGCAGCGGCCCGAGATCCTTCGTCTGCGCGCCCGCAGAATCCAGCTGCGCGCTGCCCTGATCCAGATGGTACAGCGAAGCCGTATCCTCATAGAGTTTTTTGAAGAAGGCATCGTCCGCCGTTGCCTTCCTGCGGACGGATTTTGTCGTCGTCTCAATCAGCTGCCCCGCCGCGTCGCGCAGGGAAGCGGAACCGTTGAACACCGGCGTCACGAAAGTGTCTTCCGTATGGCTCAGAAGCAGCTTCGCCGCCTTCAGCTTCACGTCGTAATAAGTGGCGTTATCCTCACCCTCGCGCTGCAGATAATCCTGATAGGCGTCGCTCTCCTGCGCCTTGCTCGTCACCGGCACGTAACCCTCGGTCTGCGAGTAGGCGATCTGCACGTCGTTCGTCAGCAGGTACTGCGCGAACAGCCACGAGGCCAGGACCTCCTGTTTATCCGCCTTGTTGAAGACGCAGACGGAAGGCCCCTGCGAGATCATCTGCGGATGCTCCGGGTCGAATTGCGGGATTTCCATGACCGCCGTCTCGAACTCGACCAGCTTGTCCTCGCTGATATCGATCAGCGGCGCGTGTGTGCCCATCCAGGTCGCGCCCGCCGTGGAGTCGACCGCGAAGACGCACTGCCCGGCGTTCAGGAAGTTGGCCGGATAACCGCCGATCTTGAACGTCGAAAACGCCCCGGTCTTCACATGTTCGGCAATCGTCTCCAGCAGCTCCTTCGTCGTGTCGTTGAAGATCTGGATCTCCCCGGCGTCCGTCGAGTATCCGGCGCCCTTCTGCCGCAGCATCTGTATCATCATGTTGTCCGTCGATTTATAGATGAACGGAATCAGGACGTTCTGCCCGTTGAGCTTGAACGTGCCGTCCGCGTTCTTCTCCATCGCGGCCTCCGAGACCTCCCAGACAAAATCCCAGGTCAGCGTCTCGGGCAGCGTGTACCCGAGCTCTTCGACGAAATCTTTGTTTACATAACACGCCTCGGTGGAGCGCATATACGGGATCGCGTAATGACTTCCGCCAAACGCGCACTCCTCCAGAAACTTCGGGATGATCTCGTCTGGCGCGGGCGAGTCGAATTTCAGCTCGCTGCCCCCGAGTCCGTACTTCTCATCCGCGAACAGGTCGTCGAGCGGCACCACGCTGTCCTGTCCGGTCAGATAGGTCGCGATGTGATCCGGGTAGCTAATGCAGACGTTCGGCGTCGTGTCCGTCGCGATGTTCGTGATGACGTCGTTGTAGATCTTCCCGTAATCCGTGTACAGCCGCAGATTGACCGTGATGTTCGGGTACAGCTTCTCGAAATCGCTGATCGCCTTCTTGTAGATGCCGGTCTGCGTCTTGTTCGTGTCGTTCTTCGCCCAGAAGCTGATCTCGTATTTCCCGGCCTCGTCGAAGCTCTCCGGGATCTCGAACGTGCGCTGTTCCTTCTTGCCGTGACAGCCGGTGAGAGAAAAAAGAAGGGTCAAAATCAGCGTCAGCAGTCCTGCCACTCTTACAGATACCTTCGTCGTTCTGCATATTGCTTTTCCTGTCCTTATCCATGCTCCCCCTGCTCTGCCTGGCACGTTTCTTGTGTGCTCTGACACTTTTTTCGTTATGACTTTATAACCGGAATTTTCATAGCATACAGCGCCCCTTTTTTTCAGAGAAACGTATGCATTTTTCATCTGTATGCTTCTCACCCCTTCGTCCCTCCCCTCGACACGCCTGCCATGATGCTCTTTCGGAAGATCAGGAAGATCACGATCAGCGGCACGGAGATCGCCACGACCGCCGCCATCATCGCCGGGATGTTCTCGCGTCCGAAACCGTTCTCGCGAATCTCCTGAATGCCGTTCGACACCAGGAAATACTTCTCATCGTCCGTGATCAGCCGCGGCCACACGTAGGAATTCCAGCACTCGATCGCCTTGAGGATCGTGATCGTCACGATCGTCGGCTTGCAGATCGGAATCATCACCTTCCACAGATACTTCAAATCCGGCGTTCCGTCCACCTTCGCCGCGTAGTAGAGTTGATCCGGCACCTGCTCGAAATTCTCCTTCAGCAGATAAATGTAAAAGACCGACGTGACCGACGGCAGGATCAGCCCGAGGAAGGTGTTGCGCATATCCATGTTTGTGATCGTGACAAAATTCGTGATCACCACGAGCTCGTTCGGGATCATCATCAACGAGAGGAACAGCGTAAACACAAGGTTCTTTCCGCGGAAATTGAGGCGCGCGAACGCGTACGCCGCGAGCACCGTCACAAGCAGCATCAGCAGCGTGGTCGCCACAGTGAACAGGATCGTGTTCACAAAGTAGCGCCCGAGCGACACAGCCGTGAACGCTTCCACATAGTTCTGCAGCGTCGGCGACAGCGTGAACAGCTGCGGTATGTACTCGGAATTGTAGGCACTATAGCTCTTCACGGAGGTCAGCACCATCCAGTAGAACGGAAACAGCACGACCAGCGCCCAGAACGCCAGCAGCACGTAGGTAACTGCGCTTGTGAGCGTTCGCCTGATTCTGTCTTTCTTCTCTATCTTTTCATACTCTACCTTATGTTCCATGATTTTATCCTCAAACATCGTAATGCACATACTTCCGGCTCACCAACAGGTTGATGCAGGTGATCGTCAGCACGATCGCGAACAGGATGATCGCGGCCGCCGACGCGTAGGACGGATAGCCGCCGCT
>CANQDA010000086.1 GCA_947591155.1 uncultured Lachnospiraceae bacterium
AACGGCGCGGTCATCACGAACGAGGAAAAGAAGGTCAAGGGACCTTTATGGGGAGCGTTTTATGATTTTGCGATCCTTGACCCTGCGTACACCATGAGTATGCCGATGAGTCAGGTGGTCTCCGGGTCGTTCGATGCGCTTTCCCATTGCATGGAGACCTATATGGGCGCGCCGCGGGAGACGAATCTCTCCGATGAGATCAACGAGGCATGCCAGAGGAACATTATCCGGAACCTGCGCGCCACGCTTAAGGATTCGGGAGATATCGCCGCGAGAAGCGAGCTTGTCTGGGCGGCGGCGATGGGTGAAAACGGGATCCTCAAGATCGGCAAGGTCACGGATTTCCAGGCGCATATGCTGGAGCATCAGCTTGGCGCTTACACCGACTGCAACCACGGAAAAGGCCTTGCGGTCATCCACCCGGTATTGTACCAGTATATGCTGCCGGAGGCCGCACCGCAGTTTGCGCGTCTTGCCGTGAATGTGTGGGGTATCAACCCGGCGGGAAGAACAGAGAACGAGCTGGCGATTGCCTTCATCGACGCTCTTTCTGCGTTCATTCATGAGGTGGGATTGCCGATGACATTCTCTGATATGGGGATCGACGCGTCGACCGATTTCAGGGCAATCGCGGACAGTACCGTCCTGACCGATGGCTGCTGCAAGAAATTTACGAAAGATGAATTGTTCGAAATTCTAAAAGAATGCCTGTAAAATGCTGAATGAAAAAGCTCCGCCGCTTTGTGCTATGCACGAAATACGGCGGAATTTTTTTATGCACAGACCCGCGCGAGGAAAAATTTGCTGCTGTCGCAGCACGCGGGTCGCGCAGCGAGTAGGGAAAATCCGCCCTACTCGATTCAGATCACATAGTTGTCTGCGCTGCGTTCCTGGTAACTGTCCAAAATATCCTGCAGCGTGATTCCGTCAAGATACTCGTTGATGACCCGGTAAAGCCCCTGCCAGACGGGAAGTGTCGGACAATCGGCGCTTCTGGCACAGTCAATGGGACTCTGCTCGACACAGGCAACCGGAGCAAGGCCGCCTTCGGTCAGCCGAAGGATGTCTCCGACTGTATATTGCGTCGGGTCTTTTGCCAACATATATCCGCCCTGATATCCGCGGTTGGTTTTCAGAAAATCGGTTCTGTTGAGAATGGGAATGATCTGCTCCAGATATTTCTTGGAAATGTCCTGACGCTTTGCGATGTCCTTTAGGGCGATGTATCCCTCGCCACGGTGTTCTGCCAAATCCAAAAGCATACGCAGCGCATAGCGCCCTTTTGTGGAAATCCTCATGTTCTGTCCCCCCTCTGTTGATTTATAACCCAATAATAACATATATTTGGTAGGCTTTCAAGAGCGCAAAAATACTTCCGTTGACAAAGGAAAAATTATCGTGTTTATTGAAAACGAACTCTTTTTTCAGATGCATAATTCTATTTTCAGGGAAAATAGGCCGCTTTTCTGTTTTCAGGAAAAAGGAAAGATGATATACTACAGTAAAAAATGAAACACAGAATAATTCCTAACAAAAAAGACGAACCAGCGTATCAAGTAGAAAAGCCTGCAGGAGGGATAAATACAATGGAGGAAAATTTGAAAAGGATCATTGAGATCATTCAGGAATACGCGGACCCGGAAATGGGAGAGATCAGCGGGGATTCTCAGCTTCGGACGGATCTGGGGATAGATTCGCTTTCATTTTTTTCGATCATCGACGATCTGGAGCAGGAATATGGCGTGACGATCGAGGACAGCCAGCTGGAAAAGCTCCAGAGCGTCAAGGACATGCTGAAACTGATCAGCTAGTGTAAGCCGGTATGTTTGCACGGACGGCAGAAGGCATGAAAGGTGAGGTGGATATCATGGCGGATATAAGTAAAAGAAAGCTGTATGGAAAGCATGAGCTTCTGGCGGACTTTGAATGTTCCAATTTCCGGGAGGCAGCGCAGTACAGGGCGGAGCATTTCCCGGACGTGGCGCTTTTCACTTACACGGATCAGGACACGGGCGAGAGAACCGTGGTCATGCCGCGGGAGTTTCAGGAGCAGTATGAGGCGCTTTCTGTCTGTCTTTTTGAAAACGGCTGCGTGGGGAAACACCTAGCCGTTATGGGAGACAATTCCTACCAGTTCATGCTGCTGATACAATCCGCACTGTGCAGCCGGAACACAGCGGTTCCCCTGGATAAGAGCCTGGATACGGATACTTTGGGCATGCTTCTTCAGAAAAGCGACAGCAGCGTGCTTTTTTATGGCCGAAACTATGGGGAAAAGGCGGCCGCGCTGAAGGAGAAGCTGGGTATCGAGGTCTATGAACTCGAAGAGCTCGGGAAGCTGGTATCGGAGGGACAAAAGCTGATCGAGGCGGGAAAGACGGACTGTCTTTCGCAGGAGATCGACAACGACGCGCCGTCGGTCATCATGTTTACCTCCGGCACGACCGGGAACCACAAGGGCGTGATGCTCAGCCAGAGAAATATCGTCTCCGCTGCGATCATGGATAACAGGCAGTGTAAATTTTTCTACGACGGTCTTCTCGTGCTGCCGCTCCACCACGCCTACGGGCTCACCTGCGCGGTCATGATCTACATGATGTTCGGAAAGACGGTACATATCAACCAGAATATGCGGCATATGTTCCGGGATCTGCAGGCGGAGAGTCCGGAAGGGCTGGTGTGCGTGCCGCTGCACCATGAGGTTTTCTACAATGCGGTCTGGAAAGGCATCCGCAGCGCGGGAAGAGAGGAAGAGATCCGCGCGAAGATAGAGGAAAACCGCAGGCATCCGGAACTGACCGACGCAAAGAAGAGGGAGATGTTCCGGGATGTGCTCGGCGTGCTCGGGAGCCGCATGAAGGCGCTTTCCTCCGGCGGCGCCCCGCTGAATATGGAGATTTATAACGGCCTGCGGGATCTGGGCATCGAGATCTACCAGGGTTACGGGATCACCGAGTGTTCCCCGATCGTTTCCTGCAACTTTGAGGGCGGCGTCCGTACGGAGAGCGTCGGCCGGGTTCTGGAAGGCATGGAGATCCGCATCGACGATCCGGACAAGGACAAGGTGGGCGAGATCTGCCTGAAAGGCCCCAACGTGATGCTGGGCTATTACAAGGACGAAGAGGCGACCAGGGAGGTCCTGCAGGACGGCTGGTTCCACACGGGCGATATCGGCTATATCGATGAGGACAATTATATTTACCTGTCCGGCAGAAAGAAGAACCTGATCATTTTGGCGAACGGCGAAAATGTGGTCCCTGAGGAGCTGGAGGCGAAGATCGTGCTGTGCCGTGCGGTAAAGGAAGTCGTGGTATTTGAGAAAAACAAACGGATCACCGCGCAGATCTTTGCGGACGAGGAATATCCCGCGGGCAAAGAGGGCAAAAGCCCGGAGGATATCATCCGCGGACATATCGTAAAGGTCAATCAGAGCCTGCCGAACTTTAAGCAGATCGGGGCGGTCGAGTTCCGCAGGACGCCGTTTGTGAGAAATTCCGGCGGAAAAATTCTGAGAAATTCCGTCGAGTAACCGGCGATTGGAAAAACGCAGTGTGGAATGCTGATTTTATGTCTGGAAACGCAAAGTGGAAACGCAAAGGAGAGACAGGAAAGTTGAGGACATATCCATTATTGCAGACACAGATGGGTATCTTTGCAGAATGTTTAAAATACCCGGAATCTACACAGTATAACATACCTACCATGACAGAGATCGCGGACGGCGTTGACCTCGCGCGCCTTGAGAAGGCATTATGCATCGTAACTGAAGTGCGCGAGGAGCTGCGCATCCGCTTTTTGCTGGACGAGAACGGGACGCCCATCCAGTATGCCGCCGAGGACAGCCGGTTTCGCGTGTGCAGAAAAACCATGGGCGAAGCGGAGCTTTTCGACTACGCGGAGCATGACTTCATACGGCCGTTTGATCTTCTGGGCGGCGAACCGCTGTTCCGCGCCGAGATCGTGCAGACAGAGAAAAAGGTATATATGCTGTTGGACTACCATCACATTCTGATGGACGGTATTTCCTGCTTTCATTTCATCAACCGTGACCTGCCCGAAGCGTACGCCAAAGGCACGCTTGCGCCTTGCGCCTATGGAATGCTTGCGCACGCGCAGACCGAGGTGTTAAGCGGAAGGAATTACGACAGGGACCGGGCGTATTTCCTTGACAAATTTAAGGACTGCCCGATGACCACGCTCTCGGGCGGCAGCGGCAGCCCGGTGGGGCGTCTGCTGAAGGAGTCTTCGTATGTAAATATTGAGCGGACGGACGCGTGGTGCGCCGAAAACAAAGTACCCGTGGACGTTTTGTTCCAGGCGGCCTTCAGCCATGCGCTGATGGCTTACGCGCGCACGGACCGGGCGGCGTACTGCATGATGAGCGAGGCGCGTTTTGACAGAAAGCTGCGCGACAGCTATGGAATGTATGTGAGCACGCTTCCGGTGCTCACGGAGGAGACAGGGCGGACGACGGTTCGGGAGTTCCTGAGCGCCTGCGCTTCCGAAAAAATGACTGCGATGCGGCACCATTTTTATCCCTTTACGCATTTCTGTCAGGAGCTGCGCGCTGTGCCGGGTGTGGGCTTTAACTTTGTCGCCTTTGACAAGGCAAGCGAGATCATCTGTCTCGGCGAGCAGCAGTGCCCGCTTAGACAGCCGGAGCCGCCCTCCGCTTTTGAGGACATGACGGCGTCAATCTACCGCAGCGGGGAGGATTATGAGATCCGTGTGACCTCCAGCGACAAGATGAACGACCGTGTGCTGCTGGCCGCCTTTTCCCGCGCGGTTAAAAATACGCTTCTGAATATGATGCGCGCTCCGGACGCCCCGCTGTGTGAGATATCAACGCTCTCTAGGGAAGAGGAGCAGGAAATGCTCGCCACGTCCGAGGGGGAGCGGATCTCTTACGCGCAGGAGGGGACCTGGCTGGATCTCTTTGCGAAGAGCGCGGAGCAGTATCCGGATCACCCCGCGATCACGGACTGCAAGAGCAGTATCACCTACAGGGAGCTGGACCGGCAGTCCGACGCGGTGGCGTCTTATCTCATCGAACAGGGGATACGGGAAAACGACTTTGTCGCTATCGAGACAGGACGCGTGAAGGAGTATGCGATCGCCCTGCTTGGCATCCAGAAGGCGGGGGCGGCGTATGTCCCCATCGACGTAGAGTATCCGCAGGAGCGCATCCGCTATATGCTGGAGGACTCGGAGGCGAAGGCGGTCCTGACGGAAGAGCTGGTACGCACGATCGCCGCTGAGAAAAAGGACGCGGGGAAGATCAACCGCGCCAGACGGGATCACTACGCCTATATGATCTACACCTCCGGTTCCACGGGAAGACCCAAGGGCGTCATCCAGAGCCACAGGTCGCTTTGCCGGTTTGTGAGCTGGCGCGTGGAGAAGCTGGAGATCAGACACGGGAAAAATTACGGCCACTTCAGCGGATTCGCGTTTGACGCTTCGCTGGACGATCTGGTCTGCCCGCTCGCGGCGGGCGCAACGGTATATATTCTGGACGAAGAGCTCCGCAGAAACATTGCGGAGCTGGACGCGTTTATCGAAAAGAACCGGATCAGCGGAATGACTACATCTACGTTATTCGGCATGGAGCTGATCAAGTACGACCCGGCGGTAAAGCTGGACTACCTGATGATGGGCGGAGAGAAGCTCTATCCCTGCGGCGATACGCGGGTGCGGCTCATCAACGGATACGGCCCCACGGAGTTTACCGTCTGCTCCTCCTGCTATGTAGTGCAGGGCGGCGAGCGGGAGATCCCCATCGGCAGACCGGTGCCCAACACGGCGAGCTATATCTGCGACGCGAACGGCAATCTGCTCGCAAAGGGGATCACAGGCGAGCTGCTGCTGGCGGGCGGGCAGATGGCGGAGGGCTACTGGAAACAGCCGGAGCTCACGAGAGAGAAATTTACGGAAATCACCGTTCAGAATAAAAAGATCAAAGTATATAAGACCGGCGACCTGGCGCGGTACAACGCGGACGGTCAGCTGGAATATCTGGGAAGGATCGACAGCCAGATCAAGCTTCGCGGATACCGCGTGGAGCTTGGGGAGATCGAAAGCCAGACAGCCGCGCTGCCCTTTGTGGAGCAGGCGGCGGCGGACGTGCGAAACGGGCAGATCGTTTTGTACTATACCGCAAATACCAAAGGGCGACAGTCCGTGGAAGATGAGCCGCGCGAAACTTCGGCAAAGCAGCCGGAAGACGAGCTGCGCGAAACTTCGGCAGAGCAGCCGGAGGACGAGTTGCGTGAAAATCCGGTGGGGCGGCTGGAAGACGAGCTGCGCGAAAAACTGGCGGAGCAGTTGGCGGACTATATGCTGCCGGGCGCATACGTGCGTCTGGATGCGCTGCCTCTCACGCCAAACGGCAAGATCGACAAAAAGGCGCTGCCCGAGCCGGCGGTATCCGCGCAGGAATATGTAAGGCCCAAGACTCCGCTGGAGCAGGCCGTTGCTCAGTGTATGCAGCAAGTTCTGGGCGAAAACTGCCGGATCGGCGCGCTGGACAGCTTCTTCGCCTTCGGCGGAGATTCCATCAAGGCGATCCGCCTTGTAAGCCTTCTAAGAGAGCGGGGCGTGCAGATCCGCGTCTCGGATATCATGGCACTGAAGACGGTGCGCGCCATCGCGGCGTGTGCGGCGAAGCAGCCGCAGACGACGGCCATCAGCCAGGAGCCCGTTGAGGGCGCGGTTTCGGACAGCGCGATCGTGCGTTTCTATAAGGACCTGCGGCTTCGGGGAACGGTTTGTCAAGAGGTTTTTGCGAGATTGTCTAAATTAAATTTTTGGGCGGTGGAAGTACCGCCCAAAA
>CANQDA010000087.1 GCA_947591155.1 uncultured Lachnospiraceae bacterium
GAGTTTAGTGAGAGACGTGCAGGGACACTTAGGGAAGGCAAGCGGAAGCGCAGCCTGAGCTTAGTGGCAACTGCGTGCCAGAACACTTAATGAGAACAAGCGGCAGCGCAGTTCGAATTTAGTGAGAGACCTGCAGGGACACTTAGGGAAGGCAAGCCGTAAGGCGCAGCCTGAGCTTAGTGGCAACTGCGTGTCAGAACACTCTTATATGATCCTCGATAGCTCAATGGTAGAGCAACTGATACGGTTACATACCGGAAAGAGCTTAGAGGAAATCAACAAAACAGGTGAGCAAAATTTGTGCAAACCTCACAATGGTCCTCGATAGCTCAATGGTAGAGCATTCGGCTGTTAACCGAAGGGTTGTTGGTTCGAGCCCAACTCGGGGAGTTAGGGAAAGCCCGTAAACATCAGTGTTTGCGGGTTTTTTGTCGTAGAAATTTAGCTTAAAAAAGGAGCATGATAGTGCGCATGGCTGAAAATGCAGCCATGTGATTGTTAACCGAAAAAAAGGACCGGAATTGCGTTGCTTGCGGAATTTCGGTGGTTCCAGCCTGATGGTAATTCAAGCTAATTGGACTGCTTAAGTCCGGTTAGAAATGTTTTACTGTCAGGCTTTTTTATTTCAACAATGATCTCAGGTTAAAGGAGGAAAGCAAAAATGGCAAACACAGCGCTAAGAGCAGGAGATAAAAAAGAGTCACGCACAATTACTTTCAGGAACAAACAGCATGAACAGTTTTATTATGAATATCTTCAGAAATGCAGATACCAGGATGTGTACCACAAGGCGTTGGTATATTGTCTTGGGATTGACCGGGACACGAGGGAGCATGTAGACAGGATTTATGATTTTAAAACGGGATATGTCAAGCCCCGGTGCCTGCAGGAAGGCTGGCAGACCAGCGGTAGCGCGAAGATCGTCAGGTTGGCATTTAACCTTTACTGCAATGGTACGCCGAGCGTGTGCGACAGGATGAAAAAGGAGGAAGCGCTACAGGAATGCCGGCAGTATTCCGTGGAAGAATTGTTCTGCACCGGCTACGCCTGGTATTTTTGGGAGGCAATAAAACTCCGCTATCCGGATGAGTGCTATTACGTGGATTGGGAAGATATGTATGCTGAAAATTAGGATACAGGGGACGCTGCGGGATATTGACTGGTTCAAGCGCCTTATGAAGCGAAATGAAGAAATCGAAGTGCAGGAAGTGTCGGAACCGTTTCCCAATAAGGGGACGGATCGGTACTTCCGGGCTTATGCGGAAGTGGAAAGAAAACGGAACAGATAGGAGGAAAGTATATGTGCAGAGTGATTTGTGTCGCAAACCAAAAGGGAGGCGTGGGCAAGTCCGCTACCTGCGTTAATTTAGGGATCGGCCTTGCGAGGGCAGGGAAAAAAGTGCTTTTGATCGATGCGGATGCGCAGGGCAGCATGTCGGCAAGCCTGGGAATCCAGGAGCCGGACGAACTGGAGGTTACGCTGGCAAACATCATGGAGAAAGTAATCAATGACGAAGAACTGGAGCCGGGGGAGGGTGTACTCCATCATTATGAGGGCGTGGATTTTGTTCCCGCAAACATTGAACTGGCGGGGTTGGAAACGTCTTTGGTAAATGTCATGAGCCGGGAGACGATTTTAAGGCAGTTTATTAACAGTGTCCGTGAACAGTATCAATTTGTCATAATCGACACCATGCCATCTTTGGGTATGGTTACGATCAATGCCCTTGTTGCGGCAGACTGTGTGCTGATCCCGGTCGAGGCGGCGTATCTGCCCGTCAAGGGGCTGCAGCAGCTGATCAAGACGATTGGAAGGGTTCACAGGAAACTGAATCCGGCGCTCACAATTATGGGCATCCTGCTCACAAAGGTGGACAGGCGCACGAATTTCGCAAGGGACATATCGGCGCAGATCCGGGAGGTTTATGGGGAAAGGATACATATTTTTGAGAACTGTATTCCCCTCTCCGTGCGGGCGGTGGAGACAACTGCGGAGGGAAAGAGCATTTATCTCCATGATCCCAAAGGGATTGTCGCACAGGGGTATCAGCGTCTGACGGAGGAGGTGCTGGAAGATGAAGAATAAGAGTGCAGGAAAAATAAAGCTGGCATCGTATGATGACCTGTTTGGAACTGACAGGGATGTAACTGCAGAGCAGATTACCTATCTCCCGCTTGCCCTTCTCCGTCCTTTTAAAAACCATCCGTTCAAGGTGCTGGACGATGAAAAAATGCAGGAGACGGTAACGAGCATAAAGGAGCGCGGGGTTCAGGTTCCGGGCATTGTACGCACCTGCCCGGACGGTGGCTATGAAGTGATTGCCGGACACCGGAGGTGGCGGGCCTGCGAACTTGCCGGGCTTAGTGAAATGCCTGTGATCGTCCGTGACCTTGACGATGACGCCGCCACGGTGGCCATGGTGGATACGAATATCCAGAGGGAGGACATCCTGCCGAGTGAGAAGGCGAGAGCCTATAAGATGAAATACGAGGCGATGAAGCACCAGGGCAACAAGGCGGACAGGCATACGGCGGATGAAGTGGGCGGTGAAGCCGGGGACAGTGCAAGGACGGTGCAGAGGTATATCCGGCTTGCGGAACTGGCACAGGAGCTTCTGGATTATGTGGACGCTGGGAAAATCCCGATGGCGGCGGGTGAAAGATTATCCTACATGCCGAAGGGTGAACAGCAATGGGTAGTCCGGGCGGTAAGCGACAGCGGCATATTCCCGTCAAAGACGCAGGCGGAGCAGCTAAAGGCGGCGAGCGAAGCCGGGGAACTGACGGAGGGCGGCGTTTATGACATATTGGTTAAGAAGTCCGCCAGTAGTGTAAAAGTGACGATTTCCCCGCGGCGGATTCGGGACTATTTTCCGGCTGGATATACAAAAACGGAGATTGAGGAAGTGATCTATTCGCTTCTGGAGGAATGGAAACAGAATAAAGAGAGAGGAGGGGAGGCCGGTGCAGGTACTCCAGTTTGATTATTTCCGAGGCATGGAGGCGGAGCAGTACAGCTTCTACCGTGTGCCGAAAGTGCTTTTTACGGCAGAGTGCTTCAAGCCCCTCTCCTGTGAAGCGAAAGTCCTGTACGGTCTGATGTTAGACCGTATGGGGCTTAGTATTAAGAACCGGTGGTTTGACGGGGAGGACAGGGTTTATATCATTTTTACAGTGGAAGAAATCATGGAACTCATGAACTGCGGGACGCAGAAAGCGACAAAGCTGCTGAATGAGCTGGATACGGGGAACGGGATCGGGCTGATTGAGAGAAAGCGGCTGGGACTTGGGAAACCCAATGTGATCTACGTAAAAAATTTTATTATAAAAAATACTGTCAGCGGAAGTGAAACGGTAGACTGCGCGAACCAGCAGAATTTTGAAAATCAAAAATCAGGAATTTCGGAAATCAAAAATCATGAATTTCGGAAATCAAAAAACAAGAATTTTGAAAATCAAAATCGAGGAATTATGAAAATCGAAAATCAAGAATTTCCCAAATCAAAATCTATTAAGCCTGATATTATCAAGACTGATTCCAGTGAGACTGACATTAGCGAGACTGATATAAACAGTGACGGGGTTATCTTATCAAATCCTATCCCATCGGGTTCCCCGCCCGTTTTAGATGGACAGGATGCGATAAGACAGAGGGACGCCTACCGCCGCCTGATCCGGGAGAATATAGACTACCAATACCACGCCGGGGAGGATGTGGACGAGCTGGTGGAGCTGATGGTGGAGGTCATGTCCATGCCGGAGGGCAGCACGGTGCGGATAGCGGGCGTGGATATGCCTGTGACGGTGGTAAAAAGCCAGTTTATGAAGCTGGGATATTCGCATATTGAGTATGTCCTGTTTGCCCTGCACAGGAACACGACGAAGGTGGGGAATATTAAGGCGTATCTGCTGACGACGCTTTATAATGCGCCCCTGACAATCAGCAATTATTACAAAGCGGAAGTCAACCATGACATGTACGGAGGTGGATGAAAGTGAAGAAGCCAGTGTTAAAAGCGGTATGGACGCTGTGCCTTGCGGCGGCCTATCCGCTGTGTGTGGATGGGGCGGGGCATGATTATTTTAAATTGTGGCTGCTTGCCGGAATCCCGTTCGGTGTGCGCCGGATGTTTCTCTGGATCGCCCCAAAGGGATTTGATATTGGAGGGACGGCAGGTGTGGCAGCACTTAACTTTCTTGTTGGCGGTTTGAACGGAGGCGTCATCATGGTCTGCCAGGTAGGTGCGGCGGTGTTTGTCCTTGCGAGGGGAACCGTCGCAGGCGTGGTGCGGCTATCGCATCTGCGTGGGCGGCATATTGTGTGATAAGAAGTTTAGAAGTAAACTTCCAAATCTACCTGGATATCCTAAAGGGCACTTTGACGCAGCAAGCTGCGTCAAGAAAGAGGAAAAAATGAAGCAACAGAATAGGAAACCATAAAAACAGCTTGGGTGATCGGGCTGTTTTTGTTTTAAAAAAGAAACTTTGCGTCATCGTGACGCAAAGTGAGGTATTTGCGGAGGAGGTGCAGCAGTGGGTAGCCGTGCAGTTTCGCGGGGATTGATCGAATTAGGGGAACGGATTAGGAAACGGAGGCAGGAGAGGCATTTGACACAGGAAGCCTTTGCGGAATTGGTCGGTGTCAGTGTCAATACAGTCAGCAGGATTGAGGGTGGCCAGACGGCAATGTCCATAGAAACCTTCAAGAAAATGGCACAGGTACTTGGGGTAAATGCGGGGGAACTGCTCGGGGAGAATATATTGTGGGCAGTTGGGGAGAAAGAGATTGATTCTATGGTTTTCCGTATCCATCACCTGAAAAAAAGTGACCAGGAGATTGTCATCCATACGATGGATGCCCTGTTAGAAGGCCTTGACAGGCACAGATAGGGGACAGCCCTACAAATATGGTGGGTAATCCCATGAATTTCCACATTTCTGCAGAGGAAATGCAGCAGGTTCATTGATAAACTAACCACAGGACAGGAACACAGGAATAAGAAAGGAGGACTGGCAGCATGAGCAGGGAGGAATGTCTGGAATATCGGAGGGGATGTCCATATGATGCGATGGGGGATTATTCTGTCCTGATCGGGAAGGATACAGCGGCATCAACGGAGCCGGGAATCTGCTTCCAGACAGAGGCCGCGGCAGAGAGGCCAGATGCCCTGCCAGAGGATATGGGCACCTGACTACAGCAGCGGCTGCCAGACAGCTATGTCATAAGCGGCCTGCCTTGCGCCGCAATCGTGGCAGCATGGCCAGCTGTTTGCGGAAACTGGTATGTGTGACAGGGAAAGGGCAGTAAAAGGAGTTCCAGGCTCCCGTTAAAAAAAACGGGTGTGCCGGGAGCCGTGTTTTACTGCCTTTCGTCATTTTGGAATCCTGCAATGTTCCTGTATCCGGGCAGCCCGAAGCCGTAAGGCGGAAAGGTGGTCATTATGGTGACATTGCAGGAAGTGAAGCAGCTGACAGAAACCCCGGAGCCGGGTGCGAATGTGCCATCCGCAAAGCGCCTGAAAGATTGTGGCAATGTGCTTTTATTCAGGAGAATGGGGAGAGGGGCGAAGCTGGCGGTTTACCGAGAAGGGTATGCCGTGTATGAGATCGGAAAAAACGCCACCGTCTTTCCAGTTGCCGCCTGTGGGGATTACAGGTATGGAGAGCCAGGCAGAGACATTTGTATCCACAGCGAAGTTTTTGACGGGCTTGCGTGGCATATCCGGTTATTCCTGGAAGGAGAGGACAGGATTTGCAGGAACCGGGAATCGTATGAACGGGAGAAAAAAATATCCTACAGCGCCGTTTCGGAAGAATGGGCAGCACTGGAGGATCTGGAAGAATCGGTACTGGAGCGGCTGATCCGGGAGGAAGCGGTAAAAGACCTGTTAAGCCTGCTGACAGAACGGCAGCGGATCATCATGATTCAGTTTTATTTCCAAAAAAAAACACAGAGGGAGATCTCTGAGGAATTTGAGATTACCCCGGCAGCCGTTCGCCGCATCCGTGCGCAGGCAATCCGGCGTATACAGAAGAAACGTGGCATTTCTGCCAATGGCCGGCGCAATGGGGAAGGGGGTGGTTTCCCATGCGGGGTAAAAAGCCGAAGGAGAGAAAGAACCATATGCTGAGGATGGAGGATGGGACATTTGTGGAAGTCAGCAGGGAAGTCTATCTGGAATGGCACCAGTCAAGGCGAAGGGAGAGATACCAGAAGGAACGGAAACGAAAAAACAGGGTCTGTAGCTATGACGAGCTGGAGAGGGCGGGAAGCATCACAGTGCCGGTGAGTGACAGCCTTGAGGAAGCGGCGGTCAGGAATTTCTGCAGGGAGAAGGTGCGTGAAGTGATGGTGCATTTGCCTGCGGAGGATGCGCAGCTGATGTATTTCCTGTATTTTCAGGAAATGCCCGTGAAAGAAATAGCGAAACTGTATGGATGCAGTAGGCGAACCATTCAGAACCGGCGCGAGCGCATATTAAACAATCTGAGGATGGAAATGCAGAAAATAGGCATACGGGACGGTTGCTTCTAATGCAAGCACAGGGTGTCGGGGGTCAATCAAGATGATCTGCCGCCGGATGCCCGGCATGTAGTTGCCCTGAAAGACGCGCAGATAGAAACTATTTGTCTAATGAGTAGCTACAAGCAGGATTGCCGGGTAAATGGGAGGAAACTATTTTGGATTATGATTCTGTGCATTGCGGTATCCCCGTAAATTCGGTATAACCGAACTATCTATTGACAAAACAAGGGGAGACTGTCCGAAAACCTGAAATGATGTGACTATATCGTGTGGTAAATACATCCACAATAAAAGTGGATGATT
>CANQDA010000088.1 GCA_947591155.1 uncultured Lachnospiraceae bacterium
TTACCCTTGCCCGCTTCCGGCGGGCTTTTTTCGTTCAGGATTTCTCCGTTAGGAGAAATTTCCTATTGTACAAAAAAAGAGCTCCAGAATGTTCTGTCGCTCTTTGAAGCGTGCGGCACGGCCGAGGTCATGCCGGAGCGTTTGCTCGATGCGGTCGTCTCGGTGAGCGGCAGCTCCCCGGCCTATGTCTTCATGATGATCGAAGCGATGGCGGACGCTGCGGTCCGCGACGGGATCCCGCGCGCGCAGGCCTACCGCCTCGCAGCCCAGTCCGTGCTCGGCAGCGCAAAGATGGTGCTCGAGACCGGCAAGCACCCGGGCGAACTCAAGGACATGGTCTGCTCCCCGGCCGGCACCACGATCGAGGCCGTCGCCGCACTCGAACAGGCCGGCTTCCGTAGCGCGATCCTCGCTGGGATGAAGGCGTGTACGGATAAGACAAAAGGGATGGCGTGAAATTATCTTATTTGACTGAAATACTCGTCTAAAACACCCCGGAATGCCCTTAACGGCATCCGGGGTATTCTGTTATCTGCCATCACATCTGATCCGCGGCGCACAGCGCGCAGCCGATCGCCGACAGGAAGTTTCCGTTCTCCGGAACCCGACATTCGCATTCCAGCGCGCGCTGCGCATACTGTCCGATGCCCGGGATGCGGGTCAGTCCCCCTGAGAGCAGGACAGACGAGCTTCCGATCTTGCCGAGCAGCGCTTTTGCCTGTACCAGTATCTGCCAGATCACTGCCTTTATGATCTCCTCCGCGGGAGTATTTTCGGCGATCAGCTCCACGATCTCGCTCTGGGCGAACACCGCGCACACAGAAGAAAGTCTGGTCTTCGGGCATTTTGCGTCTGTGAGATCGATCTTCTCAAACTCGGTCTCAAGCAGTGCCGCCGTATTTGCCAGAAACGCCCCGCTCCCCGCCGCGCATCTGTCGTTGAGGAAGAAGCGCTTCAGCTGCCCGTCGGACTGCAGGATGACTTTCGTGTCCTGCCCGCCGATATCCAGCACAACGTCCGATTCCGGTTCACTGTAAAAGACGCCCCGCGCCAGAGCCGTGAGCTCGTTGATGTTCTTAAAGCCCGGGACATTTCTCTTCCCGTATCCGCAGGAGACGATACACGCGTCCCCATATCTTTGGCTCAGCTTTTCCTGTTTCGCGGAAAAATACTCTTTTTGCCGTATCGGCGTTCTCTCGGAAAGCAGATCGACGATCGCGCCGCTCTCATCCATGACGCAGTATTTCGTATATGTGGAACCTACATCTATCCCTATCCGGCACATATGACTTCCTTTAAAATATTGATCTGCCTCCCGGCCTTTTCCATGTCCGTGAACGTTCGGTCGATCATGTCGATCTCGATCTCAGCCTGCGGGATCGAGATATTCTTCGCGGACACAAAATCGCATTTGCAGCTCTTGTTGTGCAGCGTGACCGCGCATACCGCCCCGGAATTTTGGATCAGCTCCATGAGTATTTTATTCCTTGTCTCTTGCGTGAGATTGAGGAATGTATAATTGTATGCCTGAAACAGCTTTTCAAACGCGTCCTCTCCGGAATAGTCCAGACTCCACCAGGTCACGTAATTCGACCCCGTGATCCTGAAATCCTCCAGCAGTTCCGACAGGAACCTGTCCGCGTGATACCAGAGCGGGTATCCCAGCCAGAAAACAGGGATCTTGTCCTTCCCGGCCGCCGGCATCTGCTCGATCTCCTCACGCATCAACCGGTAAAGCTCAGCGGTCTCTGCCTTGCAGCGCGATGTGATCAAAAATGAGATGTCGTCAAAGAGGATCGTCGGCTTTATCTCATATCCCGGCAGACAGGCAGCCACCTTTTTCCACTCCGCAACGCTCCTCTCACTGTTCGCGATCAGTTCGGAGAGAACCGCCGGATCCAGCTGATTGCCGGAAAGCTTCTCCATCCTGGCGATCAGCTCCCGATGCTGCTTCGTCACGTACTCACATGCCAGTGCGCGATCCACCGCTTCGCCCGGATAGTCCAGAACGATCAGCGGCACCTGATACCGCTCGGCGAGGATGTTCCACCAGGTCGGCAGAGTATTGCACTGATTGTTCGTCGCAATCAGCACATCCGGCTTCGGAGGCACGCCTCTCGGCCCCTTCTCCTGCTCCAGACAGCCCTCGATACAGCAGGAATAGGAGCAGCAGTCGCACGACAAAAACTGCGCTTCGCTCTCGGAAAGAAGCGGCTGTTCCGCATTGCTCGCTGCAATGACCGCCGCGTAGCTCTCCGGATAATAGTACGAGATATCCAGCGCCTCCAGTATCTCCACCGGGACAAACGCCGTCACCCAGGCGACCTTCTTCTCCGGAAGCCTGCCCTTTGCGTATTTTGAAAAATCTTTATAGTATTCTCTCAGCAGACGGCTCTTCATCTGCAGGATCGACTGTGCCATACCCGATCAGCTCCTTTGAATCATTTCCTTCGAAACCTGTTTCCTTATTAAAATCTGTCCTTTATATCACATCCGCAAAAGCCTCCAGCGCAAGGCGCGCTTTTCTTTCATTGCCGGAATCCGCCAGGGTGATCTGTGTCGCCGGGATCCCCCGCTGATCCAGCATCTTTTTGTACACGGAGAACAGGTAATCGTAAGGCTCGCAATATTTCTGGGTCACAAAGATCACTCCGTCGGCCTTCTTTTCCTCGATCTCTTTCATATCCGACGACAGGATCTGCCTGAAGTTATCCTGCGTCGGAGAAAGACGCCCGCGCAGCACACACGCCGCGATCTCCCGGTACAGCTCTCCGCCCGGATCCGCCTCCGGCATCGCCGCCAGTCTCCCGGATTCCGGAAGATCGTCCCCGACGACCGTCAGCCCGCAATCCTCGATTACTCCCGCGATCTCTGTATCCGCGAGAAAGGAACCGACAAGATACACCCGCTTCCCGGCGCCCTTCTTTACAGGGAGATCCTTTTTCACCACCTGTTCTGACAAAGGCCTTGTCAGCATCTCGTGGATGGAGTCCAGATACGCACGGTAGGACACGCCTTCCAGATCTGCGTAGGCTCTACGTATCTCACGGTTTCGCACATTTACGGCCTCTGTTCGCTCCGCGACGTCTGCGATCGTCCGTCCGAAATGCCGCTCAACAGCCTCCCTGTACTGCTCCAGCTGCGCCGCAAAAAACTCCACGGCAAGCTCGTCCTGCCTCGCCGGAATATTCAACTGATAGAGGAATTTCCCGCAGTCCTCCAGATAATTCGCCATGATACGGCTGCTGTCGCAGCTTTTCGGGAATACGGCCCCGTCGACCGTATCGTCCTGCCTCACGGCAGAGATATAGTCCTCGGCATAACCGCAGTAATGCGCCACACCGCGTTCCCTTGCGTATTCTGATCTCCCCGTCCCGCGGGGATCCTGATCGCGCGCCGTCCCGGGGACGCCCCCTGTGAAACGGACAACATCGCAGATCTGCTCCGGTATCAGACCGGACAAGGCCAGCAGTTTCATACTTTTACCATTCCTTTCACTTTGCCCGAAACGCGACCGGGCTATTCTGCCGCTTCAAAGATCCACCGGGCGCTCTGGAAATGCTCCGCCTGCCTTCGCAGCTCATCCGCGGCCGGACGACGGCAAAGCGGCGCAGCCTGGGCCGCCCTGATCAATACTTTTCGCAGTTTTTCTATCGTTATCTCCTTTGAAAGCTCAGACAGGTTCACCACCCGCGACGCGACGCTGCTCACATGGTTTCTGTCCAGCTTACCCTGATCCGGCGTCAGATAATAGGTCATCCTCCCGATATCCGCGTTCACCAGGATCGTGCCGTGCTGACACAGGACGGTACCGTCGTCATACACGGCGCTTCCGCTGAACTTCCTCGCGTCTGCCAGCAGATCGTTGCGCCCGTTCGGCCCCGCATTGACGCCGAATTCTTTTACCGCATCCGTGATCAGGCTGCGATAGTCGACCTCATCGCGGAAAGCGGTCCTGCTGATGATCGAAAAATTCAGATTCCCCAGATCGTGGTAGACCGCTCCTCCTCCGGAACGTCTCCTCGCAATCCTGCCGCCGTCCGCAAGAAATTCATCCGCCCTGCATTCCGCATAGACATTCTGGTTTCTGCCGACGACGATCGTATTGTCGTTCTGCCAGAGATAGAGGATCACGCAATCCTCTCCGACCAGACGGAACAGGCTCTGTTCCAGCGCAAGGTTTGCATATGGATCCACGGAATTAGAAACAATATATTTATATTCCATCGATTCGATTCCTCAGGCTTTCCGCCGCCTCCGTCAACGCTTCGCAATAGCTCGGGTGCGGGCGGACGCAGCGGCACAGCTCTTTTGCCGTAAGCCTCTGGTTCACCGCAAGTACCAGCTCTCCCGCAAGATCCGTGGCCCTGCCGCACATCAGCTGAGCGCCGAGCAGTATTCCGCTTCCTCTCTCGGCCAGCAGCTTCACAAATCCTCTGTCGTCCGTCGTGATCAGTGTCCGTGCGTTCGCGCGCATATTTACCTTTGCGCTGACTGCGTCAATGCCGTTCTCCTTTGCCTGCGCCTCTGTCATCCCGACCGACGCGATCTCCGGATCCGTATAGATGCAGCTCGCCACAGCCGAAAACTCTGAAAGCGGAACCCCGGCGATATATCGCGCAACGCGTTTTCCCTGCTCCATTCCGACATGGGCAAGCTGCGGGCTGCCCTCGACGACGTCTCCCGCCGCAAAGACTCCGAATACCTTCGTGCGCCCCCATTCATCCGCTGTGATTCCCCCTGACGGGCCGATCTCAAGAGAAAGCTTGTCCACACCGTTCAAATTCGGAATCCGGCCGAGCGCAGATAAAATGATCTCATCGGAGCTCTGCTGTACCTGCTCCTGACTTTGCCCCGGCCCGAGGTCTTCTCTGCCCTGCGGCCCTGTCCGCACATCCGTTTCCGCAAACCGGCCGGTTTCCGCAAATCGGCTCGTTTCCGCAAACCGACTCAGATCACATTCCGTTTCGATCTCAATGCCTCTCTTTTTCATGATCTGCGTCAGGCCGACCGCGATCTCCTTATCCCATCTGCGCAGAATACGCTTTCCCCGTATCGACAGTGTGACCTGCGATCCGAGCGCATTGTAGATACAGGCAAACTCCGCGGCAATGACCCCGCCGCCGAGGATTCGAAGTCTCTTCGGAATGCGGTCGAGCTCCAGCAGCTCATCGCTGGTGATCGCTCCCTTAACCAGAGGCCTGACCGGGACAGAGCCCGTCGCGATGAGAATGTTGTCGGCCTCATAAATGTTTCCGGCACAAAAAATGTGCGCCGCGTCCGTCACATCCGCCTCACCGCGCACTACCTCTATCTTTTTCTGAGCCAGAAGCTTTTCCAGTCCTTCCCGCAGCTCGGCGACGACCTCGCATTTCCGCTCCAGCATACGCGCAGGGTACGGCACCGCATTTTCTGTGTGTATCCCATAGCGCATTCCGTCCTGCGTCAGGCGGTACGCATGCGCGGCTTCCGCCAGAAATTTGGTCGGCACACAGCCACGGTTCAGACATGTCCCGCCCGTCAGGTCCTTTTCGAACAGCACAACAGACAGTCCCAGCCGGACTGCCTCGAGTGCCGCCGAATATCCCGCGGGACCTCCTCCCACGACCGCCAGCTGATATCTCATAACGTTTCCCTGTACTGCGCGTACGCAGCCTCATCCATGAGTTCTTCCGAAATACTGTCTGCTCTGACCTCGACGAACCAGCAGTCGTAGGGAGTCTCGTTGATCTCCTCCGGCGCTTCCGTCAGGGCCTCATTCACGCGGACGATCTCACCCTCCACCGGCGAGATCAGATCGGAGACCGTCTTCACGCTCTCAATGTCTCCAAACCGCTCCCCTATACTCACAGTCTCCCCTTCGTCCGGGAGATTGAGAAACAGGATCGCACCTAGACTTTCCTGCGCATAATCGGTGATGCCAAGCCTGACGATCCCCTCCTCCCGGGAGACCCATACATGATGCTCTGAATATAGCAATTTTTCCATTCAATTTTCTCCTGTAGTAACTATATATAATTTTATTTATCAATCGTAATATTAACATTCCTCCTCTTTGTTGTAAAGCCTTTTCGCGCATAACCTGGCTCTCCCGCATAACCTTTCTCCCTCACTGCTCCGGCTCCCCGAGCATGTACGGATAAGAAAACCGGGCTCTGTTTCCAGATACCCGGTCAGCAATATACCCATGATATTGTGTAAAGCCTTGATAAAACCAGGATCGCTGTGATCCACAATTTCGCTGTGTCCCAGGTCCAACCCGGCA
>CANQDA010000089.1 GCA_947591155.1 uncultured Lachnospiraceae bacterium
TGTTACCCTTGCCCGCTTCCGGCGGGCTTTTTTCGTTCAGGATTTCTCCGTTAGGAGAAATTTCCTATTGTATAAAAAAGACTTGAACGAGATCCGCTCAAGCCATCCCTGCACCCGGCAATCGACATATCCTGGCAGGGACTTCCAAAGGTTATGATGTCCACGGACGGAAGTTCCGCACCTTTCAGTTTTGATACATCACCGTAGTGTTTCATATTCGGAAACCGAACCTCGGTAACCCTTACCGGGAACGGCTCTATCTCTGAATTAAAAATGGGAGTTATGCCAGCAAGCACTCCTCCCAAAGGAAAACCCCCGGATCCGTCAAAGAGACTGCCGAGGGTCAGCGTTTCATTCTTCTGTTCCATCCTCAAAATCAACCTCCTTCACAAGATCGGAGTACATGAGTTTTTCTCCGTTACGGATGACATATACATTGTCGGCATCATCCGTATCCTCCACATACCGTCTCAAGATGACGGATGCATACTTTTCATCAAGTTCCATCGAATAGCAGATACGGTTTGTCTGCTCACAGGTCATGAGGGTCGAGCCACTTCCTCCGAAGGTATCGATCACGATTGCATTCTCCTGTGATGAGTTCCCGATAGGATATGCCAAAAGGTCTAATGGCTTTGAAGTCGGATGGTTCTTGTTCTTCTTCGGTTTATCGAAGTTCCAAATGGTGGTCTGACTTCTCCCGGCAGCCTTGCTCCAGTAGTGCTTGCCGTTCTGTAAGAAACCATAAAGGACAGGCTCATGCTGCCACTGATAATCCGAACGGCCAAGAACGAGTGAGTTCTTTACCCAGATGCAACAGCCGGATAAATGAAAACCCGCATCAATGAATGCCTTACGGAAGTTAAGCCCCTCGGTATCCGCATGGAACACATAAGCCGAGCCACCTTTTTCAAGATGCTCGGCCATGTTTTTAAATGCAGATAACAGAAATTCATAAAACTTCTCGTTTTCCATCTTATCGTTTTTGATTGAAAGACCATCGGAACTCTCGAATGCCACATTGTATGGCGGGTCCGTCACGATGAGGTTGCCCTTCTTACCATCCATCAAGGTATCGACATCCTCTTTGGAAGTCGCATCCCCACACATCAGCCTGTGCCTTCCGACAATCCATACATCCCCTCGTTCAACAAAGGCAGCTTTTTCCAACGCATCGGAGAGGTCAAAATCATCATCCTCTGCCCCGGTTGTACTGTCATCAGCAAAAAGGTCTGCTATCTCATCTTCGTTAAAGCCCGTGAGTGAAACATCGAAGTCCATACCTTCCAATGCCTCAATCTCGACACGGAGCATTTCTTCATCCCATCCCGCATCCTGTGCGTAACGGTTGTCTGCAAGAATATATGCTTTCTTCTGTGCCTCGGTAAGATAGTCCACCAAAACACACGGAACTTCGGTAAGACCCTCTTCCTTTGCAGCCATAAGTCTGCCGTGTCCGGCGATGACATTATTATCCGAATCTATAATGACGGGATTAACAAAACCGAACTCCCGGAGTGACCCACGCAGCTTATTGACCTGTTCCTGCGAATGGGTTCTTGCATTGTTCACATAGGGGATCAGCTTATCAATCTCCACCATCTTCATTTCACTTGTATGCTTTCCCATCAGAACAACCCCCATTCCGCAAACTTCTCAAAGCCACCAACGGACTCGATATAGTCCCTTGCGATATTTACAATCTCGCAGTATGGTCTGCCATCGACTCTCTCATCACCGATGGCGCAGCACAGTTCCACAGGCTTTCCTGTTTCCTGTGCCTTAAGGAAGGCATAAATATTGACGGATACATCTGCCTTGGATAAGTCCTTACCATGAAGTCCTCCACCCGTAACAGAGTCCGCCATATCACTTCCGAGTTTTCTGTTGGTTGCTCCCGTATCTACATCCGTACCTCCCACCCAGGCACCAAGGGGATTGACCTCTGCCCCTGGGTATCGATTCTTTAATTCATCTGTATCCGCACAGCTTTGGCAGATGATAAGCCTTGCTCCGTCAATGATGTACTTTCCGTCTGTCGGATACTTTGAAAAGATTTCATGTGCGATTTCCGACATTACTTTCTGTTCTTCGGTAAGGGGCATCCCCTTAAAGATGCCGTTATCACCACAACGGACCGTTCCAATCTGGTTTTCTGCCAGGTGGATATCCTGGGGAACAATCTGTATGTCCGGCTCTACATCTCCCGCAATTCTGAAGATAATATCTTCAATGTCTCTCTCATCGAGGTTTGCAGTAGTTTCGATTATTACATGACACCTGCCATGACCGAGCAGAACTTCAACTGCTATCTTCGGCTCTGCCTCTGTTGTATAAGCAAGGTCAACGATTGCACCAGCGATTCGATCCGCTAACTTATCCGGGTGCATCGGATTCACTTTTTCTATCATGTGTTTATCCTCTCATTCTTAAAAGCATCTCCATAGGGTCTGCCTCATCGGCGCTGAAGTCTGTCGAGCAGTTCTCCCTCACTACTTGGAAAATCTGATACCATATGGTGTTTACCTGTTTCTGATAGTTCTGTGCCATTGCCACGAACGGACTCGCACAAGCCTGCCCCGTAGTCGGGTGCTTGGAAAGAAAACCATATTCTGATATGGCCTCCTCACACTGTATGAGTCTCGATACCGACATGGCATATTGCTCTATCATATGTTTGCTGACCAGTCTCTCGCAGCCCTTTTCCTTCAGCCACAGATATGTGTACTGATAGATTTTTTCCGCATCAAATTCTCCGCTCGCTTTCTGTTTTGATTTTATGTATGCACTCGGTTCCGGAATATCGACTCCTTCTAAATCTGATGCCTCGGGCAAATCAATGACTTTCAGCTTTCGTCCTCCGGGGTTACCCTCTGCTATCTTTTCAGCGAGACCCTTGGACTTTCTCCCGGCATTAACCTTGATGTTACTGCCTCGGGCTGTTCCATCTCTTGCCATTCTGACCATCTCCTATATAAACTTTTTAACGATAGGGGTTTAATACCCCGTTCAAAAACGCAAGGGGTCCGCACGAAGGGGCGGCACCGTTGCCCCGTGGCTTTGAATTTCATGATTCTGACTGCCCCTACCCCTCTCGCCAGATAATTCTCCATCGAAAAATAAAAATCGATTCTCGGTGATTTAACGATAGGGTTTCAATCAGCATCTATATTTTTATGCCATCGGTCTCCTCTCTCTGCATGGATCCTTGCGTGACAACTCTTACACAGAGCCACGAGGTTGTCCCTGTCATGTGTTCCACCCTCGGACAGCGGTAGCTTGTGGTGTACCTCTTCAACGGATACCAACACTCCCTTCTTGTAGCACTCCTCACAGAAGGGGTGGGTCTTTGCGTAGCTGTCACGGATGCGTTTCCACGCTCTTCCGTACCGTCTCCTCGTTGCTGGGTCACGGTCGTACTTCTCGTAACGCTTGTTTTCTTCCTTCTGGTGTTGCTCACAGAACCTACCCTCTGTTAGGTTAGGACAGCCGGGGTGGTGGCAGGGGTGCTTTGCACGTCTTGGCAATGTTCCTCACCAACCTTTCCTTGCAATACAAAAGCCCTCACAGTGGGGTTACCACCATAAGGGCTCTCTTCATTTTCGATTTTCGCAATTATACAATATCATAATTACAACCCGTGCATTTACGTGCAAACCTGTGCATTTTTCAAAACTATGATATTTTCCGGCAGGACTATTTTTGCTATAGCCTTATTATGCCATCTTCTTACGGTTGTCTCGTCAACATACAGTAAATCCCCGATTCTCGGCCATGAATAATTATGGATATAGCGATATCTCAAAGCTGTCTGATATTCCGGCTTTTCAATCTGCCCGATAATCTCGTGTATCTGTGCTTTGAGTTCCACGAGCAGATTCATCTCCGACAATATCCTGCTTTCCATCTCCGTAATCTTCATAAGCGTTTTTTCAAACGGAGCATCCGTATTTTTCGTTGCACTATAATGCTCTTCGAAACCGGGAGAAGAAATCGACTGCGACATTTCCCGAAGTTCCTCAAGTTCAATGGTATGTGACTTGATTCTCTGGTCGAGAAGATATGCCTGGCCTAAATATTCCTTTACTGTCATTCTGCCACCTCCATTTTGAGTTTTGCGAGGAGCATATTCCCATCAAGTTCAGTAAAGGTGTTGAAGTAAGGACTTTTGAAAAATCTCTCACATTCATCTCTCATAGCCTCGGCAGCCACATTTCTCCTACCATTATTCAGTTTTCCGACTGAATCCCTCCAGTCTTTTACTGCCTGAAGCACCACAGCATTGCCAAGTGCCTCATATGGATCAATGCTCATATGCTTATCCTCCGAAATAGTAGTTATTCCCTTGGATTGACTATGTTTGTCTCAGATTGTCGCTTTTACTGCCTCTATCAAAGAAGCCTGTGTGCTGTCCTTTTCGGACAACGCTTTCATGATCCTTTCATCAATGGTGCCTTGAGTTATCAGATGGATGATGGTCACCGTCTTCTCATTCTGTCCCTGCCTGTAAAGCCTGCAGACACATTGCTGATATAACTCGAGCGACCAGCATACTCCGAACCACACCATCGTGTTACCGCCTTGCTGAAGGTTGAGTCCATGACCCGCAGATGCCGGATGTATGAGTGCTACCGGGATTTCCTTATTGTTCCATCTCGTTATGCTCTCATCGGAATCAATCTTTCCGTATTCGACACCTATCTTTTCAAGACGCTCCACGATTCTGTTGTAATCGTGCTTGTACCAATATGCTACGAGTAGCGGTTTGCCGTTTGCCGATTCGATGATGTCCTCCAGGGCATCCAGCTTTTTGTCATGGAATGTGATCACATCTCCCTCGTCCGAATACACTGCACCGTTCGCCATCTGCGACAGTTTATTTGAAAGGGCTGCTGCATTCGCCGCTGTCACCTCATGTTCTGGGGTCTGCATCACGAGTTCCTTCTTCAGATTCTGATACTTCTGAAGTTCACCATCCTCGAGGTACACAGGGTACTCGTTGCTGATAAGTTCCGGCATATCGAGATAGTCGACAGCCTTCATCGATATGGTAATGTCGGATATCTTTTCGTAGATTGCCTCTTCTGCTCCCGGCAGTAATTTATAACTGTACACGATTGGACCGTTAAATCTGTCCGGCTTGAAATACTGTAATCGGTACTGGCCGATAAACCTTCCGAGCCTTTCTCCCATATCGAGTACCTTGAACTCGGCAAACATATCCATCAGACCGTTCGGTGTCGGTGTTCCCGTAAGCCCTACTATCCTCTGAACCTTCGGTCTGACCTTCATCAATGCTTTATGCCTTGCGGTCATGTGGTTCTTAAAGGATGAGAGTTCATCCAGAACCACCATATCGAAGTCGAACGGAACTCCGCTTTTCTCTATCAGCCACTGCAGGTTGTCACGGTTTATGATGTAAATGTCCGCAACGGTATCAAGTGCCTTCTTCCTCTGCGTTGCCGTCCCGGTCACAACAGAATATGTAAAACCTCTCAACTGTTCCCACTTCTCTATCTCATCCCTCCAGGTTCTGGTCACACGTAAGGGACACACCACGAGAACTTTTGACACCTCAAAGGTTTCATACATAAGAAACTGTATCGCCATCAATGTAATCACCGTCTTGCCCATACCCATATCAAGCAGGATTGCCACTATGGGGTTATGGATAATGAAATCTATCGCAAACTGCTGATACTTATGTGGATTGAATTTCATCAAGTATTCCTCCTATATCTTCCGTGGCATCAAGGACATAAACCTTAAAGCCAAGTCTCCGAAAAAGTCTGTGCCGTGATACCTGCAAGGGTCTCGGTTTCTCCCCCGGTGCTTTCACTTCCACCAAGCCGAAATGCCTGCCCGGTAGAAAGACGAGCCTGTCGGGAACCCCATCAAATGATGGGCTGACCCACTTAGGACAGATGCCACCACGCTTTTTCACTTCATTTACTAATCTCGTTTCGATGTACTTCTCTCGCATCGCAAACCTCCATCAAAATTTCAAAAGTGCAGGTCGTGGAGGTCTTGAACAAAACCTCTCTATAGGGCTTTTTTAACCCTAGTGATAGTATAAAAATAGTACAAAAATAAAATGACCTTTTCCCAAATATCAGTTATTATAAAGGCAGAATGGAGG
>CANQDA010000090.1 GCA_947591155.1 uncultured Lachnospiraceae bacterium
GGCGTTGCCCCGGCTCGCATGAACCGCACTGGTCGGCACGTGCGATAACTGCCTGCGTTGGCTCCTAACCTCCGGCGTGCGTTTTGCTGTTGTGGTTTTTTCCTTTATAAACATACTGAGGTCTTGCCTTGCGAAGCAATGGCTTGCCGTCGCGTTTTTCTTTTGCGAGCCAAGCCCCACCTAGGGCGTTGTTCTCTATTGAGAATTGTAATCGTTTTGTTATTTTTTGTAATCATTTTTTAACTTTTTTTATCTTGTATTTTTTCTTTTTTTGTGTTTTAATATGTTTAGCGGTTCAAAATTTTTTATTAGGAGGTTTTTCTTATGACTACCGCTTATTTTGTTGGTTACTCTATCGAACAGGCTTTTCGTAAAAGTGACGGCTCTTCTTATGAGGCTCGTTACGCCTATCTTTTGTTCCCTCATACCCGTGAAGGTGCAAAGGGTTATTATTGCGCAAAAGATTTTTTCCGCGGTGATCCTGAAGATCTTCGTCTCATTCCTGTTGGTACTCAAGTTGATTGTGTATATTCTCGTTATGGTTTAGAATCTTTGTCGCCGAACCCGTAAGTCCTTAAACCCCGTATTTGTAATACGGGGTTTCCAATTTCGATTTTTTGGAGGTAAAAATTATGGCCCTTCTTCGTACCGGTTTTGCTCCTACTTTCGATTTATCTGATCAAACGGAACTTAATTTTTCCGTTGACTGGCTTTCTTTCTCTTATTGTTGTTCTGTCCCTGACCCTCTTTCCGATCCTATTATCAGTCGTATTATTACGTCTGTTTATCCTTGTCTTGATGTTTTTGATATTTGCCGTGGTCGTTTTTCTTTTCTCTCTGGATATTCTACTGACGGCTGTGTGATTCTTTTTGAGCCTGCGGGTAATTCTACTTCTATGGGTGTTAATGCATGTCATGTTATTTTTTCCGGATCTGGTCTTAGTTTTGCGCGTCAGGTACTCGCTGATTCTTTTGATGATTGGCTCATGTATATTTATGATCATTGCCGTATCGGTAGAATCGATTTAGCCCTTGACGTTTTTGATTGTCCCCATATTGATCATGTTATTCACGCGCTCGAAAATCATGAATATACTTCTATTTGGCGCGTTTGGTCTTGTATTCATTCTCAGGATGATGGATTTACCTATACTCTTGGTCGACGTGGTGGTTCTTCTTATTTCCGTGTCTATAATAAGTTTGCTGAGCAAAAAAAAGATAAAATTCTTCCTCCTGAGGGTGTAGATTCTTGGTATCGCTTTGAGCTTGAGCTCCGTGATGTTGATTCTACTTTGCGTGCTAATCTTCCTCATATGGATAGGTTTACTCTTAAGGATTTCTATTTTACATTTATGTCGGGGCGCTTGTCTATCCCTTGCGCCCCTGTTTCCCCTTTTTCTTATAAAGTTCCTGCTCCTGAACAGCGCCCTCAGCTATTAATTCATCCTGACCCCATTAATAAGAAAGTTGATTGGGTTCGTCGTCAGGTTCTTCCCACTATTCTTAATCTGAATAAAGTCTTCGGTGAAGATTTCCTTACTTATCTTATTGGGTCTTCTCCTGTTGTTCCATATAAATCTTTTATGTATGAATATCTTCTTAAACACATGCCCGATGTTGCTATTGAGCCTTTTAAGCCATACGGAGGTAAAGATTATGTCGGCAACTCCACATTTAACCAAAATCAATAAATTTCTCATCTTTGTTCTCACGCTCGCTCTTTTAACGGGTCTTGTTGTTATGCCTTCATTTGCTGATTCTCCGTCTTTTTCTGTTACCTTTGATTATCTTCGTCCTGTCAATGCTATTTCTGGTGTTGCTGCTCGTGGTTCAATCTCTTCATCTTCGACTAACATTGCCGAGGGTTATTATTTCGCTGTTTCTCCTTCTTTTTTTTCTTCTAATGGAGATGATGATATTTCTTATACTTTTCTCTTTGAACAAACTGGTGGTGTTTATCGTAACCATTTTATTTATGTTGGTTCTTCTTATCAAAAATCCTCTTATTCATATTATTATTATCTTTATATGCCTAGTAATACGCTTATTGATTTTATTTCATCTGGTGTGAAATTTACTGATGTTCGTTCTTTCAAGCATAATTTCTACGGTCCTTCTTCTCTTGATTTTTATCCCGCTGGCTCTCCCGGCGAACCTATAGACCCTTCCGATCCTTCCTCTCCTCTTGTACCTTCTGACGGTAAATTTCCTTCTCAGTCGGTCACTTCTTATGTAAAATCATCTACTCAAACTGTTTTAGCTCGTCCTACTACTCAGTATATTTATTATTCTAATGGCGATAAAATGTCTGAGTTTTCTTATCCTACCGTTTGGGATTATAAAGATTATCCTTCTACTATTATTGCTGGTGCTGGTGCTGGCAAGCTTCTTGGTTCTACTGTTCGTATTCGTCAGTTTTATTCTTTAACTTTACCTGACGGTTATTGTTCTATTGATTGGTCATCTCTTAATATTCCTCAACCTACTTGGTCAGGTTATGATGGTTATTTGTCTCCTTCTCCTACTGTTCAGGCTCAGTCAGGTTCTTTTACTCTTTTGTCACGTTCTCAACCTATGTCTCGAAATGTTCCTTTAGTTAATGGCTATTATCATTCTTCTGGTAGTGTGGAGGATTTCTATGTCGACTTTGTTTATTCTACTGGTGTGCCTTTTACGGCTGCTTCTGTTGTTGTATCTGCTGTATCGCCTTCCGTCTCTACTCTCAACTGTGATATCTATTCTCAAACTACATCTTCAGGATTTGGAGGACAAGAGATCCCGTCTATAGCTCCTTCTACTGCTCCTACTGACCCTGGTCTTGCTTCTATTGCCGAGCTTCTTTCCCGTTGGTATATGCAAGATGCTGTTAATAATGTTGGTACTTATTCTCTTGTTGCCCCCAACTCTGATAATACTTCTTATACTGTTTCTTTTCATTCTGGTAATACTTATCAGGCTATTTCGGCTGGGTTTTTGAATACTAATCTCCTTTTGTCTGGTATTACTAATCAAAATGTTTTTATGTCTGGTCTTTCTCAACAGCAGGTTGGTCAACTTCAAGCTATTTCTTCTCAGCTCTCTTCTATTGGTTATCTTGTTAATTTTATTGGCTCTCAATTTACTACTCGCACCGGTGAGCCTTTTACTCAATCTGTTTTTGAATTGTACTTACAGTCTCAATTTCAGACGGCTGCACAGCAGTCTATGGATATTCGCTTAGGTGATATTCTTGATATTCTTCAATCCACTGGTGGTGGTTCTTCTTCTTCTCGTCCTTGGGAAGATTTTGAGGATAGCTATATTGAATCTAATCAGCAAACTTTGTCTGATGTTGAAAATAGCTTGACAAACTCAAACGCTAAGGATATACTTAGTGATATAAGTTCCGGTGATTTTTCTTCTGCTGGTCTTGGTGATGTTTCTTCTTCTGTCTCCGGCGGTTCTGCTTACGGTCTTTGGTCTGATACCACAAATAATGCTTTTAATGGCGATGTTGATGAGTGGTATTCTTCTTGGGAGGAGCGTGTTTCTTCATGGTAGATATTTTAACTAATGCTTATTCTTTTCTTGTTCAAGTAATTTCTATCCTTCCTCCTCCTGTGTATTATCTTCTTTGTTTCTCTCTTGGTTCTACTCCTTTTCTCGCTTTCTTTTGGGTTATTAAGCGTTTTTCAGATAGGTAGGTGTTTTTATGAGCTTCTTTCAGTCTCTTAAGGCTACTTGGCAAGTTGTTCTTAATTTCTTCCCCGGTTGGTGGTCTACCGCTGTTCTAGGCGTTCTTATTGCTTTTGGTGTTTCTGTTCTTATCGGTATTGCTCAGCGTCTTAAAGACCTTTTCTGGCCTTTCTAGGAGGTTGTATGAGTGTTTTTGATGTAATTATTTCTCTTTTTTCTGGTGTGTGGAAGTTGGCTTCTTCTATTCGTATTCTCGGTGTTACCCCTGTAGAACTTTCTTTCGCTTGTCTTACTATTTGGTTAGTTCTTAAGAAATATGTTCGTCCTGTGCTTCATGCGGAAAGTGGTGATTCTGATGATTGATACTCTTAAATCTCTTATTCTTCAGTTTGTTGGTTCTTATGATGTTAATCCTGACGTTTTAGGCCTTGCCGGTCTTGATTGGCCTTGGCTCTTTGGTGGTCTCCTTTTTGTTGTTCTTGTCTGGGCCGGTTTTTGCCTTATTAAAAAGTTTATTGAGGTGATTTTCTGATGCCTGCTGCTGTTACTAATCTCTTTAATTGGTTTATTACCTCTCTTCCCCAGTTTTTCATGACTGAGCCAATTATATATTTTTGGGCTCTCGTTTTTCCCTTTGGGGTTATAGCGCTGCTTAAGCGCATAATCAATATTTCTCGCTGATTTTTGTTTAGAAGGGAGGTTTTTT
The DNA here is from genome assembly GCA_947591155.1 of uncultured Lachnospiraceae bacterium. GTDB lineage: Bacteria > Bacillota > Clostridia > Lachnospirales > Lachnospiraceae > Choladousia. The sequence goes on from CANQDA010000090.1 coordinate 4,382, forward strand.
TTGTGATGGATAAGATTATGCAAGTTCTTGATTATCTGTTCCAGTGGATGATTTCTTGCGCCTCTGATACTGTCGGGATGATTGTAAGTCAGCCTCTTCTCCTTTGCTTCGTTGTCCTTGGCTTTGTTGGCATCGGCGTTGGATTGATTCGCCGTCTCATTCGTCTGTAAAGAATGAGAGAGAGGGCGCGGGGCGCACTTTAGTGCGCCCCGCCCTTTCTCTCGCTATGGAGGTTTTTTATGTTTTGGCTTATTTTCTTTGTTTTTTTTGGTCTTTTAATTGGTTCTTCTTTTTTCCTTAAGCGCTTTTTAAATCCGTATAAGCTCTATTATATTATTGGTCTTAAGGGTGCCGGCAAGACTACTTATATGGTTTCGCTTATGCGTAAATATCTTAAGCGTCATAAGCTTGTTTATACTAATATTCCCCATGTCTATCTTCCCGGTGTTCGTGTTTTTGATTCTAAAGACCTTGCTAATTTTGTTCCTCCTGAGGGTTCTTTACTCTTCATCGATGAAGCTGGCCTTGTTTGGGATAACCGCGACTTCAAAACTTTCGATAAAGGTCTTACTCAATTCTTTGCCCTTCAGCGCCAGTACCGTCTCACCGTCTATATGAATTCTCAGTCTCTCGACGTTGATAAGAAGATTCGTGATCGGATCGATTTTCTTTATGTCATGTCTTCTATCTCCGATTGTATTGGTGTTATCCGCCGTGTACGTCAAAAGATTACAGCTTATGAGGGTACATCTGACCGTGAAGGCAAGATAGGCATTGACTACAAAATTTGTGGTCTCTCTGGTCTCAAGCTTCTTTGGCTTCCTCGCTATCGCAAATACTTCAAGTCTTTTGCTCCTCCTCCTCGCCCTGATATTTCTTACTCTGAAATTGTAAATACCAAGCCCGCCGCATAAGCGACGGGCTTTTCTTACTGATTATTGCTCTGCGTCTAACAACTCTGATATTGCTTTATCTACGCAATATTTTTGGTATTGTTTCAGTGCTTGTATATCGTATATCATTTCTAATAATGCTTTTACGTAATTTATACCGTTTCCTGTGTATGTTATTTTTTTGTATACTTCTGCTAATTTCCTACATGATATATTCTCTCTGTTTAGCTTGCAATCTTTGCAATTTTGTCTATCGCAATATTCCTCAAATTCTTTTTGATTAAACTCCCACATTCTTACTTTCCTTTCTCCCCGTATAGCCGTTAGGTCAGCTTTTTTTTATTTCGTGTAGTATGTCCAGTCGTCATCGTGGAAACTTGCTTCGCTTCCGTCTTTTAGCTCTATTGTGAATACCCATGTTTCTTTGTCTTCTTTCCACCATTTTATTGATGTCGCGTTTTTTGTTTCCCAATTTTCTTTACCGTCTCTGCTTATTACTTCCACATTTATTAATTCCTTCATTTTGTTTCCCTTTCTGAGCTTTTAGGAGCTTATCTCCCCTCCTGATACTTCTATTATACGCTTTTCTTTGCCCTCCGTCCATGCACAGGCCGGATTACTTTTATGGACTTTTCGGCTATGATATGCGAGAGGGGCGTTGCCCCGGCTCGCATGAACCGCACTGGTCGGCACGTGCGATAACTGCCTGCGTTGGCTCCTAACCTCCGGCG
>CANQDA010000091.1 GCA_947591155.1 uncultured Lachnospiraceae bacterium
CTTTCATATTACTGTCTTGACCGCATCCAGAAACTGCTTCACCGTATCGGAAGGCTCTGTCGCGTACAACACGCCGAACGGGATGCTGTGATCCCACTCCACCGGGATCACCTTCAGCATCGGATGCACGCAGTTCCAGCTTTGAATGACCAGCAGTACATTCTTCTCCCGCTCGCAGCGGTTGAAGATATTCATGTCGTAAAAATCAAAATCCACGATATGGATCTGCCGATGGCGCTCGGTCAGCTCGTCCCGCAGCACGTCCACATAATGGCTCCAGCCGCGGTGCATCAGCAGCAGGTCTTCTCCGTACAGATCCTGTATCGTCAGTTTCTCCTTGCTCGCCAACGGATGGTAGATGGACACCGCGCAGCACAGAGGTTCCTTTGCGATCTCCAGCCCGGCGCAGCCGCGCACATCCAGAAGGGTGTCGTCGAAAATGCCGGTCACCACGTCAATGTTCTGCCCCAGATTTTTCAGAATCTCCCGCGCATTCTCCGGCGTGTTTTCAAAGGGAACGAGCTGGAAGCTGATGTCCGAGCAATGTTCATGGATCTTGGGCCAGAGGTCCGTGAGTATCTGGGCGGGCGTCATGGGCGACGTTCCAATGCGGATGAGCGAATTCTTCTCCGACATGACGCTTCTGGCCCGCTGCACCGCCTCCCGGCAATAGCTGACAATATATTTCGCGTCCGTGTAGAAAGACTCTCCCGCCCTCGTCAGCTTCAGTCCCCGGTGCGTTCGTTCAAAAAGCGGCACACCCACCTCGTTTTCCAGAAGGTTGATCTGCTTGATGATGGCGGTGGATGTGATATACAGTTCCTCCGCAGCCTTGTTGAAGCTGCCCGCCTCCACAATACGGATAAACGTCTCAAGATGGGTATTGTTCATTCTGCCCGCTCACCTCTCTTCCAAAAAATCCAAAGGCAATCATTATGTAAAACTTTGTGTTATATTATATTGATTGTTAGAAATTAAATCAAGTAGTTTGGATTGTTCAAGTCAGCTCGGAGACTGTCTGTCAGGCAGATTGTTTGAAACATATCATTTTCCCTCACTTGATCAATTCTAACAGCTGTTCTGTGTCTGCGTCAGGCAGAATGGTCTTCAGATGGGAAATGATACGTTCCCTTGACTCTTCCGGTTCCCTGCGGTACGCCGAAGTCACAAAATCATAGCCGAACTGAGCTTCCGGCGTGGAGTATTTCGCCACGCCCCAGCCGTAAACCTGTCCGTATTTATCTTTCATGTAGACGAAGTCGGCGATATTGATGTAAGTCTGCATCTGAAGCCGGGTGATGACCGTGTCGAAACCCTTATTTCCGCCCTTGCGGTAATTGCAGAGCTTTTTCAAATCCTTTGACAGGAGCTCACCATGTTCTGAAACGGTGTCAAAAACGCCTTTGTCTTTATAAGAGGCGAGATCGTCGTCAAAACGTGCATCGAAGTCATAGCCGTCCCTTCGGTAGTTGGCAAAGTCGGGGAACCACTCCCGGCTGATAAAACCCGCTTTATTTCTGAAAAATTTCCCGTAGACACAGCGGCCGCTTCTCGCGGCGGGACCTTTCCACTCCCACGGACCGTCCGCATCGTCGGAAAACCACAATTCCCCCGGGCAACATTCCTCTATGGAAAATCCGGGGATAGGATTTTTGAAAAAAGGAAGGAAACCTACGTTTTCCACGAGCTGTATCATATCGTCCGCGGATCGGATCTGAAACAAAAGTGTACTCATTTTATCGCCTCGCTTTATCACTTTGATACCTGTACATGATTGTCGGGACAGATCATCTGCCGACGCCTTCTTCCGTCTGTTTTTGATGCCCTATTGTAACATAAAAACGTCCTGACTGCATACTCATCCGGACGTTTTATGATGCCTCTTACCTCACACACTTATTTCAACGCAGAATAAGCCTCATCGCTCACTGCCTCCAGCCACTCGTTGGAGCTGTTTTCTCCCGGCACCTCAACGGCGAGATGCGAAAACCAACTATTCCGGCTGTGCCTCGTTCCACACATCCTTTGCCAGACGGAACACCGCCCACGCCTTTGGCCAGCCCACATAAAAGCCGACATGTGTCACGATGGCCGCGATCTCCGCGCGGGTCACGCCGTGAGCCTTCGCGTTCTCCAGGTGATACACCAGCGAAGAATCCGTGATCCCGGAGGACATCAGCGCCACCACGGTGAGGATGCACCGGGTCTTTAAGTCAATGTCCTGGTTATTCCAGTTCTCGCCAAAAAGAATGTCGTCGTTGAAATGGGCGAAATCCGGCGCAAAATCGCCGAGCTGATTTCTGCCTGCAGTCTGAGTGATCTTTTCCATTTTGTTTTCCTCCTCGTCAATTATTTTTTGTTCGGGTCCGTTTATTGATGATCCTTCACATTACGGATGATATAATCAAGCGTATCCAACGCCTGCTGCCTTTCGTGCAGCTCGTTTAGCTGCTCGCAGCGGTAGCGCCGCAGAAGACGGTATTTCTGATCCTGCGTATCGCAGTCCATGACCGCTTTCGTCTCCGCATCACTTAAGCCAGCCTTTGTCAGTGAGTATGGTTCCGGATACATATGCCGACCTCCCAAAAGAAAATGTAAGTGCAGACCCGCACACCCTGCGCTTTGCCTCTGCACTTACATTATATGAAAACACCCGTCTCACTTCAAATACTTAGTTCTTATGACTCGTTCATGCCTAAAAAGTATTTTGCGTGTTTGGCTTACACTACATTTTTATAAGCTGCGGAATATGAACAAATATCCCTATGCTTTCAACAATGATAATACATCTCCAATATCTCCGTCAATGCAAATCGATTGTTTCTCAATCTCCTCCGGGCAGACAGCTTCGCCGTAATTAATACAAGCATAAGTCGCCGCCTTGTTCTGCGCGGTCATACGCCAAAACGGATATTTGATAATGACCGGCGTATTGTAGCCGACGCCCAGCTCTAAGAACAAAATCCTTTGCTGTCCCCGTGTCCGCAGAAAATCCTCGTAACGCTCCGCTGCACGGTGCCAGCCCTCGTCCTCCACAAACTTATCGTCGGAACGCAGATTCATCGCCATCGGCCTGCCGCAATACGGACATACAGGAAGAAGCGCAGAAGGAATACACATATCTTTCTGCTGCTCCATCATCTGCCGGATCATGCTCTCATTATCAAAGGTTTCCTGGCAGCACGGCTCGGAGCATTGGAATAGTCCGTAATCGCCCTGCGTGTAGAAAAGCCGTTCTTTTTCAAATCCCGCCTTTTGAAAACAGTGATCTACATTTGTGGTGATCGCAAAATAATCTTTATCCTTTACCAGCGCCAACAGATTGTCGTAGACCGGCTTCGGCGCGTCCATATAGCGGTTGATAAAAATATACCGGCTCCAATAAGCCCAAAATTCCTCAGGTGCAGGAAACGGATAAAAGCCGCCGGAATACATATCCCGAAAACCGTACTTGTCCGCAAAATCGGAAAAGTACCGCTCAAATCTCTCGCCGGTATAGACAAATCCCGCCGATGTAGACAAGCCTGCTCCTGCGCCCACCACAACGGCGTCCGCAGCATCCAGCGCCTCCCGGAGCCGCTGGATATGATCCGAGTAATTCCCGGTAGATTTCGTCATCGTCATCCTTGAAAGCATTGAAGATCACCTCCATATTACTTCTATGCTGTCACACCGCAGCCACAGCGATCCGCACCATGTTATCCCCGCTTTTCTATCGCCTTTACAGGGCAAACCGCAAAGCAATTTCCGCAGTGTAAGCAATGATTCTGCTGAATACGGTAGGGCGTCCCCGGCTCAATGCACCGCTGCGGACAGTTTTTCAGACACTTGCCGCAGCCGATACATTTTTCGGTAATGACATATCCTTTTTGCGTGAGATTTCCCGCGCCGATTGTATAGCTCTCCCGGAAAATCGGGTTTACGCCCAGATTGAAATATTCGATTTCGGCATCCTTGATTTCAAATACGATCCCCGCCATTTTTCGGGTGCCGCCGGGATAGACATTCGAGAGATAGGGCTGCTCCGCAAAGATCGTGTCAATCCATTTTTCCTGTTCATCTTCCGGAACGGGAATCGCCTTTGCGGAGAGGCGGATCATTTCTTTATACTTGGTGTAGCCCAGCACCTGTACACGTCCGTCGGTCAGAAGTTCCTCACAGAAGGCTTTCCCTTTTGCTGTGAAGAAAATCATTCTGTCCGGCTCATAGTGAATGGCGGAGATATTGCGTATCTGCGGCGCGCCGTTTTTGTCCACCGTGGCAAAAGCCAGTACGCCGACATATTCTAATTTCTTCAAACAAGTTTGTGCGTCCATTCTAAACACCTCATTCAATGATTTTATCAGCCCACTTCCTTCCAACATTGCGGATCGGCTTCATAGAAACTGCCGTTCGTCCCCCTGGCCACGGCGGGGCAGCCCCGGCACCACGCTTTCAATTCACACTTGCCACATTTGATGAATTTATCGTAATCCCGGTACCGCTCCATCTCGCATACCCAGATATCGGCCAGCCGGTCGGTGAATACATTTCCCACCTTGCTTTCCGCAACGCGGCGGCAGGCGTACACATCGCCGGTGGGCAGGATCGTGATATGGCAATTACCGCAGTTGCAGCCGCCGTAGATCATTCCATCTTTTGCATCGGCGGGGATTTTGAAAGCTCCCGTCTCATACTCGTAGAGCGTCCAGAGATGGTCCTTTTTGCTAAAATAAGTCCGGCAGCCCTCCGCCTCATACTCCTTGAATTTTTTATCGCAGATCGCCAGCAGCTCCCGGTACTCCTGCGGCGTCATGGAAGCGTCCAGATCGCCGCCGCTTGGAACATAGCGGGAGAAGGCAAACACATTTGCCCCAGCCGCCACCACCGCGTCGATAATCCCCGGCACCTCCATGCGGTTTGTTTTGGATACCGTTGTCATGATCACGCTTCGCATCCCGGAGCGGTTGATACAGCCAATCTTTTCTATCGTGCAGTCGAAAGAGCCGGGCTTGCGGAACCAGTCATGGGTTTCATGGAGGCCGTCAAGGGAAAGCTGGTATTTTTCACAGCCGTAATATTTCATTTCTCGGCATACCTGATCGTTCAAATGAAACGGGTTACCCATGATGGTAAACGGGATATTATGTGCTTTGAACAGAGCCAGCAACCGCCAGAAATCCGGATGCAGGATCGGATCGCCGCCGGTGAGATAAAAATAAGGCAGGCGACCATACACCTCGCAGAAATCCAGACAATTATAAAAGCTGTCCTCCATCTCCGACCATGTCATGCTTTTGAGTTCGTGGCACTTATCCCCGGAGAAAATATAACAATGCCTGCACCGCTGGTCGCATTCGTCCGTGATGTGCCATTGAAAAGAAAAATACTGCTTCATCGTCAGTCCTCGCTTTATATAAATCGGTTTTAACCGAAAGCTATCAAGGGTTCCCGGCAAGATCGTTCCCGCCGGGAACGGATTTTGGAACAGGCGGAAATTCTACTTCCTGTCTCCGGCGCCGCAGGCAGCGGGCTTTTCTTCCGGTTTGTCGGCAGCACCGCAGGCAGTTCCGCAAGCCGCAGGCTTTTCTTCCGGTTTGTCACCAGCACCGCAGGCGGTCCCGCAGGCAGCAGGCTTTTCTTCCGGCTTATCAGCTGCGCCGCAGGCGGCTCCGCAAGCAGAAGCAGCCTTATCCTCAGCCCATCCGGCAAGATTTGAAAGTGCCATTGTCCTATCCTCCTAGTATAATAATGATGTAGTCAAGAATGACTACTGGTTAATAGTTACAAAGTCCAATCTAAAACATCTAATAGATATAACGGAAGGAGGAGTTCCCCCTCCATCAGAAGTTATAGGACAACAAGGACAACATGATTTATCGTGTCTGAGGTTTCCTTAATGCACCAGACAAACTATTGAGATATAATTAGTGATAGTATAAAAATAGTACAAAAATAAAATGACCTTTTCCCAAATATCAGTTATTATAAAGGCAGAATGGAG
>CANQDA010000092.1 GCA_947591155.1 uncultured Lachnospiraceae bacterium
CCTGCGATCAGCCAGAGCGGGTCGTCGTTGAAGCCGCTGCCGATGTCGAGATTGCCCTTCTTCGTGAGCGGCTGGTACTGATGGTACGCGCTGCCGTCCTCGAACTGCGTGGAGGCGATGTCGATGATGCGCTCTCTCGCGCGGTCCGGGATCAGATGCACGAAACCGAGCAGATCCTGACAGGAATCGCGGAAGCCCATGCCGCGGCCGGTGCCGGATTCATAATAGGAAGCCGAGCGGGACATATTGAAGGTCACCATGCACTGGTACTGGTTCCAGATGTTCACCATGCGGTCCAGTTTTTCGTCGGAAGACTTGACCGTGTACTTGGCAAGCAGCTCGTTCCAGTAATCGTTCAGCGCCGCAAACGCCTCCGCCACCTGCTCCGTTGTCTGGAAGCGGGAGAGGAGCGTCTGGGCCGGACGCTTGTTGATGACGTTCGGGGCCTCAAACTTCTCGTCCTGCGGGTTTTCCGCGTAGCCGAGCACGAAGACGAAGCTCTTGCTCTCGCCCGGGGCGAGCGTCACATCGATCTGATGGCTCGCGATCGGATACCAGCCGCTCGCGACGGAGCCGGTGCACTTGCCGTTCTCGACGACGACCGGATTGGCGGCCGGACGGTAAGCGCCGAGGAACGCATCCCTGCTCGTGTCGAAGCCGTCCACCGGCGTGTTGACCGAAAAGTAGGAGTAATGATTGCGGCGCTCGCGGTACTCGGTCTTGTGGTAGATCGTGGAGCCGATCACCTCGACCTCGCCGGTGCTTAAGTTTCTCTGGTAGTTCGTCATGTCGTCCGTCGCGTTCCAGAGACAGAACTCCACATAGGAGAAGATCTGGAACTTCTTCTCAGCGTCCGTGTCGTTCGTCACGGTGAGCTGGTTGACCTCGCAGGTCGCGTCGAACGGGACGAAGTTCAGCAGTTCGGCCTTCAGGCCGTTTTTCTTGGAAATGAAACGGGAATAGCCGATACCGTGGCGGCACTCGTAGCTGTCGAGCTCTGTCTGCGTCGGCTGCCAGCCCGGATTCCACACGGTATCGTTCTCTTTAATATAGTAGTATTTGCCGTTGGAATCGTACGGAACGTCGTTGTAGCGGTAGCGCGTGATGCGCAGCAGCTTCGCGTCCTTGTAGAAGCTGTAACCGCCGCAGGTGTTGGACACCAGGGAAAAGAAATCATTGCTGCCGAGATAATTGATCCAGGGCAGCGGAGTCTTGGGTGTGGTGATGACGTACTCTTTGTGCGCGTCGTCGAAATAACCAAATTTCATAGCTGTTCTCCTTTTATGTATGTGTGCTTTGTAAAGAAAACGTTTACGTGGCCCGGACGGGCCTTAATATATTAAGTATATCCTATTTTAATATGGAAATCAATAGAAACGAATTTTAAAAAATTAGGTAGAAATAGACAAAAAAGAATCATATGATTTGGACAAAACAACAAATATGTGCATAAAAGGGGCGAAAAGGCAAAGTAAGCGTTGAGTTTTCGACGAAATTATACTATAATAGGACACTAACTAAAACGTTTTCGCAAACGACAACAGCGAAAGGGTCTGCCGCAGTTCCCGGTTGCGTATCCTGCGGCAGTGCCGAAAACGCTTCTTAAAATGGAGAGAGAATCATGGTTTCGATGAAGGATGTGGCAAAAGAGTGCGGCGTGTCTGTGGCGACGGTGAGCAAGGCGCTGAACGGGTACAGTGACGTCGGCGAGGAGAAGCGGCGGGAGATCAAGGAGACCGCGCGGCGCATGGGCTATCTGCCGAATCTGTCGGCCAGGGCCCTGAAGACGAAACGCACGTACAATCTGGGAATCCTTTTCGTGGACGAGGCGCAGAGCGGTCTGACGCACGACTACTTCAGCAACATCATCGAGAGCTTCAAGGTGACGGCGGAGGCGAAGGGCTACGATATCACGTTTGTGAACTGCAGCGTTCCGAAGCACGGCCGGAGCTATTACGAGCACTGCCGGTACCGCGGACTGGAGGGTATCGTGATCGCGTGCATCGATTTCTACACGCCGGAGGCGCAGGAGCTGATCCGCAGCGATCTGCCTGTCGTCACGATCGACTATGTGTTTGACGGAAGGACGTCCGTCGCCTCGGACAATGTGCGCGGGATGCGTGAGCTCATGGAGTATCTCTGCGGGCTGGGCCATCGGAAGATCGCCTATATCCACGGATTCGACTCCTCGACGACACGGGACAGGCTCACGAGCTTCTACCGGGTGCTTTCCGATTACGGGATCGAGCCGCGGGATGAGTATGTGCGGCAGGCGGCCTACCGGGACACGGAGGAGACGGAGCGCCAGACGGGCGAGCTTCTGGACCTTCCGGACCGTCCGAGCTGTATCATCTGTCCGGATGATTTTTCCGCGCTCGGCTGTATCCGCGCGGTGCAGGCGCGAGGACTTCGGATTCCCGACGACGTATCGGTCGTCGGCTACGACGGGATCACGCTCTCGCAGGTGCTCGAGCCGCGGCTGACCACGGTCCGCCAGGACACGAGGACGATCGGGCGGCGGGCGGCCGAGGAGCTGATCAGTCAGATCGAGAATCCCCGGACGACGTTTGCGGAGAAGATCCTGGTGCCCGGAGAGTTGGAAAGGGGAGAGTCGGTGCGGAAACTGAATTGAGAGATTGAATACATATATCATCACAGAAAAAGGATATTATTTTGCTGCCGTCGGGGATCGAACCCGATGGCAGTTTTTCTGTTTGGTAAAAGTCCACAAACGCCCAAATGCCTATAAAATAAGGCAAAACCGACTGCTGAAAAGCAATTTTTATACATTTTCGGGGCAAGAATTGTGAAATATGTCAAAATGTATAAAAGGGACAAATTTTCTATTGAAATATTGCATAATTTGATGTATATTTAGTGCAGTTAAACGGTTTCGTAAGAAAATCGCTGTAACTGTAACCTATCTACATAAAGCTTTACAAACAAATTCAAGGAGGAAACAAGAATGAAAAGAAAAGCTTTATCCATGATCCTGGCGACCGCTATGGTTGCTGCGACCATTGTTCCGGCTACGGCTGTGAACGCCGAAGAAGAAGGCAAAGTCCTCAACATTTACTGCTGGAACGACGAGTTCACGACTCGCGTACAGGACTGCTATCCGGGATATGAGGTAGTGGACGCTACACACGGCAAGATCGGTGATGTTGACGTAGTATGGAACAGCACCCCGAACCAGGATAACGCGTACCAGAACGCTCTGGACACAGCCCTTCTTGGCCAGGCTGATGCTGCTGCAGACGACAAGGTTGATATGTTCCTGATCGAGGCTGACTATGCTCTGAAGTATATCGATTCCGAGTATGCAATGCCGATCGCGGACCTTGGCATCACAGATGATGACACTGCGAGTCAGTTCCAGTACACAAAGGACATCGTTACGGATGCTAACGGCGTTCTGAAAGGCCTTTCCTGGCAGGCTTGCCCGTCTGTTCTTATTTACAGAAGAGACATCGCTACGGAAGTGCTCGGATCTGATGATCCGGAGACCGTTCAGGCTGCAGTGTCTGACTGGGATACGTTCATGGCTACGGCTGCTCAGATGAAGGAAGCCGGCTATCAGATGACCGCGAGCTGCGATGATCCGTTCCGTGTATTCTCCAACAACGTTACCAGCAAGTGGGTTGAAGATGGCAAGATCAACATCGACGAGAACATCATGAACTGGGTTAAGATGGCGAAAGAGATGGTTGACAACGGCTACACCACGACGGCAGGTCTGTGGAGCGATGACTGGAGCAAGGGCTTCTATCCGGATGGAAATGCGTTCTGCTACTTTGGACCGGCTTGGCTGTTTGACTTCTCCATGGCTGCTGATACCGAAGGCAGTATCGGCTACGATGGCGGTTGGGCAGTAACAGAGGGTCCGCAGCCGTTCTTCTGGGGCGGCACATGGATCTGCGGCGCGGCTGGCACGGACAACCCGACGCTTGTTGCTGACATCATGAAGACGATGACCTGTAATGCAGACGTTATGACGACGATCGCTACCGAGAAGAACGACTTCGTGAACAACCAGGGTGTTATGGAAGGCCTTGCTGAGGATGAGAACTTCGGTGATGCGATCCTTGGCGGACAGAACCCGATCTCGATGTTCCTGGCAGGCGTTGGCACGATCGACATGAGCAACATCTCCAACTACGATCAGGGTTGTAACGAGGCGTTCCAGAACGCTATGCACAACTACTTCGACGGCAACGCTACGTTTGAAGAGGCGATCGACCTGTTCAACAAGGCTGTTATCGAGAAGTATCCGGAGCTGAGCCCGGCGGACGTTCCGGCGGCTGAGTAAGCTTAGGAAGATAATTCCAAACCATAGTTAAATGGTGAAAGAGCCATGCCTGCGCAGGCAGGCATGGCTTCTTTGACAAAGTATTATTTGCAGAGTTTCCTGCTGTATCAGTGCTGCAGAGCTGGCATCAGTTTTCCTGTGCCGGGGGCATTTTCTATTTATGAAAAGCAGGAAGTGCAGAGATTTGCTGCGAGCTTTGCAGGAAAGGAAAAAGAGGGAGGCATACTATGAAGCATAAGAAAAGCAAAGTAGTAAGCTACAACAAATGGGGCTATATCTTTCTGCTCCCGTTTACGATCGTCTACGTGGTCTTTTCTCTGATCCCGTTGGTTTCTACGGTCTACAACAGCTTTTTTGAAAACTATCGCTCCGGTCTGACGCAGATCGGCCCGAATTTTGTCGGGCTTGCGAATTTCCAGACACTGCTCACGAACGGTGAGCTGCTGCCCTATTTTGGCAATACGATGATCATGTGGGTCATGGGCTTTATCCCGCAGATCCTTTTGTCGCTGCTGTTGGGCGCGTGGTTTTCCGATCCGCAGCTCCGCCTGAAGGCGGCAGGCTTCTTCAAGAGCGTGATCTATCTGCCGAACCTGATCATGGCCTCGGCGTTTGCTATGTTGTTCTTCACGCTGTTCGCAGATACCGGCCCCATCAACTCGATTTTGATTAATATCGGTATCGGCCAGTTCCGTTTCATGTCGCATGCCTGGAGCGTGAGGGGCCTTGTGGCGTTCATGAACTTGCTGATGTGGTTCGGTAACACGACGATCCTTCTGATGGCCGGCATGCTCGGCATCGATACGTCACTCTTTGAGGCTGCGCAGGTGGACGGCGCCACGAGTACGGACGTGTTCTTCAAGATCACGCTGCCGCTGCTGCGCCCGATCCTGATCTACGTGATGATCACATCTCTGGTCGGCGGTCTGCAGATGTTCGATGTGCCGCAGATTTTGACGAACGGCACCGGCGATCCGATGCGTACTTCTATGACGCTGATCATGTACCTCAACAAGCACCTGTTCAGTAAGAACTTTGGTCTGGCCGGTGCGCTCTCCGTGCTGATGTTCTTCATCACCGGTATCCTGAGCCTGATCGTCTTCAAAGTGACGAACACCAAGGTCGAGTAAAGGAGGGGGACGCATATGAGAGAGAAGAAAGAAAGAGGAATTGGCATCAAGGCCAGACGTGTCATCGCATACATCACCCTGATCGTCATCACGTTTTTCTGCCTGTTCTGGTTCTATGTGCTCTTTGTGAACGCGACCAGATCCAAGGGTGAGCTGGCAAAAGGTTTTATGCCGCTTCCCAGCAAGTATTTGTTGAAAAACTGGACCGGAGTGCTTCATGGTCAGCTTCCGATCGTGAAAGGACTTGCAAACAGTGCGATTGTCGCTGCTTTGAGCGCTCTGCTTGGCGTGTACTTCTCGACGATGACGGCGTACGCGCTGCACGCGTACAGTTTCAAGTTCCGCAAGGCGATCTTCACCTACATATTGATGATCATGATGATCCCGTCGCAGGTGACAGCGCTTGGTTTTTATCAGTTGATACTGAACATGCATTTGGAGGATAATTTCATCCCGCTGATCATTCCGTCGATCGCGGCTCCGGTGACCTTCTACTATATGAAGCAGTTCATGGAGAGCAACCT
>CANQDA010000093.1 GCA_947591155.1 uncultured Lachnospiraceae bacterium
TAGGTGGGACAGATCTGAGATCAAATATCTTGAGGCCAGTCTTTTTTATCCCAACTGACAATTCGTTTACTCCATCTCACCCATATGCTAGTATTGACATATAGTTGTCCAATACAGTATAAATATAATAAAATATAAACTATGACTAAAACTCTTGTAATTCTACTCTTTTCTACAAAGAAGCGTATATTTTTCTTTAGTAGATTACTGTAGATACTTCTACTCTGGTTCGTAACAATAATATACAATTAAAATGGAGGCAAATGATGAAACAGGAATTAAATAGCATTGTGAAGAAAACTTCCGCAAAAGTAGATGAAGTATTTCTCTTCCGCACTATGTCAGATATACTTAATCGTTCAGGAATAAGCTATAGTACCTATGTTGAAAATATCCATGGAACAAGGGGATTGGTAGAGTTCCCCTCTCGTTTCAGAGCGGGAGGCAGTGCCATTAAGGAACTGGGAGATATGCTAATATTTACCTTTGATAAATGTACGCGTGATCTCAGGATGTGCGTTCTTCAAGCTAAATATAGGAAAAGAAGATATTACAACTTTCTAAATATACGAGCGGATCTCTTTCAATGGGAGTTATTATTATATAAACCAAATATAATAGATAAAAGTGCATTTCATTTTCCTTCAAACATTCTTAATTTTACACCAGATTATAAAAGTATATCTGCCTATGGAATATTTTATCGTGATAATATCTGTGGCGACATTGACTTTTTATATACGATTCCAAAACATTTTACAATACCTTCTATTTCTTCTATTCCTCCAACAGGCTTGCTGCATGGTGATACAAGTTTTCAATTTAGATGCCCAAATACATTAGGAAGCCCTAATTACATATGCATGGCTGGCATTTCTAAAAAAGAGACAATCGAGACATGCTCAATAGATGTTTTTGAGGATCAAGTTCAGTTATGTAAAATAGGTGCGCCTATACCGCACAATGGCCCCATCGGTGATTGGACTATGGCATTATTAAAGAAAATGCGTGAGTATGCAGATAATCCGGTTGTCATTAATGAAATATTACGCTCTTACGAAGCGGAAAGGTTATCATATAACTATTCCTTTAATGGAACACCTTCTGCATTAATTGTGGTAACCGATAGCAATAAATATAAGGAATTTTGTTTGGGAAGGGAATCAAGCAAATATAAAAATTAATCTGGCATGGACAATCCGGATGACCCGACTAATCGGATGGGTGAAGAAAATTTACTTCATAAAATTTGCGGAGGTTTTGGGAACATGAAATTGGATTTGACGGACACACTTTACGCGCTTTCTTTTGCGCTGGACAAGGTCGAGACGGAGCTGATCGGAGTGGATACCGGACACAGCAAGCGTGTGGCCTGTCTTGCGCTGCTGATGGGAAAGGAAGCAGGCTTCAGCGAGGAGGAGCTTCGCGATTTCGCCGGCTGCTGTATCCTTCACGACAATGCGTTGATCGAATACATCAGCGAGGAGCTGGAGGGAAGCATACTGACACAGGATACGACCCGGCATTTTTCCGACATGAGTCAGACGCAGAAGGCGGGAATGCTTCGTTCCCACTGTGTGAACGGGGAGGAGAAGATCCGTTTGATGCCGTTTCGCACTGGTGTGGAAGATGTTATCCTGTATCACCATGAAAATGCGGACGGTTCGGGGGCGTTGGGTCGGACAGCCTCCGAGACGCCCCTGAAGTCCAGAATTCTTCATCTGGCTGATACCATAGATATCACGAGCCGACTTGCGGACATGACACCGACGGAATTCGATGAGCTTTCCGTCTGGGTTCAGAAGCAGTCCGGGAAACTGTTCTCCGAGGATGCCGCGGAGTTGTTTCGGAAATCGGTCAATTATGATATTCTGGACTTTCTGCAGAGAGAGGGGACTCTCGCTTTTCTGCGCAGGGAGCTCCCAGAGGAAGTCTGCGAATATTCCGAGCAGGAGATCCGCAATATCGCAGAGTTTTTCATCGACATCGTAGACTACAAGTCCCCGTTTACGCAGGCGCATTCCAGAGGCGTCGCCGAAAAGGCGGAGAAGATGGCGCGGTACTATGATTTCGGCGAGGAAAAGACGCTGCGCTACTTTTTCGCGGGAGCGCTGCACGACATTGGCAAGCTGGTCGTCTCAAACGATATTCTGGAGAAGCCCGGCAAGCTCACCGAATATGAATTCACGGAGATGAAGGATCACGCCGCCGCGACGTATCGAATCCTGAGTCAGATCAAGGGAATTTCAGACATCGTCGAGTGGGCCGCCAATCATCATGAGAAACTGACCGGGAAGGGGTACCCGCGCGGCCTCTCGGAGAAGGATCTAAGCTTTGAAGAGCAGTTGATGGCCTGCATCGACATCTATCAGGCTCTGACGGAGAAAAGGCCGTACAAGGACGGTTTGTCCCACGAGAAGACGATCTCGATCATGCGCAATATGGTGCAAAGAGGCGAGATCAACGGAAAGATTGTGGAGGATATGAATGTGGCTATGAAGCAGATGTTAGCATGACATAAATGAGGTCACAGCGTAAATAAAACAGGAGTTGTCTGTCAAAAAGACCGGGAATTCCCGGTCTTTACTTCTTCACTTCAAATTTGTACCCGATCCCCCAGACGGTCGTGACCGCCCATTTCTCATGGTCTTTGATCTTCTCGCGGATGCGCTTGATGTGCACGTCTACGGTGCGGGTGTCGCCGATGTACTCGTAGCCCCAGAGCTGGTCGAGCAGTTGTTCGCGCGTGAAGACCTGGTTGGGCGAGGAGGCGAGAAAGTACAGAAGCTCCAGTTCTTTGGGCGGCATCTCGATGTTCTCGCCGCGGTAGGTAACGGTGTAGTTTGTCAGACTGATCGCGAGATCGGGGTACTCGACGTATTTGCCGGCAGAGGCAGCGGCGGCGGGAAGCGGACGAAGCGCCATGCCGAGCGGGCGGTAGCGGCGGAGCACAGCCTTGATGCGCGCACCCAGTTCGCGCTCGTCGAAAGGCTTCACGAGGTAATCGTCGGCGCCGAGTTCGAGGCCGAGCAGTTTGTCGAGGATGTCCGACTTTGCGGAGGTGATGATGACCGGGACGCCGGAGAAGCGGCGGATCTCCCGGCAGACCTGAAAGCCGTCGATGCCGGGCAGCACAAGATCGAGCAGGACAAGGTCCGGCCCGAATTCCGAGAGCGCATCGAGCGCGGTTTCCCCGTCAAATGCGGTTTTCGTCTCATACAATTCTCCGGACAGATAGCGGGCGAGCTGTTCTGCCGCGGCCCGGTCGTCTTCCACGATCAGGATTTTCTGCTGTGCGGTCATGATCTAGTCTCCTTTTATATATTCAGCCATGCCAAGCCACGGGCGTGTCTGCCAAGACAGCCACCCGCTTCTTTGAAGCTTATGTATGTGGCTGGATTTGCGTTCTGTAACATGGCTGAACTTGTTTATGCAAATTCTACAACAGTCACGCCGGAATCGCCCTCCCCGTACTCGCCGAGGCGATAGGAGGCGACGTGTTTCTGACGGCGCAGGTACTGGTGAACAGCCTTGCGCAGGATGCCGCTGCCTTTGCCGTGCACGACGCGGACCTGCGGAAGATGCGCGAGATAGGCGTCGTCGAGGTACTTGTCGAGTTCAGTGAGCGCTTCGTCCACAGTCTTGCCGATCAGATTGATCTCCGCGCTGACCGAGTAGGATTTGGACATCTTGAGCTTGCTGCTTCCGCTGCGCGTCTTCGCGGAGGCGTAGCTGTCGGAGGAATCGTCGGCGAGTTTTTCCAGATCGCGGATATTGACCTGAGAGCGAAGAATACCCATCTGGACAAACAGATTCCCTTTCGCGTCCGGCTTGGTGCTGACCGTGCCCTTCAGATTCATGCTGAGCACCTTGACGCTGTCACCGATGCGCAGGTCGGCGGCGGACAGTTCTTTTTTCGGCTTCTTTGCCGCTTTCGCGGCCATGTCCTTTTCAAGTCCCGACATGTGTTCGCGCAGCTTTGTGCGCTCCTGCTCCATCTCGCGGGAACTGCCGCCCATCTTGTTGAAGCGGCGGATCGATTCGTCCGCGTAAGCCTTGGCGTCGCGCAGGATCGCCTGCGCTTCCTCGCGGGCTTTCTGCAGGATCGCGTCCCGGTTGGATTCGAGCTTTTCCTCCTTGCGGGCGAGGCGATCCTTCAGTTCCTCGATCTCCCGGCGATAACGGCTGATTTCTTCCTGCTCGCGCTCAAGCTTTTCTCTGTTTGACTCTAGGTCTGCGATCACATCCTCGAAGTCCTCGTCCTGCTGGCGCAGCTGGCCTTTCGCTTCTTCGATCACATAATCCGGAAGTCCGAGCTTCTCGGAGATTGCGAACGCGTTGCTCTTCCCGGGAACGCCAATCAGCAGACGGTAAGTCGGGTGCAGTGTCTCTACGTTGAATTCGCAGCAGCCGTTCTCTACGCCCGGCGTTGACAGGGCGAACAGCTTCAGTTCGCTGTAGTGCGTCGTCGCTATTGTGCGGATGCCGCGGCGGTGCAGACTGGAGAGGATCGCGATCGCGAGCGCCGCGCCCTCGGTCGGATCGGTGCCGGCTCCGAGTTCGTCGAAGAGGACGAGGGAATGCTCGTCCGCTTTTTCCCAGAAGGAGACGATGTTCGTCATGTGGGAGGAGAACGTACTCAGACTCTGTTCGATGCTCTGCTCATCGCCGATGTCCGCGTATACCTCGTCGAACACGGCCAGCTCCGAGTGGTCGAACGCCGGGATGTGCAGACCAGCCTGTCCCATCAGCGTGAACAGTCCCACGGTCTTGAGCGAGACGGTCTTGCCACCGGTGTTCGGGCCGGAGATGACAAGAAGTGTGAAGCCGTCCCCGATGCGGATGTCGACCGGAACGACCTTCTTCGGGTCGAGCAGAGGATGACGTCCCTTTTTGATGCGCACGCGGCCTTCTTCGTTAAATTCCGGTTCCGTTCCGTTGTAGGAGCGGGAGAGCTGCGCGCGTGCAAAGATGAAATCCAGCTCGGAGAGGAGCAGGACATTGTAGTTCAGTGGTTCGCTCTGTTCGGAGACCTGGGCGCTTAAGGTGGCGAGGACGATCTCGATCTCCTTCTCCTCGCGGATCTCGAGCTCGCGCAGGTCGTTGTTCAGCTTGACGACCGCCATCGGTTCGACGAACAGGGTCGAACCGCTCGACGACTGGTCGTGGATCATACCGGGCACCTGGGAGCGGTATTCCGCCTTGACCGGGAGACAGAAACGCCCGTTTCTCTGGGTGATGACGGCGTCCTGCAGGTAGGTCCGCGCGGAGCCGTTTACCATGGAGGCGAGTTGGACGCGGATTTTTTCGTTTGCCTGCCGGATCTGGCGGCGCACCTGCCGCAGCCCGGGACTCGCGTCGTCGCTGATCTCCTCCTCGGAGATGATGCAGTGGCGGATCTCCGTGCAGAGCGGAGTGAGCGGCTGCAGGCCGGAGAACATCTCCTCAAGCGAATCCTGTGGCATGTCCTCGCGGTTTTCGCTGCGGGACCACGCCTTCACCCGCGCGGTAGTCTCCAGAAGGCGGCAGACTTTTAAGAGCTCTTCGATGTTGAGCGGGCTACCGATCTCCAGACGCTTCAGGGAGCCGCGAATGTCGCTCAGCCCCGAGAACGATACGTTCCCGCGGCGACAGAGGCGGCTGACGGCGTCGCTCGTCTCGCGCTGCATGCGCCGGATCTCCGACAGATCGGAGGAGGGCTCCAGACGGCGGCACAGCTCCCGGCCCGGCTGCGATCCGGCGTACTGCGTCAGTTTTTCTGTGATTTTCGGGTACTCCAGGACCCGCAGTGCTTTCTCGTTCATACGCGTCTCCGTTTCACTTTCTTTCCCCTATTTTACTCCATGCCATATCTGTTTGACAAGGAGTATTCCTGTTTAGGATGGAGTAAACGAATTGTCAGTTGGGATAAAAAAGACTGGCCTCAAGATATTTGATCTCAGATCTGTCCCACCTAT
>CANQDA010000094.1 GCA_947591155.1 uncultured Lachnospiraceae bacterium
AAATCTGAAATAGACCCGAAAATAGAGTTAACCTCGGAGAAACTGGTTAGAGCGATTATCTCTTTTCGAAAGAGATAATCAAGTCAAAAATCATAATCACCTTAAATAAAGATAACAGAGAGAAAAAACGGAGAAAGTTTTGTCCTCAAGAGCTTTCTGAATTTAATACTGAGAGATTTTTAGAATAATTTTACTTCAAACATGTTACATGATTACTCCCTGTATATCTCTTTCGAAAAGAGATAATCAAGGAGGTGAAGCTTCGTTTTTCGTGACGAAAAAGGGAGGGATCTATTTCTCACGGCGAGAGACTCTTTATTTCTCATCGAGGACATGCCAGAGATTTCAGTCATCATACCGGTGTATAACGCCAAACGATGGTTATCCTCGTGCTTAGATAGCCTGTTGGCACAGACTTTTCAGGATTGGGAAGCGATTTGTGTGGACGATGGGAGTACAGATGGTTGTGGGGAGATTCTGACAGAATATGCCGCACAAGATGAACGCATTCGAGTGTTTCGGCAACAGAACGCAGGCCCCTCATCTGCGAGGAACCACGGGTTGCGTGAGGTACGAGGAGAGTATATCGCCTTTGTAGATGCGGATGACGAGGTGGATCCGCAGTACTTGGAGCTCATGCTTGGAAGCTTGAAACGATATCCTCAGGCGGGTTTGGCATGGTGCGAGGTTTGGAGGGACGATGAGAAGAATATCTGTACAGAATCCACTGCCGCTGTATGTTACCCGAATCCTTTGGAACATTGTGTTCTGCATCGTAAACCACGTCTCTCTGCCGTGGCATGGAGTCTTCTTTTTGAAAGAAGAGTGTTACGCAATATCCTCTTTCCGGAAGGGATAGACTATTCTGAGGATATATTATTTGCGTACCGTGTCTTTTCCACCGTGGGGGAGGCAGTTTACGTGCCATCTCCACTCTACATGTACAGGAAAAGCGAAAGCAGCCTCACTAATCGTTCCTTAACCATTCATCGTATTGATCACGAAGTGGCTTGCTGCGTGCAAATGGCGCTCTTTTCTTCTGAGCATCCTCTGACTGGCAAGGCTCAGAAAAAGCTGGAGCAAACGATTGCTCTTCGCTTCTTCCGAACCATCATCAAGTTGATTCGCCGAGCTGATCCCAATGATTCCAAGGGATGGCTTGTCCGTCAGATTCGCAGACTTTATGAATTGGAACTGCAACACATCTTCGTCCCCACAGCCCTTCCTATTAAATACCGTTTTCTTTATTGGATATACAAGAGGCGTTATGCAGGACTAAATTCCCAAGGCATTCGTAAGTAAAGTCCTCCGACATGGTTCCCTTACCAAATT
The DNA here is from genome assembly GCA_947591155.1 of uncultured Lachnospiraceae bacterium. Lineage (GTDB taxonomy): Bacteria > Bacillota > Clostridia > Lachnospirales > Lachnospiraceae > Choladousia. Next base: position 1,333 of record CANQDA010000094.1, read on the forward strand.
CCTTCTCGGAGAGCAATGTTCGGATTATCGTTTCCGTAGAGAGGAAGGGTTATCTCAGATAGCGCGCCGCATGACGAGGATCACAAAGGATAAGCACAACTGGGTGTAATATAAACCGTAAAAAGCGCGAAGAATAGGGCGGATGCAGACCAAGAGACTCCGCTCGTTTTGTCCATTCTGCGTATTCTCTATGAAAGTAGGTGTCACGCATTATCTTTTTCAGCACATGCCAACGCTCCGCAAATGAGCCGTTGCGAAAGGCCGTTTTATCAGCAAAAAGGTGATCAAACGCTGCCCGTTCTCCGGTAATTTCCAATTGATAGAGAGTGCGGATGCATTTCATGCATCTTCCGCAGTTTTCCACATTCACCGTACACACATTCAAGTGATTCCTGGCAGGTTGCCAGTGGCTGATGAGCGCTGTCCTTTCCTGCCGATCCAATGATGAAACTGCCGAAAGAAGGCGTGTACTCTCTGTTGACAGACACCTCAGAAGAAATTCATCACTGTCCGACGGATCGCGTTCTGAAAAATGGAATTCTCTAATATGAGATGAGGAAGCTAGATGATACGTAGAGAAATACTTTTGAAGAATTAAAACACTGGAGACATTACGGTAAGTGCACACACTCTCAAAATTTAATCCATCGCCGAATGAATACAGATTGCTGCACACAGTAAGCAAGGGCAGTTTCAAATCTGCAGCGCAAGCTTTTGCTTTAGTCAATCGTCCGACCATCAAAGTGTTGCCGTGTTTCGAACGCTGATTCTCGTAATGGGATCCCGCATCAAAGAATGTGAGAGTATCCACGCGGAGACTTTCGGGCGTCATTGTTCGTTTCGAATAGGTGTAAATGGTTGCTAGAGAGTCGACTCCGCAACTGCAACCTGTCCCAATATGATTCACTCCGGCACGTCGGAAACATGTTTCGTCTGCCTCTGCCTCAATAGAAAGGGGTTTGTATGACGGGTGATACAAGGGAAGAACCGGGGAGAGGATATGTCTTAGATTATGCAACAGCTCCGCTGATATGGGTGCGTGCACCTTCACTTCCCCCGTGCGCCGTGTCACCAGAGGAAGCATTGCCACCAGCGCAGCATCCGCCCTCTCGGTGACGAGATATTTCGCATATTCGGGCGACACAGTATAGGTTAGCTTCCGGCTCTGCCCGTCTATTAGAAGAGGGAAAGTAAGAACGGTATCCCCCTCAGCATTAGTGTTTGTATAAGGTGCAAAAATCTCAATAGGTGCAGCGATGTCCATGATGTGCCTCTGTTTGTGTATGAGCGCTTCTTGTGCTAAAAATCCGTCAGCGAAAAATTTTTTTGTATATGCCGGAGATACGGTCGGCCAAAGCGGCAGCCTCCTCGGTCTTGTCTATGTAAGTATCTCTCAGTTCATCAAGACTGGCATCTGTAATGAAGGTCTTTCTTAAATCAATAGGTGCGTATTCTTCTGCCTCATACGCTGAATAATAATCACGGAACTTGTAATCCTGTCCAAATACCCTGGAGCCCGCTACAATGTGCCGATTAGGGATGCCTAAGGCATCTGCGCAGATGAGAGGGTGCATAGCCGTCGACAATATCAGTCCGCATTCCACAAGTTCCGATAGAAAGCGCTCCGGTGGGTCAGATACGTCCAGGAAGACATGAGGTGTGTTGGTTAAGCGGATGCGTTCTCTGAGAAGTTGATTGTCTCTGTCCGCATGGTGTGGGATAATGCCTATCTTCTTACCATGTTTAGGGCGAATATTCGGGAAGAGACGGGACACCAACAGAGCAGGATCTCCGAGTGGGACAGTGCGTAAATCTTGTCCAGTAGCTTGAGCGCATCGCTCTCTCGTCAGCTTTCCGCGTAGTACGTGAAATTCCATGGGGAGACAAAACTGTTCTGGTGTTTCATCGGAGATGGGACGACAAATAAACCCGGCGCCCAACACATGAAGCGGTCGCTTTGTCGATGGTGTGCGTGGGGAACATAAGAAAGTATCCAACAGGGAACCAATGCAGACATAATCCGCAAAATGCGGGGGTGCATAACGAAATTGTCGGCAAAAGAAGCCTGCTAATTTTTCATTCAAAAGATCTCCGAAGTTTTGTTCGCCCCGCCAATAATAAACACGAGGTCCTCCCTTTTCTCCCAACAATGACCAATTCCCGTCCGTGAGAAACTGGCGAGCAATCCTCCGTAACCTTTTGCCCGGAACAAAGTTCGAAAGAATTTTGGCGGAAGATAAATTCACAAACAAATGATGTAGAGCAAGTAGTTTACGGGGATTACTTGGAAGCTTATGTGCGGTGCCTGAGTAGTGGTAAGGAGCAAATCAAAGTCCTTCTTTGAGGTTGATTATCTCTTTATGAAAGAGATATACAAGGTTTGATCATGTAACTTTTTTGCAGTAAGATGATCTCAATAATTTCGCAATGATAGATTCCAAAGGCTAGACAAAACAAAAAAATCTTCTTTATTTCTCCTACCTACTTTATGTGAGATAAATACATTTTTTGACTTGACTATCTCTTTCATAAAGAGATAATCGACACACTGGAGTCACTCCTCTTAATTGTCATCTCAAATGGTGAAAACACGAGGGGCGATTCCAAAAAAAGTCATATGAAAAAATCTCCTATCCGAGTGGGATGTGTACTGCAAGGGCGGGACCCTCACGTAAGAAACGAAATTGAAAAAGCATTGTCTTCCCTCATGGAAGAATACGGGGCTATATACGACCATGATAACCCGGATATTCTTTTCTTTGAGACGTGTAATACCGGGCGCTTCCTCAATTATTCCCGCGATGCAACAATTATGGTGGGGTGGTACGAGGAAAACATTTACCCCAACTTTAATATAGCCCATTATAGCATATCCCACGTCCGCAGCAGCTGCGGAGGTAGGAACTTTTATTCCCCCGGATATGTTTACAGTACCTTACGGGATGCCGATGTTCTACCTTCCGCCGGCATGGAGGAAGAACGTTCTTTTGCCATTTTTATTGCCTCACAAGATAACACAGGGTACGGTGCATCCCTTCGGAGACAGTTTGTTGAGTACGTGCAGAAAAGATATAAACGTGTGGATTGTCCGGGGAAGGTATTGCACAACGTTGATATGAGGAAAGAGTTGGGAGATCGCTTCTGTAAGGATTGGCAAGCTCGTAAGCAGCGAGTGCTGAGTCGCTATAAATTTGTCATTTCCTTCGAAAATACGAATACGGACGGGTACATGACAGAGAAGCTTGTTGACGCCTTCCTATCCAGAACGATCCCGATATATTGGGGGAGTGAGGGCAATTTAGCACCTTTTCCCAAGGAGGCAGTCATCTGCGCCAATGATTATGAAAGTTTTGATTCGTTGCTTGCGCGTATCAAGCAAGTTGATCAAGACAAAGAGTTATACCGTAAAATCCTCGCGGCCTCGCCTCTGAATTGCCCGGGGGCGCGTGAGCGTATAATGGCGCAACACGAAGTGGAAAAGACAGCCTTTTTACGGGGGATCTTCGAAAAAGCGCAGGCGCGAAAACATGCACCGAATTCATCACCATTTCGCCATGCAGATTTAAGTGTTTCTCCTTCCGGATACGGGGTGACATTTGATTCCTACACGCGGGCACTACGCCGATTCGCTTGTAGAGAGTTTGATTCCCGTGGGCTTCAGTGGTGGCGGGAGGCGGTTCATTTTTACCCATTCAGGGGACGTTTCTATTCTGAAAAAAGAAGTTGTCCGATCGCTGATTTCTTTCACAAAGATCAGATTCAAGCTAATTGCCCTCTTGGGGTGACTAGCACAGCTAAAAAGGTGTAAGGGTTGACGGGTAATTGAGCATCAAACATCATCGTAACGACAGGAAAGTGCGGAAAAATTGGCACTGATCACGTGCCGGGTGCGGCGGTGGCTCTTCAATCAGAATCTTCCCTGCAATTCGCCGATCTTCTGCATGTATAATTGTTGCTTCCTGCAATCGAATAAATGCAGGAGAGCTTCCATTCTGCAGTGCCAAATAAGCCACAATGGGAGAGGGCATATTCCTCCCCTCTTCTTCGATTTTTCCCGGGTATTGTTCCTTATTTAGTAAAAAATATCAAGGAGGATAAACGGAGCAAACGTTTGGCGGAAGAACGCCGCCCATTTACGAATTGAAATGAGCTATTTATTCAATAATACGCGTACTGAACAGTTTTTTGAATCGTTAATGCATGTAGAGTTTTTCCAGAACCATCATTATAATGATGGCTTGTTGTTATGATTTTTGATGTAGATCAACAACGGTATCGGACAGCAAGAAGATTTTCTCTGCTGATTAACTTCTCTCAAATGCGATTGCTCTGGGGAGTCACCAGGCTGTGACCGGTCATTTCCTTCGGCTGAGGGATACCCAGGAGCGACAGAAGCGTGGGGGAAATGTCCGCCAAGCGTCCGTTGCTCACTTTGACGGCATCCTGATCCGGTCCGCAGTAAATGAGATCCACGAGGTTGGTGGTATGAGCGGTGTTAGGAGTGCCGTCAGGGTTGATCATGTTTTCGCAGTTGCCGTGGTCAGC
>CANQDA010000095.1 GCA_947591155.1 uncultured Lachnospiraceae bacterium
TAGGAGGTATCAAAGTAGGTAAATCCCCGCTCCAAGAAAAGGTCTACCATCTGTTTGAACTGTTCCATGTCGATGTCTGTTGCATTGTCGCTTTTCTGGGGAAGGCGCATCAGCCCAAATCCCAATTTCTTGATCTCACTCATTGTCGGTTCCTCCTGTTTTTTTATTTTTCGTTGCTGTTTCCATTTTCAAGATTGCTCTCGCTGATATAGGGTTGTATCATGGCCGGTAAAAACAGATTGCAAAATTCTTTTGTCCGTTTCTCAAAGCTGTATGCACCGCCGGACATATCCCAGCAAAGCATTTCACCGTAGATCACATCTACCAGTGCGTTGGCGAGCGCGTCTACGGGCGTATCGTCTGTCAGTTCGCCCCGCTCAATTCCTTTTTCGATCATACCCTTCATGGAATCAATATCCACGCGGAGTTTGTCCTTGTTGTACGGGGCCTCCACGAGGTCAGGGTCTACGGTGTTCCGCACCCATTCCTGGCAGAGTTTCAGCCCGTCCCGTTCAATGTGGCCGGAGAAATTCACCATGTAAAATATCAGCCGTTCCATAAAGGGGCCGTCATGGGCCTGCGCTTCCTCATAAATCCCCTGATACATCTCCTGACTTAACGCAAAAACCACGTCTTCCTTGCGTTTGAAGTAGGTATAGAACGTGCCGTTCGATACGCCGCAGGCTTTTGTGATCTCTTCGATCGATGTGTTGATCAGACCTTTTTCACATACCAGCTTTTTCGCCGCCTCCAGCAGCTTGCGTCTGGTTTCCAGTGCGGCAATCTGCCGGTTCGTCATTTTCTTTACCACGCCATTACCTCCTTTGTATAATTTTATTATATCACATTCGCTGAATAAAAGTCAATGACTTTCAATCAAAATTTCGAGTACAGGATAAGCAATAGTGCTTGACAAATTCTCAAATAATGTTAAAATAAATTATTGAGAACCCCAAAATTCGGAGGATTACCCTTATGAACATACTCATAATTGACGCGCAGGGCGGCGGAATTGGTCGGCAGCTCGTGTTGTCCATCAAACAGGCACTGCCGGATGTTGAGATACTGGCTGTCGGAACCAATGCGACGGCAACTGCCGCAATGTTAAAGGCGGGTGCTTCTTCCGCCGCGACTGGCGAAAACGCAGTCGTTGTCTGCGCAAGAAAGGCGGACGTTATCGTCGGACCCATCGGAATCGTCATGGCGGATTCCATGCTCGGAGAAATTACGCCTAAAATGGCTCTTGCCGTGGCGCAGAGCAGTGCAAAGCGTATCCTGATCCCGTTCAGCCATTGTGACACTGTCATTGCGGGAACGGAAACGGCAAGCATGACAGAACTAATCCAAAAAGCTGTTACAGAAGTGCAAAAGCTGTGCGAGGCATCTTGACAAACGCCGCGTAAGTGTGCTATAATATAAATAGTTCAGCAGAAGCTGGCCATCGGCACAGAAGTGCTTTGCAGATTTTCTTTTTGAATGGCGTACTATGAAGGTATGCGTTTTCTCTGAAGAGAGCTAACGTATGCCTTTTTTGTTTGGCATACGAATCATCAAAAAATTATATTTAAGGAGGATAAAACAATGGCATGTTTTCTTGTTCCGGCGGCTGAAGCTGTCGTTACCACAATCGCAACAAAGGTGATGAAATCCAAAGAGGCGAATCCCGAAACCGTAAAAGTACAGCTTGACGGTGCGGAGCTTGTGGAAGAGGAGAAGATTCCTTTTTCCAGAAAGCTCGGTTGGCTCAATAAGCTGTTGTGGGGCGGTTCTGCTCTTTTGGCGTTTGAGCATGTTTGGCACGGAGAGGTCGTGCCGTGGTTCCCGTTCCTTACGGCAGCGTCCAATCCCGCCGATGCGGCGGAGATGCTGCATGAAATGTCAACCGCAGGCGTTACAATGGCGGTTTTGGTTACTGCTGTTTGGGCAGGTATGCTTATCGTAAGCTCTGTTATTGAAAAAAGAGCAAAGAAAGCACTGCCCGCCGAAAGTTAAAGGCGGGGGTATCATAAAATGACTTTACTTACTACCGTTTTTGCCGCCGTTATCTGCACCGTTATCTGGTATAAGGGCGCACCGAAAAGCGAGATGAAGGTCGGTGTGCTTTGCTGGATGTATTGGGGCGCTTCCCTGATGTGGCTGGTCGATGCAATCTTCGAGTATGCGGAGCTTCACGAAGAATACTTTACCCCAGCTCCGGCGGATATGCTCAATGATTTCTATCTTGGACTTTCCGTCGTTGCCCTCGGTCTTGTCATCTGGCTGATTATTCTTTTGGTGAAGGACCCAAAGGGCGTTGTAAAGGCGGCGCTTTTCCGCAAGAAAAACTGACAGAGCGTGGGAAGCGGTTCTGACGGATTTTGCAGAATCGCTTTCTGTTGTTTGGAGTGAGCTGAAATGCAAAGTGAAACAAAGAAAATTTTAGAGTCTGTTCAAAATGGTTCTATTTCGGTAGACGAGGCGCTCGTTCGCTTAAAAACACTGCCGTTTGACAATCTGGGTTATGCAAAGGTCGATTTTCACCGTGAAATCAGGCAGGGTGTCCCCGAGGTCATTTACGGTGCGGGCAAAACGCCGGAACAGATCGTCGGCATTATGGGCGCTATGCTGAAAAACGGACAGGATAGGATATTGATCACGCGGCTTTCAAAGGAGGCCGCCGACACCGTTTCAAAAACCTATTCTCTTACCTATCGGGAAAACGCACGGCTCGGATATTACGGCTCCATTCCGAATCCCGACGGAATCGGAACCGTTGTTGTCGCCACAGGAGGCACAAGCGATATTCCCGTTGCGGAAGAGGCCGCGCTCACGGCGGAGTTTTTTGGAAACAGGGTGGTCCGTCTTTTTGACGTCGGCGTGGCGGGACTTCACAGGCTGCTCGCACATAAGGAAGAAATCATGAGCGCCAGTGTGATCATTGCCATCGCCGGAATGGAGGGTGCGCTCGCCAGTGTAATCGGTGGGCTTGTCGATTGCCCTGTGATCGCCGTCCCGACCAGCGTAGGATATGGGGCGGCATTCGGTGGATTATCCGCTCTTCTGTCGATGCTCAATTCCTGTGCCAGCGGCGTGTCCGTTGTCAATATTGATAATGGCTTCGGTGCTGGTTATCTTGCAAACATGATAAATCATATGGAGGCAAAAAAATGAGGACGCTATATTTGGACTGCGGAATGGGTGCTGCAGGAGATATGCTGACTGCTGCGCTGTTGGAGCTCCTGCCCGAACCGGATCAATTTGTAGACAAGCTGAATACGCTTGGAATCCCCGGCGTGGAATTCCGCAAAGAAAAAACGGTCAAGTGCGGCATTACCGGCACACATATGTCTGTTCTTGTTCAGGGTGAGGAAGAAGGAGCAGAGGATCACCATCACGGTCATGAACACACACGCGAACATGAGCATGAACATACGCACGAGCATGAACACGGGCATCACCATCACAGCGGGATGCACGAGATCGAACACATTGTTGCGGATTTGAAGCTCCCCGAAAAAGTTGAAAAGGATGTTCTTGCGGTTTACGGGCTGATTGCCGAGGCGGAAAGTCATGCGCACGGAGTTCCCGTTTCGGAGATTCATTTCCACGAAGTCGGCACAATGGATGCGGTCGCGGACATTACGGCGGTCTGCCTTTTGATGAATGAGCTTGCGCCGGATGAAGTGATATGCTCCCCCATTCACGTCGGGAGCGGTCACGTCAAATGCGCTCACGGGATCCTGCCTGTCCCGGCGCCCGCCACGGCATTCATTCTGCAAGGCGTACCCACTTATGGAGGCGGCATCAAAGGGGAACTGTGTACCCCCACAGGAGCCGCTCTGCTCAAACATTTTGTCAAACATTTCGGTGATATGCCCGTAATGAAAACGCAGGCAATCGGATACGGAATGGGAAAAAAGGATTTTGAAACCGTGAATTGCGTCCGCGCTATGTTTGGCGAAGGCGAGGATAAAACGGATACGGTTTTAGAGCTTTCCTGTAATGTGGACGATATGACGGCCGAGGAGATCGGCTTTGCAATGGATCGTCTTTTTGAAGGCGGTGCAAACGAGGTCTTTACTATTCCGATCGGTATGAAAAAATCCCGCCCCGGCACATTGATTCGGGTTATGTGCAAAGAGCGGGATCGTGAAAAAATGCTGCATCTGATTTTCAAATACACCTCTACCATCGGGGTACGGGAAATACCGACACATCGGTATATTCTCGACCGACGGATCGAGACGGCGGAAACTCCATACGGAAAAGTCCGCCGCAAGATTTCATCCGGTTACGGCGTGGTACGCGCAAAGTATGAATATGACGACCTCGCCAAAATTGCACATGAGCAGGGGCTTGGTATTGAAGAAGTGAAGAAACTTCTTGAGGACGTATAATGGAACGGCGTAGGGCATTCCGCGAATGGAGCGAGAAAGATTATGGATATGGTGCATAAAAAGCTGGAACATCTAAAAGAATACCTGCTTGATTTGGGCAGCGTTGCCGTTGCTTTTTCATCAGGCGTTGATTCCGCTTTTCTTTTGAAAACGGCGCATGACGTACTTGGCAAAAATGCCGTTGCAATTACTGCCAAATTGCATTCCTTTCCGAAATGGGAAATGACAGAGGCCGTCGCATTCTGCCAAAGCGAAGGGATCGACCAGATCATCGTGGAGGTGGATGAGTTTCGCGTAAAAGGATTTCGGCAAAATCCGCCCGACCGCTGCTACCTTTGCAAGCGGGCTTTGATGGAAAAAATACGGGAGACAGCGGAAAAGCGCGGCGTCCGTTCTATCGCAGAAGGCTCCAATATGGATGACGTCGGTGATTATAGACCGGGGATGAAAGCCATAACGGAGCTTGGAATCAAAAGTCCGCTTCGAGAAGCCGGACTAACGAAGGACGAAATCCGCGAGCTTTCCCGTGAAGCGGGACTTCCGACTTGGGACAAACCGTCTTATGCCTGCCTCGCTTCTCGGTTTGTTTACGGTGAGGAGATTACCGAAGAAAAACTGTCGATGGTAGAACAGGCGGAAGAAAAATTATTTTCTCTCGGATTTCGTCAGGTGCGTGTGCGAATTCACGGGAAACTTGCACGAATTGAAATAGAGAAATCCGAGATGGGCAGGTTTTTAGGCCATGAGACGGCGGGCCAAATCGCACGGCGCTTCCATGAGATAGGCTTTCTGTATGTGACCTTGGATTTAGACGGTTACCGAATGGGCAGCATGAATAAGGCGCTCAACTTATGATAAACGTGCTTCACGCTTTCTTATAATCCTGCCAAAAGTGAATGCCCTGCTCGATTTGCAGTTTTTGCATTTCGAGCAGGACTTTTTGCGTTGGTTGGAGCTACTATGGTAACTCTGAAATATGTTGCGTGTATGTTCGAGCATATTCTTTTCGGATAAATTTTCAAACAGTCAAAAACTGTACCGCTGTAAACAAAGAAAAAGCCAGATCGGGCCAGCAGCGTGACGCGATCCGGTTCTTACTATGCGTAAAATAATTAGTATGCCCGCAATCTTGAAATACTATTCATACCCCTTGACAAAAAACATTTGTTCCTGTATAATAATGACACAATTAAAAAGTGCCTATAAATCGCAAAGACTCTACTTACATATCGGGCACGGAACTTTTGAGCAGACGAACGCCGTCTGTTTTCGTTACCGTGGGATATGAAGTAGGGTCTTTTCTTTTTCTATACATAGCACGGATAA
>CANQDA010000096.1 GCA_947591155.1 uncultured Lachnospiraceae bacterium
ATGTTCTTTTGATGATGAATTTTTGTCAAGCGTTATTTTTAACAAATTTTCATAATTCTTTCATGCGGTTGCCCTGTCCCGGGTGCGTTTCAACCTTGACATTCCGAAAAAAATTATGGTACAATTGTACATATGACATTATGAATGGTGTTCACTGCTCTTTTTACCTTCATATCCATTGTTCCATCCATATTTCCATATTTCTTTTCTAATCGGGGGTATTGCAATTTAACAGGAAGTGGTTTTATGGATTTAAACCTTATATTGGCGGCATAGAGAGAAAAAACTTTTAGAGGCAGAGAATGCATATTGTCGTGAACAACAAATTGCTGATGAAATACAACAAGCTTTGATTGAAAGAGATATGTTAGAAGACGGCTATTCTACAGAAGAGGTGGAAACAATGAGAGATAAGCATTGGAATGCGCAAGATGACTTATATAACACTGATGACAGTTTTGCTGATGATAGAGATATAATTGATGAGACATTCTACGATGATATGGCTGATTCAGATATCGATAGCAACGAAACAGATGGTAACGATTTTATTGATGACGGTATAGATAATGAAACAAAAATTGATAATAAGGATTTATCCTATTCGAATCGCTTTGTTTTCATCCGACTTAACAACAATAAAAGAAATCGTCTCAAAGAAAGTATTGAAAATCTCTGCAAGAAATATCACTTAATTCGAGAAATGCAGTCTGATAACAAATTGCAAACTATACTGGATAACGAGTTCCGTGATGGATTTCCGAAAAGTGTTTTTATTCGCAATTTATCTTTTCAAAGCAAGAATGGTAAAGTTCCAGTTTTAGCAATTCGACCTGAACTGGCTCCCGGTGATTATTTGCTAGAATTGCTTCCGGATGGGATTACTCTCATGTTTAGGGGGCAGGTACAAGGACACGAATTTGTAGTGGATGACATTTATGATGCTGCAGACACAGAACAACTTGATTTTGAAGTGGCAGCCTCTGTTATACCAAAAAATAATCCGAATGAGGTTAGGTATAATTTCCTTTATGAAATACTAAAAGAAGCAGAATCTCTCGCTAAATATACTGCAGAAAGACTTAAGGAATGGGAAGATTATCTGCGTTGGTACAAACAAATCTGCATTCAGCAAGTATATGGAATCAAATACTATCGTTTTCAGTATGATTTTGAAAAGAAGCAGGTCATTTTTTGGCTTGTATGCAAAGACGAAGCATATTTTAAGGATAATCGGCGCTATCTAAAAAGAGATATTCAAATATTTGACAATAACTATTCTAAAAATGAATGGGTATTTGAATTCGCTGTTGCTGATGATGGAAAACAAAGATTTGCACGCGGTATTGAATTGGGACAATTCAGAGGGGTTAAAGAAAGCTATTATTTGGCTGCCAATGATGATGATAGTACTACTGACTTTCCAGAATCTCACCGGATTTCCTATGCTGATGAAGAAGACGACGATGTTTCAGAGCCTACTAAACAGAGTTCAAGCATACTTTTGTCTGATGAAGATGTCGTTGAAGCATTCGATACTCCTTACATTGTTAAAGTTGCTTATGATCTCCCGCGAGACATTAAAGATAGACTGCAAGATCAACACTTTATGACTGAAGATGAGGAGAGATACTTCATTGATGAAAATTACCTTGCTGATATAAGTCCTAATGGCTTCCTTGCGCTTTCAGCAGTTGGTGACTTAGTTCTTATTAAGCGCTTTGAGAGGGCTATCTCTAGCTTGAAAAAAGACGAATGTTATTCTCCAAATTTGTCCGCATGGTTGTTTAATATTGGTCAAGCTCGATGTCCGTCTAAATACGAATCCGTTGAGATAGAACATTGGCTTAATCCTAACATCGCGAAAAATAAAAACCAAAAGGAAGCTGTTAGAAAAATGATTGCAGCCCCAGACATTTGTTTGATACAAGGTCCTCCCGGTACAGGAAAAACAACTGTAATTGCCGAAGCAATCTTTCAGCTTGTGGTACAAGGTAACCGTGTTCTTATTGCTTCACAATCTAACGATGCAGTTGATAATGCGTTGGAACGTCTTGCAGATAGACCTGAAATCAGGGCTATTCGACTGGGGCAAAGGCGCAGAAAAAAACGGAATGCCGATTTGAATAAGCGTAAATTTTCGGAAGATGAAGCATTGAAATACTACTATCAGGCGCTTTCTCTTTCAATCAGAGAAAAGTGGCTCGATCAATGGGAGTCACTTGAGAAACAACGTAATGAATGCCTTCTAGATATAAAAGATTTACGATACTACCAACAGGATATTGCTGAATATCAACGTAATCTTAAACAATTATGTCAGGAACGTCAAAATCTACAGCGAAACTATACTGAACTGTGTGAACAGCTTAACCGGTTGAATAATCAAAATGCAGCGGTTCTGGATGCTAAAAGGAAAGCACAATCATTTGAGAATATCCTAAATGGTGTGTATGAATCAAAATTGTTTCTTTCTGATGAGCAACTTGATATTGTAGGTAAGCTCCTTAATCCCATAATCAAAAATGCTTTAGATGAAGGAATTCAGTTAACAATACACGAACTGAATACTGAAACACAAGGAACAGAAAACTGCTGTGAGATGTTGCGCATTTTTCTTTCGAGACTTCATGTTCTCGAAGGTATTAGTACAAAAATCCGAGAATATGGACGTCAATCAGTTCAAAACGATATCGGACGTGAGATACTTGAAAACCGGATAAATGAGATTAAGAGCCAAATGGAGGATGCCGAAGAAGCAAATGATGATGAATTACTCAATAAGCTTAGAAAAGAATTAAATGGAGTTAAAGAACAGATCGATGCGGCAGAAGGAAACAGCACCATTATTATTAATTCTACAGAGAAGCAAGTGCTTGTTGCTTCTTTAGTTGCACAAATAAATACCGGAGATATAGCCGCAATTAAAGAAAAGGTTGAAATCATTGTATCAAATTCAAACGTTGCTTTGAGATTGGCACTCTCAAAGGTTATCGAATACACAAATAGTCTACCTTATGCTGATACATCTAGTGTTGAAGAACAAATTAAAACTATCGATAATCAATTTGACAGAAAAAATGGTAGTATACAAGAAACAGAATCGGCATTAAAACAGAAGCAATCATTATTGCAAACGCTTTCTGCCAAATATCAAACTACCGCTAATGATCCTTCTACTATCATGTCGGTTCTCTCTCAAAACCTTCAGAGCGTTGAGGAAAAGCTTTCTGATTCTGAAATGATTCGTAGACAGTGGGAAGATATTATGAAACGTTTTAATAATCGTTTAACTGACGATAAAATGTTTAGTTACGATCAAAAGTATTATCAGCCTATTTATGTCAATTCTTGTAATGTGGTCGGAATTTCTTGTACTGATAATATGCGAGCTTTAACTGATAATGGTTACGAGGATTTTGATGTAGTCATAATAGATGAGGTCAGTAAGGCAACTCCACCGGAATTGCTGATTCCCTTAATGAAGGCAAGAAAAGCAATACTAGTAGGTGATCATCGGCAACTACCTCCGATGTTTAAGGAGCATGAGCGTTCATACAAAGATCTTATTGCGAATCGTGATTCTATTCCGGAAGAATTAGGTGATTTAATGACACCTGCCAATTTTCGAAGATTTAGAAATATGGTTAGTTCTTCGCTGTTTAGGGAATATTTTGAGCAAGCTGATGACCGTATCCGCCACTCGCTTTTAATACAGTATAGAATGCATTCAGATATAATGGCTATAATTAATCGCTTCTATGAAAATCGACTTGAAAAAGGTTGGTCAGATGATCAGGAAGCAAAAATAAAAGCTCATGGATTGACAATAAGAGGAGTCGATGGCAGCACATTTATTGACCCTCAATATCATGCTTATTGGCTGGATTCTTCACAGTTGCCCGATGGGACATCTATCTATGATTCTAAATCTAACCCTAAAACCAAAGAAGAAGGCGGAACTTCTGCTTATAACATATTGGAGCAGTACATGATCATTGAACTCTTAAAGAAAATGGCAGATAGTTGGCGTGAGCAGTTCAAAAACAGTGGGAAGAAAAAAGAAGTGGGTATAATAAGCTTCTATCAAGCGCAGGTTAATAGAATACGTGATCTATTCAAAGAAACCAAGCGAAGTGGCTTTGATTTTTCACCACTTGACGTTGATATTAATACCGTAGATCGTTTCCAAGGCAAGGAGAAGAATGTCATTATTACCAGTCTTGTAACCAATTCACCGAAGGGGCGAGCAAGCAAGCATGTTATTGCATTTGAGCGAATTAATGTTGCCTTTTCTCGAGCACAACAACTGTTAGTTATCGTAGGAGCTAAGCATACCTATGAAAAGCTCAGAATTGAACTTCCTAATATGGATGATACAGGAACAAGTACTGTTCCTGTATATCAAAATATTATGGAAGAAATGAATAGAAAAGGGTGTTTCAAAGGTAGTGAAAAACTAATAACTCCGGATTTAACAGAAAGAATTTTGAAAGAATATCAAGGCGGTGACGACGAATGAAGCTGACTGATGTTACTTTATCGTATCCATTTATTCAATATAGAGTTGATGTTACGCATTTTACGGCAAGACGTTCTACTGCTATAGAATGGTTGATTTTAGAGGCTGTCCAGCGTGTACAGCAAATACCTGAGTATTTAGAAATGCCAATAGAGAATTTTTTCTCTCTGCTGTTTGGTATTACTGACACCAATCAAATGATTCGACCTTGCTTACTGAATCTTAGAGATATTGGTGCATTACAGTTGGACTCAGTATATGATCAGACAGATATGAAGGAAACAACAATGAGACAGTTGCATTTGACAGATGTTGGTGCATCTATGCAAAAAGATGGCAAACTGCCTGGTGCTAACTCTACTGATAGGATCGAATTTTTTTATCATGTTTTAAGGAAACACTGATTTAATCGCGAAAAATAATTCTATATTAGAATAATGAATTATAAAAGGTTTAGACTGTGC
>CANQDA010000097.1 GCA_947591155.1 uncultured Lachnospiraceae bacterium
AAAATCCTATTGACCCTCACGGAACGTCATAGAGTAGAGTGTTTCTATCAGGAGCAGGGAGGGCATACAGAATGATGACAGTAAAAGAGATATCGGAACTTACAGGTATCAGCGTGCGCACGCTTCACTATTATGATGAAATCGGGTTATTTACTCCGACTGAAAAAAGCGAAGCGGGATACCGGCTTTATGACGATAAAGCCCTGGAGGATTTACAGCAGATCCTGTTCTTTCGCGAGTTCGATATCCCTTTAAAGGAAATCAAAGCTGTTATGGAAAATCCTGATCTTGACAGAAACCAGATTCTGCAAATGCAGAGAAATATGCTGGTCGCGAAAAAGACGCGTATGGAGCGTCTGATATCCAGCATTGATGACATTCTGAAAGGAGAGAATAAGATGGATTTTGCGGTTTTCAGTAAAACAGAAATGGAAGAAATGTTCCAGGCTATGGTAGAGCACATGCCGGAGGACATGAAAGAACTTTCGATCAAAGAGTTTGGGAGTGTCGAACAATGGAAAGAGCATTACATGGAAGTGGTTTCCAGAGAAGAAATGCAGAAGAATTATGCGAAGGTGGTTGAGTGGTACGGAGGAAAAGGAGAATATCTGTCTGTCGCGAAAAACCCTGTCAGCAAAGAAGTCGCGGACAGTTATACGAAACGGATAGAAACAATTTTAGAAAAACTGATCACAAAGATTGGCTGTCCCGTGGATTCCTTCGAGGTAAAGGAACTTGTTGCCGAATATGGATTCGTGATGAAGCAGTTCAGCCAGATGAAAGAGGAACGGGGAATGATGCTCTCCGTCGCACATTCTTACCAGGATGCAATGGTAAAATCAAAAATAGATGAAAAGTATGGGGAAGGAGCAGCTGATTATTTTACAGAGGCGATCGAAGCGTTTTATAAATAGGGGCGAGGGGTGCGGTAAGCACCCCTTTTCGCAGCAGCAAATTTTAATTTTCTCAAAGGATTAAAACGCTAAGTCCGGATCAGCGGACAAATTGACGGTCTTTTGCCTTGCGGTACTCCAGCGGGGTTATCTGAAACTTTTCCCGGAACAGTTTTGTGAAGTAACTGCCGGAGGAGAAGCCGCAGTTCATCGCAATCTCCGTCACCGGGAGTCCTGAAGTCAGCAGGCTGTCAGCCGCGACGTTCAGTCGGTGATCGATGAGATAGCCAAACGGAGTGGTATGCAGACACTGCCGGAAATCACGCAGGCATTCCCGGGTGCTGATGTTCGCCGCTGCTGCGATCTCTTCCAGAGACAGCTTTTCCTGATAGTGCTCCTGAATATACAGCATCATCTTTTTGACGCGCG
The DNA here is from genome assembly GCA_947591155.1 of uncultured Lachnospiraceae bacterium. Lineage (GTDB taxonomy): Bacteria > Bacillota > Clostridia > Lachnospirales > Lachnospiraceae > Choladousia. The sequence continues at coordinate 1,323 of CANQDA010000097.1, forward strand.
CTTCCGCGGGATTTTCGCTGTTTTGGCTCTGCCTTGCTTCCCGGGGGATCTCTTTCATCATCAAAAGCCACGCCGACGACAGCTCATTCCGGGCAATCATTTCATAGCCGTCTTCCTCAGAGTCGACTGCGTCGCAGGAAGTCCGGATATGTTCCAGGATTTTGCGCTGGTTTGCGTTTTGCAGCAGGAAGGGCAGTGCTTCCAGCTCCTTACTTTCCATGACAGGATTCAGGTATTTCTGCTCAAAGACGCTGCCGCGTGCGCCTCCGAGTAGCGATACATCCCAGAGCTGCGAGAGGAAGACCGCCTGTGTCTTGGGGAGTCTGGCCATCTGGTGCAGGACGTTGCGGTTCACGAAGCAACCCTCTCCCTCTGACAGCGTGTACTCTTGATGCGCGGTGAGGACCTTCAGGCTTCCGCGTATCAGCCACAGAAATTCCAGTTCGCTGTGCCAGTGCCACGGAACCGCGGAGGTACGCCATTTCCCCAGATCGACATAATGGGTAGACAGGGGAAACGCCTTTCCCTTATTGACCGGTATTTCCTGAAGATTGTCACTGAGGGTGAGCTGATTTATAATCATATCGCCATTTCCTTTCTGTATTTGTCTGTATAATTACAAAATATGGCTGAATTATTATTTTGTAAAGTCTGATTATGCGATATTATTATAGCACAAGAAGACAGAGATGACCACTCAATTTTCAGAAAGAAGGGATCAGAATGAAGATCAGATCGATGAGAGAATTGGCGGCGTTTAACGAAATGCTCAACCGTTGTTGCGGACAGGTATGGATTGAGTCCCCTGACGGGGAGAAACTGGATCTGACTGAGGAATCCGCACGAACCAGAGGGCTTTCCGCATTGCTTGGCGAAAGAGCGGAAGAATATGGAATCTATGCCCGGAGACGGGAGGATGAGATGCTGCTGCTCGACTATTTCTGCACATGGGTGCGGAAGACAGCGTAAATATGGGATAGTAAAATGAGCAAAATTTATAGCTTCCAAACCTAAGACGCTAAGTCATTACATATGTATTGACTTAGCGTTCTCTTTTTGTTATTAAATTAAGTAGGATTATATAAAATCTCAATCGGGGTTTGTTAGTCAGATGCTGAAAATGTGAGATTGAAAGCTGGGGAGGAACGATATGACAGAAAAAGAGAAAATGCTTGTGGGACTGCTATATGACCCATCCGATCCGGAGCTGAGCGCATTGCTGGTGAAAGCGCGAAAGCTTGCGAGACGGTATAATCAGATCGATGAAGATCGATTAGAGGAAAGGGAAGCGGTTCTCCGCGAACTCTTGCCAAACACTCTATTTTTGCCGAGTTTGCAGGCACCGGTCTATTTTGACTACGGATGCAATACCTATTTCGGCAGGTTCAGTGGTGCAAATTTCAATTTCACCTGTCTCGATGTGTGTCTCGTCCATATCGGGGATAATGTGTTCATCGGTCCGAATGTGACATTGGCTACACCCATGCATCCTCTTTTGCCGGAAGAACGCAATGTAAGGCAAAGACCGGACGGCAGTTATTACAATATGGAGTATGCAAAACCGATTAGAATCGGGGACGACTGCTGGCTGGCATCAAATGTCGTAGTTTGCGGAGGAGTGACGATCGGCGCGAGCAGTGTGGTTACGCGGGATATTCCTCCGAACAGCCTGGCGGTGGGGAACCCCTGCCGTGTCATCCGGACACTGACGGATGCAGATCGAATGAAGCAATAGTCTGCGTTTTTACGTAGATGTTCTTTATCCGGCCTTTGATCCGAATGGTGTTTAAGAGGATATTTGCAGAATAATAAGAGAGCGTGTCCGTTCACACAGATTTCAAATTTTCATCACAAATCTTCCTCAAACACCGGGTATCCTGTCATAGCTGATACGGTTCAGAATATGAGCAGGAGGTTTGTCTATGAAACGGGCACGACCAGTAAATATAATAATTTACCTTATCCTTTATAGCGTATCACGTTTTTTCCTTGAATATTTGCGCTATGATTTTGCAGAAAGAGGGATATGGAAAGGACTTTCCACATCCCAATGGCTCAGCATAATTATCTGCTTCAGTTCTGCAATTTGCTTGACAAGAGAAAAAATCCTGTCGTCAAAGCACAGCCAAACACTGCAATGAGTGCATATGACAATTTTAAGCTAACCCCACAGCATTAAAAAAAGATATACTTTTCTATTGTTTTCTGGTGTCATTTGAGAAGCCATCTGGAATGCTCAATAGCATGCTCATAAAAGGATTTACAAAAGTTTGAATTTCGTATCTATTCCTCAATCTCAGGCGGAGATATCAGAATGATCTTCACTCAGAACTCAGATAATCATACATCATTCCCGGACTATATATAAGCGGCTTATCTAATTTGGCCTCTAAAAAGTCCTTATCACCAGTCAAGATAACATCTATCTGATAATACAGGGCATCACATAGAACTTGAACATCCTTTTTATCTCTTAATGTATTCTCTATACTTTCTTTTGCACTCTCGCAAAATCGGATATCCAATGTGTGATAGAAATTATAGACTTTTTCAGCTTTATCGGGCCATTTTATTCGCAGCTTCTCTAAAAATTCCTTATCTACATATTCTGAAACATATAATTCGTGCTCTGAGTCAAACAGTAACTCCAGCAACTTTCCCGCCCTACCGCCGAAAATTAATGCTGAGATGATGACATTTGTATCCAGCATAATCTTCATAATCCGCTGCGCTCCTTTCGGAAAGCAGCCATTTCCTCAATCATGTCCTGCTCCGTATCCCATCCTTTATCGTCAGCAAACATATTCTGTATTTGGTGTAAGACGGATTTGCTGTTTTCTGCCCGTTCCTTTTTTCTTTGCGACGCAAGAAATTGTATAAATCTGATCGCTGTTTGATAGTCTTCCTTCCCCAAAGTATTCAGCAGTTCGTTCACTGTCGTTGCTGTTGGTGCCATATGGTTTCTCCTTTCTCGATCAAAAACAGATTTACTATTCATAAATCACTAATTAAACAGTGATTCTGGCTCAAATCTTTATGTTTTTTATTCTACCATAAAATCAATGAATTGCACACACCTTTTTCCCGGCTATCCATACAATACAATTTTGACGGGCATGGTCAGCACTGTTGACAATGCGCAGAATGGAACGATATCGAATTTAACGGCTATACGATCACGCTGGCGGATGAGACCGTATCAAATTAGAGAAAATGGAAAGCAAAAGGGGATTGTTATGTTGTTTCCACATCTTTTATGGATGAGGATAAATAGCAAGGATAGGCACAGGGTGAAGCGTTGTTGTTCAAATGCACAAGTCGAAAAAGGAAGCTTGTCGAATCAAAAAAATTGTGCTATTTTAAGCCAAAGAGACGATGTTGTCAAAAGCGCATCGTCTCTTTTTCGTACAATAGGAAATTTCTCCTAACGGAGAAATCCTGAACGAAAAAAGCCCGCCGGAAGCGGGCAAGGGTAACAGACG
>CANQDA010000098.1 GCA_947591155.1 uncultured Lachnospiraceae bacterium
TTACTTTAAACAATGTGGATAAGGAAGCGTAAGACAGCTTCCCGTTTGGCGGGAAATGAATTGGAACGAAAAATCGGTATTTGTCTATTTTAATCTTCAACTTTCCTTTGTTTTCAAGGCTTTGCGATACACCAGACCTTGAAATATGTATCCTTTTCCCTTGTATCTGCCCTTATGGGGTATCTACAAGGGAAAATCCGTTTATTCAGTTCTCATCCATTCCTACAACCTTATCCAGAAGCCTTGCGGAGCTGCGCTTTGCTTCCCTTGTGGCGTGGGCGTAGACGTTCATCGTGGTACTCAGATCGGAATGTCCCAGAAGCTCCTGCACATCTTTTGGCTGTGCGCCGTTTGCAAGAAGGTTCGTGGTGTAAGTATGGCGCAATGCGTGGAAGTGGAAGCCTTCCAACCCCGGTATTTTCTTCCTTGCTGCCCGGCAGACGAGTCCGATTGTATTCGGGGATTCATACGCACCGTCCGGCCTGATACATACAAGGGAGATCTCATTGTAATCTGCAGGTATTTCTTCCGTACCGCTTAAATGGTACAGTTCATAATGCACCCTGTTTTTCTCTGCCACTTCCCTGTAATAATTCCGGCAGTAGAGTTCCCCGTACTGGAACCGCTGTCTATGCTGTTCCTTTTTTGCCTTGCGGAGAATGCCCGCCAGTGTGTCGCAAAAATCGACAATGCGTACTTTTTTCCTCTTTGTTGTCCCGATCTCTGTCCTGTGCCTTGCCCCATTGTAGCGGACGCTCCTGCGGACGGTCAGGTACTGTTCGTCAAGGTTGACGTCCTGCCATGCCAGCCCGCATACCTCCCCGATCCTTAAGCCGGTGAAATAAGCGATCTGTATGGGCAGGAGCGCCGGGGGATTGTGCTGTCCCAGATAAGCCGTCAGCTTCCGGTAAAGTTCCGGCGTCAGCGGCTCTGCGCTTCCGGCATCGGTTTCTTCCTCCGCAAACAGGTCTGCCGTGTCAGACTTCCTTTTCTGGACGACGTACTGCATGGGGTTGAAGGTGATGTACTGTTTCGGGAACACCGCGAACCGGAAGGACTGGTGAAGCACGGCTGTATAGGAATGGATATAATCCCTGCTGTAACCCTTGGAGGTAAAATCCCCGCATGTCCCGCCGAACACCAGAAGGTCAAGAAACTGCTGCAGATGTTCCGGCGTCACGGTTTTCAGCTTCCGCCTGCTGAGAGGGTGCTTCTTTATCCTGCCGATTGTCTGGAGGTAGTTTTCCACAGTGCCGTTGCTTAACGTGCCTGTCTTTAATTCCTCCTCCGCCCAGATGTCGAGCAGGCCACCGAGGGTGATGTTCTCAGCCTTTGCCACAAAGCGTTTTGCTTCATAGTCCTCCATTGCCTGCCTAAGCAGCTTTTCCGTCTCACTCTTGCTTTCCGTCCCGGCGTATTCCTTCTGAATCAGATTCCCGCCTGCATCTTCCACATAGAAACGGTAGTACCACTTTTTTCCTTTTTTTCTCACAGATCCTTTTGCCATATCCGTTCTCCTTTCAATAACGGGCAGCGGGAACTGATGAAATGCTTTCTGCGTGTAAGTATATCACAGCTTCGGCTGTCCGACTATACCGGGCCGGACTCTTTTTCTGAAAGAAGGTCTGCAAGCCTTGCGGCGGCAGTTTCCGGTCTCTTGGAATAGAGCCGTATGATGTCTGCCATGTCGTTAAAGGCATTGACGGAATGGGTGATCTCCCGCAGGAACATGATCTCATTGTACTCCTGATGGGACTCAAACCCCATCGCGGCGGCTATATCCGCGTTTTCCGTGCTGTCCTTAAAGTTCCTGCAGGCAGACTGGAAAGAATCCGCGAACAGCTCATATTCCCTCAGCATCAGCAGGAGCAGGTCTTTTGAAAAATCTGCTTCCTCCGGCTCCATGCCGCAGGGGAGATGTTCAAGTATGCGTCCCATCTCATCACGGATCAGGAGTTCCCTCCTGTCAGTAATGTCCGTTTCGTACTCATCCGTTTCCCCTCTGAGCCATTCCACGGAAACATGGAGTGCTTCCGCGAGGCCGTCCAGGACCAGCTTTTTCGTGTTGTCGATCGTGCCTGCCTCATACCGCTGAATGGTGGAAGCAGTCACGCCCATCTTGCTGGCGACATACGGCTGGTTCAGGTCCAGCTCAAGCCGGCGCTGTTTTGCCCTGCTGCCGATAAGCCTGCGCAATTCCTTGTCCTTCATACTGGTACGCCTCCTTTCCCGGTACTGTCACAGTATATCACAGGGAAAGCTATATTGCAATATGCAATTTAAAAATTATTATTAAAATTTCTTAATGCTTGACAAGAAGATATAAACGCGCTATATTATGCATACGGAGAAAATTGCATAATGCAATTCAAGGGGAGGTGATCAAATGGCGAAAACGAAACTTGCACTTACCATCGAGGAGGCTGCCGCCTATACGGGGATCGGCAGGAACACCATGCGGAAGCTTGTGGAATGGGGAAAGCTTCCCGTGCTGAAGGTCGGCAGGAAAGTCCTCATCAGGAGCGACATGCTTGAGACGTTCATGGAGCTGAACGAGGGGAAGAACCTGCGCGACCGGGGAGAAGTGAAAGCCGTCATGAAAAGGACGGCAGTTTAATAGGCGGTCCCAGAGGAGACCGCCTAAGTGGTATATACCAGACCGAAGCCATGATATACCTACACGCAAGGAGATTATACCATGTACTTCCTCTGGTATGCAACCGGTTTTTGGAAAAGGGCGGATTTTGTCGTTTTGGGCGGCACCGGGACGGGCTCCGCACAGGCTGTCAGGTGTAGCGGCGGGAAGCTGTAGGGGAAAGGCTTTTTCTGTTCCTAAGCCCTCGGCGTTTGAGAGCGAAATACACCCATCGCACAAAACTCCGTTTTATGCTCTGTGTATTTCGCCCTTGCAGGGAGCCAGTCCACGGGACGTGGACTGCAAATGCTCCGCATTTGTACCAGCCGCCGGAAGGCGGGTTGGTTCGTACCCGTCAGCCTGGGCTGCCACTCACATCCAAAGATCCATGCAGCCTTTTTCCGGGACCAGCCATGTGCAGGAAGGAGGCAGGATGCGATACAGAGGCATTCATTCATACGCATGACAAAGCTGCATGATGTCCGTGGCAGGATCACCTACATTGCCAGCCATGCAAAGCAGGAAAACCTGTACGCCGTCTATGAGACCACAGGACGCCGGTACTGGACGGAGCTTGCAAGGTGCAGCCGGGAGGAATTCAGGAAAAGCGGGACGGAGGGGAAATGCATCGAGGCGAGGGAGCTTATCATCGCCCTGCCCGAATCCTTCCCAGACCTTTACGATCCGGACAGGCTGCTCCGGCTGTTCACAGACCGTTTTAAGGAAAAGTACGGCGTGGAATGCGTTTCAGCACTGCACCACAACAAGCGCAGGACAAACTATCATATCCATCTGGTCTTTTCGGAGAGGGAGCTGTTGCCCGAACCGGCTGAGAAGCGCGCCTCCAGAAATATGTTCTATGATGAAAAGGGCAGGCATGTCCGCACCAAAAAGGAGATACTGGACGGGAACGGGGAAGTCCGCAAAGGCTGCCGCATCGTGAAGAAGGGCGAAGTGTATGAACGCACCCTGTTTGCCGCCAAGAACAGGCTGTTCAGGCAGGAATCCTTTCTGGACGGCGCAAAGCATTTTTATACGGACCTTATCAATGCTCTGGTAAAGGACAGTGGGGAGAGACTGCATGTCTTTGACAGGGACGGGCTGTACCTTGCCACGAAGAAGGTCGGCAGGAACAACCCGAAGGCGGGACAGATACGGGCGGACAATGAGACACGCATGGAGTGGAACCGGGAAGTTGACCGGGCGCTCGTGAGCGGAGTGCCGGAGGGGCAGATCAGGCAGGTCAGGCAGGAATACATCACCGCCCGCATACGGGAATCCATCGTGCTGTCCGGGAATGAACCGGAACGGTTCGGGAGTATTGTCATGGGCGCTGTCACGGCATTATCTATGTTAGCCATAAGGATACTGCAGAAAGCGAAGGGATTGTCCAACAGACTCACGGGCGCGGGTACGAAGCCATCAGAGCAGCCAGAGCCCGGACGGAAGCCGGTGCCAGTTCCGGAACGCGGGAAACAGACCATGCCGGATAATGCCGCCGCTTACCCGAAGCTGTCAAAAATATATAAGGAACTGAACCGGCAGAATGGGGTCATCTCAGAAGCGGAGAAGGAACGCGCCGCATGGGAGGCTGAACGTGACGGGCTGAAAGGATTTGCAAGACTGACCAGAAAGGGCGAACTGCAAAACAGGATCGCCCGGAAGAATGAGGAGATCAGCCGCCAGAAGGAAAAGCTGTCCGGCATTGCCCGGCGGAACGGTTACAGGAGCGTGCAGGACTTTTACCATGCATACCATGAATCAAGGGAAGCATACGAGGCATATCAGGAAAAAGTGACAAAGCGGGAAGAAGCTTATGGGGAAAGCAGACGGGAAGAAACAAGCCAGAAGGCTGCAAGGGCAAGCGTCCTTGACCGGCTGAAAGACAAGCAGCAGAAAAAGAAAACGGCAGACTATCAACAGCATAGGACTGTCAGGGAGGACAGAGGGGCGAGGTGACCGCCCTTCTGTTTTTGAGCATAGGCATACTTTTTCCATGCTGGTTCATCATCACGCTGCGACTATTTCCAATAGGAGCCAATCCATACATTTTTATAAAATGTGCAGTAGACGAGGGAATGGGGAGCGTAATCCCCATCAAGTATGTCAGGCAGCCAAAATCACGAAGTGAGTTTTGAGCGGCTCTGGCGTAACTTGCTCT
>CANQDA010000099.1 GCA_947591155.1 uncultured Lachnospiraceae bacterium
AATAATGGATAATTAGCAGTTATCCGCTAATGCTTGTCATAGATGATAAAATACACTTTTTGTAAAAAGGAACTTGATATGCGAAGACTAAATGAAATATATTGGAATAAATTCATAAAAAAAGACTTTAGTGGAAAAAGCAGACGTGATGGCCTCCTGTTTGAGGAATTGATAGAATATCTTTTACAAATTGAATATAGACAGGAATGGGTTAGAACACCCATATCACACGATAATAACAGAGATTTTCATCTTACTACGCCTGAATTCACGTATTGGGCAGAATGCAAAAACTATACGCATAGTATCGCCTTAGATACGATTGCGCCAACACTGGTTATGGCTCAGATATTCGAAGTTAATAAACTAATTTTTTTTAGTTATTCAGATATCAATTCCTCCGCAAAAAACAAAATTTATTCTTTTGGAGCTTCCACCAAAAAAGAAATTGAAATTTTTTCAGGAAATACTCTTGATGAATTAATAATTAAAAATAGAGATTATTTACCAAAAAAATTTAAACCACTGGATGAGAATATAAATTCTATTGATTGCAAGGAACCTTTGGAGTATCAGTTCCTTTTTATACAAAACCCTATCTTAGGTGTTGTATTAGAAGATCGTGATATAATGCAAATTTCCGATGCAAAAAAGATAGTATACAATACCATATTTGAAATTGCATTTATATGTACGAATAATACTTTAGATAATGATTATGAAATTGAAATGTCTTTAGATTATGGTGCAGGAACAGATAATGCATACTTTACTTTAGTGGGCTATGAGGCTCAAAATGCATCTCATCTCTTGGATAAGAAAAAGTTACCTGCAGCGGGTGGAATATTAAACAGATATTTTTTTAAATCTAATCGCTTTAAACCTTCATTAATATTACCTGTTTTGCAGGCAACTATAAAAAAAGGTTCAAACATAATACGTACTATTAATAGTGCTGTCAATCGTGTGCAAAATCAATGGATTGGAAGAACTATTTTAATTGGCGAACAGTATCGTAGCGCTGTAAAAGAAGTGGAAGAATACATTGTTGATAATTCAGAATGCAGTTGTTTTATGGCATATGGAGAAAGTGGCACCGGAAAAACACGGTTGTTAAAAGAAATGTTGGATGTTTTATTGAAACATAAGTACCGTGTAGTCAGCTTCATTGGAAATGAGGAAGATTCTGCATATGTATTATTAAAAGAGTTGATATATTTTGTATATGAGGTGCCAAGAGAAGATGTCCTAAAAAATCTTGAAAGTGATGCCTTTATGCAGCAGCAGGTAATTTTAGATACACCAGCTCAAAAGGCGTATCGGTTGGCTAATCGTTTTACCAAAGCACATTCCGATAGTGAACTTATAGATGTGATAGAAGAATCTTTTGATATACTATATGAAAAAATAAGCAAGGAAAAAATTGCTATTATTATTGATAATATTCAGTTTTTTGGGAACGCTTTAATATATTTTCTACAAAAATACATTGTTTACAGTAAGCATCAAACGCGAACAAATAATTCAGTACTTATTCTATCTATTAATCAGGATTATATTACAGAACAGGCAGAAGAATTTCTAAAGTATATTTTGGATCTGTCAAAGGACAGGAGGCAATTTTCTTGTCACAATATTCACGGTTTTCAAAACAAAAATCAGGGAATTCTTTTTTTACGGGAGTTGCTGCATGTTGATAATGAAAGTCTGGACTGTGAATTTGAAATTATTCTGCGTAAATCTTCATTAAAGCCTTATTATATTTATCAGGCAGTCTATTATTTATATGAAAACAATGCCATCATGGAATGGGAAAATCAAAAAGGATACTTTCCCTGTATGGAAAAATTCCATGATGTGATTAATAAAATGCCGCCCAGAATTCAGGATATCATTTCAAAAAGGTGGGAAATTTGCCTAAAAAAACAGGAATTAGATGAGGGAGAGACTGTTTCATTAATAGCTGTACTCTATTTTTTCAGAGAACTTACGGCCGATATTCTTTATTTGTTTCACTTCGATAGTAATATAACAGATATCCTTGTCAGACATATGTTTTTGAGAATAAATGAGAATGGAAATTATTGTTTTGATCATGATATTATAGAAAACTTTTTTGTAATCCGTTATACAAATATGGATGCCTTAGTAGTTAATCGAATTCAATCATGTCGAGCAGGACGAAAACTTTCTAATTATCCGTTTGTGGATTTATATTATAAATTATGCGCAAAAAACGTGGATGTCAAAAAGCTGCAGCAAATTTATACCGAAACAATGAGGATATCTTTGCACCCCAAATTGGCAGATGTCTATTTTTCAAAATTTTTAAAGGTTATTCTTGCAAAGAAAAAGAGGTGTGAGTCAGAAGAGCTTTGGCTGTCTATGGTCTTCGGAGTATGTAATTTAGCCAAAAATATTATCGGAATAAAAAGGGTGGAAAAATATTTTGAAACAGTAAATCGGTTTTTGGAAAAGAATATTTCTGAAACAATTATTTTAACTAATGCTTTTAGAAATTACATGAATATTTATGCGGACATTCTTTTTTTTCAGAAAAAGCATGAAGAAGCTATTGCCTACTTAGAAAGAATAAGGGATATTCCATTGACTGCTCAAAATGACCAGGTATATGCGTTAAAATCAATGGTACAGAATCGTTTACTAATCAATCATCGGGAATTGCCTTCTGGATATCATCAGAAATCTGCAAAAGATTGCCTATTAGAGGCAAAATCATATGCAAATATGTTAGAAGATCACTTTTTGAAAGACGAATTTACCTATTTGAATTTATCTGACGAGGGCTATAATTATTACTGTTTATATTCTCAAAAGGAAAAACTACTGTCTATTTGGAATCGGTGCCGGGAGTATCCGCCTGCACGTTTACCGCAAAAAGCTATGAATTACTATCGCAAATGGCTACAGTTGGAGCTAATACAGCAAAATTATCAAAAAGTTCCTGATATTATACAAGAAGCCTGTGATTATATGGACATCCATTATTCTGGAAATATGGAAAAACTAAATTTCCAGTTATCCTTTTCCATATACAAAATAATGGCTTTGATCCAGGAAAATCCTGTTCAAAATAGAGCGGTATTGTTGAAAGAAATTTCTCATGCAATTGAACTTTCAAAGTTAATGGCTCAAAAAAATCTATATCAAATACTCGCGATGAATGCTATTGTATGCTATTATAACAATGATGCAATGGGAACATACTCTCAGTCTAGGGATGCTTATAACTCCTACAATCGAATGCCCGGCTCACTTTTTTATGCTGAGAAAAAATCACTTCTTCTTGCCAATATTTATATTTCATTCAAAAAATTTGATATGCTTAGTAAAGCAGATACGTTTTTGTCAGATAATAATTTGAAGGAATTTCATATGCTTAACATACAAGTGTCTGATTACAGAGCGGCGGGCATACAGCAAACGACAGATGGGCTTTTTAATTTGCCATGCATCTAACAACTACCCCGTGCTATTTCGGTGCAGGGCAATATATTTCCGTGCCTGTCTACTACGATATCTTTTTCCATGTTTCTCATTTTAAACCAAAGGTCATTATGAAACAGGCTGGTAAAAGTGTCTACAAAATAAAGCAAAGGAGAATTGCAGTCTAGCAAATTGAAAGATATTGTCTGATGTAAAGGGATCTCTGTTGCATTTCTTTGTTTTAGACTGATTACTTCTCTGTCTAAAAACTCAATTGCCAGATCGTTTTGCAAAACATTATAGTAGTCTTCGCGGTTGTAAATAGTTGTTAAATCAATCAAAACGTATTTTGATGGATAATTTGGATAATTATTTTTGAAAAAATCATAAGATTCCTTAAACCATTTAGCAAAATCCATTTCAATAATGTGATAATCTTTGGCATAAAAAAGGCCTTTACAATCCGTTTTCAAGTAATTAAATGAATAGTATTTTGAGTTGTTTGGATCCGTACTGCCTTTGTGATATACAGCAGAATTCGCTATAGCCCATATTGAACAACCTCGTGTATGTAATTTCAAACAAAAATCAAAATCCGAATAGGCATAAGGCAAATCTGGATCCATCCCGCCAACAGAATCAAACAATTTTTTAGAAGTCATTAATACTGCACTGCATACCGATTGCACTTTTCTGTCGTATTTAGCCAAAGGATGGTCCGCTCTGGCACCCAATAGTGAATGGACAGCATTATATTTCGAATAATATACACCAAAATCTAGGATCCGACCTGTGCTGGGATTGATGAGTTTATTTCCTACAGCTCCCGCCTTTTTTTGTGTAAATGCGTTTAGCAAGGATGAATACCAACCAGGCAAATAAAAAATATCCGGATCACACATTGTAATAATATCGCCAGAGGACTTAGATACTCCCAAATTAATAGCCTTAGGATAAAACAGATTTTCATATACTTTATAAAATCTATCTTCGGGCCATGGCAATTCAAAATCGAGTTCATGTGAATTGTAATTATTTCCCACAACAATTATTTCAATTTTCTGATCTTGGGGAAGTGTTTCGTGTAATGTCTTTAAACTGTACAGTAACATATTTTTATCTTTATGAAAAGGAATTATTATTGACTGCATTATTTTGCACCTCCCTATTATAATTCAATTTTCATCAGGTAATGACCGCTGTATCAATTGTCAACGACCACCCAGCGAAAAGCCTAATGGGTAATCCACAAATTTATTCATCAGATGATATCCCATTTGCAAATGAATAATATTCTTGACAAACATTAACAGATAACTGCTAATTATCCATTATT
>CANQDA010000100.1 GCA_947591155.1 uncultured Lachnospiraceae bacterium
ACATATCAAGACCTCCCAGAATCATTTTCTATATGATACCTGAAGTCAGGCCGCCTGTGAAATGTGCGATTCAAAACACTCAGTCCTTTTTGGCACCATAATCTTATACCAGATGGCAGTTTGTAGAGCATGGGTGTTATGCTCCTTCTGATGGGGGTTGATACAACAGCAATAGCTGTTACTCGTGCTGAGAAAGTTGTTGGAGCATGTGCGTCTCCTTGAGGATGCTTGCAGATCCTCAAAAATGTGGATAGAGGGCTAACCGAAGTAACAGACCATTGCACAAAAACGAAGAAAGTGATATAATCATTAGCTATAATAGCCGTAAATTGAAAGGAGCAGCGATCAAAAATGCAAGAAATGCTCTTGTATTATTCATTTTTGCAGCTCCGTGGTGTATCGGCCAAGAAGGAGGTAGGCCTTTGGAAAGCGAGAGAAACGCTTGATACTCTAGCGGACAGGGAGAACATCCAGTTATCCTTTTTAGATTTTGAAATGAAAGGCAACAATTCCGATGAGATGTCTGGTAGTGCATATCGTAGTATTCAGGCGTTAAGAGAGAAAGATGCTGTTTTTTTTCTTGATCGATTGGAATCGAAAGAATACTATCGAGTTGCCTATTCGTTTCCGCAGGATGTGATGTTTTTGGATATTGAAACAACTGGTTTGAGCAGAGTCTATCACTACATAACTTGTATTGGGTGGATAGTTGACGGTCAATATAATTGCTGGATACAGGGAACCGATCCTGAACCGTTTCTTAGGGCATTTCGAAAGGCAAAGTTAATTGTAACCTTTAATGGGACAGTATTTGACTGTAAGTTCCTTGATTCTTATTTTGACACGGAGGACTTCTCGCATAAGCCTCATTTGGATCTGAGGTACTTCTGCAAGAGGTTTGGCCTTTCGGGTGGGCAGAAAAAGATTGAACATCTGGTTGGATTTGTAAGGCCGGATTCTCTACAGGAAACGGATGGAAAAGAAGCGATTGCGCTATGGTATTCCTTTCTGTTTGGAGAACGAAAGGCGCTGAAAAAGCTTATTGAATATAATTACTACGATTTGCGTGGCATGACCCACCTTCTTGACGAAGTTTTTTTTCAAAACATATATGGTTCAATCTTTCCAAAGAGGGGGAAACCACGCCGATTCGAACAAAATATTATATTCAACCTTCGAAAATGCATGCCGTCAGTAGAATTGTGTAAACATATTAGGGAAGAAATAAAACATGGCATAAGCAATTTTTCCAGAGACAGACTAAAGAATGCGTATCCATATCGCATTGTGGGAATAGATCTTGCGGGAAAAGTATCCAGCCGTACGGGGCTTTGTTTGCTGAGAGGGAGTAAGGCTGAAACTAGGGTCGCCCATACAGACGAAGATATAGAACAGTTTATTCGCGAAAAAAAGCCTGATCTTATTTCTATTGACGCTCCGCTATCACTTCCAAATGGCAGAACCTGTGTATATGATGATGATCCGGAACGACACTTTGGGATCATGCGGGAGTCAGAGCGCGAGCTAAAGAGACGTGGTGTGAATAGTTATCCGGCACTGATACGTTCAATGCAGGAGCTTACAAAACGAGGTATTAGGCTGGCAGAACAGTTTCGTAATGCCGGGCATCCAGTGATCGAGTGCTTTCCAGGCGCCGCGCAAGATGTCATCCAATTACCGAGGAAACGGACGGATGAGTCGCTCTTGAAGCGAGGGCTGTCCAGATTTGGTATACAAGGCTCATTTCGCACAGAAAAAGTCTGTCATGATGAATTGGACGCTATTACAGCGTCTCTTGTGGGACAATTCTTCATTTCCGGATATTTTGAGCCGCTGGGATGTCCGGAAGAGAATGATATGATAATCCCGCAAAGGGAATACCGCTTTCCGGCGCATAGAATGGTGATAGGCTTGGCAGGTCCTGTGGCGGCGGGAAAAACAACGGTGGGAGAATATATCCAGCAGCATGGTTTTCAGTATATTCGGTATAGTCAGATCATAGGAAATAGCAATGTATCTGGAAACGGGGCACTTGGGCGTAACGAACTTCGCAGTGTTGGTGCGGCACTTTATGAGGGAAAAGAGCAGTATAATCTAAATGAGAAGCTTGCTGAATGTGTTTCAGAAGCCGATTATGTTGTCATTGACGGAATGAGGCATAATGAGGACTATACATTTTGGAAAGAGCATTGTTTTACTCAGTTTGTTTTGATTTATATCGACACAGATTATGAGCATTGTAAATCCAGATTTTTATTACGAGGAGATGAGGAATGTACATATGAGGAAGCGGTAAATCATTCTGCAGAAGCGGATGTTGCAGGTCTGAGATCAAAAGCAGATATCATTCTCCAGAATAATAGTGAACTTAAGGAACTATATGTAAGAGTGAATCGCATTCTAGTGGAACTAGATAAAAGTGTGGATAGTGAGGAGCAGCAATGAGCGTTTCTATCGTGATAGGCGGACAGTTTGGTTCGGAAGGCAAGGGAAAGGTTGCGCGCTTTTTTGCAAGCAAAAGTGGTGTATCTGCAGTTGTTCGAGTTGGTGGGATTAATTCAGGACATACGGTGATAGATACGAATGGTGATCCTGTGGTTTTTCGCATTCTTCCGACTGCGGCCATAGATAAGAATGCAGTCTGTGTCTTGCCTGCAGGGAGTTATTTGGATGTGGATATCCTGTTCGAGGAGATAGCGAGGTCGGGGATCGATCCTTCTATGCTCAAGATCCATCCGAATGCAGCCGTAATCACAGATGAACAGGTACAGAAAGAGCAAGAGGGAGTCCTCTCTTCGCGCATCGGCTCTACATGCAGCGGTACCGGTGCTGCAGTTAGTATGCGCGTCATGCGCGAAAAGAGCTTTTTGCAGGCAAAAGACGTTGATATCTTGAAACCGTTTATCTGTGATACAGTAGATTATCTTCGCGCGGAGATCAGAAGAGGTAGGGAAGTGTTGATAGAGGGCACACAGGGATACGGATTGTCTAACCTACATTCAGAGTACTACCCGTATGCGACTAGCAGAGACACTTCTGCAGCAGGTTTTCTATCCGAAACAGGGTTAAGTCCTTTTGATGTCAAGAAGATTATTATGGTCATTCGTGCCTTTCCTATCCGTGTGGCGGGCAATTCTGGTGATTTGCCCAATGAAATAACATGGGAAAAGGTTACGGAGTTGGCGAAAAGCCAGCGCCCGATCATTGAGTATACGAGCGTAACAAAGAGAGTGCGGCGCGTCGGGAGATTTGACGCAGGTATTGTCAATAAGGCCATCATTGCCAATCAGCCGAATCAGATCGTTTTGAACCACCTTGATTATATTTATGATGATACAGAGGGCATTGGACAGGAACGTCGAGACTTCGTCGACGATGTACAGCGGTTAATAAACTTGCCGGTTGATTATGTTGGGCTTGGCCCCGATGTGATATACTGAAGGAGCCAGAAAGATGGGCATGTCGAAAGATCCGTTTTTCTCTTCCTATAAGGAAGCTAACGCGGCATATGAAAATTGGAAAGATAAAGATCCCTTTTCTCAGATATCTCCTGCCTTGCTCAATTCGGCCGATATTGAGGATTATGTGCGCTTAACGGGTATGATTTATCCGTTTCACAAGGAAGACCTTTGCGGAGCGACGTACACGGTGCGTTTGAAGGGCCTCTGTATTTATTACGAAGAAAAGATAAACGGTGACGGGGTAGATGAGCATGTGTTTTGCATCGGTGAAGACAACGAGGATATGCCGAATGCAAACGAGAATAAAGCAAACAACTACAGGATAGAGCGCGAATTGAGGCTGAAGCCGAATTCTATTACATTTATAACACTGGAGCCCGTCTTTCAAGTACCAAATTACTTAGTGTTGAGGTTTAACTTAAAGATTCCGCATATATACAAGGGGTTGCTTTTGGGAACAGGGCCCATTATCGATCCAGGCTTTCAAGGGAGGCTGTCTATACCCTTGCATAATTTGACTTCCAATGAGTATGTATTCCATCAGGATGATGAGATTATTTCTCTGGAAGTTACAAAAATGAGCCGTTATTCCGGCTTGGGCTCCTGCGAAAACCAGAAAAACGGTGCATACACGGAAACAAAGATTCCACAACATAGACAGGTAATACAATACTTACAAAATGCGTTAGGGAAGCATAGTACCAGTGGTGTTATCAGTTCAGTCATTGGGGCAACGAATGAGGCAAAAAAACAGCGAAAGAAGCAAATTGTTTTGCACAGGAAGCTAAAAACCTTAGCAATAAATTAAGGGAAGATATCTTAAAGGCAGGCATAATAGCTACGATTGTAGGTGTGGTTACCGTTTTGGTGGCTGTTTTATCATTGCTTTTGCCAACGGTTCAACTCGTGAAATCGGTGAATGATACACAGACGCAATATGAGATGCGGATCCAAGAACTAGAAGAACAGTTGACGGAGCTAGAGGAAATCGTCAAAATAAAGGGTCGGTAGCTTTCCATTAGTGTGTTATGCTGTGGTACAATGTAACAAATAGTTGAAATTTAAGTCGCCTTTGGGTGTTATATGCCCAGAGGCGACTTATACAATTAGGTTAAAGCGTGTTATGGATGTTGTGTAGTAATTGCCTTATGCCTAAAAGCTGCACCTGTGTAGGTTTATACAAAAAGCAAATGCTAGTTATTCCAAAAGAGAGTCCAAAACTTGTACGATTTCTATGCCGTCTTCTGTTTTAGTTATTCTGCCGCCCAGCATCAGTATGATCTTTCTGCAATT
>CANQDA010000101.1 GCA_947591155.1 uncultured Lachnospiraceae bacterium
GCGCGGTAGAGCAGTGGCAGCTCGTCTGGCTCATAACCAGAAGGTCGGCGGTTCAAATCCGCCCTGCGCAAGGTTTTATTCACCTCCATTCTTTAAACAGGGAGAAAGACCGTCCGGGAAACCGGGCGGTTTTTCTGTTGAGGCAGACATGGAAAAATCAAAGAAAAATAAACTTAAAGACTATAAACGAACAAAAGATAAGATATGGGTTGATAAGCCGACAAGCATAAATAAGCGCACAAGCGGATCCGGGGTTGTATTCCGGGGAAAGTATGTTGAGAAGCGAGGTGGTGGGTAGGTGTTGTTGCTTGGCAGGCAGAAAATCTTTACAGATGAAAAAGTGATTACGCGAGACAATATCATCCCGGTACTGCGCAAGGCATACTCTAAACATCAGCAGAACGCCCGTGAGATTCAATATCTTTTCAATTATGAGCGAGGAAAACAACCGTTAAAACGGCAGAAAATTGTCCGCAAGGAGATTGACTGCGTGGTGACGGACGATATTGCCAATTACATAAAGAAGTTCAATATCGGGTATTTTTGGAGCAATCCCATTATGCTTGTTCAGCGTGGCAATAAAGAAATGCACCGGACAGACAATGCGGTTGACAGCGAGGGAATCACGGCGCTCAACGAAATGCTCAAGAACGGCGAAAATATTTCATACAAAGACCAGTGTATGGCTGAGTTTGTTGAGATAGCAGGAATCGGGCACAGGCTCGTGGATGTCAAGACAGATTTTGACGATGACACACTGTTCTGGAATGACGCCGGAGAGTTTGTCGGTTCTCTGGTAAATATTTACACACTTGATTCCCGGTTTGCGTTCTGTGTTTACAATAACGGTGTGGCGCAGAAAAAACTCATGGGAGTTACGTTTTCAAAATCCAAAGAAGGAATCCACTTCACCTGCTTTACGGATAAGGAGCGATTTGAGATTACAGACTGGAAAATTGAGGATATTCAAATAAACCCGCTCCGAAAGGTTCCTATCGTTGAATACGAGCGGTCATTCGACCGGATGGGATGTTTTGAGAGAAGCATTTCTGAAATGGACAGCCTTAATATCATGGTGTCGGATTTCACGAACGATGTAGCTCAACATACGCAGGAAATCTGGTGGGGGAATGACCTTGATTTCCCGGAGGATGCAAACGGGAATCCGAAAGCGCCAAAGAGCGGACAATGGGTGCTGACAAGCAGTGGATCCGAAAAAAATCCAAAGATTCAGCCACTTTCCAGCACGGCAGACAGCCAGAGTACACTTTCGGCGATTGATAAACAGCGAAGTTGGATTCTTCAGAAGTGCAATGTTCCGATTCAGTATGATTCATCCGGCGGCGGCAGTACCGGCGTTGCAATGGACATTTCCTCCGGGTGGAGCGACGCAGAAGTAGCCGCCATGCAGAAACAACAGATGATTGATAAAGGGAAGCGGGAGGAATTGAATCTGGTTCTCAAAGCGATCAATCTTGTGCCGGAAAATATTCTTCCATTGGACAGCTCGATCAGGAAAGTTCACAGTACGGATGTTGACATGAAGTACAACCGGAAAAAGAACTACGATCTCGCGACAAAAGCAAATTCGTTTGCTACCCTGGTTTCGCATGGAATCAATGGCCGACACGCCTTGAAAGTGGTTGAACTATTTACTGATGTTGAACAAGTGTGGGTAGACAGCAGGGAAGGAATAGAATCTTACCAGAAGTATGCTTATGAAAACAGCGCGAATCAGGCAAGCGAAAGAAATTCAAGCGACCTTTCCGATCAGGTTGTAAATTCTCCGATACTGGCGGGTGATTAAATGTTCAACGGACTTTCATTCGATGACCTGAACGCACTGGTAAAGAATAAAAGAGCGGAGCCGTATGAGGAATATTTCTCAGTTATGGAGATTTCAAGAGGGCAGAAAGAGGACAGAATATCCCTGTCAGAAGATCTGGAAGAGGTATTCTTATTTATCCTGATTCTGTTATTTACCATGCAACAGTACAATGCCGTGAACTGGGAACTTGCACGGAAAAGGCTTGACGGAAGATACCGGGAGGCGGTAGAAAAGCATGTTCCGGTTGATGATTACCTGTCAACATATATTACCGCTTTTTCCTATGACACGATTGATTCCACAATGCGGCACGAAAGTGATCCTTACTACTACTCAAAAGACCGTGGAATGTACCTTGCAGAAAACGAGGCAAATTTAACATATGGTCACACGGAGTTTGAGCAGGCCATTGCCGCAGGCAAGACCAGAAAGAAATGGATTGATGTGCGGGACAGGAGAGAAAGAGAAACACATTTAAAGGTGGGCGGCACTGTGAAGAAAATCACGGAACCGTTTATGGTTGGAGATTCATTAATGATGCATCCGCACGACGCGATAACTTTCGGAGCAGAACCAAAAGAATATATTAATTGCAGATGTGCAACATATTATTTTTAATAATAAACGCCGCAAGGCGTTTTTATATTTGTCAAGAGAAATGACATTAATCAGAGCAAAAGTCAGAGAAAGACTAAAACGAGCAATGCGGAGAAAGCCGCAAAAATAAACAGAAAGGATATGGTTTGATATGAAATTTAAAAACATGAACAGGATTTTCGGAAATGCAAAAATGCCAATGAATCTTCAATTCTTTGCGGACGGAGAAGGCGGAGAAGTGCCGGAAACTGTTGACGGCGAAGACGCAGGTGGAGAAGCGCCAGAAACAAAAGACAACAATCCGACTTATGAGCAGTTGGTTGCGCAGTTGGCGCAGGAACGGGCAGACAAAGAGAAATACAAAAATCTCAATGATAAATCATCCCGTGAAGCCGCTGAATACAAGAAACAGCTCCGCACAAAACTGACCGCCGAAGAGCAGGAAGACATTGCCAAAAAAGAAGCTGATGAAGCCAAGGATGCCAGAATCAAGGAACTGGAAGAGAAAATGGCAATCATCGACAATACATCATTCTGGGTTGGAAAAAGTATTGGGATGGATGAAGCACTGGCAAAGGCGACCGCAGAAGCGGAGGCTAAAGGAGACAAAGAAGCGTTCCGGAAGAATATTGAGAAGCATATCAAATCTATCCGTGACAGCGCATATCAGCAGGCACTCAAGGACAGGCCGGACATTGCCGCCGGACATGGGACTGCTGATAACTCATTTGGAAATGAACTGGCGCGTGCGTCAGCGAAACGAACCAACAAAGCAAACGAAGATATTCTTAAATATTACAGGAGGTAATTGAAATGGCAAGAGGGGATATGTTAGGTGAAAACCTTACTTTTGGAGCCAGTGTAGAAATTTTAAACCGCCCACCGTATAGAGCGGTTTCAATGACGATTGATTTTTCTGAAGCGGCAGAGAATGGGAAATTCAAGAAGGATGCAGATACCGGAGAACTTTACGTTCCGGCAGGCATGCCGATTGACAAGAAAGGAAAACCTGTACACGAAACTCCCTACACGGATGTTGTTGGTATTCTTCTGGTTAATGTGTATCAGCACAGACCGCAGGGCGCAGTTGTGACTGAAGGATACATCAATAAAGAAAGAGCAGAGGCAAGTATCGGAACCAGTTACGCCTCCGACTTGATTTCCGCACTGGTTAATGCGGGTTGTCGAATCCGCATTGAAGGCGATGATGACACCGATATTCTAATCGGAACTATTTCGTCGGGGGAATGACTGGCTCTGACAATATAAAAGTCCCAAGTCAGAGCCGAGAATTGGGCAAAGAAAACGGAAACAAAAAAGTAAGTGACCTTATCAGTAATGATGTGTCAATTAGCTGGGAAGGAACAAGCGGGACGCCAACAGGAACCGTGAAATACATTAGTAATTACGGAAAACCATACGAAGGTGAACAAGTATCCGGCCATTTCTTCCCGACAAAATTTGAACGCAAATATTTTGACAAAGAAATCCAAGTAGGCGGAGAGGGCGGTAAAACAATAATACCGACCGAAGATGACCCGTATCTGATTATTCGTATCGAAAATGTCACAGTTGAAGATAAGATTTCTGCCGTCGTGAAAGATGATGCACAAACACAAATCTTTGAACTGAATTTCGGGGAAATCAAAAGAGAAGCTCCAAAGGGGAAAGATGCGTTCAATGCCGATAAAACCGATTACGGAAATTTTGGTAACAACAACGCGTATTACGAAGGCGGAAAGGTAAACATTACTTGGAGAGATACTAAAGCGATTGTGACGGGAAAACTGAAATGGTTGGGCACTGAACAGTTTTCCAAACTATCAAAGGAAGGATATTATTTTGCCTTTTCACTGTCTAAATGGTTCACCGGCAAAACCGTTGAGGTTGATAACGGTGGAAAAATCCATTCTGCCGTAGACACGGATTGGGTCTGCAATGTGGCCGATAAAAATAAGCCTATCGTTGTCAAGTGTGAAAATACTATTGTGGCCACATATGATTTGAGTGGTGTTGAACTAGGGAAAAATACAGAATAAAAAACACAGTAAAACCATCCGGTTGTTTGATTGAGAACAGCCGCTAACCAACAAAAGTTATTGGAAGGAGAAATCATTATGCAGTTATCTGATGTGTTTAATTCGCGCACTATTGCGCTTAACAGAACAGAAGCAGAATCCAACAGAATCCCGTTTCTCGGTGAGGCTTTCTTCCCGAACCGCAAGAAAATGGGA
>CANQDA010000102.1 GCA_947591155.1 uncultured Lachnospiraceae bacterium
GTAAGCTGCAACTGGTACAAACAAACACAAGAATGCATACGGAGCGTCAAACGACAGCTTCGCAGCTTTGGCATCCAGTCCCCGGATATGTCAGAAACCATACTCAGGCGGCGAACGCAGGCTGTCGTGGGATACACAGACAGGATCATTAACCGATATAAGACTATCCCCGGCCTGGATGAGGAGCAAAAGGCGGAGACTGGCAACTTCTGGATCAACCTTAACTTTGTCCCCACTCTCTCTTATAACGCCATCGAGGAGACCTCGCATATCCTGTTTGCCGCCGCCATCTGGATCTTGGATCAGATCACCGGACAGCCGGACTGGCAGCGAAAACTGTTTCCCCTACTGCCACGGGAGCTCTCAGTACTGAATGACTTATCCGCGCCGGAAGTGTGGGACCCCGCATATGATTACGATTTGATCCTAAGCGTTGTGTACATTCTGAACTATCGTAACATCGACATAGCGCCAATGGAGATGAGCGATGGCGAGACCGCGCATGTCCTCACGACCTCAATAAATGCACGCGGCGAGCAGCACGCGGATGTGCCCAGCAGAAAAAACTTTGAGGCGCTCATTGACCTGATTCCAGCTGATGCGCTCGGCCGGGCCGCCAAGAATTTCGAGTCACTGCTGTGGGCCTGGACTGACAGGTTTTTTTCCTGCATTGCTCCTATAAGCGTAGCCAGTACGGCTGCGGTTGAGAAGATAAACCAGATCGGTGATCGCTATAATGAGCTCCGGGAAGAATTCGGCAAGGCCCTGGAAGAGGCTGAAAAAGCTGAAGAAGCAAAGAATAAGCGCCTTCAGCAAATGAAACAGCGGAAGCCTTCTCACGGCCCTCTAAACGTGGCGCCGGCCGGTGGTATTGATGTGCTCCTGGGTAAACCTAGCCCCTTCCGGTCACCTCTCGGAACTGTGAACCTTTCCTGTTTCTTTGGCGGTGATGATGGTTCTGCGCAACGGGCGTTAGAACTGGCAAATCAGATTGCCGCAACAACAGAAGAGCATAAAGGGGCCGTCAATAGGTATGAGGAGATAGTTGAGAAGAAGATGTCCTTCACCGTTTCTATGATCCAGCGAGGATATCTTCGCCAGAATGAGTGTAAAGAGAAATACGGCGATGAAACTGCTGCGGCGATGAAACCCTTCCTTATTTCCGACCCATATGAAATATGCTTTGCCCTGCTTTGGCTGATCGAAAACGGAAGCGACCTTCCTTGGCTCTATGGTCCCGGCTGCGGGATGATGCAGGAGGTCGTGGAAAGCCTTCCCTGGGGCGTCATAGAGTATGATGAATATGACGATCCAGTGTGGTCGCCGGAGGCCGTTGACTCTCCGGAACAGGTTATATCTCGTAACCAGGAAAAGCAACACGCCACCGCCCAGCGGAGTCCCATCCCCGATTGGTATGAGCGAAAATATGCCCCCAAAGGCGAGGATGAGCTGTTCGCATTCAACCGCAGCCTGGCTCAGATCCTCTATGAAGAGACAGGCTGCATCATGCCCCGCGACATGCACAAGTACGCTGACCGGTTGAAAGCCATCAAAGACTACGGCGTCCGAGGAAAAAACTCCATGGCCCTGCTCTATCTCTTTTCCGCTCTGTCCCAGGCACGAAGACAAGCCCCGGCATTTAATCTGAGCGATGATGGGGAGTTATTATACGGAGATGGATCAGCGGAAAGGAAAACCGAGCAACCGCTGACATATGACGAACTGAACAATCGGCTGAAGCAGGTTCTGGAAGAGAACAAACGCTTGCGGACATCCTTGCACGAAAGTGAGCGTTCCTCTCGCGAGATAAAAAAAGAGTTGTCCACCATCCGCGATACAGCAGGGCTAGAGCATCGCGAGCTGGCGGACCTGCGGGAGCTGGTCTTCAACAGCAAATCCTCACCTGAGCAAGACCCTCAGGAGAACGATACCGTCAACGAGGCATTTCCCTACGAAGTGGGGAGAAACACGGTCGTATTTGGCGGCCACGAAACCTGGCTCAAAGCGATCCGGCCGATGCTGACGGGCAATATCCGCTTTATCGATAAGGACATGAAGAACTTTGACATCAGCATCATTCGGAACGCGGATATACTGTGGATCCAGCCAAATGCGGTGTCGCATAACCAGTACTACCGCATTATTGACGCTGCCCGGTTATACCGAAAGCCGGTTCGCTATTTCACCTACGCAAGCGCCGCAAAAAGCGCCTCACAGGTGATGAATGAGGATTTATAGAGGCCAGTTATAGCCCCCATAGTGCAAAAAGCGGGCCTGTACTCATCTGAGTACAGGCCCGCACAGAATATAGTCTCACTTTTAATATAATAATCCTTGAACGCCAACACAGATATAGCTCGCATCGGGGTACTTTTTGAGGAGCCCCTGATACTCCCGTTCTGCGTCAAGAACAGCCTGTTCAGTGGAAAGACAGATTTCCTTAGTTTCATAGCCAAGAAAAGATCCAGGTTTGATTGGTTCCAGTGATACAATTACGTTGCTGTGTTTCCGGAGAAACTCGCTCACACGCATGGTATTTTTCGCGGAAATAAATGACATCATATTTTTGAGTTTGCCTCCGCCGGGGTATTTATTCCCACTATAATGAAGAGAATCGAGACCCGCGGGTTTTCCAGAAGGATAATCACGTTCATACTTCTGGAGCAATGCGATCTGGCGGTCATATTCGGCATTGACTGCTTTCTCCCACACTTCTTTTTGAGGGAAAAGACAATCGAAGCCCAGATTCATAACACACCAAAAGGATGGATGATGCTCATTCGTTCCAGATCCAACGGTTAAGCTGCTATCGGAACAACATGCAAATGGCAAAAGAAGTCCACTCGATGTCTCGGCAAACAGCTTCTTGCGATAAATATAATGACTCATAGTTCTCCTTTCATATCTAAGATGTCGCTTTTTCAACCAGTGCAAAGACGAATACAAGAATCAGTTCCGTCAGTTTATTTAAACGGGAAAGCAATCAGCTCCCCGATAATAAAGGTGGGGAGCCAAAAAGCTCCAATCTATATAAAAAGGGCCCAGAGCACCATCAACTCTTAATCCTTGCAAACAGTCTCCCCCACTCGGGATACCAGTTCCGCTTATACTGTTTTCCTGCATGCAGGTCAAAAACAAAAAAAGCGCCCGAAAGCATTTGCTTTCAGGCACTTTAAAACTTGCTGACTATGAATTGCCATTGGCAATCCCTGATACTCATATCATCATTATAACAACATGCTGAACACTTTGCAAGACAAACTCAAGAAACAACGAACAAGGATTATGTTAACTGTTATTCTCTTTCCTCATCTCGATCTGGGCCTTGTGCTTAGCTCCCACGTTCTTGCCCGATTCCATGGCCCCAGCGCGCATGATGGTGTCCGCACCGAATTTGTCCCGGATGGCGTCCACGGCCCGGTCCAATTTCCGGGAGCGTTCCCTCTTTTCGTCCTCAAATAGGGACATCTGCACTGCCTCACCGTGGGTCAGGTCCCCTAAAGACACTCCCAGCAGCCTGAGGGGTGTCCTTCCGCCCCAAAGTTCGCCGAACAGCCTCTTGGCGATGTCATATATCTCTCCAGTGATGTCCGTGGGGGCCGGCAGCTTCCGCTGGTGGGACCGATTGTGGAAATCATTGCCGCGAATGGTCACCGTCACGCACAGGGTCTGGGCCCCATCTGCCCGCATGCGGGATGCCGCGCTGTCGGAAAGGGCTAATAGGATACGGTGAGCAGTTTCAGTGTCGGTCACATCCTCCTCCGTAGTGGTGGAGGTGCTGTAGCCCTTCAGTTCTTCCGGCTGGCTTACCACCGGAGAGTCGTCTACGCCCCTTGCATAGTCGTGCAGCTGCTGCCCCAGCTTCTTTCCAATCAGCACCTGGACGTTCTCCAGGTCTGTCCGGGCCAGGTCTCCAATAGTCTCAATATACGCCTTGTTTAGCTTCTCTCGTGTGGCGCGCCCCACCAGGAATAGGTCTCCCACCGGCAGGGACCAGAATTTCTCCGGCAGTTCCTCCCGGAACAAGGTGTGTACCTTGTCCGGTTTCTCAAAGTCTGAGGCCATCTTGGCCAGTAGCTTGTTCTCCGCAACGCCCACATTCACCGTGAAGCCCAGGGTGTCCCGAATCTCGTCCTTCAGCTTATGGGCCGTGGCCACCGGGTCCGGGTACATGTGCCCCGTGCCGGTCATGTCCAGGAAGCATTCGTCAATGGAGAACTTCTCTACCACAGGTGCGTAGGAACGACAGATATCCATAAACGCCTTGGAACTCTTTTCATAGAGTCGAAAGTCCGGCGGGGCAAGGACCAGGTCCGGGCACTTTCGCAGCGCCTGGGCCACCGGTTCCCCGGTCGTAATGCGAAAAGCTTTGGCGGGTATGGACTTGGCCAGGATGACGCCGGTGCGCTTTTCCCTGTCCCCTCCGATGGCGGAGGGGATGAGGCGCAAATCGTCCTTGCCCTGGGCCACCTGTCGAGCCGCCTCCCAGGACAAAAACGCGCTGTTCACATCCACATGAAAGACTAGCTTTTCCATGGCATCACCTCCCCTCTAAATGTTTTTACAGCCATGAGTAAAACTAAAAAAAGGTAGTGATATCAAGGGATTCCGGGCATGGCTTGAACCTGGAATCACTCCAAT
>CANQDA010000103.1 GCA_947591155.1 uncultured Lachnospiraceae bacterium
ATAAAAATTTTCTGTGAAAAAGGTTATACCGTACAAAAAGCAATCCCCGTTGACCTTTTCCCACGCACCGGTCACGTTGAGACGGTATGCTTGATGTCAAAGGTCAAAGAGAAATAGCCGCGAAAGCCCTTGATTTCAGGCACTTTTCGGCTTCCGACAGTTTCGAGCGGGTGGAGCAAGTAAGCGTCTGCGGTAACTTATCCAAGGACAATCCGGCTCAAAAAGTGTGAGAGTTGAGTTGCCACGATAGATGTCAATATGTTGAGTTGCCGAGTTAGATGTCGGGGAGTTGTGGCTGTGAGATAGATGTCGGCATGACTATATTTTGAAAGAGGCGCAGATGTATGAGAGTAATTGAATATGATAAAAAATATCGGCAGGATTTTATTGACTTTAATTCTGCGTGGATAATAGATAACTTTGGACACCTTGAATCAGAGGACTATGAAACTTTTGAGCATATTGAAGACGAGATCCAAGATGGGGCTATGATCTATTTTGCGGTGGATGACAACGGAACAGCACTTGCTGCCTGTATGGCTAAGCCCATGGCAGGAGATACTTGGGAGATATGCAAATTGGGCTCCAATAAGAACGTGTCTCATAAGGGAGCCGGTAGTGCTGTTTTTGAAGCAGCCATGAAGTGGGCGACTGATCACGGAGCCGGAAGATTGTTTATCATATCTAACAGTAAGCTTGCTCCGGCTCTCCATATTTATGAGAAATTTGGCTTCAAGGAAATAAAGCTTGATGATTATGAGTACGAACGCGGAGATATCGCTTTTGAAAAAATACTGAAATGAGGAGAGGCGATTATGGCAGATAAGATACAAAATGCATACGAATCATCGAAGAATATATATGATGGTGTTCTTACGCAGGGGAACTTCTTCAGCCGGATGTACATCAAGCTGTTCTGGAGCGGTACTGATGATAATGAAATTGCACGGAAGGTTTTAACATACATACCTGATGATTTTTCCGGAGCGTTGCTTGACGTGCCTGTCGGAACGGCTGTGTTTACAGAAAAGAAATGGTCAGCCTTAAAGAATGCTCACATCACCTGTCTTGATTACAGCAAAGATATGATTGAGCAAGCTGAGAAAAGACTCGGCAGTTATGAAAATATTGAATTCATTCAAGGAGATGTAGGTAATTTGCCAATGGCAGATGACTCCTTTGATACCGTTGTCAGCATGAATGGTTTTCACGCATTTCCCGATAAGAAAAAGGCCTTCAGCGAGACGTGGCGTGTTCTGAAATCAGGAGGCGATTTTATTGCCTGTTTCTATATTAAGGGTAAATCCAAAAGAACAGATTGGCTGGTCAGAAATATTCTCTCAAAGAAAGGCTGGTTCACACCGCCCTTTCAAACCGAGGAGGAATTGAGAGATATCTTACAGAAAATGTACAAAGAAGTTGAAATACACATTGACGGCTCGATGGTATATTTTCATTGCATAAAATAAACGAAGACACCAAGGCTCCCACACCGCCATCATCGGTAGTAAAGGAGACACTAATGGAGGTGAAAAGGTGAAACGCTGCATTGTAGCAACCGATATAGTCGCTTAATAGATATCAATACATGGAGGATTATAAAATGACTATATCGGAGAACAAAATATATCCGCGAACAGGTGATACCCAAACGGTATATTTGAAAAATGTAATCACGGAATCTGGCATAGAGATTGGTGACTACACAATGTATAACGACTTTGTGAATGATCCACGGGACTTTGAGAAGAACAATGTTCTGTATCGTTATCCGATTAACGGTGATAAGCTGAAGGTAGGTAAATTCTGTTCGATTGCCTGTGGAGCTAAGTTTCTGTTTACCAGTGCGAATCACAAAATGCACTCAATTTCCACGTATCCATTTCCAAAGAAAAAAGAAACCGGAAACCGAATAACGCCCGACTACGGCATATTTAACAAATGCGGAGGATGTATTTTCAGGCATATAAACTACAAAGCAGAGCTTGCCGCATTAAAGCCCAATGACATACTTATGGATATGTACTGCGGAACCGGTACAATCGGTTTGACTATGGCAAACCATGTAAAAAAACTTATAGGTATTGAAATCATTCCGCAGACAATAGACGACGCAAACACAAACTCAATAATCAATAAAATAACTAATGCCGAATTTATATGCGGCAATGCGGCAAAGGCTGCGGAATTACTTAGGAAACGCGGAGAAACCCCCGATTGTATTGTGCTTGACCCTCCAAGGAGGAGAAGAATAATGGCATACACAAACAGCCCATTGGTATCTTATACCAAAATCAGTCCCAACAGGACAAAAACAGAAATCACGCAATCGACACCATCACGATTCACTGTGTGGTAGGACAATGTTCCGTTCAGATGCTTGGCGAGGTCTTTGCACCGACATCTCGCCAGGCGTCTTCCAATTATGGCGTAGGTTATGACGGAAAAATCGGAATGTACTGCGAGGAAAAAGACCGCTCGTGGTGTTCTTCCAATGCCGCAAACGACCACCGCGCCATTACCATCGAGGTGGCAAGTGATACGACCGAACCCTATGTGGTCAACGCCAAAGCCTATGCCGCTCTGCTTGATCTCGTAACCGACATTTGTAAGCGCAACGGCATCAAGAAGCTGGTATGGTCGACCAGCAAGAACGACCGTGTCAATCATCTGAACGGCTGCAATATGACCGTTCACCGCGACTACGCCAACAAATCCTGTCTCGGCACATACCTCTACAACAGGCATGGTGAAATCGCAGCCGAGGTCAACAAGCGTCTCGGTGCAGCTTCGGTCACCCCGGCAAATCCTGCGCATTCGAGTACTCCTTCCGGCTCGATCACTGTCGGCTCAAGGGTGGAGATCAAGGCAGACGCAGATAAGTACAATCCTACCTCTGTCGGCATTCCCGATTGGGTGAAGAACGACTACTACCACATCGTCACGCAGACCACTTCAAACGGGAAGGAAGTCGTAAAGGGCGGCAAAAAATGCGTCCTGCTCGGCAAAAAGGCCAAGAAGTCGGGCGGCTCGGAGATTGCGGGCATCAACACCTGGGTGGCGGTCGACAACCTTTCGCTTATCGGTGGGATGTCTAAAATCCGGTGCAGGGTGGATCTCGCTCGACTACGCCCAGCGCGTGTAATCTTATATGTTGGAATAGTGACAAGCCCACAAGCACATAAAAATGCTGTGGGCATTTTTTATTTTTGGGGTTCAGTTTTCTTCCTCCCGTGGCTTATATGTGGAGGTGGTTCTTATGACAGACGAATAGAAAGAAAAAATCACCGCCCTCCGGCATGAGGGTTCTGGATATACTGCTATTGCAAACAGCCTGGGTATCTCAAAAGATACAGTCAAGAGCTTCTGCCGCAGGAACGGCCTGACGGGGACAATAGCAAAAGAGGTCACATCAGATAAATGCCGCGAATGTGGAAAGCGGGTGCCGCGGTCAAGCGGCACAAAGCCCCGTATCTTCTGCAGCGAGGAGTGCCGAATCAAATGGTGGCACGAGCATCCCGACAAGATCAACCAGCGGGCGGTTTATTCTTTCGTCTGTGCCAACTGTGGGAAGAATTTTACCGCTTACGGTGGTAATTGCCACAGAAAATACTGCTTTCACGAGTGCTACATAAACGCTCGGTTTAGAGGCGGCGGCAGCCATGACTAAAGAGCAATTTCAAGCTGAAAGGCTCTATCAGATGTCCCTCTCCGTTGCAAAAACCATGCTCCGAAAAGGCGTAGTTTCCGAGGAAGAATATAAGTAGATTAATACAATTCTTCTGGAGAAGTACCGCCCAATCTTGGGTACATTATTGTCGGAAAATTTACACAAAGTTTCCGAGTATTTCCTTTGAAATGATTGTACTGATTATGAAAATATAATCGTTGATAATCCCGGTGTGAAGAGGTAATATGTACTCACGCCGAAGGGCAGAAAACAAAACTACGAGGAGCGATCAAAATGTGGTCAGAGGGAAGTATTAAGGCAGGGAACAGCATATTTCATTATTGGGTAAAGAACTACGATGAGCCGTGCGAGTATGGCATAGACGAGGGTAAAATAAGCAAGCTAATGCTCAAGCGGAACGGCGAAATAGTTTACAACTACGACAGAGGGCTTGATGTGGAGCCGGTAGACGAGGACACAGAGTACGCACTTGCGATCCTTTTGAAAGAATACAGTTAAGATACCAAGCGGAGCTCCTTCGGGAGCTTTTGCTTCTCTATATTTAGAAACCGTAAAAAGGATAATTACATTTATTTTTTGATA
>CANQDA010000104.1 GCA_947591155.1 uncultured Lachnospiraceae bacterium
TTGTTAGCTACTGCGGTTTTTCCGCCTAATGTACCTACCATTTCAGGACCTGCCTCGTTTGCAATAAACAGGCTTCCTGCGTCGGGATAGCCGCCTGAAGCATAGGCCTTGGCATAGGCCTTGATTTTAGGCGTATTACCATTCAGACTGGCAGATACATTAAGATGTACGCCGTTATTCGTAATAGGCTGAAGAGATTTCATAAACGCGGACGCTATTCCTGCACCTGCCGCCTTGGCAGCGCTTTGACCAACTGAAGATACACCATTGAGGGCGTCTTGAACAGCTGATTCTAAACTGGATGCATACCCGTCGACATAAAGCCCTGAACCGTTAATGCCGTATTTGAAGAATGACGTTATAATGTCATTCATAGCGTTGTTTGCCCATGCTGAGCCGTCTACACCGATTTGCTGATAACTGCTTTCAATGTCTGCAGAAATAGGCGAAACAATATTGTCTCTATAATTTTCAAGGCAGCGGAATACATATTCGGATTCGCTTCCGCCGTTGAAAAACTGTGTAAGCCAATCCATATTGTTCCACTCTTCTACGGCTCTGTCCTTGACTTGTACAGTCTTGGTGAGCATATCTTCTTGTATTGAATCATATAAACTGGTCAACTGCTGATTTACTGAAGATAATTGTGCTTGTTTATCTTCCTCCGATATTTTAATCCAAGTATCTATCTTACTTTTTAAACTATCATCTGTCGTCCAGTTTTTCATCGACTCTAAATTTTCAGAAATAGCAGCATATGTTGCCTCAATTGATCCCCTTGCCTCGTCAGAACTTGGAGTTATGCTTGCAAAAAAATTGTTCTTTGCTTCATCATTTTCCCAATTGATGCTGCCCATCTGTTCCTTTAGGTTTGCAAACACATCTGAGTATTCGTTACTTGCTCCTATCAGACTATTGATTTTTTCTTCTATTGCGACCCAGCGTGTAGCAAATTCTTCCTGAGATATTTTTCCGTTTTCTAAATCAGTTGTTATTTGCTCCATTTCTGTTTGAAGAGAAGATAACGTGTTTTCTCCTTCTCCTTTGATCTGCTTGAGAATTTCGAGCACTTGAGGAATACTCTCACCTGCCTGAATCAAAGCCTGTCCAAACGATCCCCCTATGGATGCTATTATATTATCATAAATAGCGTCCATAATGCTCTTAGTATCTGTCTGCAGGGTTGTAAACAAAGCCTTAATTTCTTCAATCTTCTCGCTCGCCGTTGCGGCACCGATAATCAAAGCGTTTGAAATTCCGCCTATACTTGTCGATGTTTGCTCCACAGAACTGCGCAGGTCGTTGATTTTTGCTTGATTGTCAATAATAGGTTGATTTGTGGCTACAACGCTTTCCATTAATTTTCCGTATTGTGCCGATAAATCAGATATTTTAACCCCCGTTCCGCTATAAAATACTTCATTATTCATAGCGGTCATCATTTCGTTTTGCGCCTCAATAACTCCGGCAATAGCGGCAGTAAGTCCCACAACAGCAGCAATTGCCAATCCGGCAGGACCAAGTGCGGTGTACATAGCAGCAGCGGCAATACCGGATACTACACCGATTTGTACGATGTTTCCGATGACGTTGTCTGTTCCCTTTACCAGTTCCTTTACGTTATCTTTGACGACCATAAATTCTGCAAATCCTGCGATTGCAACGATCGCCGCCTTTTGTATGCCGGTCAGACTCGCCCTGACGCTGTCGAGTCCTCCTCTGATTGATTCAAAAAGATTTCCGCCTGTTGCTCTGATAAGCTTAAATCCATTCAAGAAACTGTCTACAACCTTTAGAGCTTTTATTTTTACAAAAAGCGTTTTTAATGTTTCTACAAGTGTGACTGCCTTCTTTAGAGCCTTCCAAGCAACAAATCCTGCGGCTATTTTTATTACTGTGTCCAAAATCTTGCCAAGTCTTGTCTCGTACAATTCGCTCCAACTGTTTATTTCTCCTGTTATCCCCAGCCATTCCTTCATACCATCAACGATTTCCTTGACTCTCGTAGAAACGGCATTTCCGATAAAATCATAAGTGGGAAGTTCAATACCAAGACCGCCGCCCACAGCCGTGTCCGTACCGGTTTCTGCCCCGTTGTCAACAGAAGGAAGAACATTAAGTTCATCAAATCCCATAAGTGCTCTTTTTAGCTTTTTCGCTTCTTCGTTAGCGTCTTCCAATCCATCACTAAGATCCGTTGCGCTGCCGGAAACCGATTCAAGACCGCTGTAATCTATTTCGGGAAGGGTAAAGCCGAGCAGGTTCGCAAATACATTTGCAATTTCTCTCAACACTTGCACAAACGCAATGGCATAAGGCAGGACAGCGGTCAATGCGGGAATAAAGACATTGCCTAAAGCACGAGCGCACTGTGTGACTTGTGCTTTTAAAATACGGAGTTGGTTGGCAGGAGCCTCAAGTGTTCTCGACATATCGCCCTGTGCCGTCGTGACCTGCGTCATTATAGCATAATATCTTAATTCCGCTTTTTCTGCCTGAGTCATAGCGGAAACGCTCTTTTCAATGCCAAGATTCAGTGCCTCTTGCTGTAATCTTGCGACAGAAAGGTCGTAGCCCAAGCGTCTGAGTGGTTCAAGTTCTCCCGCTATACCTGATTGCAACTTTGAAAAAGCGTCCTCGGTGCTTATGTTGAAGAAAGAGGATATATCATAACCAAGCTGTGTAAGGTTTTGAGACATTATGTAAGCTCTGTCATTTACAACTCCAAAACCGGTAAGGACCGTGTTGAAAATACCCTGATTTCTCATCCATTCAGCAGGATCAATGCCCATAATATCGCTTACCTTTTCAGCAAACTCCTGTGCTTCGCCGGCATACTGCCTCATTGAGGCGGTAAACAGGTTCAAGTCCTCAACATATTTGTTTGATTGGTTTATAAACGAGCTGATCGCGCTTTTTATTTTTTTGAAAGAAGTATAATTTATGCCCAACTTAGCTGCTAAATCTGTATAGCTTTTTCCTGCTTTATTGTTGGAAGTGGACAAATTGTCTGTTTGCCTAATTACCCGCTGCAAGCGTGCAGGTAACGCAGAAAAGCCGTTTGCAATATTCTGCATTTCGGTCCCCAAAGGATGAAACGCAGAAGCAAGCTGCTCAATTTTATCTTTTAAATCCGATATGCTCTTGTCGTTAAGCGCAGTTACCACTTTGGGCAATTTTTCCAGCTGCGTTATGTATGAAGTAAGATTGTTCTTTCCCATTTCGGAAAGCGGTACAAGAGCGGAAGCAAGCTTTTCGATATTACTTCCTGTCAAATTCATATCAACGCTGTTTAAAGCAACTACTGCTTCAGGCAAACGCTTCAATTGTGAAATAAAACTGCTGAGGTTTGATTTTCCTATACTTGCCAGCGGTGCAAGAGCAGAGCCCAGTGATGAAAGCTTGCTGAAGTCTGTACCCTGTAAGGACTGCACAGCGCTTCCGATATTGCGGATCTGATTTGCAATGGACGCAGATATTTTAAGATTTCCAAGCCCCGACAGCTTTTGCAGACTGTTTGACAGCCCGCTCAGTTTTGACGTGTCTATTGCCTCCAGACCAAGCCCGCCGTTTACCGCTTTTTTTAATTTTTTTAAGGAAGAAGAAAGAGCGTCAATACCTTTCGCCGCTTCCCCTGAACTTGATTTTACCTCAAGTTCCAATGATTCGACTGTAGTAGACATGACGCTCACTCCTTTTTGAATTTTTTGTTAAAACCTACCATAAACATTTCCATAAAGCGTTTTCCTTCATCGTAGGTTTGCTTAGCTTTTTGCTCCTCCTTATATGCAGACTGCTCTTTCGTAATTGTAAACGGTTCGGAAAGATATGGGTGCGCTTTGGTGCCTTTTTTAGCCCAATCGTGAAACAAGGGCGCCGCACGGATAAGCGCCTGATAGATGTATGCGCCTTCAAACCACATTTCACAGTTCTTGCGCTCTTGTTTCAGCTTGTCGGCCTTGCGGAACGCTGCTGCAAGCGAGCAGTCCTTATCCCAATATTGTTCCTCGGTCATTCCTATGGACAAATAATACGGGAACTGCTGATGAAAAGTTTCCGCAAAGCTCAAGTGCTTTTTTTCGTCTTTTACTTTTTCGGACGACGGGCTATTTAAAATGTCGCCGTCCAGCTCACGTTTCCCGAATCTTCCTCGTCGGGTTCGTCCAACAATGATTCAATCGGCTCGTTGTACATTTCTGCCAGCTTGCCCACCATCTCCTGCTTATTTCCCATGTGATCAAAAATATCGTTTATGGTTTC
>CANQDA010000105.1 GCA_947591155.1 uncultured Lachnospiraceae bacterium
TTGATGATAGACGTCCTAATCTCATTGTAAAAGACATAGGCAGTTTAATCCCCAAAAATTCTGTTATCACTACCGACGTTGGACAAAATCAGGTTTGGGTTGCGCAGTCACTTGAATTAAAGAAAGGTCAGAGGCTTCTATTCAGCGGCGGTCATGGCGCAATGGGCTATTCTCTGCCTGCAGCTGTCGGAGCGTGTATTGCGGCATCAAAAAAGCCAACTGTTTGCTTCAGCGGCGACGGAGGTATTCAGATGAATATTCAAGAGCTGATGGCAGTTTCAAGCGAAAGGCTGCCGATTAAGATCATTCTTTTAAATAATTATGCGCTCGGCATGATAAGGCATTTTCAAGAAATGTATTTTGACAAAAACTATACTCAGACTACACTTCCCGGAGGATATGCTGTTCCAGATTTCAGCTCGATAGCAAGCGCATACGGAATAAAATATATCTGCTGCGAGAGAGAAGAAGATATACAGTCAATAGACAAAACTGTTTTTGAAAGCAGCGAGCCGATTTTTATAGAGGTAAAGATAAATGAAGATACGTATGTTTTCCCGAAGCTTGAATTCGGAAAGCCAAATCAGGACCAGGAGCCGTTGCTTGAAAGAATGCTTTATGATGAGTTAAACGAGATGGATATTGAAAGGAACGATGATATGATTAAAAATAATGCGGGGGGGGGGTACTAACCAGCTAATTTGGATAGGTATCCTTTTACCTGAGCTATATCTGAGGTGCAATTATGAATAAGCTCACCTCGGTTGACGAATTAAAACATGCTGCGCTTGAAATCAGAAAGAATTTATTAAACCTTTGCTCAAAGCAAACTATTCACATCGGCGGAGATTTATCCATAGCAGATGTTATGACTGTTTTGTGGCAGTATCAGATGAATTACAATCCGCATGACCCACTCGATGAAGGTCGAGACAGATTTATTCTGTCCAAGGGACATGCGTCTGCGGTAATGAGCTTTAATCAAGCGGCTATAGGTTGTTTTGACAGCAATGATGTAATAAAAGAGTATGCCTCTGATGAAGGAAGATTTTCAATGCATTCCTGCAAACTTATTAACCCATATGTTGAATTTTCTACCGGCAGTCTTGGACACGGTTTTCCTGTGGCATGTGGAATAGCAGCCGGGTTAAGGCTCAAAGATAATTTAACAAGCAGAGTTTACGTTGTAATGGGTGATGGCGAGCAATCTGAAGGCTCAGTTTGGGAAGCTTCGATGAATGCTGTACATTATAAGCTCGGAAATCTTGTAGCTATTGTGGATAACAACGGTTTAGAAGCAGACGGGAAGATAGAAGATATAACAGGACTTGGTAACCTTGCTGATAAGTATAGAGCTTTTGGCTTTCGGGTTTGCGAGCTTGACGGAAATGATATTGCGAAAATAAAAAACCAGTTTGATAATCTTCCTTCGCCGGATTCCGATATACCAACAGTTTTGATATGTCACACGGTAAAGGGAAAAGGAATATCATTTATGGAAAACCAGGCAAGGTGGCATGCCGGGAAAATCACAGAAGAACAGTTAAAGCTTTGTATAAAAGAGCTTGAAAGCGGGGCGAAATAATGCCTGAAACACATCAGAATTATTATCTCAGAAATATTATTGGCGAATATATGGCAGAGCTTGGGATGACAAACGATAAGGTTGTAGTCGTAAATGCAGACTTAATGGGTACATGCAGGAATCGCTCATTCGTTGAAGCTTTTCCCGAGCGTTCATTTAACGTAGGAATAGCAGAGCAGAATATGGTAAGTTTTGCCGCGGGACTTGCTCATGAGGGTTTTATACCCTATGCATTTTCTATGGCACCATTTATCTCTATGAGAGCCTGCGAGCAGTGCAGAACAGATGTTGCTTATAATAACATGAATGTGCGATTGATTTCAACCTATTCCGGTGTTTCCGGAGGAATATCCGGCGCAACGCACTGGGCTCTTGAGGATTGCGCAATTATGTGTGCCATTCCCGGTATGACGGTAATGGAACCGTGCGACCCTCTGCAGGCTAAAAAGATGCTTGAATGTTCGGCTGAACACAGCGGACCTATATATATCAGAAGCAGCGTGGAGCCGGTAATAAATGTATATGACAGTGATTACTGCTTTGAAATAGGCAAAGCGTCATTAGCCAAAGACGGCAATGACGGAGCATTTATATGCTCAGGGATTACCGTTAAATACGCATTGAGTGCTGCTGAAATCGTTAAGAAAAATACGGGAAAAGAAATTCGTGTTATAGATATGCATACCTTGAAACCGCTTGACAGACAAGCGATTATTGACGCCGCTAAAACAGGGAAAATTGTGACAGCACACGACCACAATGTTTCCGGCGGTCTCGGACAACTTGTGGCAGAGGTTATAGCATCGGAAAAGTTAAAGACGGATTTTGTGAATCTTGGGATAGAGGACAAATTTGTGCCGATGGCCCATGCGCCCTATTTATATCATAAGTTTTCTTTGGACGATGAGGGATTGGCGCGGACTATGATCGAATTGATCAATAAGGAGGATTAAATGAAAAGAGCAATTATAACAGGAGCGACCGGAGTTTTAGGCACGGCGCTGATAAAGGAACTAATAGAGAACGATGTAGAATTACTCATTCTTTGCCGAGAAGGCTCTTCCAAAAACGAGAGAATCCCCGAACACCCACTTATTACAAAGAAATATTGCAGCTTGAGCGAATTATCTAATTTTCAGAATGACACTGGAAAAGAGTATGATGTCTTTTATCATTTTGCATGGGCTGCAACTGCCGGACCGGATAGGAACAATATGTATGCTCATGCAGACAATATTAAATATGCTCTCGACGCTGTAGGCGCCGCTAAGCGTTTTGGCTGCAAAGTGTTTATAGGCGCGGGCTCGCAAGCAGAATATGGCAGACACGAAGGCATATTAAAGCCGGATACGCCCTGCTTTCCCGAAAACGGATACGGAATAGCAAAGCTATGCGCAGGACAGATAACCCGCGAGTATGCTCATCAGCTTGAACTTAAGCATATATGGACGAGGATTTTGAGCGTTTACGGTCCCAACGACGGTGAAAACACTATGGTAATGTCGTTGATAAATAAACTTCAAAAAGGCGAAACGCCTGCTCTTACCAAAGGCGAGCAGATGTGGGATTATCTTTACAGCGCAGACGCGGCAAGAGCGTTCAGACTGCTCGGTGAAAAAGGCGTTGACGGAAAGACGTATGTGCTTGGAAGCGGTGAAGCAAGACCTCTTAAGGAATATATGGAAACTATCCGTGATGTAGTGAGCCCTG
>CANQDA010000106.1 GCA_947591155.1 uncultured Lachnospiraceae bacterium
GTCCGGATCGACCATGTACTGCACCCGGATCTTTGTGGGCAGCAGCAGCGCCAGAAGCCAGTCGCTGTACATATTCGCTCCCCAGACCGCCACCGTATGGATGCCCCGGGCCAGCAGCGATTTCTCCGCCGCCCGCCGGGCGTCCTCCATCTCCAGCAGCCGACCGCGGTTTTTGTACTCCAGGGCCATCAGTCCGTTGATATAGGCCTTCTTTTCCGGGGAATATTCCTGGTTTGCGTCGATGAATTTGCTGGAGAAAAACTCTGCCATTTTGGGCTTCAGCCAATGGCTTCCATCCGCCGCCTCCCGGTCGCGTACATCGTAATATGTGGGCGCCTCCAGCTCCGGGATGATCCCCGACGTCAACAGCACATGGCACGGGTAGCAGTGCGCCCACGGGCAGTTCTCCCCTATAGCCACAAACCGGATCGGTTCCTCCGGATCGGCAAAGATGTTCTGAATATCGTTCCCACCGATGAAGCAGGGATATGCCCAGCCGGTTTTCCCGTCCAGCTGGAGCAGCCACTCCCCCGCGTAGCAGAACTCGCACCGCTTCCTCCCCCACTCCGTCTGCTGATAATCAAACAGCTCGGAATGGAACTGCCCCCACAGCTCGTTCCTCTCTTCCAGTGGAAGCTTTGTCAAACGGTCAAACTCGTCCTTCTGGTGCCGCAGCTCTATCACATGGCAGTCGGCTCCAAGCCGCTCTCTGCAAAGCGCGCGTATTTGCTCCACATACGGCACATAATCGTCGTCCGCTCCCAGCTCCACGGAAAAGGAGCATCCGTTGTCACGCACCAGACAGATGTTGGAGAAAAACCGGTCTATCAGCTTTAGCCGCTTCAGCTCCAAAAAGTGGAAAGAAAACTTGATGAACAATCTTTCCTTGTATTCTTCCGGCAATGCGCACAGCTCTTCAAGCCGCTTGGTGAGCGTTCCGTTTGTGGCGACAGACACATAGTGCCCGTTCTCCAGCATCCGCCGGATAAGATCCATCGCATAGTCCGGCAGCAACGTCTCTCCCGAACCACAGATGTTTACATGACATACCCCCCCCGTGCGCTCCTGAGTCAAGCACCGCTGGATGTGCTCGGGAGGATAGTCCAGATGGCCCAGATCGTCCGTCCGCCACCCGGCCTCGCTCACATAGCAATAGGAACAGCGCATGTTGCACGCCGTCACCGGAATGCCCATGTTTATCATTCTCTTGATCTTCGCCATGACCTCACTCCTCTCCCCAGAACGCGCCGCGGTAGCCCAGCTGATGCAGCAGCTCGCCGCAGAGCATCAGTTTCTCCTGTACATGATCCCGTTCCAGCGCCCACTCATGGGTGAATATCTCCAAATGCCGCCTGTCCCGCAGCTGGGAGATCTTCTCCGCCACACTGGCCGTCTCCTCCAGCCGGATATCCGTTTGCAGATACGTCAGGCCGCTGGCGGCATCCCGATACACGCCCTTGTCGTTCAAAATGCGTCTGTGCTCTCCCGTCAGACCGTATTCGTCCTTCCAGCCCTCTTCCGGACACAGCACGCCCCGCAGCCCATGCTGCGCCATGGCCCGCAGACTCATCTGGCTGCCCGCGTAGCTGTGCAGACGGGGCAGCTCGTCCAGCGCCCCTCCGGCGATGCGCCGCAGCTCGTCCATCACCGCCACATAATCCGCAGCGGCCTGGGCCGGCCCTGTCTGGGCGTAGTTCATGTTCTCGTTGAGCGCGTGGAATCCGAACCGGCACCAGTCCCGGTTCGCCTCCAGCTCCTGCCGGTACTTGTCCGGCACGTCCTTCAGGCACATCCAGTCCTGGGTCATGAAGCAGTAGAAGCTCACCGTGATCCCATACCGGGCGTGCAGCCGCTGAAAAAGCCCCAGCACCGGCTGCTCATACACGCTCCCGTAGTCCCAATCCCGCAGTCCATAGAACAGCCAGATCGTATCGTCTACGGAAAAATGCGCTGTCTTTCCCTTCAGGCCCATCCTGTATCCTCCCGTATCATCTGCTGCGCCTGAGCATACAGCCCAAAGTCCACCCCTGTGCTCTCCAGCGGGCCGTGCTCCATCGCCGCCCGGATCGCCGCCGGCAGCCGCTCCACGTCGTTGTCCAGGAATATGACCCCGTCCGTGTGTACGAACGTCCGGCAAAACTCTCCTATCTTATAATTGTAGGAGCTGAACACCACGCAGGGCGTGTGGGTTATCAGTGCGAAGATCAGTCCGTGCAGACGGTCTGTCACCACCACCTGGCTGGAGGCAAACCGCCGCAGCTGCTGTTCCACCACTTCCCGCCGCATGTCCTGCCAGATCCGGCCCTCATAGCCCCCTTGGTACAGGTTGTCGGTGTTCTCCGCCTGCCCGTCTATTTCCCGGGCCGCCGCCATCACCGCTGTGTACTGGCTGTCCGTCAGACCGCTCTCGTCGTTCAGCGCCCGGATGCACAGCAGCACCCCCTTGCGCTCCAGACCGTAGTCCTTCTCCAGCAGCAGCGCCATGTCCGGCACGCACGCGCTCTTCGCTCCCGGAAAATGCTCCCGCATCAGCTCCAGGCTCCGATCTCCCCGGGCCAGAATGGTCAGGTGGGGATGGCCGGCAAAGATCGCCGCTGTGGTCGCAAGCTCCTTCCGTCCCGCCTCGCTGTCATCGTAATACGCCGTCTGGGGCAGGATCACCACCGGGCAGTCCCGGAAATCACCGATCACCTGCCGCCGCACGCTCTCCTCACGCAGGTACCGGCTGCCCATGTTCCCCCCGCCCTGCAGGAAGATCATGTCCCCGGGGCGGATCGTCGTCCGCACCGCCTCATACCACAGCCCCAGATCGTTGTCCGGTATATCGATCAGCCGGCTCCCGGGGAAATACCGGCGCACAAACTCGATCTCGCCGTTTACGATCGCCGCGTCCCCGATGTTGTTGTGCTCCGGCGTGCCGATCAGAAAGATCCGTCTGGCTTGATCCTCGCTTCCCAGCATCGAAGCCGCCTGCAGCCGCAGCCCGTTCTTTTGCAGGTGCAGTATGTTCTGCTCCGCGCTCCATATCCGCCCGTCCAAGGTCTGGGTGACGTTCTGCTCCGCCTTCCACACCCGGGCGTCCGTGGTCTGGTTGATGTTCTGCT
The DNA here is from genome assembly GCA_947591155.1 of uncultured Lachnospiraceae bacterium. Classification (GTDB taxonomy): domain Bacteria; phylum Bacillota; class Clostridia; order Lachnospirales; family Lachnospiraceae; genus Choladousia. The sequence goes on from CANQDA010000106.1 coordinate 3,105, forward strand.
CCGCCTTCCACACCCGCGCGTCCAGCGTCTGGGTGACGTTCTGCTCCGCCTTCCACACCCGCGCGTCCAGCGTCTGGGTGACGTTCTGCTCTGCTTTCCACATCCGGGAGTCCATGGTCTGGGTGATGCTCTGCTCCGCCTTCCATATCCGGGAGTCCA
>CANQDA010000107.1 GCA_947591155.1 uncultured Lachnospiraceae bacterium
GCGCCGCCGATGTAGCAGGATGCGATCGCGTCCATCTCAACGCCGTCGCCCATCTTCGGGTTCGCGCCGCCCTGACGGGCCGAGAGCACGATACCTGCGATCGACGCGAGCACGCCCATGTTCACATAGACCCAAAAGAACACCTTCCGCGTGTTGACGCCGGAGAGGCTCGCCGCTTTCGCGTTACCGCCCATCGCGTAGATCTGACGGCCTGCAACCGTCTTGCTCGTGATAAAGTGATAGATCCCGACGATCACCGCAAGCACAAGCAGCTGGATCGGAATGCCGTTGTACATACCGAGTCTCGTGAAGAAGAACCATACGATGACAAGAATGACCACATCCTTGATGATCATCTGCCACGGAACGAGGTTCGCGAAACCGTATTTGTTGTTCGTGCGGATCGTCTTCATCTCCGTGAAGATCAGGCCGACGGATACCACCGCCGCGACAATGACGCAGACCAGATCGATCTGACCTCCGCCAAAGGGAACCTTTATCGTCGGAAGGAAACCGACGCCGATGAAGGAATAGTCAGCCGGAAGCGGTCCAACCGTCAGGGACTTCAACAGTGTGTATGTAAGGCCGCGACCCATGAGCATCGTCGCCAGAGTCACAACGAAAGGCGGGATGTCCAGATACGCGATAAAGAATCCTGCGAAAATACCGATCGCCAGACCGATGGCTACCGCCACCAGCCATGCCAGCGGAACCGCCCAACCCTGCTCAACGACGAGCTTTGCCGCGCAGGCAGCGCCCAGGGCGACGACAGAACCGACGCCCAGATCGATGTAGCCGGTCAGTACGCAGAGCAGCATACCGGTCGCCAGAATGATGATGTAGCCGTTCTGCATAATCAGGTTGTTAATGTTGGTCGGCGTCGCGTTGGATCCCTTCGTCATCACATAAAAGATCAGGAAGATGATGATCAGCGCCGCGATCATACCGAAAGACTTAATGTCCAGATTAATGTATTTTTTCTTCGTCTCCATTATTCTTCTCCTTTCCCGTTGCTCGCCATGATACATTTCATAATGTTCTCCTGGCTCAGCTCTTCGCGGCCAAGCTCGCCTGCGATTCGGCCTTCATTGATGACATACGCGCGATCACAGGTACCGATAATCTCCTGCATCTCGGAGGAGATCACGATGATCGCCTTGCCCTCACGCGCCATGTCGTTGATCGCGCAGTAGATCTCATACTTCGCACCGACGTCGATACCACGCGTTGGCTCATCCAGGATCAGAACGTCCGGATGGGTCATCATCCATTTTGCCAGCACGACCTTCTGCTGATTTCCGCCGGAAAGGGAGCCGACTGTCTGATGGATCGATGTTGCTTTTACATTGATCTTCTCTTTATACTCTTCCGCGTCAAGGTTCTCCTTGCGCTCATTGACGATCTGGCCGCTCGCATAGTACGCTCTCAGCGCCGCCATCGTCATATTCGTCTTGATGTCGTTCATCAGCACCAGACCATAAGTCTTACGGTCCTCAGACGTGTAGGCGATCTTATTGTCGATCGCGTCCTTCACCGTCTTTGTGCTGACTTTCTTTCCGTGCATATAGACCTCGCCGGAGATCTTCTGCCCGTAGGAATGTCCGAAGAGGCTCATAGCAAACTCGGTACGGCCGGCGCCCATCAGTCCTGCCAGACCGACCACCTCGCCCGCGCGGACTTTGATGTTGATATCCTTCAAAATCTGCTTATCGGCGATCTCCGGGTGGTACGCGTTCCAATTCTTTACCTCCATTACCACGTCGCCAATCGGGCAGTTATCGCGGACCGGATAGCGGTTGTTCATCTCACGGCCGACCATGCCCTTGATGATGCGGTCCTCCGACCACTCGTCCACGCCCTTGCGCAGCGTCTCGATCGTCTTTCCGTCACGGAGGATCGTGATGGAATCCGCCACGTAACTGATCTCGTTCAGCTTGTGAGAAATGATAATACAGGTAACGCCCGCCTTCTTCAGCTCCAGCATGATCTCCAGAAGCTGCGCGGATTCCTCGTCGTTCAGAGCCGCCGTCGGCTCGTCGAGGATCAGAAGCTCCACGTTCTTCGCCATCGCCTTGGCGATCTCGATCAGCTGCTGCTTGCCGACGCCCAGCGTGTTGACCGGTGCATTCAGATTTTCATTCTGCAGACCGACATGCGCCAGTGCTTCCTTCGCGCGCTCTCTCGTCTTCGTCCAGTCGATGACGCCGCGCATGGAGAGCTGTTCGTTTCCCATGAACACATTCTCCGCAATCGAGAGATACGGGCTTAAAGCGAGCTCCTGATGGATAATGACGATGCCCTTGTTCTCACTGTCCTTGATCCTGTGGAACTTGCAGGTCTCACCCTTGTAGATGATATCTCCCTCATATGTGCCGTGGGGATACACACCCGAAAGGACATTCATCAGCGTCGACTTGCCGGCTCCGTTCTCGCCGCACAGCGCATGGATCTCGCCCTTTTCCACCTGGAAATTAACGTCGTCCAGAGCCTTCACGCCCGAAAATGCTTTCGTAATGTGTTTCATTTCCAAAATAATTTCAGACATGCCTTCCCTCACTCCTTTACCAATTTCTGTCCGCCCGATATCTGTCCCACCGCGCGGGCCGCGCGGCAAAACCGTACCAGACAGTTGTTGCATTCTGCCCTCTGACGTAAACATAGGCGGCGGATTTTCCCGCCGCCCAGTCATTTTTAATCTTTAGAAGGACTTGCCCTCTTTCATCGTTCGGTTAGAGAGATCGGAGCTGATTATTTCAGCTGATCTTCCGTGTAGTAGCCGCCGTCGATCAGGATCTCCTGATAGTTGGACTGATCCACTGCAACCGGTGTGCACATGTAGGTCGGAACAACGAGAGCGCCGTTGTCGTACTGCTCTGTGTCGTTGATCTCCGGCTCGGAGCCCTGAAGCACCGCGTCAACCATCGTAACAGCCTTGGAAGCAAGGAGACGGGTATCCTTGTAGATGGACATCGTCTGCGTGCCGTCGATGATGTTCTTCGTAGCCAT
>CANQDA010000108.1 GCA_947591155.1 uncultured Lachnospiraceae bacterium
GATGGCGCACTGATCATGAAAGTGCATGGCAGGGTTCTGCGCTGCCTGCAGTAGCTTTTCTTGCACGTTTTGCTCACGCATCGCCCGCAGGTTGAACAGAATCACGCCCGCATTGACGTAATTTTCCTTCGGGCACTTGCCCCCAAGCACTTTGGTAAAATATGGCCCCAGCTTGGGCTGCTTTTGCCGCCTCTCACGCTCCAAAAGTCCGATGATACCATAATCCCACTGGCATGCGGCAATCCAGTTGTCTCCCAGATCTGTCGCATAAAGTTTAGACACGTCATCGCGCACTAAAATATCGGAGTCCAGCCAGAGGATCTTATCGTATTCAGGGAAAAGACTCGGAGCAAACAGGCGGTACCAAGATTCGATTGAGAGCGATTTATATCCAGACGCAAAATTATAGTCAGCCGTACTTAGGGGCATCTCCATGAATCGTAGTCGAAAGCTCCCTGCCGACTCACGCCCAAACTGGTCAACGATATGCTCCAGCAATTCACGATGGTGCTCGTTCAAATTACGATATAACACAATAAGTTCATATTCGTACTTCCCTGCATGCTCCACAAGACTCGCCAGAGCTACCCCCAGGTACGGAGCATACCCATTGTTCACGGCAAACAGCATCGCCACCTTTTCGCACCGATGGTCTACCTTTAGGGGAATCTTTCGTGTGACTCGAGCAGTTGATGTTCCTTTTTTCTTTGTCTGTGTCATGTCCGTTTGGGGGAATATGAAAAGTCTTTTGAATTCTTATTCTTGTGTGAGCGAATAATATGTTTTAAGTTAGTAAATAGAGGCGCTTCGCTTGAAGCTCGGGCCCATCTCGAGAGCCTGTACACCATTGTTTTTGGAAAGTGTATCTACGAGCTGCCAATTAACAGCAATTTCGTAATCCTAGCTAAACGCGGTAGTCTCCATGTGTTTTTTAGTGTCGTAAAGAACTTTTGAGGTTTAGCGTTCGTCTCTATTTAAGGCTTTAATGGAATAATCCTTAAATCAAAACCTGTCAAATGTAGAAAAGTTAATATTACAATAAAAATCCAAACGGATATCATTATTTTATTAACTGCAAGTATTACGGAAGTGATTGATACACTGTTGCCCTCCTTTCCTTCTCGCAGTATTTTATTAGCTTCTCTCAATGGAGAATCCTGATTTGCAAAGTAATCTTCCTCAAATTTCATTGCAACTTTCCGCCATTCACGTTGGATTTTTTGCCCATATTTCGTGATGATCATCCACGCGATGGCTAGTACGAGCCCCATAATAGAAATGACAGCCCCCTCCAGATCAAAACCACCAATTTCTCTTCGGTGATAATAATCGTTTGTTACCAAACAATGACTTATTGAAGAGTTCGATTCCTTCTCCGCTGCAAGCATCTGGCGTACTTCAGACACGCCGGACTGAGAAGTATCTCGATTAGTTCTATATTTCACAGCATACGCAATGAGTGCTGTATTTGCAACCAGAAAGAACGCATTGCGACGCCATATTAATGGCGCGTGTATGCGAAGTTGTTTCATGGCTACTTCATAGGCAAATTTCTGTTTATCTGTTGGAGTATGAGATTCTTTGCCTTGATTAGAATCTGTTTCTTTTCCAGCTTCATCTTGCTCTTCTTCATGAAACTTTTCAGTCTGATCTTGTTGTTCTTGTTGTGTACTCATAGTTTCGTAGGTAGGGTGCCTGTTTGCCCAATAGGCTCTAAACTGTGGTTAGATGGCGTAAAATTTTAGAAAATTTAGGCTCTGTCCTACCACAGTGTTGATTTTTAAGGAATCCTTGTGCGTTAATACTTCATGTGTGGGTCACTAAGACGGCACCTAAAGTCCCTCCTCAGCCTTACTATTTCCCCTTCTCATTTTTCAATTATCACATTTTACTATTTCCTAGAATTTTAAAGCAAATAATAGACTCATTGAATCATTATAAAACGCTATTTAGGACAGCTTGTATCATCGTTTGTGCTCTTCTTGGGAAAGATTCTGGAGAGCTGTTCTTCGAACAATGGCAACCAGCGAAAATATCCCGCTTGAGTCGGATGAATTGGGTCAAACATACATAATTGGAATTCAAAAGAAGACAATTGTTGAAAGCCTCCGTTGCGGAAAATATCTGCAATGTAGAGGTTCTCGACGTTGGCACGTCCAGAGTCTTCCTTAAATTTATAAAGGAAATCACACATTTTTCTGTATTTTTCGTTTCCAAAGTAGGGACACGTATAAAAAAGAACGGGACAACGCAAGACATTGTGTGCGTATTCAACAATAAAGAGGATACCCCCCCCCTATAGTGTTTGTCTGTTTCCCTTCTATTAAATCTTTTGTATGCGAGTCATTTGTCGATAGCTGAACAACAAGCAGATCAATGTCAGAGTTTCTTGTGTACTTCTTCAGGCGGGAAATATATGAGCTCTCTCCTTTTTCCACCAATAATGTTCCATCTACGACGTCCTTTATCATCAAAAAATCGTACTTACGTCTCAACATATCAGCAAATGATACTCCCAAACTACACGCCCCCCTTGTGACAGATGACCCCAGAAAGAGGATTTTTTTCTTTTTTAAAGGAGAATCCTGCTCACATCCCACACAATTAAAATAACGAGGATCATTCCCGATATGGTGAGCTGGTTCAAAGGCCCACGAATATGAAGAAAATATGAGAAATAGAAAGTAAAAGAACACCACTCCCACCGTAGTGCTCATCCTCTTCAGACCATAAGCTTGAATCATTTTTTTTGGCTCTGTCCTACCCACGTGTTGATTTTTGAAGAATCCTTTCATACGATTAGAATTAATGTGTTAGATTTACTAAGACAATGGGGTGAAGCCCTTATCCTCTACACTTTGGTCAACGAGTAGCATCGGGGGCTTCTTGCTCATCCTCTCATGGGCGAAGTTATTATCGACGCGCGATAACCCTACTCGAACATTCTTATTTAGAGACTTGTTCATGCTCATGTTTTTTCAACACTGTGGTAGGACAGAGCCT
>CANQDA010000109.1 GCA_947591155.1 uncultured Lachnospiraceae bacterium
ACGGCTGTCTGAAATGTCTGGTGAAGGATGAAGAGGGAGAGACGCTGTTTTCTTATTTCTGGTGGGATATTACGAGGAAATTGCAGAAACAGGAGAAAGAGATTACGGATCAGACGGTGTATGCTTACATTTTGCAGGAATTGGAGGATTAGATATCAGCAAAAATACAACGCTGTTTAGTGCAGGATCTGCATCTTCGAGTCAGAAAGGTGCAAACTCTGCACTAAAATTAATATTAGGGTAAAAATCCCCCTGCGTAAGGTATTGCTTGTGACGCTGCGTAATGTAGTAACATGAGCGCGAAAGGAGGCAAAAGCTATGTCAAAATACACGACTGGAGAAATTGCGAAGTTCTGCGGCGTATCTGTCCGGACTGTACAGTATTACGATACCCGCGGCATCCTGACGCCAAGCGAACTCTCTGAGGGAGGCAGACGGCTCTATTCGGAAGACGACCTCAAGCGCATGAAGATCATCTGCTTTCTCCGCGACGCCGGGCTCTCCATAAACAGCATCGGAGAGCTGTTGTCCGAGGCGAACCCGGGAAACGTGATCTCTGTCCTTCTGGAGCAGCAGGAACGGGCGCTTTCCGGGGAGATCGAAGAACGGCAGGCAAAGCTCGAACTGCTCGGCGGAATCCGGCGGGCGTTAAAGAGCGTCTCAAATTTCTCCATCGAATCAATCAGCGATATAGCATATCAGATGGAAAACAAAAAGGAAATGAAACGCCTTCATGCCGTTTTGCTGCTCACGGGTATCCCGCTTGGCATCTTTCAGTGGGGATCGCTTATCCTATGGATCGCCGCGGGACTTTGGCTTCCCTTTGTTTTTTATATCCTTGTCGCCATTCCCTATACGGTCTGGGTGACAAGATACTATTTTTCAAGGGTAGCGTATATCTGTCCGCAGTGCCACGAGGTTTTCAAACCCGGCCTGAAGGAAGCATTTTTTGCAAGGCATACCCCGACACTTAGGAAGCTCAGCTGCACATGCTGCGGATATAAGGGCTTTTGCGTAGAGATTTTCCGAAAGGACGAAAAATAGAATGGAAAAGATTATGGAAAAAATTACAGAACTTCTCCCTTTCCTTATTCCGCTCGCGATCGTGGAATTTGCTCTTCTGGGCTACACGCTGTACCATATTCTGACCCACAAGAATTACAAAAGAGGGAATCGTACACTGTGGCTTGTTGTAGTGATCATCGGCATGGAGTTTATCGGCCCGATCCTGTATTTCCTGCTTGGGCGGGAAGACATTTAGTGTACTATTTGTGCCGCTGATGGAAGGGCGGCGGATCGAGATTAGTAGGAAAGATCTGGCGACGGAATGGAGACGGACATGGAAATATTGACAATAGAGAATCTGAATAAGAGTTTTGGCGGCAAACAGGTGCTTCGCGGGCTGAATCTGTCCGTGCCGGAACATAGTATTTTCGGCTTTATCGGCAGAAACGGGGCAGGGAAAACAACAACGATGAAAGCGATCCTCGGACTTTTGAGACCTGACAGCGGACAGATTCATGTCTGCAGCGAAAAGGTGCGTTTCGGACAGACCCGCACAAACCGGCACATTGGCTATCTTCCCGATGTGCCGGAATTTTACGCGTACATGACGCCCATGGAATATCTGCGCTTCTGCGGGGAGATCAGCGGAATGGACAAGGCGGATCTTGTAGCGAGAAGCAATGAGCTGTTGGAACTGGTGGGTCTTGGGCAGGAGCGGCGTCGGATCAAAGGCTTTTCGAGGGGCATGAAACAGCGGCTGGGGATAGCTCAGGCGCTGCTGAATCGGCCGAAACTTTTGATCTGCGATGAGCCGACATCTGCGCTTGACCCTGTCGGCCGCAAGGAAATACTGGACATCCTCCTTGCCGCCAAAGAGCAGACCACGATACTTTTCTCCACGCACATTCTTTCCGATGTGGAGCGGACCTGTACCGAGGCGGCGTTCCTAAACGACGGAAAGATCGCAATGCAGGGAACAATCGAAGAACTTCGAAGCATGCGGCCATCGGATGGATTTATCATTGAGACGGAGAAAAAAGAAGATATCGGCAGACTGATAAAAGCATTTGACGATCTTAATGCCGGAGAACAAAATACGCTTACCTTTCATGGTGGTCAGAAACGTTTCTATGATATTGTGCGATATGTTGTTGAGAACAGAATACCCATACAGAGAATCGAGCGGATGGAGCCGACACTTGAGACGCTCTTTTTGGAGGTGACGAAATGAAACCGCTGTTTGCCTTTATGAAAAAGGAAATTATGGAAACCGCACGGACAGGAAAGCTCGTGATTCTTGTATTGTTGTTTGTCCTGTTCGGCGTAATGAATCCGGCGATCGCCAAACTGACGCCGTGGATGATGGAAATGCTTTCAGACTCCTTAGCAGAAAGCGGATTGAGTGTCGCGAACGTTCAGGTGGACGCGATGACTTCGTGGGGACAGTTTTTTAAGAATATCCCGATCGCCCTGATTGCCTTTGTACTGATCTTCAGCGACAGTTTTACAAAAGAATACAGATCCGGGACACTGCTGCTTGCGCTGACGAAAGGTCTGTCGAGAGATAAGGTCGTGCTGGCGAAAACCGTGCTGCTTTTCTCCCTGTGGACTTTGGGTTATGGACTTTGCTTTTCGATTACCTACGGCTATACCGCTTATTTCTGGGACAATGGTATTGCGCATCATTTGTTTTCGGCTGCAGCCATGTGGTGGCTGTTCGGCATATGGGTCATCAGCCTTCTTGTTCTGTTTTCATCTTTGCTGCAGAATAATACAAGCGTTACCTTGTGTACCGGAGGAATAGTGCTCCTTGCTTATGTGTTGCGCGTCATACCGAATGCAAAGGCATGGGGCTGTTGCAAAATAGATGAGTAATTCATCTATGGAGCAATGGCTCCCTTTTTATTTCAAAAAATGGAAAACGG
>CANQDA010000110.1 GCA_947591155.1 uncultured Lachnospiraceae bacterium
TTCTCCACGGGGATTCCCGCCCATTTCCGGTGCACATCCAGAACAGATCGCAGCGCCTTCGGATCATAAGCGTGCACCTGCTCGTTGCGTTGTTCGATCTTTCGCAGAAGCTCGTCCTCTCGCTGTTGCAGCTGCTGCTGATCCTCTCTGCCGTCCTGGAAGGGATTCATCCACCCGGACAGCAGGATCAGATCCTCCTGGGGGATCTTCATTCCCAGATTCTGCTCCAGGCTTCTCGCGATGATCCGCTGGGCTTCTTCGTCCAGAAGCGCCATCTTTTTGGCCGTTATGTTGTCCCCTGTCCAGCGGTATTGCCCCAGTACTTTTGGTATCGTTGCAAACTTCAGCTCGCCAGCCGCCCGGGCCCACAGTTCAAAGTCCTCGGAAAGATACGTGGGATCATACCAAAGATCCCGATCCGCAAACGCCTTTCTCCGCAGCATCACCGTGGAGTGGCAAACCTCACACCGGAAGAGCAGTTCTGCCTTCATCGCCTCCGGCGAGGCAGGCGGCTTGTGGTCGTGGTTCCTCTTCCCAAAATGATGCTGCCACGTGCCGCACAGCGCCACATCCGGGTGCCGATCCATATACTCGACTTGCTCGGACAGCCGGTTTGCCGGATAGATGTCGTCCGCATCCGCCCGGGCGACATACTCTCCCCGCGCCTGCCGCAGTCCCTCGTTCAGAGATTCCGCCAGTCCCAGACGCGTCTGGTTTTGTATGACCCGTATGCGATCGTCCTCAAACAGGGAAATGCATTTCAGCGTCTGATCATCGCTGCCAAACTCGTTGACGATCAACAGCTCATAATCCGTAAAATCCTGCTCCAGCAGGGAGAAGAGCGTATCAAGTATGTATTGCTCACTGTTGAAAGCAGGCATGACGATGCTCACCCGGGGTTCTGATCCGGCGCGTCCGTTTACCGTCCGCCGCCAGGTGAAGCGTTCCCGGTGGAAAAGTCCTCTCTCCATCGCCTGCTGCACGCGGCTGTCCTTCATGATCGCTTTTTCCCGCCGCATCTTGATGCACTTGTCCTCCCAGCGGCGATGCAGCACCCTGAAAACGCAGTCCGCGCCGAACTGTTCCCGGATCGCGTCCTGCAGCAACACCTTTTTCAGCAGCAGATCCAGCGTGTCCAGCTGCTCCAGCGCCTCATCCGCCGAGTCGATCTCCGGCTCCACATTGGGGGACAGCAGTCGGATCTGCTCGTCGGTGAAATGCAGATCATATTGCGCAAAAAGACGCTTCATGATCTCGTTTTGCAGACGCACACCCTCTGCCCCGCCCACATTCGTGGCGTTGTCCGGCGTGAATCGGTAATAGTAGAGCCCCTCCTGCTGCAAATTCGTACAGCGCAGCTTTTGGCAGGCGCGGGAAAAGAACTCGTAGTCCTCCGTGTAGTGATAGTCGGGGTCATACTCCAGCCCGAACTTTTTCAGGCTGCTGGCGCGCATCATGACCGTCGGGTGGATAAAGGGCGTATAAAACAGGCAGGCGCAGCGAAGGTAATCGTCGTCGGAATAGACCGTCCAATCCCATGGCTTGGTGCCGAACATATTCACCTTCAGGCCGCATATATCGATCTCCGGGTGGGTGTCCATATAGGCCACCTGCACTTCCAGCCGCCGTCTCCCGGCGATATCGTCCGCGTCCATGCGGGCAATGTATGTGCCCTTGGCCGCCCGCAGTCCCTCGTTGAGTGACGCCGCAATATACAGCCGGCTGCTGTTCTGGAGTACGCGGATGCGCTGATCCGCCGCGGCATATTCCCGCAGGATATCCGTCACCGCCGCACCAGAGCCCCACTCATTGACGACGATACATTCCCAATCGGTAAAAGACTGCTGCAAGATACTGTCTAGGGCGTCGCGTATAAAAGCTTCGCCGTTATAGACCGGCATCACAATGGTTACTTTCGGCATACCCAATTACCTGCTCAATTCGTAGAATTATCTCTTTTGCGGCATCATTCGGCCTTATTCGGCCGGGGCTCCGGCGCCTGGCGTGCCTCCAAGGCCTTTCTGCGCCGCACCACCCGCTGGCGTATCTCTGTAATGAGAATCCAGGCCGTCGCGTAGAACAGCAGCAGTCTGGCGGCCCGGAGGATACCGGGGGCCATCCTGGTCTGCTTGTAGCTGATAAGCTCGTCCTCCGCGTCTGTGTCCCGGTAGCAGTTCACTCTGTAAAGCCGCGGCAGAAGACATCCGTCCTTCACCCGCAGGATCCCCCGCCACCGGTTCGACTCAAAGTACATATCCACGTCCGCGTCCCCCGGGAATGTGGCCGTCAGGCTGTCCGTCAACCCCTCCGGCTGATCAAAACCACGCCAGACATAGTATCCCTTTTCCTCTATCCACTTGCCGGTGAACACTTCTTCCGGCGCGTATTCTTTTCCGTCAATCTCCACCCGGCGGAGCCAGATCTCGCTCCCGCCTGCCACGCTCTCCTGCTCTCCGCGCGCCGTCAGGGTTATCGTCCTCTCCCCTATGGGTGCCTGCCGCAGAAACGTGTATACTAACGTCAGAACCGCTATCCCCGCCAGCGCCCATAGCCGCCAGTTTTTCACCCGGATCTGCCGTCTCGCTTGCTCGTCCATCTCTTTCTCTCCTTCAGAACCACACGCTGGCATACCGGCTCTCCGCCAACGCCTTCTCCACCGCCTCCGTCAGCTGCCCCTTCATCATCAGGCGCAGCCGCCGCTTCTCCCGAAACCATCGGTGCTCCAGCGTCCTGCGCAGGCATACCGGCCGGTATACGCCCAGTTGTTCGTTCTGCTTCTCTATCTGCACCAGCAGCTGCTCCAGCCGCTCTACCACCGCCGGATACTGCTCCTTCTTCAAATCGTCGTACGCCGTGTTCCCCATGAAGTTCAGCACATCCAACTCCCCGCTGCTGAACGACAGCTCCAGCCGCTCCT
>CANQDA010000111.1 GCA_947591155.1 uncultured Lachnospiraceae bacterium
GCTATAAGGTCGTCGATATTCTCAATGCCTATGGACAGGCGGATAGTGTTGGGCTTTATGCCCTGCTCCTCAAGCTCTTGCTCGGTGCATTGGGAGTGGGTGGTAGTGGCAGGGTGTATCACAAGCGATTTTGCGTCGGCAACGTTGGCAAGCAGGGAGAATATCTCCAGATTATCAATAAACTGATGTGCCTCCTTAACTCCGCCCTTTATCTCAAAGGTAAAGATAGAGCCGCCGCCGTTGGGGAAATATTTCTTGTACAGCGCGTTGCTTGGCTCGGTGGGGAGAGAGGGGTGATGTACCGCCTCCACTTTCGGGTGGTTGTTCAGATATTCCACTATCTTCAAAGCGTTCTGCACGTGGCGTTCCACACGAAGGGAAAGTGTTTCAAGTCCCTGTAAAAACAGGAAAGCGTGGAATGGGGACAGGGTCGCGCCCGTATCACGGAGCAGTATCGCCCTTATGTAGGTGACGAACGCCGCCGCGCCCACCGCCTTTGTGAAGCTGACGCCGTGGTAGGAGGGGTTGGGTTCGGTGAACTGAGGGAATTTTCCGCTTTCCTCCCAGTTGAATTTTCCGCTGTCTACGATAACGCCGCCTATCGCCGTGCCGTGTCCGCCGATGAACTTGGTGGCGCTGTGTATTACAATGTCCGCCCCGTACTCGATAGGTCTTACAAGATAAGGAGTTGCGAAGGTGGAGTCCACCACCAGCGGTATCTTGTGAGCGTGGGCGAGCTTTGCAATTTCCTCGATGTCGATTATGTTGGAGTTGGGATTTCCCAGTGTTTCAATGAAGATCGCCTTTGTGTTTGGCTGTATCGCTTTTTCAAAAGCTCCCTCCTCGTAAGGGTCCACGAAAGTGGTGGTTATTCCGTAAGTGGGGAGAGTGTGGGCGAACAGGTTGTAGGTCCCGCCGTAAATGGTCTTGGAGGCAACTATGTGCTCTCCCGCTTTGGCAAGCGCCTGAACCGTGTAGGTTATCGCCGCCGCGCCCGAAGCTGTCGCCAGCGCCGCAACGCCGCCCTCCAGCGCCGCTATCCTCTGCTCGAAAATATCCTGAGTAGGATTTGTGAGCCTGCCGTAAATGTTCCCTGCGTCACGCAGTCCGAAACGGTCTGCGGCATGCTGTGAGTTGTGGAACACGTACGAAGTTGTGGCGTAAATAGGCACCGCACGAGCGTCGGTAACGGCGTCCGCCTGCTCCTGCCCTATATGAAGCTGTTTGGTCTCAAATTTCCATTCTTTATTTGACATTTTTGTTTACCTCGATTTCTTTTGTTTTGATTTTTTAGTTGAAAATATTGCGGAAAAATCAAGGTCACATTCGGTCGTTAAGCTGCTTGCGCAGCAGTAAGCTGTTGATTCTCATAGGATCCCTCCTAAATTTCTATATTACCTATCTGATTAGTATGTTTTGTAGTATACCACATTTTCAGGATTTGTCAAGGGGTTTTGGAAAAAAATTTCAAAAAAAATTTGCCTGCCGTGGGGCAGGCGGGGGTCTTTTATTCAAGTTTGCTTGCTTCAATGCGGTTTATAGCGCGTTTCAGCTTGTATTCCGCAACAAGGTAATCCTTATCTTCCTTTTGCAGGGACTGCATACGCTGCTCAGCCTCGGTTTTGGCGGCGTTGGCGCGCTCTACGTCGATCTCGTCCGCCCATTCGCAGCTTTGGACAAGGATAACGGTCTTGTCCTTGCTCACCTTGACCACGCCCTCGGAGACGGCGGCGGTACGGAACTCGCCGTTCAGCTTGATTTTCAGCTTGCCGATGGGGAGGGCGGCAACGTAGGGTTCGTGGCGGGCGAGGATACCTTTATCGCCGACGGTAGTGCGAACTATGAGGTTTTCGGTTTCGCCGTCGAAGAATAGACGGTCGGGGGTGTAGATCTGGAGGTGGAATGTTGTCATAGCAAATCCTTAATAATAAAAAGTTTTTGAAAGAGAGTCTGAGAGGAAAATTTTTTCCAAAAATTTTCCTTTCAGAGGGCGGGAGCGTATTGCCCGCAAGGGCAACAGCGGGGAGTAGTAAAAGTTAAGGCTTAAGAATAAAGGTTGGAAATATATTGAGAAGAAGAGGTCGGGGGGTGGGAGGGTGGGGCGCTGGCGTGAAACTGGTGTGCAGCACACAAAAGTGAGAAAAGGTGCCGCAACTGCTCCAATCCTGCCGCTTTCAAGCCGAGATAGTGAAAGCACAACAATAAACCTTATAATTCAATTAAATATGCACTGTCAACCCTTCTCCACCGTTTTCGCCTTTTCCACCGCCTCTTCTATCGTCCCCACGAACAGGAACGCAGACTCAGGCAGGTCGTCGTGCTTGCCTTCGATTATCTCCTTGAACCCGCGGATAGTTTCTTTTAGCGGCACGTACTTGCCCTGCATACCCGTGAACTGCTCCGCCACGGAGAAGGGCTGAGACAGGAAACGCTGTATCTTTCTGGCTCTGGCGACGGTGAGCTTATCCTCGTCGTCCAGCTCGTCCATACCCAGTATCGCTATAATATCCTGCAATTCGTTGTATCTCTGCAAAATACCCTGAACCGCTCTTGCAACCTGATAATGCTCCTGCCCCACAATTTCGGGCGTGAGTATCCTCGAAGTGCTTTCCAGAGGGTCAACGGCGGGGTAAATGCCCATTGACGCTATCGAACGCGAAAGAACTGTCGTTGCGTCAAGGTGGGCAAAAGTAGTAGCAGGGGCAGGGTCGGTAAGGTCGTCGGCAGGAACATAAACCGCCTGCACCGATGTGATAGAGCCTTTTCCCGTAGAGGTTATCCTCTCCTGCAGCGCGCC
>CANQDA010000112.1 GCA_947591155.1 uncultured Lachnospiraceae bacterium
TCTGCTGTTTGAGTGGTGTAAAGGTTGTTATTCTTATATACATTGATTGTTGCTCCTGAAATTGCTGTGCTTCGATCTGAGGCTTTGCAGATTTTACCAGATAGAGTGCCTGTCGATAATGGAGAATGCGTTACATATGAATCGCTTTCCGGTATATCTACTACAGCCAGTCTTATGTTTGTATATGAACCATACTGAAGAGAAAACGAACCTTTATGCCACTTTCTTGTAGCCTTAATATAACTATTTTGTCCAGGCTTATTACAATCATATATGGAAATGTAGTAAACATCGTTTTCATTAACTGATTTTAATATTCCTGTTGCCAACACCGAATGTCCTCCATTCCATTTAATAAGAGATAACATGACAGGCTCATCCGCTTTTAGTTTGTCAATTAAATAACTAAAATTGTCGTTTGAAGAAAGACTTCCCGCAAATTTATCCTTTACGTTATGTTGTTTAAAAAATAAGTTCTCGATACACTGTACAGTTTGACTAGTCGAAGCATCCATAGAAACATTGTCCGCATAATATTTATTTTCTTCTTTAAATAATTCTTTTTGACTATCTTGATATAGCTGATTTTCAAAAAAGCAATCTACACTGCTTAAATCATATGCAGGATATGATGTAAATCCAGTTTTACCTTCCATAGAAACAGGTAATTTTCCGATATAATTTAAATAAGTTGCATATGAAAACCCATAGCAAAAACCTCCTGGCATACTTTTTACCTGAAAATTATGAAAGGCAAACGCATGTTGTAAAACATCAAAATTCGTATTTGCAATATTTCTAACAGGTAAATTGTTATCTAGATATCTTATATTGAACGAGAAATTTGAAGTAACAGATAATCTATCTGCTACAACATACATAGAAAAATGTTTTGGTTCAGTGATAACTAATTTGTTATCTGTATCTACAACCGACTGAACTATTTCCAAACTATTTGTTTCTTCATTAAGATAATAAAAGCTAAGATTATCTTCATCTATTCCATCAAAATCCAATTTAGAATAATCAAATACTAAAGATGCTTTTTCGAAATCATTATTTTGACTGTATTCAATATCTATAATTTTACTCAAATAACCTTTTGGATTTTCAATTATATCATTATCGTATGACTGAATTTTGGTTGTGCTTAATGCACCTGCAGTTGCTGTCAACTCAAGAGTCATGTCTGAAAAAACATCATTAAAGGTGGTTGAAAGGACTCGTGAATAATCCAGCGTAATACTATCAGATTTTGCTTCAAGGGGGTTCAGCTGAAGTGAAACTTCATTCATATCTGATATTCCATCTGAATCTGTATCTGCTAACAATGGATTTGTATGGTAAACGACAATTTCATCATAATCAGACAATCCGTCTTCATCGCTGTCATAGCAGAAAGGATCTGTATTATAAACTGATTCCTCTTTGAATGAAAGTCCATCCCCATCAGCATCGTATTCACAATCAATCCAAATTGCATAAAAAGTAATGTTTTCATCAACAGGATAAGAACTTAAATCGACTGGATTATCCACAAATGCTTCTGCCAAAGGAGAAACATGCCAGCCATAAAAAATGTAATTATCACGAACAGGTTCTTCGGTTTGTTCAATGTATCCACCCGCCTTGATTCTTTGAGAAGCAGGTATATTCTCTACATTTTCACCATTAGGATCAAATTTCACGGTATAATATGTCTCGGGAGGTGTGATTTGATAAACTATATTTGCCTTGATAATATATTCTTTTGCATCAACCGTAACCGTCTTATCAATTGCAATGCTGACGGCATTTGTACCCGTATCAGCCTCTGCCGCAAAAACCCCGGTAGGCACAATGGCGCACACCATTACTACACACAGGAACAGACTCAAAACCTTAGTGGCCTTTTTTCTGAACTTCACGGTAAGGAATATACCGACTACCAATAGCGCCATAAGCACAACACACAGCACAATATTAGAGCTATCGCCGGTTTTAGGACTGGTTGCATTTCCATTACCATTGTTTCCGGTATTGGGATTTCCCGTTGACAGCTTATCAGTGGGTGTGTCTGCCGGTTTGCCTGTAGGCTTATCAGTGGGTGCGTCTGCCGGTTTGTCCGTGGGCGGTGTTGAAGTTTCTTTTACGGCGATGACCTCTTTTGAATAGGTTTCTCCAGCCGCAATATCAACATCGGAAATAGACAGATCACCGGACTTCAGGGTGAGACCTTCCGGCAATTCCACCGTAATGCTGACATCGTTCACATCGTATGTATTGGTGTTTTTGACATTGACGGTCACCTTAATATCCTCGCCGGAGGAATAGGTGTTCTTGTCTGTCACAAGCGTGGCCTCGATGCCACTTTGGGTGTCCGTTTCTGCGGCGCTTGCCACCATTGCCGTAGTCGTCAACATACAGATAGTCATGACAAGTGCAAGCAGTACGCTTAGCGTTTTCTTCATTGTCAACTCTCCTTTAATTTTATTTGGCAGTCATTTGCTCAAAGACGATGGTAACAAAATTTTCATTT